>NZ_CP077087.1:4545000-5145000 GCF_014268495.2 Pseudomonas monsensis | reverse complement strand
GACTGGGCGACGGCGATGCGACCATGAAACTGGCCTTGAACTTCAGAACCGAGGATGACCCTGCGGATGTTGTTCAAACCTTTTCAATAGCGGGCGGCTGGACAACTGATGTGCTGACCTACTCGCGAAGAGCCGGTAGCTGGGGGGCAACCACCTTCTCCTTCGGCGATGCTGCCGGCAAACTTGGAGGCAAGGCATTTGACCTGACCATTGTCGATCTCATGGATTTCTCCGCGCCGACACTGGTAAAAAACAGCATCGACGCCGCGCAATTTCTGTCTCTCAATCAGCCCGGCCTGGCGCTGAAATTCTCCCGTCTGAATTCACTGTTCGCTCCGGAACTGGTACAGCGCGCCGGTATTTCCGTGGATGCGGTACTGGATTGGGATACCCAGTTTCTGTCCGAACCACCGCCTACCGGCGTCGTATTCACCGAGCCCAACGGTGCTTTCGACGGTGCCAACGGTCTGTTCTTCTGGGAGTTGTTTTTTCATCTGCCGCACTTGATGGCCACGCGTATGCGCGACGAGGAGCGCTTTGGCGAAGCGCAGGTCTGGCTGCATTACCTGTTTGATCCGCAAGCCGTCGCCGATCCACAAACGCCGGCGAAGCTTGTCAATCCGAAACCGCGGTATTGGCGCTGCCGTCCACTGGCGGACCTGGGCAATCCGGGGTTTGAGGCCATGGCCCCCACCGACCCGGATGCCATCGGTTATGCAGCACCGGAACACTTCAAGGTTCTGGTGTTCAGCGACTACGTGAGAAACCTGATGGCATGGGGCGACTGGTATTACCGGCAACTGACCCGTGACAGTCTGGTGGCGGCCAAGTTGTGCTATGTGCAGGCCGGGTTTCTGATGGGCAAGGCACCGACGGCACGCACCGTGACCCGTTGGCAAACCGCGACGGTTGAGAGCTTGCTGACCCAGTGCGGCGCGCGCACGGCGCTGGATGAGTTCGAGCAAACGCTGGATTACAGCCTGGCGGATCTTCCTGCCGCTTCCGATACCCCGCCCATTCTCGGGGTGGTGGGTTGCGGGCCTTTTGAAATACCGATCAATCAGTCACTGCTGGACCTGTTCGCGGCACCGCAACAGCGTCTGGATAACCTGCGCAACAATCTCACCCTCGATGGCAAACCACTGGATATCCCGTTGTTCAGCCCGCCCACCGATCCCAATCAATTACTGCGTGATCTGGCGGCGGGCGGTGTCGCCGGGCCGCGGCCGATGGGCGGGCGGTTGGTCGTCAACGCATTCCGCTGGCGGGTGATATTCGAGGTCGCGTTGCGTGCGGTGCAGTCGCTGCAGGATTACGGCAGCCAGGTGCTGAACCTGCTGGAACGCAGGGATCGTGCCGAGCAGGAAGAGACGCAGCAAAGCCATATCGTCGAATTGGGCGCTTACGCCCGGTCCATGCAGGAGCAATCCATCGCCCAACTGGAGGCGAATGTGACCGCGTTGGAGCAAAGCAGCCTGGTGGCCAGCGAGCGCGCCGAAGCCTACAACAAACGCTATGTCGAAAATATTTCGCAATACGAATATGAGGTCATGGACAACCTGGCCACAGCGAAAGTCCTGGCGGTGACGTCCTCCAGTATCAAGCCCGCTGCGGCGTTGATGGCGGCGCTGCCGAATATTTTCGGCTTCGCCAATGGCGGGCACCGCGCCGACCAGGTGCTTGAAGCCGTCAGCTTCGGATTGGGCATCGCCTCGAACATGAAGCAGCTGGATGCCGACAGGCAAGCCACCACCGAAGCGTATCGCCGTCGTCGCAACGAATGGGCGCTGCAACGTGATCAGGCCTTGGCGGAAGTGCGGGCCATCGACGCGCAAATCGTGGCGCAGGGTTACGCCATCACGGCGGCCCGATTGAATCTTGAGCAAACCCTCAGGGCCAACGATCAGGCATTGACGGTTTACAACTTTCTGAAAAAACGCGCGAGCAATGCCGAGCTGTACGGCTGGCTGTTGGGCCAGCTCAAGGCCTTGCACTATCAGGCTTACGATGCCGTCATCAGCCTGTGCCTCAACGCCCAGGCATCCCTGAGCGCCGAGACCGGTGATTACGATGCGCAGATTCCCCTGCCCAATGTCTGGCTTGATCATCGGCATGGTCTGACGGCCGGCGAGCACCTGCGTGGGCATTTGCTGCGTATGGAGCGTGAATACCTGCAGCGCCACGAGCGGCGGCTGGAACTGGTGAAGACCGTCTCCCTGCGGCAGTTGTTCGAGGACCGGGTGGACTTGCAAACCGGCGCTGACGGCTGGGCCAGTGCGCTCAAAATATTGCGCGAGAGCGGCACGCTGGAATTCAAACTGACGCAGCTATTGTTTGATCGTGATCATCCGGGGCACTACTGCCGCCAGATCAGTGGGGTAGAAGTCGATCTGCCGGTGTTGACCGGGCCCTACGAGGACGTGCGAGCCACTTTGCTGCAGATCGGCAGCATGACGGCGACCCGAGCCACGGCGCAGTCGGTGGCCTATTTGCACAAACCGACAGGCACGGCGCCTTCGGATGTGTTGTTCAACCTGCGTAGCGGTCAGCAGATTGCCTTGTCCACAGGCGTTGCCGACAACGGTCTGACGGCGATGAAACCCGACGAGGGTTTGCTCAATCCTTTTGAAAATACCGGGGTGGTTTCCAGTTGGAAAATCAGTTTTCCCTGGCCGTTGAAAAGCCCGCAAGCGGCCACGCTGAACTCGCTGACGGACATCATCTTGCGTGTTCGCTACACCGCAAAGGCCGGCGAGCGGACCTTTGCCCGAACGGTCGAAGACATGGTGACCAAAGCTGAACGTACCGGTCAAAACACAATGCTCAAGGGAGTGCGCAATCATGAATGAACCGGTGATTCAAGCGAACGAGAGTCTGGTGCGCAACGGCGAATTTACCGATCTGGAGCACTGGAGCAGAAGTGGCCTGGTCGGCACCGGCAGTGAAATGTATGAGGGTAACGTCACCTCCTTTCTGCAAGCCGTGGACGGAGGCTGGGTGAGACAAGAGATGACCTTGCCCAAAGACCCCGGCGTCGACGCGCATTACACCCTGACTTTCCTCTGTGAGATACGGCACGAGGAATCAGGCTGGCTGCGCCTCTGGAGAGATACGCAGTTGTTATTGGAGATTGAACTCAAGCCTGGAGACTCGCGCAACAGCGAGCAAGACCGGGCCCGACTGGCAGCGGGACAACCGCTGGAGTTCAGGCCGATTAAATACGAACAGGCGCTGGAACTGCCGATTGCGCGTGGCGACATACTTCGTCTTGAAATTACCAGCCCTCTGAATGAAGCGCATATTGAGGCTTCGAGACTGCGTATCACCCACGTCGACATCCAATTGCGTCTGGCGCCGCTGGCGTTGCAGGCGTTGCAGATAGACCAAGAGACCCTGGCGCCAGGCCGTACGTTGCACCTGTGCATTGGCGCGACAGACACCGATTCTCACCGATTGACCTTTGTGCCTGAGCCGGACAATAGCTGGCGTGAAACCAAGGCTGCACTGATCATCCAAGGCAATCCGCAAGACGCAATTCTGGCGACACCCGACTGGCAGGTTGATCAGCCGCTGCAAGACCAATGGTTGCTCGACTGCCCCTTCCTCGGCGATGACCAAGAGCATGAGTTGACGCTGAACCTGCTCAACCAGTACCGCGCCGAGGCTTACACCATTCCCGTATCGCTGGGGCATCACCGTTTGGCTTTCGGGGCGGAAAAGGACGCGGCTTACTACCCGATTTTCGAATACGGGCAACAGGTGCAATTGGGTGTTCGAGTGGTGTCGTTTTACACCGCGCAGGCCATCAGCGGGCGCACCGTGACCTGGGCGCAAGCGGGTGCAGGCGTCAAAGGCGCCGCTGTTTCCGGTGACGATGGTTGGGCGTATTTCGATTACCAGCCAACGCAGGCCGGTGAGTTCGTCATCGAAGCGTCGGTTGTCAGCCCTTATTACGCTGGCGGTGTGGTTTCACGCCGCTTCGATGTCCGCGTACTGGCCACGGACCCGTGGCGTGAGCTGTCGGTGATTGTCGACGAAAACGCGACGGGCTGGGAGGCGACCGGTTATCCGAATCGTGGCAGTGCCCATCCCTTGCAGATCCGCGTGCCTGTCGACAGTCCTTTGTTGGACTCTGAACTGTCGCTGCATTGGCGCGGCGATAGCCAGACGCAATTGGGCGTCGTGGTCAGCCCGGCGCTTGAACAACCCGTGCCGGTCGACAGCGTCGACACGGTCTGGACGCTGACCAGCGACGACAGCAGTGACGGCCGGTTTGTATTGTCACTGGTCTGCTCGAAGCTGCTGTTGCCGTCACCGGATAAACCCATGTCACTGGCGCGCAACCGGGTCAAGGTCGGCGAGGTGCGCGGCGCCAATAAGTTTCCGATTGTCGATGAGCAAGAAAGCGTGTTGCTGCGCGTGCAGGTATTACACGACGTGACCCTGGGGGATGGCGATCCGGTGACCAATGCGTTGGTCGACTGGGAGACACCCGAGGACGACATCGTGCGCACTGTCACCGGGGCCGGTGGCTGGGCCAGTTTGCTCTACACGCCAAAAAGCGCCGGAGCCAGGACGGTCACGGCCAGCGTCAAGGCACATGCCGAGGCCAGTGCGATCGAGCAGTCGTTCGATGTCACAGCTGTCGCGACCAGTCCGTGGAATAACCAGGTCAACATTTTTCTGGACGGGGTGGAAGTCGAGCGCAATACGCTGGGCGTGCTGTGCCGTCGCGGGCAGATCCATACGCTGCGAGTCGAACCGGTTAGCGGCAGCCCGTGGACCGATAAAAACATCAGTTTGCACTGGCGAGGTGAGGCGCCCGCGATCGGCTTGCAACCTGCCGATCTGGACATCCCCAAGCCATTGGTACAGGCAGGGGTGCAATGGCAACTCGCCTCAACGGCGGAGTCCAGCATCAGCAGCCTGTTCGATCTGGTGTTGCGCCTTGAAAGCGTTGAACTGCCACGGGAATTGTCCGGGCGTCTGATCGCCGCAGACCTGACTGAAGAGTTGAGTCTGGTGCTCGATCAAATCCACGCTGAGCTGGATTCTCGCAGCCTTTTTCCGTGCCTGGGCGCGCGGCACCGCTTCAACGTTTTGCCCAATGCATTGAGCCCGTTGGTGGGTTTGCAGGCATGGCTGGTATGGTCGGGTACCTCCGCCGAAGCATTGGCCGCGACAGTGCAGCCAGCACTGAATGCCGGGCAACCGTTGAGTGATGGCGGGGCGCTGTGGACATTGGATTTTTCCGCCAGCGAGCAACCTGGCCAGTTTTCATTGTCGCTGGCGCTCCCTCAGCTGGACTTTGCTGCCACGCCCAAACCCATGGACCTGGCGCACAACAAAGTACGCATCGAAGCGTGGCGTGAATCGCCGATCGAGCCCGTAGTGAACGAGGATTCGGCGTGGATGTGGGTCCAGGTGGTTTCGCATTTCACCGACCGTGCCGTCGATCAGGCCCCCGTCAGCTGGGTGGCGGAGGAAAAAACCCACGAAATGAATACCGCCGCCGATGGCTGGAGCGGGTTCCCGTTTGTGCCCACCTCTGCCGGGCAGAAAACGGTGCAGGCATCGCTGTTCAGCCCCTATGACGGCTATCGGGATTCGCAGTCAATGACCGTCGAAGCGCTGGAGGTCGATCCGTGGAAGGGCGTGACGGTCAGTTTCGATGGTCAGCCAGCGCAGCCCTGGGGGGAGGTAACCTGCTTCCCGCGCCGCCGCGCTCAGCACACCATCCATGTGATGGCTGCGCAAAACAGCCCCTTGTTCGATCATCAACTGACCCTGGGGATGAGCGGGGCAGGGCCTGCCGAGTCTGGGATCCGTTTCGAATATCCCGGCCTTGGAACGCCTATATCTTTCAGCAACGCGGGTTTTCCTTACACCTTCGTGACCGGCGATCTGAAGGACGCCAGCTTTGCCCTGCGCCTGGCCTCATCGAAACTGGCCAGGCTGTCCCCGGCCAATGCAATGTCATTGGGGTCGGGAACTCAAGTGCTGAAAATCCTTGCCAGTCAGCGAGCCACGCAGACGCTGCTGTGGGGCGAGGCGGTGTCTGAACAGATCAGCGTGGTCTCGTCTGTCAGTGGCAGGCCGATGGCGGGCCTGACGGTAACCTGGCGCAGCCCGGAGCTGGGCGTGGTTACCACGGTGACGAACTTCTACGGGGTTGCGAAGATCCGTTTTGTGCCCACTACGCCGGGGGCCATTGAGCTGACGGCAACGGTGGGCGATGCGCAGTATTCGGAATCGGTTTCGTTTGCGTTTTTCCTTGATGAACCTCGTCAAATAAAGTCGCTGTTCAGCGTCGATTCACCGGGGCAGCAAGTCCATGCGGGTGCGACTGTTGTTTCGGCCTTGACGGGGAAACCTCTGCCGGATGTGTGGGTGAAGTGGACATTTGAAAACGTCTCGCTCTTACAGAGCAAAACGAATGAAGACGGGATCGCAATGGTCATCTTCGAACGTCCCTTTATCAGGCAGGGTTTTTTACAAGCCTTGGTCAAGGGCGGCCTTGCCGGCTGGGAAATACAATCTCTAGCGGTGCCAATTGATGTTCCCTAGGTGAAGCGACTGACTGTACCGGGAAATCAAGTGATTCAGGTGGGAGAATTGACACTCATCTCTGCGCTGATCTTTTCTGCTGTCAGTCAAGCGCCCCTTGAGAGCGTGGAGGTAGTCTGGATCAAGAACGGCGTCGAGCAAGAGTTGCGAACTAAAACCAATATTCGAGGCGAGGCGTATGAAAACTTCAGGGCCAGTGCAGCGGGAAGCATGACCATCCAGGCACAAATTCGTGACCCCAAAGGAAAGCCTTTCGACAGTAAGCAATTTGTATTCACCGTGGTCGAGCGGCCCTGAGGCTGGGAGCGAAGACGCTACAGGTTTCCCGCTCGTTTCCACTGCAGATACTGCGTCACCAACTCGGCCCCTAACTCCGGGGGCCGAACATCCACCACCGGAACGCCATGCGCACTCAAGCGCTCATGGAGTTCTGCCCGCTCATTCAAGTAATTCACCGTCCCGCAATAAGCCAACGCCTCAGGCAGCGTTTGCACCGTGGTCTGGCGTAACGTATCCAGCGTCTCTTCACGCAGGCTGGCCACCAGCACCCGATGTTGCGTGCTCAGGCGTTTGACCGCGTTGAGCAGTTCATCATCGTCTTCATCGCGCAGGTTGGTCACGAGAATGACCAGCGCCCGGCGCTTGTGCCGAAGCAGTAGCTGATTGACTGCAGCCTGATAGTCGGCAGGGCGTTGCGTGCTGTCGAGATCGTAGACGCTGTTGAGCAACACATTGAGCTGGCCGCTGCCTTTGACAGGCGCCAGATGGCGCGGTTGATCGCCGGCGAAGGTGCTCAGCCCCACCGCATCGCCCTGACGCAATGCCACATGACTGAGCAGCAGGCAGGCATTGAGTGCGTGATCGAAATGCGACAGCTCATCGTCCTGGCTGCGCATCCGTCGACCACAGTCGAGCATGAAGATGATTTGCTGATCGCGCTCGTCCTGATACTCCCGGGCAATCGGCGTGCGCTGGCGGGCGGTGGCTTTCCAGTCGATCTGACGCAGGCTGTCGCCTTCGCGGAATTCGCGCAGCTGATGAAACTCCAGACCCTGACCGCGACGCTGCCGCTGGCGTACGCCGAGCTGGCTGAGCCAGTTGTCCACGGCCAACAGTTCGCCACCGTAGAGTCGGGCGAAATCCGGGTAGACGCGGGTGTTGTCGACGACGCTGAGCAGGCGCTTGCCTGACCATAATCCCAGTGGGCTCGGCAGGTTGATCTCGCAATGTTCGAAGCTGAAGTGACCGCGTTTGAGCGGGCGCAGGCGATAGCCGATCAGGCTGCGCTGGCCGGGTTGCAATTCGACCGACAGCGGCAAGTGCTCGAAACTCAAACCCTCGGGGACGTGATCGAACACTTGAACCTGCAACGGCTCGGTAAATTCATGCGCGACCTCCAGACTTACCTCGCTCCAGCGACCGAGCGCCAGGCTGCCGGGAATCTGTCGACTGATGCGCACTGCGGGCAGGCGTTTGAGGCGCATTGCATCGAGCGTCGCCAAGGCGAGCAAGGCCAGTAGCAATCCCCAGTTGATCGACAGCAGGCTCGCCGGGACATTGATCTCCAGTGCTTGCAAGGTGCCCAGCACGATGCCGATGGCCGCCAGGATCAGCAGCCAGATCAGCAGCAGGCGCGAGGGTTTCACAGGCGCGGCGCCGGGACTTGATCGAGCAATTGCTGCAACACCTGATCGACTTGCAAGCCTTCGATATCCAGCTCCGGGGCGAGGCGCACACGATGGCGCAGCACGGCCAGGGCGCACCCCTTGATGTCGTCGGGAATCACGAATTCACCGCCACGCAACAAGGCACGGGCACGTGCGCAACGTGCCAGTGCAATCGAGGCGCGCGGCCCGGCGCCAAGGCTCAGGCCCGGCCAGGTGCGGGTGCTGCGTGCGAGTCTGACAGCATAGTCGAGCACCTGATCGTCCAGCGGCAAATCGCTGGCGATGCGCTGCAGTGCCTGCACATCCTTGGCCTGCAAGACCGTGCGCAGCGGCTGCACGTCGAGCATGTCGGCGCGGGTCGAACGGCTGACCTGACGCACCATGTTCAACTCTTGATCGGCATCGGGATAGTCCATGCGCACCTTGAGCATGAAGCGGTCGAGCTCGGCTTCCGGCAACGGATAAGTGCCTTCCTGTTCGATCGGGTTTTGCGTGGCGAGGACCATGAACGGTTGAGCGATCGGCAGGGCCCGGCCTTCGAGGGTGACCTGACGCTCCTGCATCGCTTCCAGCAACGCCGCCTGGGTTTTCGCCGGGGCGCGGTTGATCTCGTCGGCCAGCAGCAGGTTGGTGAACAGCGGGCCTTTGCGCAGCTTGAACTGTTCGCTCTGCAGGTCGTACACGGCGTGGCCGGTGACGTCGCTGGGCATCAGGTCCGGGGTGAACTGGATGCGCGCAAACTCGCCGCCAAAGCAGCGTGCCAGTGCCCGCACCAGCAACGTCTTGCCGAGCCCCGGCACGCCTTCGAGCAAGACGTGGCCACCGGCAATCAGCGCGGTCAACACGTCGTCGATCACGGCGTTCTGGCCAATCAGTGCCTTCTGCAATTCGCCGCGCACGGCCTGCGCCAACTGACTGGCGCGCTGGCGCTGCTGGGCGGCGTGGCTGGCGCTGCCGGGCTCGATCTGTTCAGTCATAACGTGTTCCTCAAGGTTTGCAGATGGGCGACCTGACGGCAGAAGTCAGCACTGGACAGGCGCCGCTTCGACACCGGGCTCAGGGCCTGGCTGATGGCGCGGGTGGGTTGCCGGGTCAGGCGTGACAGTGCCAGCCATTGCTCGGCGACGTTCAGTTGAGCGAAACCGGGATGTCGGCGGCGGGCGCGGCGCAGGACGTCCTGTTGCAAGGCCTGCAACAATGCCTGCTGGCCCGAGTGGCGCAGGGTGAAGTCGGCACTCGCGCGCAGGTGCTCCTGCAACTGTCGGCGCCCCTTCGGCGCCGGCGCCTGCAGCGGACCATGACGTACGCCGGCCTGCCACAACCACAGGCCAATCAGCGCGAGCAGGGCGACGATGGCCTGGGGGAAATAGCGCCAGAGCAAGGTCAACAGGCCGTCGTGCACGGTGTTGTAAATCAGTGTGACGTCGGTGTCGGCGCTCAGATACCAGAGCAGCCAGGCGTTGTCGTACTGGCTGATGGCGGTGGTTTTCCAAAGGTCGGCATCGGTGACCACGGTGATCGAGCCGAGGCTGTAGGGCAGTTGCATCATGTGCGTGGCCTTGGCGCTGTTGGCCCAGGCCTGTGCGAGGTTCTTCGGGTCATCGAGATGGAAGTCGGTGTCGAACCCGGCGTAGGCCGGTGCGTCCTCATCTTCCAGGTACAGTCTGGTCAGTTTCGGGAAGCGCTCTGATTCCTGAACAGGCGGGGAGTCTTTCAGATCCTTGCTCAAGGACTGATGCAGTTGCACCTGGTCGAGCAGCAGGTCGTTGCTCTGCTTGGTCTGCTCGTCCCATATCGACTCCGCCACGAACACCAGACGTCCGCCAGCGCGCGCCCAGTTCAATACCTGATCGACCTGACGCGGCGTCATCCGTGAACGGTCGTTGAACAGCAGAAGCGTGTGTCGACGCGGGTCGATCTGCGGCAATACGGTAAGGCTTTCAGCGTGGCTGACATTGATGCCGCGCTCACGCAGAAACATCTCAGCTGCCAGATAGGGATTGGCTTGCGCCGCCGGCGATGGGCCGTGATCGACCACTTCCTGATAAGGCCTGGCCTTGAGATACATAAATACGCTCAATACGCCGAGCAGCATGACGATCAGTGCGCCAAGCCACCACACCGTACGCCGGCTCAACGCGCAGTTCCGTGGTCGAACAACGCGCGCCAGCCATCGCACAATTGTTGTTGCAGATGCGCCGCCGGCAGGCGATGCCCATAGGCCATGTTTTGCCAGTGCGTGGTCAGGGTGCGGCTGAAGGCGAGCAGTTCCGGGCGCTGCAGTTGTTCGATCCGGGCGAGTACCTGATGTTCGGTGTCGGCGGATTTCAGCGGCAGATCGAAGTCATGGAGCAGTTGGCTGAGCAGCCCGCGATAGAGCAGGCTCAACGCTGCACGGGGCTGGCTGTGCCAGAGTTGTTCGGCACTGCCGGCGATATCGTCAGGCAGGGTGTCCCGGTTCAGATCCAGACCGAACGCCTGCGCTGGCAGGGCTCGTGCAGGCTTGGCCGGCAGTGTCGGGCGGCGACTGACAAAAGCTTGCAGAAACTCGCGATAGCGCCAGATCAACCCGCCGAGCAAGGCGATGACAATGCCCCACAGCAGTACTTCAATAAACTTGGCGAGGGTGTTGAGGTGCTGACCGTCGAGCCAGCCCAACAGGGTTTTCAGCCACTGTGGCAATTCATCGGGTGTTTGCTCTTTGGCCGGGGCTGCCGGGTCATCGCCGAAGCGGTAACGAGTAACGCTTTCTTTGTTCTTGAACGGCGGTTGTTCAAGCAGGGCCTTGATGCTGTCGCGCGACGCCTGACTGGTCAGGGGCTGATTCAGCAGCCGTGGGGCGTCGGGGCCGGTGTCGGGTTCATCAGCCCGGACTGACGGTACATTCGGCAACACCAGACAGACCGCCAGGATCAGCCCCAACACACTGTGGTTCAGACGCTGGCGCAAGCGGCGGAACACCAGTTCGATGTCCCAGGCTTCGAGTTGCGTGCGGCGGTTCAGATACAGGCTGAAACCGCAGGCGACATATATCGGTTCCCACACCACGAGCACCAGCGCATACAAGGCATTGGTCAGGTGTTCGAGCCAGCGCCAGTCGTGATCCGCCGCGAGGATCAGCGACTGCCAGTCCCAGTCGGTTTCGATCTGCTGCGGCAAGAGCATGTAGAACAGCACCATCAGGCCGATCCACAGTGCGGTTTCCAGATGCACGCCGATGATGGTCAGCCATTGCGCGGCGCCGGCGTTGCGCTGCAGCAGTACGTGCAGACGTTGCTGCCTGGCATTGCCGTCCAGCCCTTCGAGTTGCATCACCGGCATCAGAAAACTGCGGCTGACACTCAGGCGTCGCCAGGTCAGACTGGCCAGCAGTTGTGGCCTGAGCAGACGCGGCCATTCGCGCAAGGCTTGTCCGAGTGTCGGCGTTTCCCCGAACAGCGCCCTGGACAGGATGTACAGCGGCAGTCGTTCATACGCCGGCTTCAGCCACCAGAAGATAAACACCGCCAGTGACGGCGAGTCCCACAACACCACCGTGAGCAAGGCGAACAGCGGCAGGGTGACGATCGCCCAACTGGTCATCAACAAACGTCGATGTTGCTGACACATGAGCACGCCCAGATCCATGGCTTCCCAGGTCGTGCGCGGACGGATCACCACGGTGGCGTCACTCAGGCGCATGGCGTGTCCTTCCGGCGAACAGCAAATAAGCGGCGACCCCTAACCACAGTCCCGCACCCACCAGATATTTGGTGTGCGGTGCAACGCTGGTTCTGGATGACCAGTACGCCTCGATGAACGCCGCAATAAGCAGGAACAGCATCACGCCGCAGACCAGCAACACGCTTTTGCGCGCCGCCCGTTTCAACGCCTCGGCGCGAGTCAGGCGGCCGGGGGCGATCAAGGCCCAGCCGAGTTCAAGACCGGCTGCGCCGGCAAGCGCAATCGCGGTCAGTTCAAAGGCACCATGGGCGATCACGAACGACCAGAAGGTCTGGCCGAAACCGATTTCGGTGAGGTGCCCGGCCACCGCGCCGATCACCAGACCGTTGTAGAACAGGAAAAACGCACTGCCCACGCCCATCAGCAAACCGCTGGCAAAGGTCTGAAAGGCGATGCCGATGTTGTGCATCACGTAGTAACCGAACATGACCCAGTCTTCACTGGCGGCACGTTCGACGGGGCGCCCGAGGTGACCGGCCACCGGGTCGTACATGCCTTGCATCTCACGCACCTGGTCGGCCGGGATCAGGTTGTAGACCAGTTCGGGAAAGGCATACACCAGCACGCCAACGCCGATCAGGCTCCCGAAAAACAGCAGGCCGGCGACCAGTACGAAGCGCCATTCGGCGCGCACCAGCCTGGGGAAGTCGGCAAGAATGAAACTCAAAAGGTTGGCGCCCAAACGGCTGCGATGCCGGTATAGCTGTTGATGCCCGCGCAGTACCTGCTGTTGCAGCGAGTCGATGAGGAAACTGCTGTAACCGCGTTCCCGGGCCAGTGCCAGGTGGTGGCAGAGGCTGCGATAGGCTTTGGGGAAACCGGCGACTTGCGAGGTGTCCTTGCCGCGCTCGAGACGTTCGAGGGTCAGCGCAAAACGCTCCCATTCGGCCTTGTGACGACTTTCGAAAAGGCTTTGCTTCATGTCGGCCCCAACAAGCCACGGGCGATGCCATTGAGTTCCGCGACTGCCTTCGGCGCGGAGATATGCAGTGGCTGGGCCAGCAATGCTGCCAGTTCATTGACCCGCGACACTGACAACTCGCCCTGACGTTCGGCAAAACCGAGGATGGCGCGTTGTTCGTTGAGGCTGAGGGCAATGGGCGATCGACGAGGTTCGGCGCTCGGCAATGGCGGGCGAGTCAGTGGCCGCTCGCTGTAGACCACCAGCGTGCCCGCTGCCATATCGCCAAGCCGTTTGAAGGTCGGGTGTTGCAGGCAACTGATGGCGCCGAGGAAGTAGCCGAACGGCAGCAGATCGACGAAGCGCAGCAGGTTGCGCAGCAGCGAAGCCGACCAGCCGACGGGCGTACCGTCGTCGTGCACCACGCGCAGGCCCATCCACTGTTTGCCCGGTGAGCGGCCCTGACGCAACACTTCGAACAGCACCATGTACCACCAGCTGATCGCAAACAGTAGCAGCGAGCCCAGACCCATGCCGAGCTTGCCGAGAAACGCCAGAGCGATAAACAGCACGGCCATGATCGCGCCGCGAATGCCCAGATCGATCGTGAAGGCCACGGCCCGCACCATCAACCCGGCCGGGCGCAATGGCAGGTCGATGCCTTCCGGCGTTTCGACCTGATACCGCGTATCCAGCGGCGGGGTCAGCGGTGCTTTCCTTGGCAGTGCTGTAGGCTCGAGCATGGGCTACCTGATGTTCGCCTGTTCGGGGTGCGAGTGAGTCCGATGCTAGCAGTCTCTCGGGGGAAAACGACATAACTATGTATTGCACATCGTGTGTCGCAGGGTGCCTGAATGACGCGAGGCTGGCCGCGACCGCAGTTGAACGCCTAGACTTCGCCGATCTTCAGTTCAGGAACCGCCCGTGACTTCTATCTTCTGGTACGACTACGAAACCACTGGCATCAATCCCCGTAGCGATCGCCCGTTGCAGGTGGCGGGGATTCGCACTGACCACGCGCTCAACGAAATCGACGAGCCGGTCAACCTCTACTGCCAGCCCAGCGAAGACATCCTGCCGCATCCGGCCGCCTGTGCCATCACCGGTATCACCCCGAGCCAGCTCGCCGAACAGGGCTTGAGCGAAGCCGATTTCATGACCCGCGTGCACGCGCAGCTTGCTGCGCCAGGCACGTGTGGCGCGGGTTACAACACCCTGCGTTTCGATGATGAGATGACGCGTTACAGTCTGTATCGCAATTTCTTCGACCCCTATGCCCGCGAGTGGCAGGGCGGGAACAGTCGCTGGGATCTGATTGATGTGGTGCGTGCGGCCTATGCCTTGCGCCCCGACGGTCTGGTCTGGCCGACCGATGACGAAGGCCGGGTGACCCTCAAGCTCGAACGCCTGACCGCCGCCAATCACATTGATCACGGGCATGCCCACGAAGCGTTGTCCGACGTGCGCGCGACCATCGCCCTAGCGCGCTTGATCCGTGAGAAGCAGCCAAAACTCTATGACTGGCTGTTTCAGTTGCGCAGCAAGCAGAAGGTGATGGATCAGATTCGCCTGTTACAGCCTTTGGTGCATGTGTCCGGGCGCTTCTCGGCGGCGCGCAGTTACGTCGGTGTGGTGCTGCCACTGGCCTGGCACCCGAAGAATCGCAATGCCTTGATCGTCTGCGATCTGCACCTCGATCCGCAGGGCTTGCTCGATCTTGACGCGCAGACCCTGCGCCAGCGGCTGTACACCCGTCGTGACGATTTGCCCGAAGGCCAACTGCCGGTGCCGCTCAAGCTGATTCACATCAATCGTTGCCCGGTGGTCGCGCCCCTGGCGGTGTTGCGTGGCGAAGATCAGCAGCGTCTGGGGCTGGACATGGCGTTGTATCAGGCACGAGCACTGCGACTAACTGACGCACAACAAGTTTGGAAAGATAAAGTCGCGGCCATTTATGCCAGCGAAGATTTCATCCCCAGCGAAGATCCGGAGCAACAGTTGTACGACGGATTTATCGGTGACCGCGATCGACGTCTATGTGAGCAAGTCAGAAGCGCTGACCCTGCTCAACTAGCGCAAGAGCAATGGCCTTTCGATGATGAACGTTTGCCCGAATTGCTCTTTCGATATCGAGCGCGCAACTTTCCCGATACGTTGAATTCTGAAGAGCAAGAACGCTGGCGGATATTTTGTCAGCAGCGTTTGTCTGCGCCGGAATGGGGCGCTCCGAATACCTTGGCATCTTTTACAGAGGCGGCCGACGAATGGATGCATAGTGCGACGGCGAGTCAGAAAGAGGTGCTCAATCAATGGCAGAATTATGTCCAGGCATTACGCAAACGTTTGGATCTTTGAAAACGAACATGACCGGCTCTGAAAAACGCACATAAAAAAACGCCAGCATTCGCTGGCGTTATTTTTTTCGCGGATTGCTCTGCGAAGGCATTGCGGCTTAGCCCAGCAGGGTAGCCCAACCTTCAACCACGTCGCCGCCCCACTTGGCTTTCCACTCTTTCAGAGTTTTGTGGTTGCCACCTTTGGTTTCGATGACTTCGCCATTGTGCGGGTTTTTGTATTGTTTAACTTTGCGTGCACGCTTGGTGCCAGTAGTTTTTACTGCACCGCCACGTGGTGCCTTGGTTTTTGCATCCGGATCCAGCAGTGCGATGATGTCGCGCAGGGATTTGGAGTATTCGCCCATCAGGGTGCGCAGTTTGCCTTCGAATTCCAGCTCGGCTTGCAGTTTGTCGTCTTGCGACAGGTTCTTCAAACGGGCTTGCAGCTCTTTGATTGCTTCTTCGGTGGCGCGATATTCGTTGATCAAGGACATGATTACTACCTTAGTAGAGTGCTGAATGACAGGGGACAGTGCGGCAATAATAGTCAGGCTGTTTCATCAAGTAAACATTTAACCGGACTTTTTATTTAATTTAGTTACAAGAGTTAGCGATAAATTGAATGCCCCGTTAAATAGTGTGATGCAGTCATCACAGATATTCACAGTTGCCTGATCAACCAGGCCATCGGTGCGCCACTGTCCTGACGAATCATTCCGTCAAAAAGCCGTAATTCGGAGCGGCAGCCACGGTAACGGTCATCAATACTGCAGTTTTCCTGCGCAGTCGCTAGAATGGCGGCCTTTGCGAAGTTCTGGAGTTTCCCCCTCATGCGCACCTATCGGCTGGTGATCTCTTGCCCGGACCGCGTTGGCATCGTTGCCAAAGTCAGTAACTTTCTGGCGTCCCACAACGGCTGGATCACTGAAGCGAGCCACCACTCCGACAATCAGATCGGCTGGTTTTTCATGCGTCACGAAATTCGTGCCGATTCGCTGCCCTTCGGTATTGAAGTATTGCGCGAGAAGTTTGCGCCAATCGCCGAAGAGTTCTCGATGGACTGGCGCATCACCGACACCGAGCAGAAAAAGCGCGTGGTGCTCATGGCCAGCCGCGAATCCCACTGCCTGGCCGACCTGCTGCATCGCTGGCACAGCGATGAACTGGATTGCGAAATCTCTTGCGTGATTTCCAACCACGACGACTTGCGCAGCATGGTCGAGTGGCACGGCATTCCTTATTACCATGTCCCGGTCAATCCGCAGGACAAGCAACCGGCGTTCGCCGAAGTGTCGCGCCTGGTCAAACAGCACGATGCCGAGGTGGTGGTGCTGGCGCGCTACATGCAGATTCTGCCGCCGGAACTGTGCCGCGAATATGCGCACAAGGTGATCAACATTCACCACAGCTTCCTGCCATCGTTCGTCGGTGCCAAGCCGTACCACCAGGCTTCCCTGCGTGGGGTGAAACTGATCGGTGCGACCTGCCACTACGTGACCGAAGAGCTGGATGCCGGCCCGATCATCGAGCAGGACGTGGTCCGCGTCAGCCACAGCGACAGCATCGAAGACATGGTGCGTTTCGGTCGCGATGTCGAGAAGATGGTGCTGGCCCGTGGCTTGCGTTATCACCTCGAAGATCGCGTGCTGGTGCACGGCAACAAGACCGTGGTGTTCTGATCGAACGCACGTGCGCTTGAATTCTGAAGGGCCTGGGCGTTCAATCGCTCAGGCCCTTCTTCATTCAGGCCCCTTCGCCGTTTCCGACCCGAGGACATGCTGATGAGCGATCCACTGGACAAAGCCACTTCCAAAGCGCCCGCCACATTGGGCGAAGGTTGTCTGAGCCGCTATGACCCGGAGGATATGAGCCCGGAGGATGGTACGGAGTTTCCCGGGGCTGCCGAGTTGTGGGAGCAGTTAAAGGAAGAATCCGACGATTCAGATTCCAGACGCTGAAAAGAGCGCTGCCGGAGTCTGTGATCTTTTTACGTCTGCGACACCTTCATCAACTTGCGCAACAGCGGCCGCCCCAACATCAACAGAAACACCGGCCCACCCACCAGCAAATAGAAGTAATACGTCACCACCCGCCAGATCAGGATCGCTGCCGCGGCGGTGGATTTGCCGACCATGGGCGTCAACAGTGCCGCCGAGGTCAACTCCGCAGCGCCCGCGCCGCCGGGTAACAGGCTGAACTGCCCGGCACCCAGCGACAGCATCTGTACCAGAAAACTCCACGCCCACTGCAGGTCCGCGCCCAGCCCGCGCAGGGCCAGATACAGCACGCTGTAGCGCAGCAGCCAATGCACGCAGGTCAGGGCGAAAACCTTGATCAAGGTCTGTGTCGGCAGTTTCAGCGTGTCGATGAACGCCGCGAGAAAGTGCAGGAGTTTGCGCGCCCAGCGCCGGCGTGTTCGGTGCTGGACATTCATGCCGGCGAGCAGGCGTCCGCTCAGGCGAATCAAGCGGCGATGGTAGCGCGCCAGGACGACGCAACTGAGCAGGCCGCCGAACAGGGAAACCGCGCTGACGATCAGCAGCCACTCCAGGCGATCGCTGAGGTGCTGAAACAACGCGTAGATCAGAATCGCGCTCAGGGCGCAGAGAAAGAACAGCAAGTCGCTCAACTGATCCATCGCAAACACCGCGCTGCCACGGGCCGGGCGTACCCCGCAGCGGGCCAGCAGCGCCATGATCGTCAGCGGTCCGCCGCTGCCGCCGGGGGTGGCGCAGTAGGCGAATTCGGCGGCCATCACCACCCCCAGACTCTTCAGCGGTGTGACGCGCTCCCGTTGATCGCCGAGCAACAGCCTCAGGCGCAGGGTGTTGATCCCCCAGCACAGCAGAATCATGCCGAACATGATCAGCAACCAGTTCAGCGGAAAGCTTTGCAGGCGCGCCCAGGTGTCGCTGCCGCCAAGCACGACAGGGATCAGCAGCGCCGCGAGCAAGCCGATCAACAACAGAATGCCGCGGCTCATGCGGCGTGCTCCAGGCACTGGCGCTGTTGCGTCAGCCAGTCGATCTTGGTCATTGGCACTCGTCCTTCAGCCAGCAGTCGTTCAAGGGTGTGCAGCCAGTAATCCCGAGAGAAGGGGTGGCGCATGTCCACCGGGTGCAAGCCTAGACGAATCACCGGTGCCTGGCGCCAGCGCTGTTCGCGCTGGGCACTGACTATTTTTGACACGCCCCGACGCCAGGCACTGCGCGCGCTCCAGACCAGCCCCGGGGCAGCGATGGGGGTGAAATCCGGCAACCGATAGAGATGTTGCGGATCACTGGTGTAGCTCAGCGGCAATTCGCGCAAGGCCTGACGGGTGCCGTCGCTCATCAGCCACGCCGGGGCGACAAAACCGTGCAGCGGCCAATCGTGGCGTTGGAACGTTGCAATGCCGGCACGCAGGCGGGCGAGGGCGGCCTCGTGTGGCAACTGATAGAACTCGCCCTCATGGGTGTAGAGACGACGCATGAACCAGTCGCGCGGCGTGCTCGGGCCGGGTTCCTGGTCGTCATGGAAATAGCCGTGCAGGGCCAGTTCATCGCCACGGGCAACGCGTTCGCTGAGCAAGCGACAAAACCCCGGATGGGCGTCGAGCGCGTTACGGCGGTGAAAATCCGGCACGACCAGCCAAGTCATCGGCACGTCGCCCATGGCGTCGACGGCTTCGACAAACGCTTGGTAATCCGCCCATGTTTGCGGTGCCACGTCGTGCAGCACCAGTAACACGGCGGGACGATTCAGTGGCTCAGCCATTGGCAACCTTGGGCAGCGCGTGGCCGAGCACGGCGTGATAGTGCCCGAGCAGGCTGTCGACCACCGTGTCCCAGGCGTAATGCCGCTCTACATGCTGGCGTGCCTGCTGACCGAGCTTTTCAGCGCCGCGACTGAACAGCTCGCGCACGGCATTGGCCATGGCTTGCGGGTTATTCGGTGCACAGAGCAGGCCGCAGGATTCGCTGACGATCTCTGTGAAAGCGCCGGCCGCCACGGCCACCACCGGAATGCCACAGGCCATGGCTTCAAGGATCACCAGACCGAAGGTTTCCTGATCGCCGGCATGCAACAGCGCATCGGCGCTGGCCATCAGGCGCGCGACGGTCGCCGCCGGGCAGAAACTGTCGATCACGCTGACGTTGTCTGGCACCCCGGCGGGCATTGACGAGCCGACCAGCAACAAGTGATAGCGTGGGCCCAGGCGCTGCATGCATTTGAGCAGGATCGGCAGGTTTTTTTCTTTCGAGCCGCGCCCGGCGAAGATCAACAGGCGTGTGTCCTCACCGATGCCCAGTTCTGCGCGCAGTCCGGGGTCGCGGGCGTCAGGATGGAAGGTTTGCAAATCGACGCCCAGCGGTTGCACGAACACATTGCGCACCCCAAGGCCGATGAGTTTGTCGGCCATCACCTGACTCGGCGCCAGGACCCGGTCGAAGTTGCCATAGAGCCGGGTGACATAGGCTTCGATATTCGGCGTGACCCAATGGCCCATGCGGTTGCTGACCAGCAGTGGCAGGTCCGAGTGATAAAAGCCGATCACCGGCACATCCAGTTGCCGCCGCGCATCCAGGGCAGCCCAGGCGGTCAGATACGGATCGCCCACTTCGATCAGATCGGGCTGCAAATCCTGCAGGACGTCGCGCCACGGCGCGAGCCGCACCGGGAAACGATAGCCTTTGCCAAAGGGCAGAGCGGGGGCGGGAACCGTGTAAACACCATCGTGTTCACTGAAGTGGGCGCCAGGGATCAGCAGGCTGTGGCGAGTTGCAGGTTTAACGCCCAGCCGGCGGTGTTTGGCATCCAGATAAGTTCGCACGCCGCCGCTGGCCGGGGCGTAGAACATGGTGATGTCGGCGATGTGCACGGTGACTGTCCCTCCGCTGCGTGGTACTCCCTTGGTTGACCTTTATCAAGAATAGATGTTCGGTCGGGATTGCGCGGTGGGGCGGTTAGTGAAGTTTTGCCGTGTTTTGCGGTCCGTAATCGCTGGCAGGCGGGTTTCCACAGGGATTTGCGATAACGCAGATCCCATGTGTGAGCCAGCCTGCTGGCGATGAGGGGCGTGCAGACGCTAGATGCGGAAACTGCCGACCAGTTGCTTCAACCGCGAAGCCTGTTGTTCCAGATCGGAACAGGCGCGCAACGTTGCCTGCAGGTTTTCCACGCCTTCCTGGTTCAGCGTGTTGATCTCGGTGATGTCGACGTTGATCGACTCCACCACCGCCGTCTGCTCCTCGGTCGCCGTGGCCACCGACTGGTTCATCCCGTCGATCTCGCCAATGCGCTGAGTCACGCTGTTCAGTCGCTCCCCGGCGAGGTTGGCAATCTCGACGCTGTCCTGACTGTGGCGCTGGCTGTCGCTCATGGTGCTCACTGATTCGCGGGCACCGACTTGCAGCTCCTCGATCATGGTCTGCACCTGTTGCGCCGATTCCTGGGTGCGGTGCGCCAGGTTGCGCACTTCATCCGCCACCACGGCAAAGCCACGGCCGGCCTCACCGGCACGCGCCGCTTCGATCGCGGCGTTGAGCGCCAGCAGGTTGGTTTGCTGGGAAATGCTGGTGATCACTTCGAGAATCTGGCCGATGTTCACGGTTTTGCTGTTCAGCGACTCGATGTTGCTGCTCGACGCGCTGAGCATGCTCGACAGCTGATTCATTGCCTTGATGCTGCGATCGACCACTTGTTGGCCGTCTTCGGCGAGGCCACGGGCGTCGCTGGCCTGGTTCGAGGCTTGCGCGGCGTTGCGGGCGATTTCCTGGGCGGCGGCGCCGAGCTGGTTGATCGCGGCGGCCACGCTGCTGGTGCGCGAAGCCTGTTGATCGGAGTTGTACATCGACGAATTCGACGCCGCGACCACGCGCAACGCGACCTCGTTGACCTGTCCGGTGGCCGACGACACTTCGCGGATCGAGCCATGAATACGCTCGACGAAACGGTTGAACGCCGTACCCAGCACACCGAATTCATCGTGATTGACGATGGTCAGCCGTTTGGTCAGGTCGCCTTCGCCGTCGGCGATGTCTTCCATGGCGCGGGTCATGACGTGCAGCGGCTGGATCAGCAGGCGGATCAGCATGCCGAGCAGGGCGATGATGATCGCCACCGCAATGATGGTCGCAATCACTGCCGAGGTGCGGAACTGGCTGAGCATGGCGAAGGCCTTGTCCTTGTCCACCGACAGGCCGATGTACCAGTTCACCGACGGCAGGCCTTTGATTGGCGCGAAGGTCACGATACGGGTCTTGCCATCGACGGTGACTTCACTGAAATCGCCGCTGATGCGCGGGGTGTCCTGGGGATAGGCTTCCTTCAGTGATTTCATCACCAGTGCCTTGTCCGGGTGCACGAGGATCTTGCCGTCCGAGCTGACCAGGAACACATAACCCATGCCGTCGAAATCCCGCGCGGCGAGGGTGTCGACCAGCGATTGCAGGCTCAGATCGCCGCCGACCACGCCAACGCTCTGGCCGGCCTTCTTCGAGGCGGTGGCGATGGAAATGATCAACTGGCCGGTGGCCGCGTCGATGTATGGTTCGGTCAGGGTCGAGGTGCTGCTGCTCTCGGCGCCCTTGTACCAGGGACGAACCCGAGGGTCGAAACCGTCCGGCATCTTCGTATCCGGGCGAATGGTGAAGTGACCGGTGGCGTCACCCAGATAGGTGGCCATGAACGTCGACGTCAGGGTTTTCTGTTCCAGCAGGCTGGCGACGTTGGCGGACTCGGGGTTGATGGCGATGTTCTGGGCGGCGTTTTCGATCAGCAGGATGCGGCCGTTGAGCCAGGTCTGGATATTGCCGGCAGTGACTTCGCCCATCTCGTTGAGATAGTTCTTCAGGTCATCGCGGATCGCGTTGCGCTGGAGCCAGTCGTTGTACAGCGTGAACGAGGCGAAGGCGGCGATGACGATGAGGGCGGCGGCAAGCAAAATTTTATGGCTGAAGCGCAGATTTTTGTTCATGGCTTGGGGTTCCGCTAAGGTCTTAATGTCCAGGGCGTGCTTTTATAGAAGCGCGCGTAATGGGCAAGGGTGAAAGTAAGCTGATATTTCCGTCTCTCCTTAGGGAAATGTCCGGCCCGACTTGTGATCGGGCTCTCACCTCTGTTTATCGGCCATGCAGAATCAAAGATTAACCATTGGGTGACAAAATGCCTGACTCCTCGCAACTCGTAATCGGTGCCGATCTCACAGGACAGCAGGTGGGGCAGGCCATGCGCCTGGCGAACCGCCACGGGCTCGTCGCCGGCGCCACCGGTACGGGTAAAACCGTCACCTTGCAGCGCCTTGCCGAAGCGTTCAGCGACGCCGGCGTGGCGGTGTTTGCCGCCGACATCAAGGGTGATCTGTGCGGCCTTGGCGCCGCTGGCAACCCTCAGGGCAAGGTCGCCGAGCGTATTGCCGGCATGCCGTGGCTCAATTACCAGCCCAAGGCTTACCCGGTGACGTTGTGGGACATCCACGGCGAGTCCGGTCATCCGTTGCGCACCACGCTGAGCGAAATGGGCCCGCTGTTGATCGGCAGCCTGCTGGAACTCACCGACAGCCAGCAGTCGGCGCTGTATGCCGCGTTCAAGGTCGCAGACCGCGAAGGGCTGTTGCTGCTGGACTTGAAGGACCTCAAGGCCCTGCTTAACCACCTCAAGGACAATCCGCAGTTGCTTGGCGAAGACGCGGCGCTGATGACCACCGGTTCCAGTCAGGCGCTGTTGCGGCGACTGGCGATCCTCGAACAGCAGGGCGCCGAGGCGCTGTTTGGCGAGCCGGCGCTGCAACTCGAAGACATTCTGCAACCGACCGCCGACGGCCGTGGACGCATTCATCTACTGGACGCCAGTCGTCTGGTGCATGAAGCACCGAAGGTCTACGCGACCTTCCTGTTGTGGTTGCTGGCCGAGCTGTTCGAGCAGTTGCCGGAGCGCGGCGATGCCGATAAACCCCTGCTGGCCTTGTTCTTCGATGAGGCGCACTTGCTGTTCGGTGACACGCCCAAGGCCTTGCAGGAGCGCCTGGAGCAAGTGGTGCGGCTGATTCGTTCGAAAGGCGTCGGCGTGTACTTTGTGACCCAGTCGCCGGCGGACTTGCCGGATGACGTGTTGGCGCAGCTGGGTCTGCGCGTTCAGCACGGTTTACGTGCGTTCACCGCCAAGGAGCAGAAATCCCTGCGGGCAGTGGCCGATGGCTTCCGGCCGAACCCGGCGTTCGACAGCCTGGCGGTGTTGACGGAGCTTGGCATCGGCGAGGCGCTGGTCGGCACGCTGACAGAAAAAGGTACGCCGGAAATGGTCCAGCGCGTCCTGGTGGCGCCGCCGCAGTCGCGGATCGGGCCGCTGAGCGAAACCGAACGCACGGTATTGATCGCCGGGTCGCCGTTCAAGGGCCGGTATGACAAACCGATCGACCGCGAGTCGGCGTATGAAATTCTGATGGGGCGCAAGGGGCTGGCGCCAGAAACTGAGGTCCCGGCAGGTAAGCCCGTGCCCGAAGAGCCGAGTCTTGCCGACAGGGCCGGGGAGTTTCTCGGGACGGCGGCCGGGCAGGCGTTGAAATCCGCCATGCGCCAGGCGGCCAATAATTTGGGTAAACAACTGGTGCGCGGCTTGATGGGCTCTTTGCTTGGAGGCAGCAAACGCCGCTGACCATTCTTTGCCGGCGAGCTAAATGTGGGAGCGAGGCTGCTCCCACATTGGATCTGCGCCCACGTTCAGATAGATTTCAGGACTTGTCTTTAGCGTGCGCCGCCAGCCGTTCCAGTGCCGCCCGCAGCCCCGGATCACTGATCCCGTCGGCCGTGGCCTGAATGGTCGCCGCCGCATCCGTCGACAAATCCATCGTATGTCCGGTCGCCCCGCGCTGCACGGTAGGCGGCTGCACCTTGAACAGAATGCGCGTCAGGCTGGCGAACTCGTCGAACATCTGCAATTGCCGCTGCAAGCGTTTCTGCTGATAACGCAGACGGGTGGCCCAATGGCCGTCGGTGACAATCAGCAACAGACTGCCTTCACGCCAGGACGCCACATGACAATGTTCGCGGGCGGCGGGTTGCAGTTGGCTTTCGAGCAAGCGTTGCAGATGCCCCAGACGTTGGGCATGGCCGAGAATGGCTTTGAGCGGCTTGGCTTCGCGCAGCAGAACGGCGGGTGCTCTGGCCGTAAGAGGGCGGAATGCCATGATCGAACACCTGAAGTAACAGAAACGCCATGGTAGCAGAAAGCGGCAAAATCACTCGCCCATTGCTTTTGTCCCTGCTTTACCCATTAAATCAACGACTAACTTCTTTCCTGTACGGGTTGAAGTTGAGCAAAACGCCCCTATCTTAAGTGAGCCCCGTCAAAGCGCAGTGCCAGCATCGTGGAACATCGCCACTTTCCTCACTTCCGTTTCCGGGTAGAATGCTCGTTCGCATGCGGCCATGAGGGCTGCACGGGCGACGCTCACGGGGCCGCCCTCCATCCCTTTAGTGTGGAAGATCCTGCCGATATGTTTGCGCCTTTGTTAAAGAAACTTTTTGGAAGCAAGAACGAGCGTGAAGTCAAACGCATGCTCAAGACGGTGCAGCTCGTCAATGCCTTCGAAGAGCAAATGGTGGCCCTTTCGGACGATCAATTGCGTGCCAAGACCGCCGAGTTCAAGGCCCGCATCGCCAAAGGGGAAACCCTCGACAAGCTGCTGCCAGAAGCCTTTGCGGTCGCCCGCGAAGCCGGCAAGCGCGTCATGGGCATGCGCCACTTCGACGTACAGCTCGTCGGTGGCATGACCCTGCACGAAGGCAAAATTGCCGAAATGCGTACCGGTGAGGGTAAAACCCTCGTGGCGACCCTGGGTGTTTACCTCAACGCGCTGTCCGGCAAGGGCGTGCACGTGGTGACGGTGAACGACTACCTGGCCCGTCGTGACGCCAACTGGATGCGTCCGCTGTATGAATTCCTCGGCCTGACCGTCGGCGTCGTGACGCCGTTCCAGCCGCCGGAAGAGAAGCGCGCCGCCTACGCCGCCGACATCACCTACGGCACCAACAACGAATTCGGGTTCGACTACCTGCGCGACAACATGGCGTTCAGCATGGAAGAAAAATTCCAGCGCGAACTCAATTTTGCCGTGATCGACGAAGTCGACTCCATCCTCATCGACGAAGCGCGTACCCCGCTGATCATCTCCGGTCAGGCCGAGGACAGCTCCAAGCTGTACATGGAGATCAATAAACTGATCCCGCAGCTGGAACTGCACGTCGAAGAAGTAGAAGGCGAAGTCACCAAGGCCGGCCACTACACCGTTGACGAGAAGACCCGTCAGGTCGAGCTCAACGAAGCCGGTCACCAGTTCATCGAAGACATGCTCACCCGCGTCGGCCTGCTGGCTGAAGGCGAAAGCCTGTACTCGGCACACAACCTGGGCCTGCTGACCCACGTGTATGCCGGTCTGCGTGCGCACAAGCTGTTCAACCGCAACATTGAATACATCGTGCAGGACGGTCAGGTCGTGCTGGTCGACGAACACACCGGTCGTACCATGCCGGGCCGTCGTCTGTCCGAAGGCCTGCACCAGGCTATCGAAGCCAAGGAAGGTCTGAACATCCAGGCCGAGAGCCAGACCCTGGCCTCGACTACGTTCCAGAACTACTTCCGTCTGTACACCAAGCTGTCCGGCATGACCGGTACCGCTGACACCGAAGCGTTCGAATTCCACCAGATCTATGGTCTGGAGGTGATGGTCATTCCGCCGAACAAGCCGTTGGCGCGTAAGGACTTCAACGACCTGGTGTTCCTGACTGCCGAAGAGAAGTACGCGGCAATCGTTACCGACATCAAGGAAAGCATGGCCGCCGGTCGTCCGGTGCTGGTGGGTACTGCCACCATCGAAACCTCCGAGCACATGTCCGCATTGCTCGTGAAGGAAGGCATCGAACACAAGGTTCTGAACGCCAAGTTCCACGAAAAAGAAGCCGAGATCATCGCGCAGGCCGGTCGTCCGGGCGCCCTGACCATCGCCACCAACATGGCCGGTCGTGGTACCGACATCCTGTTGGGCGGTAACTGGGAAGTGGAAGTCGCGTCGCTGGAGAACCCGACCCCCGAGCAGATCGCGCAGATCAAGGCCGACTGGCAGAAGCGCCACCAGCAAGTGCTGGAATCCGGCGGTCTGCAGGTGATCGCGTCCGAGCGCCACGAATCCCGTCGTATCGACAACCAGCTGCGTGGCCGTGCCGGCCGTCAGGGCGATGCCGGTTCCAGCCGCTTCTACCTGTCGCTGGAAGACAGCCTGATGCGCATCTTCGCCTCTGACCGGGTGAAGAACTTCATGAAAGCCCTGGGCATGCAGCCGGGCGAAGCGATCGAGCACCGCATGGTGACCAACGCGATCGAGAAGGCGCAGCGCAAGGTTGAAGGCCGCAACTTCGACATCCGCAAGCAACTGCTCGAGTTCGACGACGTCAACAACGAACAGCGTAAAGTGATCTATCACATGCGTAACACGTTGCTGGCCGCTGACAACATCGGTGAAACCATCGCCGATTTCCGTCAGGACGTGCTCAACGCCACCGTCAGTGCCCACATTCCGCCGCAATCGCTGCCAGAGCAGTGGGACGTCGCCGGTCTGGAAGCCTCGATTGCCAGCGATTTCGGCGTGAAACTGCCGATCCAGCAGTGGCTTGACGAAGACGATCACCTGTACGAAGAAACCCTGCGCGAGAAGCTGATGCAGGAGTTGATCGCCGCGTACAACGAGAAAGAAGACCAGGCCGGTGCCGACGCACTGCGCTCCTTCGAGAAACAAATCGTTCTGCGCGTACTGGACGATCTGTGGAAAGACCACCTGTCGACCATGGATCACCTGCGTCACGGCATCCACCTGCGTGGCTACGCCCAGAAGAACCCGAAGCAGGAATACAAGCGCGAGTCGTTCACGCTGTTCTCCGAGCTGCTGGATTCGATCAAGCGCGACTCGATCCGTGTGTTGTCGCACGTTCAGGTCCGCCGCGAAGATCCGGAAGCCGAAGAACAACGCCTGCGTGAGGAGGCCGAAGCACTGGCCGCCCGCATGCAGTTCGAACACGCCGAAGCCCCGGGCCTGGACCAGCCGGAAGCCCTGGTCGGTGAAGAGGTCGATGTCGCCCTCGCCACCGCCCCGGTTCGCAACGAGCAGAAGCTGGGCCGCAACGAACTGTGCTACTGCGGTTCGGGCAAGAAATTCAAGCATTGCCACGGGCAGATCCAGTAAAACCCGTTTCAATCGCTGAAATACCCGCGCCGCGACCGGCTCCTGCCGTCGCGGCGTTTTGCCATTCAAGCCACCGTCCCTACGATTGGCGGTGCTGACATCATTGAGTAAGGAGCGCATTCATGGCTGTTGGTCTTGGTCCTTTGCCAACGTTGCACCCGGTTGCCGGTTTTGAACTCGGTATCGCCTCGGCCGGCATCAAGCGCCCGGGGCGCAAGGATGTGGTGGTGATGCGTTGCGCCGAAGGCTCTACGGTGGCGGGCGTGTTCACCCTGAACGCCTTTTGTGCGGCGCCGGTGATCCTGGCGAAACAACGTGTGCACAACGCTGTGCGCTACCTGCTGACCAACACCGGCAACGCCAATGCTGGTACCGGTGAGCCGGGCCTGGCTGCGGCCGAGCGCACCACGGCGAAGCTCGCCGAGCTGACCGGTGTCGATGCCAGCCAGATCCTGCCGTACTCCACCGGTGTAATCGGCGAGCCACTGCCGGTCGAGAAGATCGAAGGCGCCCTGCAAGCGGCGCTGGACGACCTGTCGGAAAACAACTGGGAAGCCGCAGCCACGGGCATCATGACCACCGACACCCTGCCCAAGGGTGCCAGCCGCCAGTTCCAGCATGATGGCGTGACCATCACCGTGACCGGTATCAGCAAAGGTGCGGGCATGATCCGCCCGAACATGGCGACCATGCTCGGCTACATCGCCACCGACGCCAAAGTCTCCCGTGATGTATTGCACAACCTGATGCTCGACGGCGCCAACAAGTCGTTCAACCGCATCACCATCGACGGCGACACCTCGACCAACGACTGCTGCATGCTGATTGCCACCGGCAAGGCTGCGCTGCCGGAAATCACTCGCGCTGAAGGCGAGCTGTTCACCAAGTTGAAGCAAGCGGTGTTCGAAGTGTGCATGGACGTGGCCCAGGCCATCGTGCGTGACGGCGAAGGCGCGACCAAGTTCGTCACTGTTGAAGTCAACGGCGGCGGCAATCACCAGGAATGCCTGGACGTCGGCTACACCGTGGCGCATTCGCCGCTGATCAAGACCGCACTGTTCGCCTCCGACCCGAACTGGGGCCGTATCCTGGCCGCTGTCGGCCGTGCCGGTGTGCCGGACCTGGACGTGAGCAAGATCGACGTGTTCCTCGGTGACGTGTGCATCGCCAGCCGTGGCGCCCGCGCAAGCACCTACACTGAGGCGCAGGGTTCGGCGGTGATGCAGCAGGAAGAAATCACCATCCGCATCGAGCTGGGTCGCGGTGATTGCAGCGAAACCATCTGGACCACCGACCTGTCGCATGAATACGTGAAGATCAACGCCGAGTACCGCACTTGATCTAAAAGGTGGGGGCGGGCTGTCGGCCTCTTCGCGAGCAAGCTCGCTCCCACAGTGGTTTCGGCCGTTCACACATGCTGTGTACACCCAAGAACCTGTGGGAGCGAGCTTGCTCGCGAAAGCGATGGTTCAGACTCGACAAGTTTAGAAGCTTCCTCTGACGAAAAGGCGCCACACCCATGTCCCTGCACCTGATCATCGGCGACAAACTGCTTTCCTCCTGGTCCCTGCGCGCGGCACTGGCCGTCGAGCTGACCGGCGCACCCTACACCGAAGAGTTGATCAGACTCGGCAAACCCGACACCCGTGAGCGTCTGCTCAAGCATTCGCCAACCGCCAAGGTCCCGTTGTTGAAAACCTCACGGGGCACCATCGCCGATTCGCTGGCCATCGCCGAATACCTCGCCGAACAGTTTCCGTCCGAACAGCTCTGGCCGAGCGATCTGTTCGCCCGCGCCCAGGCACGATCCGCCTGCGCGCAGATGCACAGTGGCTTCTTCGCCATGCGCAATCACATGCCGTTCAACCTCAACCATGACGCGCCGCTGAACCCGGTGCCGCCAGAAGTGAAGGTCGACATCGAGCGCATGCTCGCGCTGTGGGCCGAATGCCGTGCTGCTGCCACCGAGAGCGGGCCGTACCTGTTTGGTCGGGTGAGTCTGGCCGATGCCTTCTTCGCGCCGATTGCCGTGCGCCTGCGCACCTATCAGGTCAAGCTGCCAGCGGCCGACGAAGCCTATGTTGAAACCGTCTACCAATGGCCGGCCTTCAAGGCATGGCAGAAGGCTGGACTGGAGGAGTTGAATCCGTGAAACGCGTACACGTCGCCGCCGCCGTCATTCGTGACGACAGCGGCAAAGTTCTCATCGCCCGCCGTGCCGACACCCAGCATCAGGGTGGCTTGTGGGAGTTTCCCGGCGGCAAGGTCGAGGCCGACGAGTCGGTGGAAACCGCGCTGGCCCGTGAGCTGCACGAAGAGTTGGGCATTGTCGTCGGTGCTGCCCGTCCACTGATCAAGGTTCACCACGACTACCCCGACAAACAGGTGTTGCTGGATGTCTGGGAAGTGTCGAGCTTCAGCGGCGAACCCCACGGTGCCGAAGGTCAGCCGCTGGCCTGGGTCACCGCGAAGGAACTGGTGGACTATGAGTTTCCCGCCGCCAATCAGCCGATCGTCGCGGCGGCGCGTTTACCGGGCGACTATTTGATCACTCCGGAAGACCTGGAAGCCCCGGCCTTGTTACGCGGCATCCAGAAAGCGATTGCCGGCGGTATCAAGTTGATCCAGTTGCGCGCACCGAACGGCTATGACCCCAAGTATCGCGATCTGGCGGTGGACGCGGCCGGTCTGTGTGCCGGCAAGGCGCAGTTGATGATCAAGGGGCCGTTCGAGTGGCTCGGCGATTTCCCGTCCGCCGGTTGGCACATCACGGCCGCGCAATTGCGTAAATACGCGGCGGCGGGGCGGCCGTTGCCGGCGGAGCGCTGGCTGGCGGCGTCGTGTCACAACGCTGAAGAACTGGCACTGGCCGAGCAGATGGGCGTGGACTTCGTCACGTTGTCGCCGGTGCAGCCGACCTTGACCCATCCGGATGCGCAGCCATTGGGCTGGGAGCAGGCGTCGAGGTTGATCGACGGCTTCAGCAAACCGGTGTTTCTGTTGGGTGGAGTTGGCCCGGCGGAGCGCGAGAAGGCCTGGGGCGTTGGGGCTCAGGGTGTGGCGGGGATTCGGGCGTTCTGGCCGGATTCTCTGTAACGGCTGCTGGCCTCTTCGCGAGCAAGCTCGCTCCCACATTTGACTGCATTCCAACTGGATGAACCGAATCAACTGTGGGAGCGAGCTTGCTCGCGAAGGCGGCCTGTCAGACGCTACTTTTCTGCAGGTTTTACCGCCGGCTGCCACAAAATCTCCGCAATCCCCTGCCGCCGCGCAATCAACCTGGCCGCGACGAACAACAAATCCGACAACCGATTGATATACGCCAGGCCGACCCCGGCCAACGGCTCAAGCGCATTCAAATGCTGACAACGGCGCTCGGCACTGCGCGCCAGGCTCCGGCACACATGCGCCTGAGCAATCAGCAGCGAACCGCCGGGCAGTATGAAGTTCTCCAGCGGCCCCAATTCTTCATTCCACACATCAATCGCTGCTTCCAGACGCTGGATTTCCACCGTATTCAACGCCTGATATTCCGGCATCGCCAGCTCGCCGCCGAGATCGAACAGCCGGTGCTGACAAGGCGCCAACACGTCGATCAGCTCGTTCAGCCCCGGACAGGCCTCGCGCTCGGCCAACAACCCCGCCAGCAGCACGCCGACCTGACTGTTCAGCGTATCGACTTCGCCAATCGCCTCGATCCGCGGATGATCCTTGGGCACGCGACGTCCATCGCCCAGGCCAGTTTCGCCTGTGTCGCCGGTGCGGGTGTAAATCTTCGACAAGCGAAAGCCCATGCTTTACCTCGGTAGTTGATTGTTTTCGGCCGCTATCGGCGCAGGTTGCGTCAGCGGCAGGCGCAGGGTGAAGCAGGTGCCCTGGCCGGGCGCCGATTGCACTTCCATCTGGCCTTTGTGGTTGTTGGTGATGATGAAATACGACACCGACAAACCCAGCCCCGTGCCTTGGCCGATTTCCTTGGTGGTGAAGAACGGCTCGAACGTGCGTTTGCGCACGCTCTCGCTCATGCCGATACCGTTGTCTTCGACCTGAATCTCGGCCCACGGCGGATTGAGCCGGGTGCGCAGGATGATCCGCCCGGGCTCGCTGTCATCTTCGCGCTGGTGAATGGCCTGCGCGGCGTTTTTCAGCAGGTTGAGCAACACTTGCTCCAGCTCGTTGGCGGTGCCTGGCACCGGACCGAGGGCCGGGTCGAATTGACGGATGATCGCCTGCCCCTTGAAGTCGAAGCCGATGGCCAGGTCGAAGTCGTTGCCGGCGATTTCCACGGCCTGATCAATCAGCGCCGGCAGATCGCATGGCGCCATTTGCCGGGTGCTGCGACGGCTGAAGCTGAGCATATGGGTGACGATCTTCGCGGCCCGTGCGCCGGCCTGTTGAATGCCGTCGAGCAACTGCGGGACCTCCCGGCCCTGCAAGTAACGGTTGACCGTGTCCAGATCGATGCCCAGTTGCTCGGCGGTTTCGAGGTTCTTCGGCAGGTCCGCCGACAGCCGCCGACGAATGTTCTGCACGTTGTGCAGGATCGCCCCCAGCGGGTTGTTGATTTCGTGAGCCATGCCAGCGGCAAGTCCGCCGACCGAAAGCATTTTTTCCGACTGCACCATCATCTCTTCCAGCGACAGGCGCTGGGTGATGTCGTCGATACGGATCACCACGCCACGCCCGGCGCCGCCCATCAATGGGTAGAAGGTCAGGGCGTAATGCTTGGGTTCGTCGTCCTTGAACCAGGTCACCCGCTCGATTTTCGCCACGGTGTGTTCTTCCACAGTCTGCTTGAGTTGTGGCAGAAATGGCTTGAGTGGCTCGAACGCGAGGAAGATCGGCTGGTTCAGCGCTTCGTCCAGGCGCGTACCGGAAAGCGCACTGGCCTCCTGGTTCCACTGGGTGACATAAAGCTGTTCGTCGAGGGCGATCAGTGCCGAGGGCATCGAGTCGATGATGCTGTTGAGGTAATTCTGGAAGCCGGTGAGCTTCTTCTCGATCTTGCTGCGCACCTGGACTTCCAGTTCCAGTTTGCGGTTGGTGTGGCGGGTTTCCTCTGCAAGCCCCTGCGCCTGATCGTAGGCGGCTTGCGAGTCATCGCGCGCACGCTTGAGCTGTTGCTCACGGGCTTCGATGCGCGACAGCATGGTGTTGAACGCTTCCGCGAGGCTGCCGATTTCGTCGTGGTTGCCCCGTGAGGCGCGCAGGGCATAGTTTTCCTCGCGGGTCACCTGGCGCGACAACTCTTCAAGTTGATGAATCGGATGGGTGATCAGGCGTTTGATCTGCCGGGCAATCACCAGCCACAGCAGCACACTGAAGATCAGGATGCCGAGGCTCGCAGTCAACGTGCCAGTGTAGAACGCCATCGGCAGCTCGCTGCTCGCGACCAGTAGCAAATGGCCCGGTGCGGTACCGGGGCGGGGCAGGGTGATCAACTGGTTACTGCGAAACTCGGTGAGTTGCCAGGCTTCGATGTGCCGGTAACGTTCCGGCAAGTTGAGTTTGTCGCCGCGTTGCATCTGCGCGAGCCGTTCGCCTTTGCCGTCATACAGCGCGGCGGCGCGCAGTGGAGAATAGCTGTCGAGTTCCTTGAGCAGGCGCTCGGCACTTTGCGGCGATTCCAGGGCTTGTGACACCAGGCTGGGGTTGGAAATCAGCCGGCCGATGGTCTGCAGTGCCTGCGGCGCCATGCTTTCCTGGGAGATGTAGTAGGCGGCACTGATGAACGTCAGGTTGGCAACCAGCAGGACAGTGGTCAACAGCACCAGCAGGGCGGCCAGCAGTTTCTGGCCGACCGGCAGGTTTTCAAGGCGCTGGCGCAATGGCATCAGAGTAATCGCAGCAAAGGAACAAGCGGTCAGCGTAGCGGGTGCTCAGTCGCTGGGCAATCCAAGGCTGTGCAGATGAGCGACCAGGCGCACTTGCAACTGATTGAGATGGGGCAAGTGCAGTTGATGGCGCGTGGCAACTTTGCAGGCGTGGCCCAATAGATAACTGATTTCGGTACGGCGTCGGCTGGCCACGTCCTGATACATCGAAGAGTAATTGGCCGCGGTGGCCAGGATCACCCGCTCGACTTCCTGTTGCAGGTTGTCTGCCGCTGCCGGTTGGCCGCAGCGCTGCAGTAACTCGGTCAGTTCCGCGCACAGGATAGCGACTTCACAGTGATGCGCCTGCAATCCACCGTTACGGCAGTCATGCAGCACGGTCAGCGGGTTGATCGCACAGTTGAGCGCCAGCTTGCGCCACAGCCGGGTGAGGATATCGGTGCTCCACTCATGAGGGATTTTCGCCGCGTCCAGATCATCCAGCCAGATCGGCGACACCGCATGCGCGACGTCGCCGAGCCAGGTGTAGCCGTGACCGGCAAACACCACCCGCCAGTCGCCGTCGCGAAAGGCGCCTTCGGTGCTCGAGGCGCTGATGCAGCGTGCCTGCGGGACGCGGTTGGCGACGGCGTCCTGACTGCCGAGGCCGTTTTGCAGCAAGATCAGTTCAGCGTCGGCTGTCAGGCGTGAAGCGAGGCCGGCGACGGCGTTTTCGGCGTCGTATGCCTTGCACGCCACGAGCAGGCGGCGGATCGGCTCTGGGTCGTCGGTCGTTTGCGCGGGGACGGCATAGGTGTTGGCTTCGCCGTGTTCGACCAGCGTCAGGCCGCCGGCTGCGTTATAGCTGCGCAAACGCTCGGCATCACGCACGATCAGCCGCACCGCCAGCCCCGCCCGGGCCAGGCGGGTGGCCCATAGCGTGCCGAGGCTGCCGGCGCCGAGAACGTGCCAGGGGGTGGACATCAGTTTTTCACTCGGTAAGGTACTGGCATGCAAGGCTCGCCGTATCGGTGGGAAAAGACCCGTTATAATGAGCCCGATTTTAACCGCAAGCCAAGCGCGCTCCATCCACATCGGGCGCGCCTTTTTATTGGAGAGATTACATGCCGTCGTTCGACGTGGTATCCGAACTGGACAAACACGAGCTGACCAACGCGGTCGAGAACGCCGTGAAGGAACTCGATCGTCGTTATGACCTGAAAGGCAAAGGCAGCTTCGAGTTCAAGGAAAAGGACCTGACCGTCAACCTGACCGCTGAAGCCGGGTTCCAGCTGGAAGCGATGATCGAGATCCTGAAGCTGGCCCTGACCAAGCGCAAGATTGATGTGCAGTGCCTGGAAGTCAAAGACGCTTACGCCTCGGGCAAGCTGATGAAGCAGGACGCCATCCTCAAGGAAGGCATCGACAAGGAGCTGGCGAAGAAGATCGTCGCGCACATCAAGGACGCCAAGCTCAAGGTCCAGGCCGCCATCCAGGGCGAGCAGGTGCGTGTTACCGGCAAGAAGCGCGACGACCTGCAGGAAGCCATCGCGGCCCTGCGTGCCAAGGAATTCGGCATGCCACTGCAATTCAACAATTTCCGCGACTAAGCTTTCCGGTCGGGGAACCTCTCGGCGTTTTCAACGTCCGAGGGCCCAGCAGCGGCAGAAACGATTGAGCCCCAACAGGTTCAGTCTTTCTGCCGTTGATTTTTTTCAGGCCGGGTAGCCGGAAATCAGGAGATAGAAGATGGATTTGAATGCTGAGGTAGACAACCTGGTCAAGGCATCCCAAGCGTGGATTCCGATGATCATGGAATACGGCAGCCGCGTGTTGCTGGCGGTGATTACCCTGGCGATCGGCTGGTGGTTGATCAACAAGGTCACGCAAAAGCTCGGCGGTCTGCTGGCCCTGCGCAATGCTGACTTGGCGCTGCAAGGCTTCATCAGCAGCCTGGCGAACATCATTCTCAAGGTGTTGCTGATCGTCAGCGTGGCCTCGATGATCGGTGTTGAAACCACCTCGTTCGTTGCCGCGATTGGTGCGGCGGGCCTGGCCATCGGTCTGGCATTGCAAGGCAGCCTGGCGAACTTCGCCGGCGGCGTGCTGATTCTGCTGTTCCGCCCGTTCCGCATCGGTGACTGGATCGAAGCGCAGGGCGTGTCGGGTACGGTCGACAGCATCCAGATTTTCCACACCGTGCTGCGTACCGGCGACAACAAGACCATCATCGTGCCGAATGGCAACCTGTCGAACGGCATCATCACCAACACCAATCGTCAGCCAACCCGCAAAGTGGTGTTCGATGTGGGTGTCGATTACGAAGCCGATCTGCAAAAGGCCCGTCAGGTGCTGCTGGATCTGGCCAAAGATGAGCGTGTGCTGCAGGATCCTGCGCCGCAAGCCGTGATTTCGACACTGGGTGACAGTTCGATCACTGTATCCCTGCGTGTCTGGGTGAAAACCGCAGACTACTGGGATGTGCTGTTCATGTTTAACGAACAGTCGCGTGATCGTTTAAAGACTGCCGGCATTGATATTCCTTTTCCGCAACGCGTGATCCGCGTGGTACAGGAATCGGCAACACAATGATAGGTTGCTAATTAATTGCCTGACTTATCGGTCAGGCAACTATGACAAGTGACAGGCAATAAAAAAGGCCCATCGCAAGATGGGCCTTTTTTTATGCTTCCAAACTAACCACTGACAATTACAGGATGTTCAGTGGGTATTCGGTGATCAGGCGGAACTCTTTGACATCACCTTCGCCTTCATCAGCGTTAGCAACGTGCCAGGCTTGACGGATGCGGAACGACAGATCTTTCGCTGGGCCAGACTGAACAACGTACTTGGCTTCGAAGTTGGTTTCGTGGTGTTTGCCGTCTTCACCGTAAAGACCGGTGTAAGCGCTACCCGCTGGGGTGTGGGTACCGTCGATATCCCAACCTTTAACGTAACGAACCATGAAGCTCAGACCAGGAACGCCGTACTCGGCCATTTTCAGGTCGTAACGAGCTTGCAGGGATTTCTCGCCTGGAGCGTTGAAGTCAGAGTACTGGATAGAGTTGGCGAGGAAGATCGAGTCGCCACCACGGTTGTTCTTGCCCACACCGACGTAGTCGAACGGGGTGTCGCCGTTGACCTTCTGGAAGCCCAGGGTGAAGGTATGTGCCTTCAGGAACGACAGGGCGGTTGCCAGCGAGAAGGCGGTGTTGCTGATGTCGCCCGCTTTGGCGCTGCCGGTGTCGGTGGTGCGGTAGATGTTGAAGTCAGTGTTCAGCGAAGTGTCACCACCGAATGGCGTGGTGAGGTTCACGTTCGCGTAGTACTGGTTCCAGATGTCTTCCAGCTTGGCGCCGTAGAGCGAAGCAGTCAGGTTTTCAGTGATGCCGTACTTGCCGCCAAAGTAGTCGATGGACTTGGCTTCAACGCCAGCGTAGTTAGCGTACAAGCCGCCGTTACGGGCGTTTTTGTCCTGGCTGGTCGCCGAGTAGAAGTGACCGGCTTCGAGGTCAAGGTCTTTGACTTCGCTGCTCTGCAACTGGAAGCCACTGGCAGATTGCGGAATAACACGCGAGCCGCCAACTGCGAACACAGGAGCCGTGCTTGGCTGCTGGTCGCCGATTTTCAACTCGGTTTTGGAAATACGGAATTTAACGGCTGCGCCGGCTTTGCCTTGGCTGTCGTTAACGTCGTGCGCATAACCGTTGGCCTTGACGGTGTCGCTACGGCTCATGTTGCCGGTGCCGGAAGTACCATCACCGCCATCCAGTTTGACCGCCAGGTAACCGAATGCATCGATACCGACGCCTACGGTGCCTTGGGTGTAGCCGGAAGTGAAATTGCCGAGGAAGCCCTGGGTCCAGTCTTTCTGATCGTGGCCACCGTTCTTGTTGTCGCGGTTGAAGTAGTAGTTCTTCAACGTCTCGGTGAGTTTCGCGTCTTCAACGAAACCTTTGGCTTCTGCCTGGTCACTAACAAACGGGGCGGCCGTAGCCACTTGAGTACTGGCTGCTGCTGCAACTGCCAGTGCGATCATGCTCCACTTCATCACGCGCATCGTGATTTGCTCCTTTGGTTTTAGAAGAGTACTGCCGTCCCACCTGTTTTATTATCTGGGCGGCTCTTTCTTTTTGTGTCGGCGCAAACTTATATCACGCCGACAATGTTGGCGATACTTGCTGATCCAACCTTTCAGCATCTTTACGACGTTGTCGCAGATGGCGTGGTGGATGTCGCAAATTCACAGTACCTACGCAGCCGGACTGACAACTTTCTCGCTGTTTTTTTGCCTTCAGCATCGGTAAAAAAGAGTCCCTGGCAAAACACTTGAATCTCCATCGGGCAACCCTGCCACTGTTCTTATGGGGCTTAAGGCATCCACTTCCAGTGGTGCGCTTATAGTCCATATGGGTATGAATGCAACAAGCGTGCACAAACCGCAATTTTGCTGCGGTTATTTTTCTGAACACCCGCTTGAGTATGTGAAAACCTTGTGAAACCTAGGCTTCAAGCCCGATTTTTTCAGTGCTTGACGCCTTTGCTTCTATGGTGTTGCCGCACCGTAAAGTGCGCGTGACAACCAAAAACGTTACCGGTTCACCCCGCCAGTGAGTATTTGGCGGATACCCGACGCACTCAGCGTAGACGCACTGTGCGGTTTTGGTGCAAAAAATTTTACAGCTGTTCCGGATTCATACAGTTGAGATCGGGCTGGAGGCTGAGCGCATCAGGGGTTTTCAGCCATTTCCTTGCTTCTGAAACCGATATGGGTGCTGTACTGGTGCGCGGTCTCGATAAATGTTCCATGCCGGGGCGGGCGCAGCGCTCGCGATCACAGCCTTCGTGAAGGTCGGCGCATTCGCAGGTATGCTGCCGTCCTGTCGCTTGGTGCGTCTTTCGCGAGAAGGGCCGCTAAGCTGAATAATGTCGATCAGCCGGGAGTGCGCGCAGTGTTTGCTTTAGATTCACGACTTCAACAGGACACGCTGGTCATCGGTGACTTTCCGCTGTGCCGGCTGCTGCTGTCCAATGACGCCAACTACCCGTGGTTCATCCTGGTGCCTCGTCGCGACGATATCAGCGAGTTGTTTCAGTTGGATGTCGCCGACCAGCAGCAGCTGTGGCAGGAAACCACCACGCTGGCCGAGTTGCTCAAGGATTCGTTCGACGCCGACAAGCTGAACGTGGCGACCCTGGGGAACGTCGTCAGTCAGTTGCACATGCATGTGATTGTGCGTAAGCGCGACGACGCCGCATGGCCGGCGCCGGTCTGGGGCAAGCACCCGGCCAGACCTTACAGCGCCGGGCAGGTGGCCGCGATTCGCGAGCGCCTGCGCCTGGTGCTGACCGAAGATTTCACGTTTCTGGAGGGCTGAATCATGAGCCTGGAACAACGCGTTACCGATCTGGAAAGCCGTCTGGCCTTTCAGGATGACACCATTCAGGCGTTGAACGACGTCCTGGTGGCACAGCAGCGGGTAGTCGAGCGGCTGCAATTGCAGATGGCCGCATTGCTCAAGCGTCAGGAGGAGATGGTCGGGCAGTTCGAATCGTTCGAGGAAGAGGCGCCGCCGCCACACTATTGAGCCGGGAGCTTTTCTCCAGGCATAAAAAAAACCGCGCACAGCTCAGGCTGTTCGCGGTTTTTTTGCTTTGGATCAGCGACGCGGCAGAGCGGCGATCACGTCTTCGGCTTGCAGACCCTTGTCCCGGTTCATCACCGAGAACTCCACGCGCTGGCCTTCGACCAGAACGCGGTGGCCTTCGCCACGGATGGCGCGAAAGTGCACGAAAATATCATCGCCGGAATCCCGGGAGATAAAGCCGAAGCCTTTGGAAGTGTTGAACCACTTGACGGTGCCGGTATCGCGGTTGCTCATGTCGTAGCTGGTTGGCGCGGCGGCAGGTGAAGACTTATAGAAGCTGACGGCCAGGTGCAGGATCACGGCCACCAGGGCAATCGCCAGGCTGAACAGCACGGCTGGCTGGCCGGCGATGACAGGCATCGGCGCGATCAGGGTCAGCGTTTGCAGGACGACGGTCAGGATCAGAAGCGCGCTGACCAGGTTTTGCAGATGCTGACGCGGGCCCTTGTTCCAGTACGGGATCACTGGGGCGAGAAGCAGGTTCAGCAGGCCGAAAAAGGCCAGGTAAAGTGCATCGGGTTGTTGCAGGTAGGGAACAGCTTCGGATTTCAAGCTAGGGATGAACGACAGCAGCAATGCCGCTGCGCCCATTAGCAGGTGGACGATTTTCAACATTTTGATTGGCTCACGTTTTATGACGGCTCACAAGGAAGAGCTGAAGGCGCACGGTTCGCTTCGAACAAAATAAAGAGGCGGTAGGCACGTACACGGCATCAGCCTATGCGCCACGCCCCGAAAAATGGGGCGTGGCGACACACTGCCTATTTAACAGCAAAGCCTGCGGCTACTCAAATCAGCCCGGCCAGCGGCATGGCGACGGTCGATTTGTCGCAGGCTGTGCACCCGATCAGGGCTGCGGGCTGTCAATAGCCTTGCTAGAGTGGGTCTGCACCTGTTGGATGAATTCAATCGCCGTTAGGAGGTAAACATGGCAATCGATATCGGTATCAGTGAAGAGGATCGCAAGTCCATCGTTGAGGGGCTGTCGCGTCTGCTGTCGGACACCTACGTGCTGTATCTGAAAACCCATAACTTCCACTGGAACGTGACCGGTCCCATGTTCCGTACGCTGCATTTGATGTTCGAAGAGCAATACAACGAACTGGCGCTGGCCGTGGACTTGATCGCCGAGCGTATCCGGGCCCTGGGGTTCCCGGCGCCGGGCGCCTATGCCACTTACGCACGTCTTTCTTCTATCAAGGAGGAGGAGGGGGTCCCGAGCGCGGAGGCCATGATCAAACAACTGGTCGAGGGGCAGGAAGCCGTGACCCGTACCGCGCGTGGCATTTTCCCGCTGCTGGACAAGGTCAGCGACGAGCCGACGGCCGACTTGTTGACCCAGCGTATGCAAGTGCATGAGAAAACTGCATGGATGTTGCGCGCCTTGCTCGAGGCCTGACCGACGGCGCGCGCGGGCAGGCCTGAGGGTTGCTCGCGCGCTGTCCGCAATCTTACTGCTGTCGTTGGCTTATCCTACGTTGATGGTCAATAAGTCATCTGGATATAACTTTGCGTCTGCGCTTTTATGAGGGCCACAGGGAGTGACTTTCACAACAGGCAGAGATGACAAAGGAGTGTCACCGATATGTTAGATGGAGACAGGCGAGGCGACAGCCATACTGGCGTGCCTCATGCGTTGAGAGTCGATTCGTTCGTCAATGAATTCGACATGTCATTGATCCGGCCGTTATCCCGGTCCGTTCGTTTGAATGGTTATGCGACCTGCCTGAGACTGGAGCAGGTCTACTGGAACATCCTCGGCCAGATGGCCGCCGACAATCGTTGTTCGGTCAGTTCACTGTTGTCCCGCGTCGATCGCGAAGTGCAATTGCGTCACGGGGGGGTGAAAAACTTCAGTGCACTGGTTCGGGTCGTGTGCGTGATGAACGGCGCCAAGGAGAAGGCGCCCGCCATTGCGCTTTGAAAACGGCGGTCGTCAGTAAGGTCGCGGCCTGTGCAGTCTTACGGCTGCACAGGCCGCATTTAATGGATATAATCCCGCTCTTTCGCCGCAAAGCCCTGCGCGCGGTGGCAATCTGATCGCCGAGACACCCCCATGCCGATGTACGATTACCAATGTGCTTCCTGTGGTCATCAGTTGGAAGCCATTCAAAAGATCAGCGAGGCACCGCTGGTCGACTGCCCTGCCTGCCAGGCGCCAGAGCTCCGGAAACAGCTGTCCATGCCAGGCTTTCGCCTCAGCGGCAGCGGTTGGTACGAAACCGATTTCAAGACCGGCGCCAAGAAGAATCTGGCCGGTGGCGACAAATCTGACTAGGGTTCAGGCCCAGGTCGAACGACACGCGTGAGTTTCTACATGTCGCACAATGCTTGAGTGCGGCGGGATCTCCACCGAATTTCGAATTACGAGAAGCGAACCACTACCATGATGCGCAGCCACTATTGCGGCCAACTGAATGAAAGCCTGGAAGGCCAGGAAATTACCCTTTGCGGATGGGTTCACCGTCGCCGCGACCACGGCGGGGTGATTTTCCTCGATATCCGTGACCGTGATGGTCTGGCTCAGGTGGTGTTTGACCCGGATCGCGCCGAGAGCTTCGCCGCCGCTGACCGTGTGCGCAGCGAGTACGTGGTGAAGATCACCGGTAAAGTGCGTCTGCGTCCGGCCGGCGCGACCAACGCCAACATGGCGTCGGGCATGATCGAAGTGCTGGGTTACGAGCTGGAAGTGCTGAACGAGTCGGAAACCCCGCCGTTCCCGCTCAACGAATACTCCGACGTCGGCGAAGAAACCCGCCTGCGCTATCGCTTCCTCGACCTGCGTCGTCCGGAAATGGCCGAGAAGCTGCGTCTGCGTTCGCGCATGACCACCAGCATTCGTCGCTACCTCGACGAGAACGGCTTCCTTGACGTGGAAACGCCGATCCTGACTCGCGCAACGCCAGAAGGCGCCCGTGACTATCTGGTGCCAAGCCGTACTCACGCCGGTTCGTTCTTCGCCCTGCCGCAATCGCCGCAGCTGTTCAAGCAACTGCTGATGGTCGCCGGCTTCGACCGTTACTACCAGATCGCCAAGTGCTTCCGCGACGAAGACCTGCGTGCCGACCGTCAGCCTGAGTTCACTCAGATCGACATCGAGACCAGCTTCCTCGACGAAAAAGACATCATGGGCCTGACCGAAGGCATGATCCGCAACCTGTTCAAGGAAGTGCTGGATCTGGAATTCGGCGAATTCCCGCACATGACCTTCGAAGAAGCCATGCGTCGTTACGGCTCCGACAAGCCGGACCTGCGTAACCCGCTGGAACTGGTCGATGTTGCCGATCAACTCAAAGAAGTTGAATTCAAGGTCTTCAGCGGCCCGGCCAACGATCCGAAATGCCGTATCGCCGCACTGCGCGTTACAGGCGGCGCGAGCATGCCGCGCAAGCAGATCGACGACTACACCAAGTTCGTCGGCATCTACGGTGCCAAGGGCCTGGCGTATATCAAGGTCAACGAGCGTGCTGCCGGTGTTGAAGGCCTGCAGTCGCCGATCGTGAAGAACATCCCTGAAGACAAGCTGAACGTGATCCTCGATCGCGTCGGTGCTGTCGATGGCGACATCGTGTTCTTCGGCGCCGACAAGGCCAAGATCGTCAGCGAAGCCCTGGGCGCGCTGCGGATCAAGCTCGGTCACGATCTGGACCTGCTGACCTGCAAGTGGGCACCGATGTGGGTCGTTGACTTCCCGATGTTCGAAGAAAACGACGACGGCAGCTTCTCGGCCCTGCACCACCCGTTCACTGCGCCGAAGTGCTCTCCTGAAGAACTGGAAGCCAATCCGGCCGGCGCACTGTCCCGTGCGTACGACATGGTTTTGAACGGCACTGAACTGGGTGGCGGTTCGATCCGTATCCACCGCAAGGAAATGCAGCAAGCGGTGTTCCGTCTGCTGGGTATCAATGAAGCAGAACAGGAAGAGAAATTCGGCTTCCTGCTCGACGCGCTGAAGTACGGTGCACCGCCGCACGGTGGTCTGGCCTTCGGTCTGGACCGTCTGGTGATGCTGATGACCGGCGCCCAGTCGATCCGTGAAGTGATCGCCTTCCCGAAAACCCAGAGCGCTGCCGACGTCATGACGCAAGCACCGGGTGTGGTGGATGCCAAGGCGCTGCGCGAACTGCACATCCGTTTGCGCGAAACGCCAAAGGCTGAGTAAGACGGGCCTGAAGGCGCATCTTCGGATGCGCCTTTTTTCTTTCCAGAGAGAGCAGGTCGAGATTTTTTTGTTTGCCGGCCAGCGCAGTTTCGCGCGGCGGGCAACGTTTCAAAGAGAATTCGGAGCGAGTTATGGCAGGTCATTCCAAGTGGGCGAACATCAAGCACCGCAAAGAACGTCAGGATGCCAAGAGAGGCAAGATTTTCACCAAGTGGATCCGTGAACTGACCGTTGCCGCCCGTCAGGGCGGCGGCGATCCGGGTTCCAACCCGCGTCTGCGTCTGGCCCTGGACAAGGCGCTGGGTGCAAACATGAGCCGCGACATCATCGACCGCGCCGTGGCCCGTGGCGCCGGCGCGACCGAAGCGGACAACGTCGAGGAGCTGACCTACGAAGGGTACGGCCCGGGCGGTGTGGCGGTGATGGTCGAGTGCATGACCGACAACCGCAACCGTACTGCCGCCGCCGTGCGCCATGCGTTCAGCAAATGCGGGGGCAACCTTGGCACCGACGGTTCGGTGGCCTACCTGTTCGAACGCAAGGGCCAGATCAGCTTCGCGCCGGGCGTTGACGAGGACGCCTTGACCGAAGCGGCGCTGGAAGCCGATGCCGACGACGTGCTGACCCACGACGACGGTTCGATCGACGTGTTCACCTCGTTCACCAGCTTCTACGCCGTGCGCAACGCGCTGGAAGCGGCCGGGTTCAAGGGTGATGACGCGGAAATCGTGATGCAGCCGACCACCAGTGCCGAGCTGGATCTGGAAGGCGCGGAGAAGGTGCTCAAGATGATCGACATGCTTGAGGACCTCGATGATGTGCAGAACGTCTATTCCAATGCGGACATTCCGGAAGACGTGGCCGCTCAGCTCGGTTAAGAGCGACTAGGCTTGAATGTGGGAGCTGGCTTGCCAGCGATGGCGTCGACCCATCAGGTAATGATGGCGCTTGACACTCCGTCATCGCTGGCAAGCCAGCTCCCACATTTGTTTTTGTGTTATTTCGAACCAGCAGGCCTATGACTTTAATTCTTGGTATCGACCCCGGCTCGCGCATCACCGGTTACGGGATTGTTCGCGATACCGGGCGCGGTGGCTGTATCTACGTGGCCTCGGGCTGTATCCGCACCGGCGCCGGCGAACTGCATGAGCGTCTGCAGATCGTCTATCGCGGCGTGCGTGAAATCATTCAGACCTACGGTCCGGTGACCATGGGCATCGAAAAAGTGTTCATGGCAAAAAATGCCGATTCAGCGCTGAAGCTGGGACAGGCCCGCGGGGCTGCTATTGTGGCGGGCGCTGAAGAGTGCCTGGAGATTGCCGAGTACACTGCAACACAGGTCAAGCAAGCCGTGGTCGGCACCGGGGCGGCTAATAAAGAACAAGTGCAGATGATGGTCATGCACATGCTGAAACTGACCAGCAAACCGCAGATCGATGCCTCGGATGCCCTGGCGATCGCCATTTGTCACGCGCACACCCGCTCCAGTCTGTTGCCTCACGGTCTGGGCGCCGCACGCAGTCGTGGCGGGCGCTTGCGTCTCTGATAGCATCAGCATCAATTTTTCCGGAATGCGGACGGCGCCCCTGGGTTGTCGGCGCGCAACCCGCATTTCAACAGTCGCCAGCCCCCGGCTGGCCAGTGCTCAAGGATCTGAAACGTGATTGGACGCTTGCGCGGTACTCTGGCTGAGAAGCAGCCGCCGCACCTGATTCTGGATGTAAACGGCCTTGGGTATGAGCTGGAAGTGCCCATGACCACCCTTTATCGCCTGCCGTCGGTCGGTGAACCGCTGACCCTGCATACCCATTTGGTCGTACGCGAAGACGCGCAGTTACTCTATGGTTTTGCCGGCAAGCGTGAGCGAGACTTTTTTCGCGAGTTGATCCGTCTCAATGGTGTCGGGCCGAAGCTGGCGCTGGCACTGATGTCGAGCCTGGAAGTCGACGAGCTGATTCGCTGCGTGCAGTCGCAAGACACCTCGGCGTTGACCAAGGTGCCGGGGGTTGGCAAGAAGACTGCCGAACGTTTGCTGGTCGAACTCAAGGATCGCTTCAAGGCCTGGGAAACCTCGCCGGCGATGTTTGCTCTGGTGCCGAACCAGCCTGACGGCCCGGCGCCGGTCAATACCGCCGAAAACGACGCGGTCAGCGCGCTGATTTCCCTGGGTTACAAGCCGCAGGAAGCGAGCAAGGCGATTTCCGCGATCAAGGACAAGAATTTGAGCAGTGAAGACATGATCCGCCGCGCCCTGAAGGGAATGATTTAAGTGATTGAAGCTGATCGTCTGATCGCCGCCGCGCACAGTCCGCGCGAGCGCGAAGAAGTCCAGGACCGGGCCATCCGCCCGGTCAGTCTGGCCGACTATATAGGCCAGCCGACGGTACGCGAGCAGATGGAGCTGTTCATTCAGGCTGCCCGTGGCCGAAACGAATCCCTCGACCATACGTTGATTTTCGGCCCGCCGGGGCTGGGCAAGACCACGCTGGCCAACATCATCGCCCAGGAAATGGGCGTGTCGATCAAAAGCACGTCGGGCCCGGTGCTCGAGCGTCCCGGCGATCTCGCCGCGCTGCTGACCAACCTTGAACCGCACGACGTGTTGTTCATCGACGAAATCCATCGCCTGTCGCCGATCGTTGAAGAGGTGCTGTACCCGGCGATGGAAGACTTCCAGCTCGATATCATGATCGGTGAAGGACCGGCGGCGCGTTCGATCAAACTCGATTTGCCACCGTTTACGCTGGTGGGTGCAACCACCCGGGCCGGCATGCTGACCAATCCGTTGCGTGACCGTTTCGGTATCGTCCAGCGTCTTGAGTTCTACAGCACCGCTGACCTGTCGACCATTGTCAGTCGCTCGGCGAACATTCTCGGCTTGCCGCTCGATCCGGACGGCGCCTTTGAAGTGGCACGCCGGGCTCGCGGGACGCCGCGAATCGCCAACCGGCTGTTGCGCCGGGTGCGCGATTTCGCCGAAGTGCGGGCCAAGGGGCATATCACCAAAGCAGTGGCGGACCTGGCGTTGAACCTGCTGGATGTCGACGAACATGGTTTCGATCATCAGGACCGGCGTCTGTTGCTGACCATGATCGAGAAGTTCGATGGCGGTCCGGTGGGGGTCGACAGCCTCGCCGCTGCCATCAGCGAAGAGCGCCACACCATCGAAGATGTGCTGGAGCCGTATCTGATTCAGCAGGGCTACATCATGCGCACGCCGCGGGGCCGGGTGGTGACGCGACATGCCTATCTGCACTTCGGTTTAAACATTCCGTCACGAATGGGCGAAATGCCCGTGGCAGACGAGTTTCTCGATGCCGTCGACGACTGATACACATTTTTTGGCGATTTATTCAGGGTTTGTACTGTCAGAGGACGGTACTTTTGCGGTAAAGCCGCGAATCAATGAAAAACAGTTGTCTGGCCGGATTGGCAACCTGAGGAGTAAGCACTAGAGTATGCGCGCGCAAAACGGGCTTGAGCCGTTCGCACATCGTTGTCGCGTTTATTACGAGGACACCGATGCGGGCGGCATCGTGTATTACGTTAATTACCTCAAGTTTATGGAACGGGCTCGAACCGAGCGGCTCCGCGAGCTGGGCTTTGCCCAATCGCAGCTGGCAGGGGAGGACCTGTTGTTCGTCGTGCATTCCAGCGAAGCGCGTTATCACGCGCCGGCGCGACTGGACGATGAACTGCTGGTAAGCGCTGATGTAATCGAATTGAACCGTGCCAGCCTGCGCTTCAAACAGCAGGTCAGGCGGGCAACGGATAATGTGCTGCTCTGTGAAGGGCAGTTTTTGGTGGCCTGTGTGCGCACTAACAGTTTGAAACCCCGGGCCCTTCCCGATGATCTGCGTGCGGCCTTCGCCGACGCGGTCGGTCCGGGTACACACTCTAAGCAGGAGATAAAGCGTGGAAGCTAACGTCGTCGACCATTCCTCCATGTGGAGCCTGGTCAGCAATGCCAGCATCGTGGTGCAGTTGGTAATGTTGACTCTGGTGGCCGCATCGGTGACCTCATGGATCATGATCTTTCAGCGCAGCAACCTGCTGCGTGCCGGTCGACGCGCCCTGGAGAGCTTCGAGGAGCGCTTCTGGTCGGGCATCGACCTGTCCAAGCTGTACCGTCAGGCGGGCAGCAACCCGGACCCGGATTCGGGTGTGGAGCAGATCTTCCGTGCCGGTTTCAAGGAATTCTCCCGTCTGCGTCAGCAGCCTGGCGTCGATCCTGAAGCGGTGATGGAAGGCGTGGCCCGAGCCATGCGCGTCGCCATCTCCCGCGAAGAAGAGAAACTGGAACAGAGCCTGCCGTTCCTCGCCACTGTCGGCTCGGTCAGCCCGTACATCGGTCTGTTCGGTACTGTATGGGGCATCATGAACTCCTTCCGCGGTCTGGCCAGCGCCCAGCAAGCGACCCTGGCCACCGTGGCTCCGGGTATCGCCGAAGCCCTGATCGCCACGGCGATCGGCCTGTTTGCCGCGATCCCGGCCGTTATCGCTTACAACCGTTTCTCTGCCCGCAGCGAAACCTTGCTGAGCCGCTACTACACCTTCGCCGATGAATTCCAGGCGATCCTGCACCGCAAAGTGCACACCAGCGAAGAATAAGCAGGTATTTCCCGATGGCTTTAATCGCTCGAGCCCGAAACAAGCGCAAGCCGGTCGCCGAGATGAACGTAGTGCCTTACATCGACGTGATGCTGGTACTGCTGGTCATCTTCATGGTGACCGCGCCGATGCTCAATCAGGGCGTGAAAGTGGATCTGCCCAAGGTTTCCAGCGAAGCCTTGCCGCAGGACAACAACACTCAGGTGCTGACGATTTCGATCAAGGCTGACAAGACCTATTACTGGAACCTTGGCAGCGAAGTCGATACCGAGAAGCAGCAGGACAGGGCCATGACCCTGCCGCAGATGACCGACGCGGTGACCAAGATCATTCGTGCCGGCACCGAAGGCGGCAAGCGTACCCAGGTCTTTATCCGCGGCGACAAATCCGTCGATTACGGCGCCGTCATGGGCGCCATGGGCGGGTTGCAGAAAGCCGGGGTCGGTAATGTTGGTTTGATTACCGAGGCCCCCTGATGCAGCAACAGCGAGAGCCGTCCGCCTCGGAAAGCTACTTCTGGCCTAGTGTTCTGGCGATTGTCCTGCACGTGCTGGTGTTCGGCATGCTGTTCGTCAGTTTCGCCTTCACACCAGAACTGCCGCCGGCCAAGCCGATTGTCCAGGCGACCCTGTATCAACTGAAATCGAAAAGTCAGGCAACCACCCAGACCAATCAGAAGATTGCGGGTGAGGCGAAGAAATCCGCCGCGCGCCAGACTGAAGTCGAGCAGATGGAGCAGAAAAAGGTCGAGCAGGAAGCGGTGAAGGCTGCGGAACAAAAGAAAGAAGAAGCGGCTCAAAAGGCCGAGGAAGCCAAGAAGGCCGACGAGGCGAAGAAAGCGGACGAAGCGAAGAAGGCTGATGAAGCCAAGAAAGCCGACGACGCGAAGAAAGCCGAGGCCAAGAAGGCAGAAGAGAAACAATTGGCTGATATAGCCAAGAAGAAAGCCGAAGAAGAAGCCAAAAAGGCAGCTGAAGAAGAGGCCAAGAAAGCGGCCGCTGAAGAAGCCAAGAAGAAAATCGTCGAAGACGCGAAGAAGAAAGCCGCCGAAGACGCCAAGAAGAAAGCTGAAGCTGAAGAGGCGAAGAAGAAAGTCGCCGACGAAGCGAAGAAGAAAGCTGCTGCCGATGCTGCGAAGAAGAAATCGCAGGAAGCGGCACGTAAATCCGCCGAAGAGAAAAAGGCTCAGGCCCTGGCTGATTTGCTTTCCGACACGCCGCAGCGTCAGCAGGCCTTGGCCGATGAGCAGGGTGACGAAGTCGCGGGCAGTTTCGATGACTTGATTCGTGCACGGGCAGCAGAAGGTTGGGCTCGTCCTCCTTCGGCACGCAAAGGCATGACGGTCGTGCTGCAGATTGGCATGTTGCCGGACGGTACGGTGACTTCGGTCAGCGTGGCCAAGTCCAGTGGCGACGGTCCGTTCGATGCCTCGGCAGTGGCGGCGGTGAAGAATATTGGACGTTTGACAGAAATGCAGGGAATGAAGGCGAGCGATTTCGCTCCATATCGTTCATTCAAGATGACATTCACACCTGAGGACTTAGCCTTGTGAGAAACCTTCTTCGAGGAATGCTGGTCGTGATCTGCTGCATGGCAGGGATCGCGATGGCTGATGAAAAGAACATTCTGGTCACCAGCGGCAGCGATCGGGCTACTCCGATCGCCGTTGTACCGTTCGGTTTCCAGGGCGGTGCCGTCCTGCCGGATGACATGGCTGAAATCATTGGTAACGATTTGCGCAACTCGGGCTATTACTCGCCGATTCCAAAGCAAAACATGATCAGCCAGCCAAGCCAGCCGAGCGAAATCATCTTCCGTGACTGGAAGGCGGTGGGTGCTCAATACATGATGGTCGGCAGCATCGTTCCAGCGGGCGGTCGCCTGCAGGTGCAATGGGCGCTGTTCAACGTGGCCACCGAGCAGAAAGTGGCTGACGGCAGCGTTTCCGGTACCACCGAGCAACTGCGTGACATGGCGCACTACATCTCCGACCAGTCGTTCGAGAAACTCACCGGTATCAAAGGTGCGTTCTCGACCCGTCTGCTGTACGTCACAGCCGAGCGTTTTTCCGAGAAGAACACTCGCTACACCCTGCAGCGTTCGGACTACGACGGTGCCCGCGCGGTGACCCTGCTGCAATCGCGCGAGCCGATCCTGTCGCCGCGTTTCGCGCCGGATGGCAAACGCATTGCCTATGTGTCGTTCGAGCAGAAGCGTCCGCGCATCTTCATGCAGAACATCGACACCGGTCGCCGTGAGCAGATCACCAACTTCGAAGGCCTGAACGGTGCGCCTGCCTGGTCGCCGGATGGCAATCGCCTGGCGTTCGTGCTGTCGAAAGACGGTAACCCGGACATCTACGTGATGAACCTCGGTTCGCGTCAGATCACTCGCGTCACTGCGGGCCCTGGCATCAACACCGAACCGTACTGGGGCAAGGATGGCTCGACCATCTACTTCACCTCGGACCGTGGCGGCAAGCCACAGATCTACAAAACCAGCGCCAGTGGCGGTGGTGCCGAGCGTGTGACCTTCATCGGTAACTACAACGCCAACCCGAAACTTTCGGCTGACGAAAAGACCCTGGTGATGATCCATCGTCAGGACGGTTTCACCAATTTCAAAGTGGCGGCTCAGGATTTGCAGCGCGGAAGTGTAAAAATCCTAACTGATAGCACTCTGGACGAGTCGCCTACTGTTGCGCCCAACGGCACCATGGTAATCTACGCCACCCGCCAGCAGGGCCGGGGAGTCTTGATGCTCGTGTCCATTAATGGACGCGTGAGGCTCCCGCTTCCTACCGCTCAAGGCGAAGTCAGAGAACCGTCCTGGTCCCCTTACCTGAACTGACGCGGCGCTTTACGTTTTACTTAACACACTGGGGTTCATTAGGAGTTTCACGATGGAAATGCTGAAGTTTGGTAAATTTGCTGCGCTGGCTCTGGCCATGGCTGTAGCTGTAGGTTGCTCGTCCAAAGGCGGCGACAACGCCGGTGAAGGCGCTGTTGATCCAAACGCTGGTTACGGCGCAAACACTGGTGCCGTTGACGGTTCCCTGAGCGAAGAAGCTGCTCTGCGCGCAATCACCACCTTCTACTTCGAATACGACAGCTCGGACCTGAAGCCAGAAGCCATGCGCGCTCTGGACGTTCACGCCAAAGACCTGAAAGCAAACGGCGCTCGCGTTGTTCTGGAAGGCAACACCGACGAACGTGGTACTCGTGAGTACAACATGGCACTGGGCGAGCGTCGTGCGAAAGCCGTTCAACGCTACCTGGTACTGCAAGGTGTTTCCCCAGCTCAGCTGGAACTGGTTTCCTACGGCGAAGAGCGTCCAGTTGCTACCGGCAACGACGAGCAGTCCTGGGCTCAAAACCGTCGCGTCGAACTGCGTAAGTAATTCGATATGCGAACGTGCCGTCGTGCTGTAACTGTTCTGGCTCTCAGCCTCGCGCCGCTTGCGGCGTGGGCTGCGGTTCCTGTGGTCGATGACAACTCCGGTTATAACAATAGCGGGAGCAGTTATCCGCCTGCGGGTTACGGTACGAACGGCGCCTATGCCGGGGGAGCGGCTTCGGCCCCTGCCTCGGCACAAGGCATGCTGTTCAACCAACTGCAACAGATGCAGGATCAGATTTCTCGCCAGCAAGGCGTGATCGAAGAACTGCAGAATCAGGTTGCGCGCATGAAGCAAGAATCCCTGGAGCGATACCAGGATCTTGATCGGCGCATAGGATCCGGTGTTGCACCAGCCGCGACTCCTGAGAATTCTTCTGCCGGTGGCGACGCAAGTGCTGCTGCCGGTGCTGCTGCCGGTGCCGGGGCTGCTGCTGCGGCCCAAGCGCCTGCCGCGAGCAGTGAACCGGGTGATCCGGCCAAGGAAAAGCTGTATTACGATGCCGCTTTCGACTTGATCAAAGCCAAGGATTTCGACAAGGCCAGTCAGGCTTTTGCCGCTTTCCTGCGCAAATACCCGAACAGCCAATACGCGGGCAATGCCCAGTACTGGTTGGGTGAGGTGAACCTGGCGAAGGGTGATCTGCAAGGCGCAGGTCAGGCGTTCGCCAAGGTTTCGCAGTTGTATCCGAAGCACGCCAAAGTGCCGGATTCGCTGTACAAGCTGGCTGACGTAGAGCGCCGCCTCGGTCACACCGACAAGGTCAAGGGCATTCTGCAGCAGGTGGTTTCCCAATATCCGGGTACCTCCGCCGCTCAGTTGGCCCAGCGCGATCTGCAGCGCATGTAATTCAGCTTCACCCGTTTGGAAGAAACCCGCGCTTGTCGCGGGTTTTTTCGTTAGAATTCACGCCCTTTTTCTGAAACACGCTTCTGGTGATCTACGCGATGGCGGGGTTGCCTGAGGTGCCTGACGGAGGCGGACAGCCTGTTTAGCTGTTACGCCCGTGGCGACTATGCAAGACACATTGAGAATCACCGAAGTTTTCTACTCGTTGCAGGGGGAAACGCGGACTGCCGGGCTGCCCACGGTTTTTGTGCGCCTGACCGGTTGCCCATTGCGTTGCCAATACTGCGACAGCGCCTATGCGTTCAGCGGCGGTACGATCCGCACTCTCGACGACATCCTCGAGCAAGTGGCTGGCTATCGTCCGCGCTATGTCTGTGTCACCGGCGGCGAGCCGCTGGCGCAGCCGAACGCTATCCCTTTACTCAAGCGTTTGTGTGATGCCGGTTACGAAGTGTCACTGGAAACCAGTGGTGCGCTCGATATCACGGCAGTCGATTCGCGCGTCAGTCGTGTTGTCGACTTGAAGACGCCGGACTCGAAAGAGGCCCATCGCAACCGTTACGAGAACATCGAGCTGCTGACCGCCAACGATCAGGTGAAGTTTGTCATCTGCTCGCGGGAAGACTATGACTGGGCGGTGTCCAAGCTGATTCAGTACGGTCTCGAGCGACGTGCAGGCGAAGTGCTGTTTTCCCCAAGTCACCATGACCTGAATGCTCGAGATCTGGCGGACTGGGTGGTGGCGGATAACCTGCCGGTGCGCCTGCAACTGCAGCTGCATAAATATCTTTGGAATGATGAGCCGGGGCGCTGAGATGACTGAACCACTGAACACTGGCGAAAAGCGTGCAGTCATTCTGCTGTCCGGTGGCCTGGACTCGGCCACAGTCGTGGCGATGGCCCGGGCTGAAGGCTATGCCTGCTACACCATGAGTTTCGATTACGGACAGCGTTCGCATGCAGAGTTGCATGCCGCCGCGCGCGTTGCTCGCGACCTCGGTGTGGTCGAGCACAAAGTGATCGGCTTGAACCTGAACGGCATGGGCGGCTCGGCGCTCACCGATACCAGCATTGATATCCCTGAAGCGCTGGGCGAGGGCATTCCGGTGACGTACGTGCCGGCGCGCAACACCGTGTTCCTGTCGCTGGCCTTGGGCTGGGCTGAAGTGCTCGGCGCCCGTGACATCTTTATCGGGGTCAATGCCGTGGATTATTCCGGTTACCCGGATTGCCGTCCTGAGTTCATTGAGTCGTTCGAGCGCATGGCCAATCTGGCGACCAAGGCGGGCGTGGAGGGCAATGGCTTCCGTATTCAGGCGCCGCTGCAGAACCTGAGCAAGGCGCAGATCGTCCAGGCAGGTGTGAAGCTGGGTGTCGATTACAGCCTGACCGTTTCCTGCTATCAGGCCGATGATGATGGCCGTGCCTGCGGCAAATGCGACAGCTGCCGCCTGCGTGCGGAAGGCTTCGCGGCAGCCGGTGTAAGCGATCCAACACCTTATTTTTGATTTTTTTCAAAAAGGTGTTGAATAGTCCTTAAAAATCAGTATTATACGCGCCACCACACAGCGGGTCGTTAGCTCAGTTGGTAGAGCAGTTGGCTTTTAACCAATTGGTCGTAGGTTCGAATCCCACACGACCCACCATATTTGGCGGTTTAGAAAATCCGGAAGGCCCACGAAAGTGAGGATTTCCGGGTTTTTTTTTGCCTGCGATTCGGGGGTGTGTTCTTTCCCGGTGTCCGCGCTGACGCAGGTCAGAATCATCTTTTGCATCTACGGGATATTCTGTAGCCTTGCGCAGCTTCAATGTTGTCCGTGCCTGATAATACTCACTCTCCCGGCGGTACCCTCAAGCGGTCCGGAGCCGGGTGTATACTCGACTTTCGCGCGAACGCGCCTGCAGGTCTTGCGAACATGACGCAGATTTCCGAACGCCTACTGGTTCAAGCCCACCTCGACGCCAAACAGCCCAAACCGCTGACTGCCGAGGAAGAGGCTTATTACCGTTCCGCCATCGCCGCCGAGCTCAAGGCTCAGGACGCGGTGCTGGTGGCTCACTTTTATTGCGATCCGGTGATTCAGGCCCTGGCCGAAGAAACCGGTGGCTGTGTTTCCGACTCCCTGGAAATGGCTCGCTTCGGCAATGCCCACCCGGCCAAGACCGTGGTGGTCGCCGGCGTTAAATTCATGGGTGAGACCGCGAAGATCCTCAATCCGGAAAAACGCGTACTGATGCCGACCCTGGACGCCACCTGCTCGCTGGACCTGGGGTGCCCGGTCGACGAGTTCTCGGCGTTCTGCGATCAGCACCCGGAGCGTACGGTGGTGGTTTACGCCAACACCTCGGCAGCGGTCAAAGCCCGGGCTGACTGGGTCGTGACGTCGAGCTGCGCACTCGAGATCGTCGAAAGCCTGATGGACAACGGCGAGACCATCATCTGGGGCCCGGACAAGCACCTGGGCACTTACATTCAGCGCAAGACCGGTGCCGACATGCTGCTGTGGGACGGTGCCTGCATCGTCCACGAAGAGTTCAAGTCCAAGCAGCTTGAAGACATGAAGGCGCTGTACCCGGATGCCGCGATTCTGGTTCACCCGGAATCGCCGACCTCGGTGATCGAACTGGCCGACGCCGTCGGTTCGACCAGTCAGTTGATCGCCGCCGCTCAATCGCTGCCGAACAAGACCCTGATCGTCGCCACCGACCGTGGCATCTTCTACAAGATGCAGCAGCTGTGCCCGGACAAGGTCTTCATCGAGGCGCCTACCGCCGGTAACGGCGCTGCGTGCCGCAGTTGCGCACATTGCCCGTGGATGGCCATGAACACCCTTGAGCGCACGCTCAAGAGCCTGAAAGAAGGGACGAACGAGATCTTTGTTGATCCGGCGTTGATTCCGCAGGCGATCCGACCGCTCAAGCGCATGCTGGATTTCACCCAGGCGGCACGGATGAAACTGGCCGGCAACGCTTAAGCTCAAAGGCATTACACAAAACCTGTGGGAGCGAGCTTGCTCGCGAAGGCGTCGTATCAGTCGATTCCATTGGTGACTGACACACCGCTTACGCGAGCAAGCTCGCTCCCACAGTGGTATGGGGTGTCACGAAGTTATTTGGTCTTTTTCGGAATTCGCACGAGGCGGGTATCGGAATAGATGTCATGCCACGTGCGCTTCTGCTTGTCGTACAGCGACCAGAAGAATCCCAACCCCACGCACAGCCACGACGCAATCGACACCATAAACCGCAACAGCGCCTGCCACAGGCTGATCGCGCTGCCGTCGGCGTTCTGCACACGAATCCCCCACACTTGCATGCCCAGCGTCTGCCCGCCGTGGGTCCAGAACTTGGCGAAGAACGCGAACAGCACCAGCAGCAGCACCGTGGAGTACAGCGGATCACCGTCCAGTTGCCCGGCGTCCGTCATCACCCGCAGGCGTTCTTCACCGATGATTGCCGCCTGAATCAGCTTGTAAACGAATCCGGTGACGATCAGCAGGGCGGTGCACAGCAGGAAGTCATAGAACATCGCGGCCAGGCGACGGCCAAGGCCAACGGCAGGGAAGTCGCCCTGTGGGATGAGCAAGGTTTTCGACATGGCAGCCTCTGGACGCAAAATGAAGCGCCATTTTACGGATTCGCGCGCACAAAAAAGCCCCTGATATCAATATCAGGGGCTTTTTCGTAACAGAAATCAGGCTTCTGCTTGTACTTCGTCAGCCTGCATGCCTTTCTGGCCTTGCACAGCAACGAAAGTCACTTTCTGGCCTTCTTTCAGGCTTTTGAAGCCGTTGCCCTGAATAGCGCGGAAATGCACGAACAGATCCGGACCGCTTTCTGGAGTGATAAAACCAAAACCTTTCTCGTCGTTAAACCACTTGACGGTACCGCTCTGACGTTGGGACATTTCTTATTTCCTTTGACGCAAAAATTGATGACAGTCTCTTCCTCATGAAAGAGTACTGGGGCTGGTTGCAGGAGAGTAAGAAGACGTCGAACGGGATGTAGCTAACTTGTAGGCTACTGCCCAGGTCACGATTCCAAGCTGACCCATGCAAACACAGTGGACAAACTCTACGCCAACTACGGGATAAAAAACAAGCCCCGCGAAGGCCCCGGTTTTCCTGCACTTGCTGGCAGTTAGTCAATTCACTAGTGCGGCTTAGACGATTAGCTCGTTCAATTGTTTTCGAACGTTATAAGCAAAGTTCATATTCGAATCAGATGTTAGAAAATGCACTTTTTTGTGGCGATTGCGTTACACATTAGTGCACGCATAACGCAATCGCGTTACTTATAGAAACAGTCAATCAGCCACGATAGTAGCGTTGTGGAACAAATGGCATTTTACTTACAAGCATTGGCACCTTTTTCCCACGGACGATTGCCCAAACGGTGGTGTCGAGGGTGACATAAGCGCTGTCGAGGTATCCCATCGCCAGAGGGCCGCCCAGGGTCGGCCCGAAGCCGCCGCTGCACACGCTGCCGATGATCTCGCCCGCCTCGTTGACGATTTCCGCGCCTTCACGCACCGGGGTGCGTTCCTGCGGCAACAGGCCGACGCGTTTGCGTGCGACACCATTCTGCTGTTGGGCAAATACCTGTTCCGCCCCCGGGAAACCGCCGGCTCGCGCGCCGTCGGCACGGCGTGTCTTCGAGATCGCCCACAACAGGCTGGCCTCGATCGGCGTGGTCTCGGTGTTCATGTCGTGGCCGTAAAGGCACAGGCCGGCTTCCAGACGCAGTGAATCGCGGGCGCCGAGGCCGATGGCCTGGACTTCCGGTTCAGCCAGCAGGGCGCGGGCGAGTTTTTCCGCATCGGCGGCTGGCACCGAGATTTCGAAACCGTCTTCACCGGTGTAACCCGAACGGCTGACGAAGCAATCGACGCCCAGCAGTTGCACGCGGTTGAACTGCATGAAGGTCATTTTCGCCACGTCCGGCGCCAGCCGCGCGAGCACGGTGACGGCTGCCGGACCTTGCAGAGCGAGCAGGGCGCGCGCTTCGAACAGCTCCGTTATGGTGCACTGATCGCCGATGTGTTTTTGCAGATGCGCCAGGTCCTGATCCTTGCACGCGGCGTTGACCACCAGGAACAGCTCGTCGTTACCGAGGTTGGCGACCATCAGGTCGTCGAGGATGCCACCGTTGTCGTTGGTGAACATCGCATAACGCTGCATGCCCACCGGCAGGTCGATGATGTCCACCGGCACCAGGGTTTCCAGGGCTTTGGCGGCATTGGCACTGGTCAGGCGGATCTGGCCCATGTGCGAGACATCGAACAGGCCCGCGTGCTCACGGGTGTGTTGATGTTCCTTCATCACGCCCAGCGGGTATTGCACCGGCATGTCGTAGCCGGCGAACGGCACCATACGGGCACCAAGTTCGAGGTGCAGAGCGTGCAGCGGGGTTTTCGACAGTTGTTCGGTGGACATGCGTGGCTCCTTGAAAATGTGATTCGGGATCGGGGGCAAGATCAAAAGCCCCTCACCCCGGCCCTCTCCCGGAGGGAGAGGGAGCTAGTTACGTTTGTCTCCCGGAGGGAGAGGGTGCCAAGTACGATCGTCTCCCTGAGGGAGGCGGAGTTAAATAAGGTTCAGCATTCGATAATGTTGACCGCCAGACCGCCGCGGGCGGTCTCCTTGTATTTGCTTTTCATGTCGGCGCCGGTCTGGCGCATGGTGCGGATGACCTTGTCGAGGGAGACGAAGTGTTGGCCGTCTCCGCGCATGGCCATGCGTACCGCGTTGATCGCTTTCACCGAGCCCATCGCATTGCGTTCGATGCACGGCACCTGCACCAGTCCGCCAATCGGGTCGCAGGTCAGGCCGAGGTTGTGTTCCATGCCGATTTCCGCAGCGTTTTCTACTTGCTGCACGCTGCCGCCAAGGACTTCGCACAACGCACCGGCGGCCATCGAACAGGCGACACCGACTTCGCCCTGACAGCCGACTTCGGCGCCGGAGATCGAGGCGTTTTCCTTGTACAGAATGCCGATGGCGGCAGCGGTCAGCAGAAAGCGCACGACGCCGTCATCGTTGGCTCCGGGAATAAAGCGCATGTAGTAATGCAGCACTGCGGGGATGATTCCCGCCGCGCCATTGGTGGGGGCGGTGACCACGCGTCCGCCATTGGCGTTTTCTTCGTTGACCGCCAGCGCATACAGGTTGACCCAGTCGAGCACCGACAGCGGATCGCGCAGTGCCGACTCCGGGTTCTTGCACAGTTGCCGATGCAGCGCCGCCGCCCGGCGCTTGACCTTCAGCCCGCCCGGCAGGATGCCTTCGTTTCGGCATCCGGCGGCGACGCAGTCCTGCATCACTTGCCAGATGTTCAGCAGGCCGGCGCGGGTTTCCGCCTCCGGACGCCAGGCGCTCTCGTTGGTCAGCATCACCTGACTGATCGACAGCCCATAAGTGGCGCAATGGCCGAGCAAATCCTTGGCGCTTTTGAACGGGAAGGTCAGCGGCGTAGCATCTTCGACAATCCGGTCGGCGCCGGCAGCGTCTTCGTCGACGACAAAACCACCGCCAACCGAGTAGTACTCGCGGCTGCGGATCTGAATGCCGGCGGCGTCGAATGCGCGAAAGATCATGCCGTTGGGGTGATAGGCCAATGGCTTGCGGATCATCGCCAGATGTTCTTTCTCGTTGAACGCAATGCTGTGTTCGCCGAGCAGGTTCAGCTGGCCATTACCGCGAATGGCTTGCAGGCGGGCGGCGACGGTTTCGGTGTCGACGGTGTCCGGGTGTTCACCCTCAAGGCCGAGCAGCACGGCCTTGTCACTGCCGTGACCTTTGCCGGTAGCGCCCAGCGAGCCATACAACTCGACGCGCACACTGGCGGTTACGCTGAGCAGGTTTTCCCGGCGCAGGCCTTCGGCGAAGCGCGCAGCGGCACGCATCGGGCCGACGGTGTGGGAACTGGAAGGGCCGATGCCAATCTTGAACAGGTCGAACACGCTTAACGACATGAGTGGTTCTCCTGCGGAGCAGTTGTGAGCTTCAAGTTGCAAGCTACAAGTGAAAGCGGATCGGGTTTTTCCTTGCGGCTTCTATAAGGCCGCAGTGCATGCAGCGAGACACAAGCCGCAAGTAAAAAGCAGATCAGCCCTTACTTGCAGCTTGTAGCTCAAAGCTCGCAGCTGCTTTCCTTAAGCGTAGCTTTCGATCGACGGGCAGGCGCACACCAGGTTGCGGTCGCCGAACACGTTGTCGACGCGGCCGACCGGCGGCCAGTATTTGCCTTCAACCAGCGACGCCACCGGATACACCGCTTGCTCGCGGCTGTACGGGTGGGTCCACTCACCGACCAGCTCCGCCGCAGTGTGCGGGGCGTTCTTCAGCGGGTTGTCGTCCTTGTCCAGCGTGCCGTTTTCCACTGCGCGGATTTCTTCGCGGATGCGGATCATGGCGTCGCAGAAGCGATCCAGTTCTTCCTTGGATTCGCTCTCGGTCGGCTCGATCATCAGCGTGCCGGCGACCGGGAACGACATGGTCGGCGCGTGGAAGCCGAAGTCGATCAGGCGCTTGGCAACGTCATCGACGCTGATGCCGCTGCTGTCTTTCAGCGGACGCAGGTCGAGGATGCACTCGTGCGCCACCAGGCCGTTGCTGCCGGTGTACAGCACTGGGTAGTGCTCTTCCAGACGACGGGAAATGTAGTTGGCGTTGAGGATCGCCAGTTGCGAAGCGCGCTTCAGACCGGCGCCACCCATCATGCGAATGTACATCCAGGTGATCGGCAGAATGCTCGCGCTGCCGAACGGTGCCGCGCAGACCGCGCCTTCCTTGCGCTCCATCTGGGCGTGGCCCGGCATAAACGGTGCGAGGTGTGACTTGACGCCAATCGGGCCGACGCCCGGGCCGCCACCGCCGTGTGGAATGCAGAACGTCTTGTGCAGGTTCAGGTGCGAAACATCGCCGCCGAACTTGCCCGGCGCGCAGAGGCCGACCATCGCGTTCATGTTGGCGCCGTCGATGTACACCTGGCCGCCGTTGTCGTGAATGATCCCGCAGATTTCGCGGATACCTTCTTCGAACACGCCGTGGGTCGACGGGTAGGTGATCATCAGTGCAGCGAGGTGTTCGCGGTGCTCGATCGCTTTGGCACGCAGGTCTTCGATGTCGACGTTGCCGCGCGCGTCGCACGCGGTCACAACCACGCGCATGCCGGCCATGTTGGCGGTGGCCGGGTTGGTGCCGTGGGCGGACGACGGGATCAGGCAGATGTCGCGGCGCTCATCGCCACGGCTCTGGTGGTAAGCGCGAATCGCCAGCAGGCCAGCGTATTCACCCTGCGAACCGGCGTTCGGTTGCAGCGAGATCGCGTCGTAACCGGTAGCGGCGCAGAGCATCGCTTCCAGTTCGTCGGTCAGTTGCTGGTAGCCGGCGCTCTGTGCGGCGGGAGCGAACGGGTGCAGTGCGCCGAATTCGGCCCAGGTCACCGGGATCATTTCGCTGGCGGCATTGAGTTTCATGGTGCACGAGCCCAGCGGGATCATGGTGCGATCCAGTGCCAGATCCTTGTCCGCCAGTTTGCGCAGGTAGCGCATCAGCTCGGTTTCCGAGTGATAGCGGTTGAACACCGGGTGGCTGAGGATCGGCGACTGACGCACCAGCGCAGCCGGGATGGTGCTTTGCACCGAGGCGGCCAGTGCCGCGAAGTCCGGCAGGGTCTTGCCGTCGGCGAACAGACTCCACAGGGTTTCAATATCAGCCTGAGTGGTGGTTTCGTCCACCGACAGGCCCAGACGCTGAGCGTCGATCACCCGCAGGTTGATCTGCGCAGCGTGCGCCTTGTCGTGCAGTGCGGCGGTTTGCGCGCCGGTCGCGAGGGTCAGGGTGTCGAAGAAGCTGTCCTGCTCGACGTTGGCGCCCAGTGCGTTCAGGCCCTTGGCCAGAATCGCGGTCAGGTGATGCACGCGGTTGGCGATCTGGGTCAGGCCTTTCGGGCCGTGGTACACGGCGTACATGCTGGCGATATTGGCCAGCAGCACCTGCGCGGTGCAGATGTTCGACGTGGCCTTCTCGCGGCGAATGTGTTGCTCGCGGGTCTGCATCGCCAGGCGTAGGGCCGGCTTGCCGAAACGGTCAACCGAGACACCGACCAGACGGCCCGGCATGTCGCGCTTGAACGCATCCTTGGTGGAGAAGTACGCGGCGTGCGGGCCGCCGAAGCCCAGCGGCACGCCGAAGCGTTGCGCCGAGCCGATGGCGACGTCCGCGCCGAACTCGCCCGGGGCGGTCAGCAAGGTCAGGGCCAGCAGGTCGGCAGCCACAGCGACCAGCGCGTTGGCGGCGTGGAAGCGTTCGGTCAGTTCGCGGTAGTCGAACAGGTCACCGTTGCTGGCCGGGTATTGCAGCAGTGCGCCGAAGAACGGCGACACGTCAGTCAGTTCACGCTCGTCACCGACGACCACGTCGATACCCAGCGGCTCGGCACGGGTGCGCAGCACGTCGAGGGTTTGCGGGTGGCTGTGGATCGAGGCGAAGAATTGGTGGCTGCCCTTGTTCTTGCTCAGGCGTTTGCAGAAGGTCATGGCTTCGGCAGCGGCGGTGGCTTCGTCGAGCAAGGAGGCGTTGGCGATCGGCAGGCCGGTGAGGTCGCTGATCAGGGTCTGGAAGTTCAGCAGCGCTTCAAGACGGCCCTGGGAGATTTCTGGCTGGTACGGGGTGTACGCGGTGTACCAGGCCGGATTTTCCAGGAGGTTGCGCAGGATCGGCGACGGCGTGTGGCAGTTGTAGTAGCCCTGGCCGATGTAGGTCTTGAACAGCTGGTTCTTGCCGGCGATGGATTTGATCATCGCCAGGGCGTCGGCTTCGCTGAGGCCGTCGTCCATGCCGAGCACGCTGGTGCCCTTGATGCTTTCCGGGATCACGCTGGCGCTCAGGGCTTCGAGGGAATCGAAGCCGAGGCTGTTGAGCATGGCTTGCTCGTCAGCGGCGCGCGGGCCGATGTGACGGGCGATGAATTCGTTGGCAGTGCCGAGGTTTACTTGGGTCATGTCGCTACTCCTCAGGCTTCGGCTTGGGCTTTGATCAAACGGTCGTAGGCGTCTTGATCCAGCAGTTTCGCCACAGCCGAGGCGTCGCTTGGCTGGAAGCGGAAGAACCAGCCTTCGCCCAGCGGATCTTCGTTGACCAGTTCCGGTGCGTCTTCCAGTGCCGGGTTGATTTCCAGTACCTCGCCATCGAGGGGCATGTACACGCCGCTGGCGGCTTTCACCGATTCCACGGTGGCGGCTTCGGCGCCTTTTTCGTAAGCCTGCAGCTCAGGCAGTTGCACGAACACCACGTCGCCCAGGGCGTTCTGCGCGAAAGCGGTGATGCCGACAGTAACGCTGCCGTCAGCTTCAGTGCGCAGCCATTCGTGATCTTCAGTAAAACGCAACTCGCTCATGGAAACTCCTAAGGGGGCCAGACTCGTCTGGTGGACGCGGTGGAAGGCTCGGGCGGCAAAGCCCTGATTTTATGAACGGTTACTTAGCAAGAACGCGGCCATCTTGAATTTATCGTTATAAATCAATTGGATAGCTATTTATGGCGATGCCGCAGATTGCGTGCGTGTAGCGAAATCGCTACAGCTTGGGGCGGGGAAAAAAGCTGAACGGGATCAAAGCCTTGCACTGTGGTCGCCGGAGGAGGGTGTAGCGATATCGTTCCGCTGTAGCGCTTTCAGTACAGATGGAGGTCGCTTTTGAACGGATTTCGAATCCGTCACCAATCATTGTAGGAGTGAGCCTGCCAGGGGATATGCGGCGTGATCAGGGCTTGTTGGGAATGCCGTACTTGCGCAGGCGATGGGCGATGGCGGTGTGCGAGGTTTGCAAGCGGCTCGCCAGTTGCCGGGTCGAGGGGTAGCTGACGTAGAGCTGTTCCAGCAGCGATTTTTCGAAGGACTCGACGGCTTGTTCGAGGCTGTCGACATCGCTGTCGGTCTGGCGCGCCACGGAGGTGCCGGCGATGTCGAGATCGCCGATATCGACCAGGCTGCTTTCGCAGATCGCGGCGGCGCGGAAGATCACGTTCTGCAGTTGCCGCACGTTGCCCGGCCAACGATTACCGAGTAGCGCCGGATAGGTGCCGGGGGCGAGGCGGCAGACCGGGCGCTGGATCTGCGCGCAAGCCTGCTGCATGAAATAGCGCGCCAGCAGCAGGATGTCCTGACCGCGTTCGCGCAGCGGCGGCACTTCAACGTTGAGCACGTTGAGGCGGTAGAACAGGTCTTCGCGGAACAGGCCTTCGCTGACCATTTTTTCCAGGTCGCGGTGGGTGGCGCTGAGGATCCGCACGTTGACCTTCACTTCGCGATCACCGCCGACCCGACGGAAGCTGCCGTCATTGAGAAAGCGCAACAGCTTGGCCTGCAAGTACGGCGACATCTCGCCGATTTCGTCGAGAAACACCGTGCCCTGGTTCGCCAGCTCCATCAGCCCCGGTTTGCCACCACGCGCCGCGCCAGTGAAGGCGCCGGGGGCGTAGCCGAACAGTTCGCTCTCGGCGAGGTTCTCCGGCAGCGCCGCGCAGTTCAGGGCGAGAAACGGCGCACTGTGTCGCGCACTGATGGCATGGCAGGCGCGAGCCACCAGTTCTTTACCGGTGCCGGTTTCGCCCTGAATCAGCAGCGGCGCGTCGAGGGCCGCGACCCGTTGCGCGCGCGCCTTGAGGGTGCGGATCGCCGGGGATTCGCCGAGCAATGCATCGAAACCTTCGGCGTGGTCGTGGTGCAGTGCCGACAATTGTTCGCCGATGCGGTTGGGTTGATAGAGCGTGAGCAAGGCGCCGGCATCGGTGATCGGTGTGGCGTCGAGCAACAGGGTCTGGCCGTTGACGGTGATCTCGCGCAGCGGCAGGCGGAAGCCTTGCTCGAGCAGGGTGTCCAGCAGGCCGGGATCGTTGAACAGCTCGGAGACGCTTTCCCCCGCCGGTTCACGCCCGTACAGCGCGATCAAGGCCGGGTTGGCCAGCAACACCTTGCCGGCGCTGTCGAGGGCCAGCACCGGGTCGGTCATCGCCGCGAGCAAGGCATCGAGCTGCAGGTGCCGACGCTGGCCGGGGAGGATGTCGACGACCGTCACCGCTTCCACGCCGCGCACGCGAAACAGTGCATCTTTCAGCTCTTCAAGCACTTGCGGGCTCAGGGTCGGGGCGTCGATGTAGACGTTGGGTGGAATCATCTCCACCGCATCCAGATTGAGATTGCGCCCACCGAGGATAGCCAGGACTTCCTGGGTGATGCCGACGCGGTCGATGAAGCTGACGTGGATACGCATGGGGCGGTTCAGTGATCTGCAGTGCGAAGGGTGGCAAGTATGCCTTAAATCAAAAACACCCTCACCCCAGCCCTCTCCCGGAGGGAGAGGGGGCCGATAGTGGAATGCTCACGAGGTACGCTGACCTGAAAATACGGCTGTGAATCCAGAATCGACCCGGTCTTTCAGGTCGAAGCCTGTCCTCAGACACTTCGGTCAGCCCGTCTCCCTTCGGGAGAGGGGGCCGATAGCGGAATGCTCACGAGGTACGTCGACCTGAAAAATACGGCTGTGAATCCAGAATCGACTCGGTCTTTCAGGTCGAAGCCTGTCCTCAGACACTTCGGTCAGCCCGTCTCCCTTCGGGAGAGGGGGCCGATAGCGGAATGCTCACGAGGTACGCCGACCTGAAAATACGGCTGTGAATCACGAGGTACGTCGACCTGAAAAATACGGCTATGAATCCATAATCGACTCGGTCTTTCAGGTCGATGTCTGTCCTCAGACACATCGGTCAGTCCCCTCTCCCTTTGGGAGAGGGCTAGGGTGAGGGGCTTTTGAGGTTATTCGAAGTGCTCGAGATTGACCGGGTCGCCGGATTTCATATCGAGCTGCTTACGGATGTCTTCGAACATCAGATCGTAATGCTTGTGCACCGAGCCGATCTGGCTGTGGGTCCTGGGGATGCCGTATTTCTCGGCGATTCGCGTCACATTGTTGGCAAAGTTGTAAGCCTCTTCCTTGGGCAGGAAGAAGGTCTCTTTCATGTCCTTTCCCTGAAGGCTGCCATGCATCGTGAACTGGATGCCTTTGCCTTTTTGCGGATCGGTGAACACTTCATAGTCGAGGCACACGTTGTAACTGACGTCATCTGGCGTCAATGCGTGCCGCTCGATATGCAAATGACCAGGTTCGAATTGGGCCATGGGTTTCTCCTTTCAAGGCATGGGAGAAGGGCAGACCCTGGGTCTGCCCCCGGAGTTTCTATTTATCGATAACGGATGCCCGGCTTCGCGGTGCTGACGCGAGTACCGGCGGTGCCCTGGACGATCGCTTCGATGTCCGCGAGTGAGCCGATCACCGCGACCTTGCCAGTATGGCGTGCGAATTCGCAGGCTGCCTGCACCTTCGGTCCCATGGAACCGGCGGCGAAGCCCAGCCGTTCCAGTTCATCCGGATGCGCCTCGGCGATGGCTTTCTGCGTTGGCTTGCCGTAGTCGATGAACGCCGCGTTGACGTCGGTGGCGATCACCAGCAAATCGGCTTCCAGCTGTTCAGCGAGCAGCGACGAGCACAGGTCCTTGTCGATCACCGCCTCGATGCCCTTGAGGTGGCGATTCTCGTCGTACATGGTCGGAATCCCGCCACCACCGGCGCAGATGACGATGCTGCCCTTGTCCAGCAGCCACTTGATCGGACGGATTTCAAAGATGCGTTTCGGCCGTGGGCTGGCGACCACGCGGCGGAACTTGTCACCGTCCGGGGCGATGGCCCAGCCTTTCTCGGCGGCGAGTTTTTCCGCTTCGGCCTTGTCGTAGACCGGGCCGATCGGTTTGCTCGGGTTCTGGAAGGCCGGGTCCTTGGCGTCGACTTCAACCTGGGTCAGCAGGGTGGCGAATGGCACCTCGAAGTCCAGCAGGTTGCCCAGTTCCTGTTCGATGATGTAGCCGATCATGCCTTCGGTTTCGGCACCGAGCACGTCCAGCGGGTAAGGGGTGACGGAGGTGTACGCCGCCGCCTGCAGCGACAGCAGGCCGACTTGCGGGCCATTGCCGTGGGCGATGACCAACTGGTTGCCGGGATGGATTTTGGCGATTTGCTCGGTGGCGATGCGGATGTTGGCGCGCTGGTTGTCAGCGGTCATCGGTTCACCACGGCGGAGCAGGGCGTTACCGCCCAGAGCTACGACGATACGCATGGTGCATGTCCTTCTAGAAAACAGTGAGTTCGTGCAGGACGAATACGATCCCTGTGGGAGCCGGGCTTGCCCGCGATGGCGGTGTATCAGTCAGCATTGCTGTCGGCTGACACACCGCTATCGCTGGCAAGCCAGCTCCCACAGTGACCGTGTCGATCAATTACAGATCCGCCAGGGTCGAGACCAGAATCGCCTTGATCGTGTGCATGCGGTTTTCCGCTTGCTCGAAGGCGATGCAGGCGGGCGACTCGAACACGTCGTCGGTCACTTCGATGCCGTTGGCCAGGTGCGGATACTGTTCGGCGATCTGTTTGCCGACCTTGGTATCGCTGTTGTGGAAGGCCGGCAGGCAGTGCATGAACTTGGTGCGCGGGTTGCCGGTGGCTTTCATCAGTTCGGCGTTGACCTGGTACGGCAGCAGTTGCTGGATACGTTCGGCCCAGGCTTCCACCGGTTCACCCATCGACACCCAGACGTCGGTGTGGATGAAGTCGACGCCCTTGACGGCGGCTTTCGGGTCTTCGGTCAGGGTGATGCGTGCACCGCTTTCTTCCGCGTACTTGTTGCAGCGCTCGACCAGATCGTCATGCGGCCACAGGGCTTTCGGTGCGCAGATGCGCACGTCCATGCCGAGTTTGGCGCCAACCAGCAGCAGCGAGTTGCCCATGTTGTTGCGGGCGTCGCCGAGGTAGGCGTAGCTGATTTCATGGATCGGCTTGTCGGCGTGCTCACGCATGGTCAGCACGTCGGCGATCATTTGCGTCGGGTGATATTCGTCGGTCAGGCCGTTGAACACCGGCACCCCGGCGAACTTCGCCAGCTCTTCGACGATTTCCTGTTTGAAGCCACGGTACTCGATGGCGTCGTACATTCGACCCAGCACGCGGGCCGTGTCTTTCATGCTTTCCTTGTGGCCGATTTGCGAGGAATTCGGGTCGATGTAGGTGACGTTGGCGCCCTGGTCATAGGCCGCCACTTCGAACGCGCAGCGGGTGCGGGTCGAGGTTTTTTCGAAGATCAGGGCGATGTTGTTGCCCTTCAGGTGTTGCTGCTCGGTGCCGGTGTACTTGGCGCGTTTCAGATCGCGGGACAGGTCGAGCAGGTAACGCAGCTCACGTGGGGTGTGGTGTTCCAGGCTGAGCAGGTTACGGTTGTGAATGTTAAAAGCCATGATGGATCTCCTTCGGTGTCGGTTATCCCCCTGGCCGCACTTTATAAGTGCCGGCCAGGGCTCAGAGGTTTAGTAATCGATCGGGTCGCGGATGATCGGGCAGGTCATGCAGTGGCCGCCGCCACGGCCGCGACCGAGTTCGCCGGCGCTGATGGTGATGACCTCCACGCCCGCCTTGCGCAGCAGGGTGTTGGTGTAGGTGTTGCGGTCGTAGCCGATGACCACGCCCGGTTCCACGGCCACCACGTTGTTGCCGTCGTCCCATTGCTCGCGTTCGGCGGCGAAGCTGTTGCCGCCGGTTTCCACCACGCGCAGCTTCGGCAGGTTGAGGGCTTTGGCCACGGTGTCGAGGAAGTTGGTTTCTTCGCGGCGAATGTCGATGCCGCCCTGTTTGCTTTCGTCAGGGCGCAGGGTGAACGCGACGATCTGGTTGACCACTTCCGGGAAGATCGTCACCAGGTCGCGGTCGCAGAAGCTGAACACGGTGTCCAGGTGCATCGCGGCGCGGGACTTCGGCAGGCCGGCGACGATGACTTTCTCCACGGCTTTGTTCTTGAACAGGTTCAGCGCCAGTTGGCCGATGGCCTGGCGAGAAGAACGTTCGCCCATGCCGATCAACACCACACCGTTGCCGATCGGCATCACGTCGCCGCCCTCAAGGGTGGCGCTGCCGTGATCCTTGTCCGGGTCGCCGTACCAGATCTCGAAATCGGCGTTGGTGAACTGCGGGTGGAATTTGTAGATGGCGGTGGCCAGCAGGGTTTCCTGACGGCGCGCCGGCCAATACATCGGGTTCAGCGTCACGCCGCCGTAGATCCAGCAGGTAGTGTCGCGGGTGAACTGGGTGTTCGGCAGCGGCGGTAGAATGAAGCTGGAGTGGCCGAGGAAGTCGCGGAACATCTGGATGGTCTTGCCACCGAAGCTGTCTGGCAGATCATCGGCCGACACGCCACCGATCAGGAACTCGGCGATGTGCCGTGGCTCTAGGCTTTTCAGCCAGGATTTGACTTCGCTGATCAGGCCCAGGCCCACCGAGTCGGCGGTGACCTTGCGGTCGAGAATCCAGTCCAGCGCTTCAGGGATGGCGACGATGTCGGTCAGCAGGTTGTGCATTTCCAGCACGTCGATCCCGCGTTCACGCATCTTGGTCACGAAGTCGAAGTGGTCGCGCTTGGCCTGGGCGACCCACAGCACGTCGTCGAACAGCAGTTCATCGCAGTTGTTCGGGGTCAGCCGCTGGTGGGCCAGACCTGGGGAGCAAACCATGACTTTGCGCAGTTTGCCGGCTTCGGAATGGACGCCGTACTTAACTTTTTCCGTGGTCATTGCAGTGATCCTCCAGAGATAAAATTTTGGGCAATTACAGAGTCAGGAAGCCGTCGTAGAGACCGTAGGCAGCCACCAGGGCACCGACGACCACCGCGGCGAAAATCAGCTTCTCGACGTTGGTGAAAACCGCTTGTTTGAGTTCGAGCTTGGCCTTGGCGAACAGGATCGCGCCGGGGGCATACAGCAGGGCCGAGAGCAGCAGGTACTTGACGCCGCCGGCGTACAGCAGCCAGACCGCGTAGATCAGGGCGATGCCGCCGATGATCAGGTCCTTGCGCCGCTCGGCCGCGAAGCCTTCGTAGGTTTCGCCACGCACCGCGATCAGCAGGGCGTAGGCCGCCGACCACAGGTACGGCACCAGAATCATCGAGGTGGCGAGGTAGATCAGCGACAGGTAAGTGCTGGCCGAGAACAGAGTGATGATCAGGAAAATCTGCACCATCGCATTGGTCAGCCACAGGGCGTTGACCGGTACGTGGTTAGCGTTTTCCTTACGCAGGAACTCCGGCATGGTGTGGTCTTTGGCGGCGGCGAACATGATCTCCGCGCACAGCAGCACCCACGACAGCAGCGCCCCCAGCAGCGAGATGATCAGCCCGACGCTGATCAGCACCGCGCCCCAGTGACCGACTACGTGCTCGAGCACGGCGGCCATCGACGGGTTCTGCAACTTGGCCAGTTCTGGCTGAGTCATGATGCCCAGCGACAGCACGTTCACCAGCACCAGGAACAGCAGCACGGTGATGAAGCCGATTACAGTGGCCTTACCCACGTCGGAGCGTTTTTCCGCACGCGCCGAGAAGATGCTCGCGCCCTCGATGCCGATGAACACCCACACGGTGACCAGCATCATGTTGCGCACCTGGTTCATCACGCTGCCCAGGTCGGGGTTTTTCAGGCCCCAGATGTCAGCGGTGAAGATGTCCAGTTTGAACGCGAAGACCGCGATCAGGACGAACAGCAGCAGCGGCACGACTTTGGCGACGGTGGTCACCAGGTTGATGAACGCCGCCTCCTTGATCCCGCGCAACACCAGAAAGTGCACAGCCCACAGCAGCACCGAGGCGCCGATCACCGCAGCAACGGTGTTGCCCTCGCCGAAGACCGGAAAGAAATACCCGAGGGTGCTGAACAGCAGAACAAAGTAACCGACGTTGCCCAGCCAGGCACTGATCCAGTAACCCCAGGCGGACGAGAAACCCATGTAATCGCCAAATCCGGCCTTGGCGTAGGCGTAGACGCCGCCGTCCAGGTCAGGCTTGCGATTGGCGAGGGTTTGGAAAACAAAAGCGAGGGTGAGCATGCCGACTGCGGTGATGGCCCATCCGATCAGGACCGCGCCGACGTCGGCGCTGGCGGCCATGTTTTGTGGTAACGAAAATATCCCGCCACCGATCATTGAACCGACTACCAATGCAACGAGTGCACCGAGTCGTAGTTTTCCGGGAGCTTCAGACATTGCATAACTCCATTGCAGGAGAGAAGAGTTCACAGCGTAGTGCTGTTATCTGTACAAACAGCTGACTTGGATCAGTTCATGGTCACATTCCATTGTTAATGAATGACTTATGAAAAGACTGATGGCATAAAGCTGCTGCCTGAAGAGCCCTGTTCCAGAGGCTTTCGGCAGATGTGGTTGGGAATTGCTCCTATTACTTTCGAATTATCACGCTAGTTGCTTTTCAGCTTTTGGCAAATTTTTGGCATCTGTTTTCAATACAGAATCGATTAATCAGGATTCGTGCCCAAAACGGATTAACCGTGTTATGCGTTAGCGTTGTTGGCTATATATAAAAGGCGTTAATTGGCGTTATTCAATAAACGTACTTACGCTTATCCGTTTAGTTAATACCCAGAAATAGTCACACCTTGTGGCGAGGGGATTTATCCCCGATGGGTGGCGTAGCCGCTCCAGATCCATTCAGCGCGGTGCATCAGGCAGAACGAGTTCTCAGGTTTTGGGGCGGCTTTGCCACCCATCGGGGATAAATCCCCTCGCCACAGGTATAAACAGGTTTCGAGAACCTTTGTCAGGAAGAGGGAGACTGGAATGTCGCAACCGACGCAAAAGCTGCGACTGGGGGCGTTGATCGCCTTGGTAGTGGGTTCGATGATTGGCGGGGGGATTTTTTCCCTGCCGCAGAACATGGCGGCCCGCGCCGATGCCGGGGCGATCCTGATTGGCTGGGGCATCACCGCCATCGGCATGCTGACCCTGGCGTTCGTGTTCCAGACCCTGGCCAATCGCAAACCCGAACTGGACTCCGGTGTCTACGCTTACGCCAAGGCCGGGTTTGGCGACTACATGGGGTTCTCGTCGGCGTGGGGTTACTGGATCAGCGCCTGGCTGGGCAACGTCGGTTATTTCGTCCTGCTGTTCAGCACCCTCGGCTACTTCTTTCCGGTTTTCGGTCAGGGCAACACCCCGGTCGCCATTGCCTGCGCGTCGGTGTTGTTGTGGGCCGTGCATTTTCTGGTGATGCGCGGGATCAAGGAGGCGGCGCTGATCAACCAGTTGACCACCATGGCCAAGGTCGTGCCGTTGATCATGTTCATCGTCATCGCGGCGCTGGCGTTCAAGGCAGATATTTTTACCCGTGACATCTGGGGCCACAGCAACCCGAATTTTGGCGGGGTGATGGATCAGGTGCGCAACATGATGCTGGTCACGGTGTTCGTGTTCATCGGCATCGAAGGCGCCAGCGTCTACTCGGCGCGAGCAGAGAAACGCAGCGACGTCGGCCGCGCCACGGTGATTGGTTTCATCGGGGTGCTGGCGCTGCTGGTGCTGGTCAACGTGCTGTCGCTGGGGATCATGAGCCAGCCGGAACTGGCGACCTTGCAGAACCCTTCGCTGGCGGCGGTGCTCGAGCATATCGTCGGGCCGTGGGGCGCGTTGTTGATCAGCGTCGGCCTGGCGATTTCCCTGCTCGGTGCGTTGCTGTCGTGGGCATTGCTGTGCGCGGAAATCCTCTTCGCCACGGCCAAGGACAAGACCATGCCGGCGTTCCTGAAAAAGGAAAACAAGAACCACGTGCCGGTCAACGCACTGTGGCTGACCAACGTGATGATCCAGATTTTCCTGTTGATCACGCTGTTCTCCGCAGGCACCTACACCAGCCTGATTTACCTGGCCTCGTCGATGATTCTGGTGCCGTATTTGTGGTCGGCGGCGTACGCGGTGCTGTTGAGCGGTCGCGGCGAAACCTATGAGCACGCGTCGGCCGAGCGCACCAAGGACCTGCTGATCGGCGGCATCGCCCTGTGCTACGCGGTGTGGTTGTTGTACGCCGGCGGAGTGAAGTATCTGCTGCTGTCGGCGTTGTTGTATGCGCCGGGGGTGTTGCTGTTCGCCAAGGCCAAGCGTGAGCAGGGCGAGCCGTTGTTCACCCATGTCGAGAAGGCGATTTTCACCTGCGTGATCATCGGCGCCGGGCTGGCGGCGTACGGTTTGTACAGTGGTGTGCTGTCGCTGTGAGGTTGATGCTGGCCTATCGGCCACCCTATGACTGGACGGCGATGCTGGGCTTTCTCGCTGCACGGTCAGTGGTCGGCATGGAAACCGTGGTGGACGGCGTGTACTCGCGCAGCATCGGCGTGAACGGTGTCCACGGCTCGCTGTCGGTCTGGCCGGGGAGGGGCGATGCGCTGGAGGTCGAGCTGGATTTTCCCGATCCGGCAGCACTGCCCGAGATTGTTGTGAGGCTGCGGCGGCTATTTGATCTGGATGCCGATCTGCCGTCGATGCACCGGCATCTGGCTGACGACCCGTTACTGGCGTGGTTGATTGCCGAACGTCCGGGGCTGCGAGTGCCGGGGGCGTGGGACGGTCTGGAACTGGCCTTTCGTGCGGTACTCGGGCAGCAGATTACCGTGGTCGCGGCGATCCGGCTGGCGGGGAAACTGGTGGCGCAGTATGGTGCGCCGTTGTGCTCGGCGGTACCGGGTTTGACTCGAGTATTTCCCGATGTCCAGGTGCTGGCGGCGGCTGATCTGGCGGCGCTGGGCATGCCGAAAAGTCGTGGACGGACGCTTTCGGGCATGGCGCAGGCGCTGCTGGAAGATCCGCTGTTGTTCGAACCGGGGCGCGAGAGTGGCGTGGCGCGTTTGCTGGCATTGCACGGGGTCGGCGAGTGGACGGCGCAGTACATCGCGTTGCGCCAGTTGCGCGATATGGACGGGTTTCCCCATGGCGATGTCGGGTTGCTGCGGGCGCTGGAGGTGCTGGAAGGTGTGCGACCCGCGGCGCGGGAACTGGCTGATCGGGCTGAGGCCTGGCGACCCTGTCGCGGGTATGCGGCGCAGGTGTTGTGGACGTCTTTGAGCGCTGTGCCCGCAGCCCAGCCGTCTCCTGGAGGGAGAGGGGGCTGACCGCGGTGTCTTTCGTGAGACATCGACCTGAAATATCGAGTCGATTATGGATTCAACTTCGATCTTTCAGGTCGGTGAGCCACTTCAATATCCCCCAATCAGTCCCCGCGCCTCGGGGAGAGGGTCAGGGTGAGGGGCTGTTGTTAAAACCACTGTGGGCGATGCGCACCCAATTCGCTGGCCGGCAACGCCCACTGCAGCGGCGCTCCGCTGATCTTCAGCGGTGCCAGCAAGCGGTGCGCCGGCCCCCAGGGTGTCTGCTCCAACACTGAGTTTTGATCCTGCGCATCTTCGGCGCGCAACGCCTCGCTCGTCCCCGGCCCATGCTCAATCAACAACTTCGCCGTGCGCGCCAGTGACAGACGCGCCGCGCCACCCCGACCAGTCTTTAAACGTTCAGTCAAAAGGCGCATCGCACTCGCCGCCAGCAGATACCCGGTCGCATGGTCCAGCGCCTGCACCGGCAGTGGCGTTGGCTTGTCAGCGGTTTTCCAACGCTGCCCGGCCTCGGCGATGCCGCTGCTCATCTGCACCAGGCTGTCGAAGCCGCGACGGTTCTGCCACGGGCCGCTCCAGCCGTAGGCGTTGAGGCAGACGTCGATCAGCGCCGGGGCCAGTTGTCGGCGGCGCTCGGCGCCGAAACCGAGGTGTTCCAGCGCGTCGGCGCGGTAGCCGTGCAACAGGATGTCGGCGTCCTTGAGCAGGTTTTCAAACACCGCACGATCTGCCGGAACATGCAGATCCAGCCGAGCGCAGCGTTTGCCAAGGGTGACTTCCGGGACCACGCCTGGTTCGGTCCAGCCTGGTGGGTCGATTCGCAGCACGTTCGCGCCGAGGCCCGCAAGAAAACGGCTGGCGGTGGGGCCGGCGAGTACGCGGGTCAGGTCCAGCACCTTGAGGCCGGCCAGCGGTTGCGCCGCCGAGCCTTGCCACACACTGACGTTTCCAGCCTGCGAATGGATGACATGCACCAGCGGTTCGGCATTCACCGCCATTCCCTGCGGATGCTGCTGCCACTGCGCCCAACTGCGCATTTCGGCGGCGCAGCCCTTGGCCTCGACCAGTGCTTGCTCCAGATCGGCACTGGTCCACTGCGCGACTTTTGCTGCCATCGCGGCACGGTCGGCGCAGGCGCCGAGCACACGTTCAGCGGCGGCGCGGTGGTGCGGGGCGTTAGTGTGCAGGCGGATCCAGCCGTCCCGGGTTGCGTAGTCACCGGCCACCGCATCCCACAGTGGTGGGACTTCCCAGCCCATCGGACGCAACGAGGTGGCGAACCAGAACGAGGCCAGTCTTCGGTCGACTTCGACGGCGGGCAAGTGTCCGGTTTGTTGCTGGAGCAGTTCGCTGACGGCCTGACCGGCCGCGGCGATGCTCGCGCAGGCCAGGTCGGTGACGGCGAATGCCGAGGGCAGGGCGCCCTGTGCGGTGAAGGGAATCGGCGTGTGCGGCAAGCCGAGTGCGGCTTGAATGGACGTGAGCAGATCAGTCATCGAAGGCCCTCCGGAAGAGAGAGCGATGATAGTGCAAAACAATCTCGAGTCAGATGAAAACGCCAGCGGGTGAACACTCACCACTGTGGGAGCGAGCTTGCTCGCGAAGAGGTCATCACATTCAACATCATCATTGAATGGCAGACCGCATTCGCGAGCAAGCTCGCTCCCACAGGGTTCAACGGTGTGGCTTATACGCGGAACTGATCCATCAATTTCATCTGCTGACTGGCCAGTGCATTGAGCTGGCTGCTGATCGCCGCCGACTCAGTGGCTTGCTCGGTCAGTGTCTCGGTGACGGTGCGAATCGCCGAGACATTGCGGTTGACCTCTTCGGCCACCGCGCTCTGCTGCTCGGCGGCGCTGGCGATCTGCAGGTTCATGTCGCTGATCACCGTCACCGCATCGCTGATCTTGCCCAGTGCGTCCACCGCCTGACGGATCTGCCCGGCGTTGTTGTGGGCCTGGGTCTGGCTCGAATGCATGGTCGCGACCACGCCACGGGTGCCAGTCTGGATGCGCTCGATGACGATGCGGATTTCTTCCACCGAATCCTGGGTGCGTTTGGCGAGGTTGCGCACTTCATCGGCCACCACCGCGAAACCACGGCCGCTCTCACCGGCGCGGGCCGCTTCGATGGCGGCGTTCAGGGCCAGCAGGTTGGTCTGTTCGGCGATGCTGCGGATCACTTCCAGCACCGAGCCGATTTGCTCGCTGTTGACCGCCAGCGCTTCGACTTCGGTCACCGCTTTGCTGACTTCGTCGGCCAGTTGATTGATGTCGCGGGTGCTGCGTTCGATGATCGACATGCCGTCCCTGGCCGATTGATCGGCACCCTTGGCCGCGTTGGCGGCGTTCGAGGCGCTGTTGGCGACGTCGTGGGCGGTGGCGCTCATTTCGTTGGACGCGGTGGCGACCTGATCGATTTCGCGGAACTGCACCTGCATGCCTTCACTGGTCTGGCGCGCAATTTCCGAAGACTGATCGGCGGTGCCCCGGGCCTCGGTGATGCTCTGCTTGATCTGGGCGATGGTCGGTTGCAGCTTGTCGAGGAAGCGGTTGAACCAGTTCACCAGCTCGCCCAGTTCGTCCTTTTTGCTGTAGTTCAGACGCTGGGTCAGATCGCCTTCACCGCTGGCAATGTTCTTCAGCATTTCAGCAACGCTGTTGATTGGCCGGGTGACGCCGGACGCGGTCAGCCAGATCAGCAGCAGACCAATCAGGCCGGCGACCACAGCGACCAGCAGCGCGGTGATCACACCGGTTTCCTGGGCGTCGTTGAGCACAGCTTGCAGCTTGACCGAGTCGGCCAGCAGCACCTGTTTCGGCAGGTCGATGACCACGCCCCAGGCCCGCGAGTTGCCAATCGGGTCGACCGGATACACGGCGCGAATCAGCTCGCCCTGTTCGAGAATCTTCGGTGTGCCGCTGTTGATCAGTTGCAGCAGGTCCTTGCCGTCGGCGCCGAGGGTGTCAGTGATTTTCTTGCCGACCTTGGTTGCGTCGGAACTGTCGGCACCGAGCACGCCGCTGCCGGAGACGATCAGCATGTGCCCGGCGTTGTTGAACAGGTTGCGCTGGGAATCCACGGCGGCCGCTTGCAGGGCGTCGAGGGCGATGTCGACCCCGACCACGCCAATAGCCTTGCCGTCGACGATCAGCGGCACGGAAATGGTCGTCATGAGCATTTCCTTGCCACCGACGGTGTCGGCGTACGGGTCAAGCAGGCAGGTACGTTTGTTGTCGCGAGGGCAGGTATACCAGCTGTTGTACGGCGTGCCGCTGAGGCTGAGGGTGGTCTTGGTCATGTCTTCTTCGACCATGATCGTGTTCAGCGCCGAGCCGGCAGCGCGGCTCCAATACGTCGCGAAACGCCCGGCCTCGTTGGACTGACGTGCGGCGTCATTGACGAACTCACTGTCCTTGCCGTCGAGGCCGTTGGGTTCGAAGGCGAGCCAGATGCCGAGCACTTTGTCGTTGCGCTCGAAGGCGGTCTTCAGGCTCAGGTTCAGCTCTTCGCGCAGGGCTCCGGCGTCCAGCGAACGCTTGGCGGCCATCACCCGCATGTCCTTGATCTGGTCGGCCAGGGCGGTGATCACCGTCAGGCTTTCGCCGAAGGTTTTCTGCACCCGCACTGCTTGTTCCGCAGCCTTGGCCTGCAACAGGTTCTGCACGCTGGCGGTGAGCAACTTGTTGCTGGAGTCGCTGACCAGTTCGTCGTTCTGGTTGGTCTGGTAAATGTTCATGCCGACGATCAACGCGACCACACCGAGCAGGCACAGACCGGAGAGCAGGACGATTTTCAGGCGAATGGAGAGAGAGTCGAACATGGGGCGATCTCGTGAATGAATAAACGGGTGGCTTCGGGTACGCACGACCCGTTTCGCCAAATCCATTCAGCGCCATGCCATGCACATCGGCGCCTGGCGCAGGTGCATGAGGACGTTGCCGACGAACGGTCAGCGCTAAACGTTTGCGCAGGGGATTGTGCTGAAAAGGCGATTAATTACAGGGAAGTTTCAGGCTGATGAACGCCGGAGTGTTTTTGTGCTGATGAGGCTTTTGTGGCGAGGGAATCAGGCAGGGATAGATTCCGGGCGCGACCAGATCCACAGATTGCCCAGGCTCATCCCGGCAATCGCCAGGTAAACCGGCCAGCCGTGATCGAGCATGATCAGCATCAGTGTCGCGCACAGCAGCATGCTGACCGTGGCGCTGACCTTGGCTTTACGCGCGATGATCTTGCCGTTGCGCCAGTTACTCAGGATCGGCCCGAACAGCCGATGGTTTTCCAGCCAGGCACTCAGGCGCGGCGAGCTGCGGGTCGCGGCCCAGGCGGCGAGCAGGATGAACTCGGTGGTCGGCAGGCCGGGCACGACGATGGCAATCAGGCCAATGCCGAGGCTGACGTAGGCCAGCAGGCCGAACAGCAGGCGGGCGAGTTTCGAGGAGGCGGGTTGCGGCATGGGCTCGGGATTGCAGTGAGGCGAAACGGAGATTCTACAGGCTTGCAGAGATCCCTGTGGGAGCTGGCTTACCAGCGATAGCGGTGGGACAGTCGACATCGTATTGACTGATCTATCGCCATCGCTGGTAAGCCAGCTCCCACAGGGTCTTGTGTTGTGTCAGTCAGGCCGGTTCTGCTTCGGTGGCGTAAGCCTGTTCCAGCAGCACGGTGAAGCGGTTGAACGCATCCAGTGCACCTTGCTCGACTTCAGCCTCTTCTTCAGCGCTGAACTGCAGCGAATCGAGCGTACGCACAAAGCGCTTCCAGCCTTCGGCACGGCCGCCTTCTGGCTCGCCGAGGTGACGGGCACCGAAGGTTTCGCTCAGCTCCAGCGCGACGGCGCGCTTGATCAGGAACGCCGCGCCGAGCTTCGACCCTTCGGAAACAAACAGCCAGCCCAGGGCGCGGGCCTTGCTCGGGTTGGCCACGGCACCCGCCACTGGCGCCGGGACTTCGGTGTCCAGATCAGCGAGATCAGCCTTGGCCGCTTCCGCGCGGCAACGGGCCGGCAGATCCGGGACGATGGCGCTCAGTTCAGCGTCGTTGTAGAGGTCGACCAGTTCCGACTGGAACAGGTACTGCGCCACCACAAAACGGGCGAAGCTGGCGCGGGTCTCGAACGGCGCGTGGGCTTTGACCAGGGCGTCGAGCTTGCTGTGCGGCTCGTGGGTGATCTGGTTCAGGCGTTGTGAACGCAGGGCTTTTTCCGAAATGGTCATGACATGTCCTTGATAAAAGAGGCGCTTGATAACGAGACGAACAAGGCAACGTGCAAGCGTAAAAAAACCTCACGGCGCGGTGCCTGAACACACGCCGTGAGGTTGACCGGATCAGATGTCCCAGATCAGGTTGATCGCGAAGTTGCGGCCCGGTTGGGTCAGGCGATCGAGGTTGGCCGGTTGCGTTACCGAAGCCTCGCCGACGCTGTCGTAACCGCGCACGTCATCCCACAGCCAGTACTTCTTGTCGGTCAGGTTGTAGATGCCGCCGCTGACGGTGACGTCGTCGGTGACTTTGTAGTACCCGGCCAGATCAAGGATGCCGAAGCCCGGGGTTTTGAACTGGCTGCTGACGCCATCCGGCGACTTGAAGTTGCTGTCGTCGACGCGATCCTTTTTCTTCACCACGGTCCAGCTCAGCAGGCCGCCGTAGTGGTCCTGGTCGTAACCCAGGCCGAACACGCCGGTCAGCGGATTGACGCTGTTGAGTGGCTCGCCGTTGTCGTTGTTGCGACCGTAGGCGTAGGCGATCGAGCCTTGGGTGTAGAGGCCTTGCGGGGCACCAAACGCATCCAGATTCAAGCGACCTTTGACTTCCGCGCCCTTGATGGTGGCGTGCTTGATGTTGGCCGACTGGAAGGTCAGTTCGTTGCGACCCGGGGTCACAGCGTCTTCGTTGATGAAATCGCGGTACTTGTTATAGAACACCGCCACATCGAACGAGCCTTGTTCGAATTGGCCGCGCAGACCGGTTTCGTAGCTTTTGCTTTTTTCCGGTTCGAGGTCCGGGTTAGGCGCCACGCTATAACCGGTGGTGGTGTTTTCGAAGCGGCCGTACAGGGCTTTCGCGGTCGGCGTGCGGAAACCTTCGGCGTACTGACCGTACCAGGTGTAGTGGTCGGTCAGGGCGTAGGTCAGGCCGAATTTTGGCGAGACTTTGTGCCAGGTCTTGTTCTCGTCGCTGACCGTGCCTTGGCCATCAGCCGCCACGGTATTGAGGAATTCCTGGGTGATGTGCGGTTTGAGCTGGGTGTAGTCGTAGCGCAGGCCCGGCAGAAAGGTCCAGTTGTTCCAGCTGATCTGATCCTGAGCGAACACGCTGTAGGTGTTGATGGTCGGGTCCGGGAAGTCGGTGGCCTTGGCCAGCACGTCAGCGCTACTGGTCGCACCAATGGCGGTGCAGCCACGACCGACGGCCAGGCACGTGCCGTTGCCGCTGCGCGAGCCGGTGACTTTCTGTTGCTTGATGGTGGTGCCGTAAGTCAGGACGTGATCGGTCTCGCCGATGGCGAAGGCCTTGTCCAGCTGAGCGTCGAACACCCACTGCTTTTCTTCGTAAAGGGTGTCACGGGTGCGCAGCACTTTACGGGTGATCGGGTAGTAGAACTCGGTGGTGCTCTGGTCGGTCTTGGCGGTCTGGTGGTTGAGGCTCCACTTCACGTTGTCGACCAGCAGGCTGTCGAGGGCGAACGAGTGTTCGATGCCGAAACGCTCACGGGTGATGGTGTCGTTGCCGGTACGCCACTGATACATGCCGCCGGGCAGTACGCTGTTCGGAATGGTCGGTGCGCCATTGAAGTACGGCCCGCCATAAGCACTTTTCTGATCGGTGTCGCGATCATCCTTGTACTTTTCGTAGGTCAGGCCCAGACGCGCATCTTCGTTGTAGTTCCAGCCGATCTTGGCCAGTACGTTGTAGGCGTTGACGTCTTCCGGGTTGGCGGCGGTGCGTTGCAGACCGGTGCCGTTGTTGCTGCCGTAGGAGTCGGTTTCATGGCCGTCGCGCTGGCTGTAGTGCAGCAAGCCGTCGAACTGCTCGGCGCGGCCGGCGACGGTGGCGGATTTCAGCCAACTGTCATCGGCCGAGCTGTAGCCGGTTTTCAGGCGCGCGCCGACGTCCTTGCCGGGCTTGATGATGTCGTCCGGGTCGAGGGTGTAGTAGCTGACGGCGCCGCCGATGGCGTTGCTGCCGTACAGCACCGAGGCCGGGCCGCGAAGGATTTCCACGCGTTTGACGATTTCCGGGTCGACGTAATTGCGCTGGGTCTTGGCGTACGGGCCGTTGAAGAAACCGTCCGGCACTTCGACACCGTCGACTTGGGTCAGGATGCGGTCGCCGTCGATACCACGGATGTTGTAGCCGCTGATGCCGCCGCGCTGGCCGGCACCGCCGACGGACACGCCCGGCTCGTAGCGCACCAGATCCTTGATGGTGTTGACGTTGTTGCGATCCAGATCCTGGCGGGTCTGCACGGTGACGGTGGCCGGCACGCTGTTGACCGACTGCTCCTGACGGGTGGCGCTGATGGTCACCTGATCGAGATTGAGCGTGCCGCTGGCGTTGCGTTTTTCCAGTACGACGTTGTTGTTGCTGATTTTGCGGAAGCTCAGATTGGTCCCCACCAACAGACGCTCCAGGGCTTTTTCCGGTGGCAGCGAGCCACGCACGCCCGGCGAGGACACGCCCTGACCCAGTTCTGCCGGCAAGCCGACCTGCCAACCGGTCACGGCGGTGAAGGCATTGAGCGCCGACACCAGCGGTTGCTGGCCGATCGAGAACGAATAATCACCCATGTTGCGCGCCGGTTGTTCGGTGGCAGCCATCAGCGGTGCAGTGCCGGCCATGAGGATGGCGGCCGTCAGCAGCGACAATACGCGGGAAGGGGAAGCAGTCTGGCGGGTAAGGCGAGAGGACATCGATAGCGCTCCGTGTCGCACGAATCTTTATAGGTGCTGATCCGCATCAGAAGATGCGAATCAATTGCATTGGCTATAACGAGACGAACGGACTTTCGCTATCGAGTAAAAATAATTCTCATTTAGTTCAGGATCACCAGCGCCGGGAATTCCTGCAGGCGCGCCGATGTGATGTGGGCGAGGGAGCGCACTGCGTCCAGTGGCTGGTCGAGGCGATAGTTACCGGTGACGTTGACGTCGGCCAGCTCCTCGTTGGTGTTGATGATCCAGCCCGGGTAGTAGCGGCGCAGTTCCGCCAGGACCTGATTCAACGGGCAGTTCTCGAACACCAGCCGGCCCTGGACCCAGGCCAGGTCGGTGGTGGCATCGAGCTTGGCCGGGCGATCAAAACCGTTGGGGCCGATGCGGATGCTCTCCCCGGCGGACAACCGCACCCGTGCATCGTTGTGGGTGGCGCGCAGATCGACATCGCCGCGTTGCACATTGACCTGCGCCACGCCGTCCAGATAACGCACGGCGAACGCGGTGTCGCGCACGCTGGCCTGTACCGGGCCGGCGTCGATTTCCAGTGGCTGAGCACGGTTGGCGGCGACCTCGAAAAACGCTTCGCCCTGATACAGCCGTGCTACTCGCTGGCGCTCGTTGATGGTGCTGGAAAATGCGGAGTTGGTGTTGAGCAGCACCTTGGAGCCATCCTCCAGTTGCAGGCGCTGACGCTCGCCGACCACGGTCAGGTGATCGGCCTGGAGGCGCATCGGCAGGTTGCTGAAACTGAACAGGCCGAGGATCAGCACGGCGGCGGTGGCCAATGGTTTCCAGTGCGGACGCAGACGTTTGAGGACAGTGATTTTTGCAGGCTGCGCAGCGAGACTCTGCGCGCATTGCACCACTTGCGGGCCATCCCAGATCGCCTGAGCCTTGGCGAACGCCTCGGCATTCAACGGATCGGCCGCCAGCCAGGCGTGGAACTGCCGGGTCTGCTCCTCGTCCGGGCTGCCGAGCACGATGAGCCAGTCCAGAGCCTGGTCCATTGCACGGGCGGCGTCCTGCGCCGTTGCGGGCGAAGGCGGGCGGTGGGTGTCCGTCACGGTGTGTCCTCGAGCTTTTGCAAAGCAGTTTCAAGTTTCAAGCCGCAAGCTGCAAGTCAGATGCGTGTACTGCTTTTGGTTTTTACTTGGGGCCTGAAGCTTACAGCTTGCAGCTGCTGTCGTGTCGTTCAGCGACACCGATGCAGATCGACATGATCAGCTTGAGTTCCTTCTGCACGGTGCTGAGGGACACGTTCAACTCGTCGGCGATTTCCTGATAGCTGTGCCCGTGCAGGCGGCTGAGGATGAAAATCTGTTGCTGGCGGGGGCTGAGTTGACTGAGGCTCACGTTCAGGCGCTCCAGCAATTGTTCGGCGTGGGCGGCGTCTTCGGCGCTGCTGGCGGGGGCCGCGACGCTGTGCACGACATCCTGCGGCACGTCGTCGACCATGGTTCGCGAGTGAATCTTGCGCGCACGCAAATGATCCAGCGCCAGATTGCGTGCAGTCTGGAAGACAAAGGGTTCGAGGTGATCGACGGCCCGCTCGCTCAACGCCCGCGTCACGCGCAGGTAGGTTTCCTGCAGCAGGTCTTCGGCGGTGCTGTGGTTGTTGACCATCCGTTCCAGCGTACGCAGCAGCGAAGTGCGCTGCGTGAGGAAGACGTGGTGGAAGTGCGACTGACTCACGGGAGGACCTGATCGATTTCAAGCGAATGATAATGCTTATCATCTAGTTGAATGGTCAAGTGTTGATTTCAAATTGAAATCGAAACCCTGTGGGAGCGAGCTTGCTCGCGAAAGCGGTGGGTCAGTCGCTAGTTGAATTGGCTGACACTACGCCTTCGCGAGCAAGCTCGCTCCCACAGGGATAGGGGGATTACTTGAGATTACTCGGCGTTGCACAGCGCCAGGCAGTTATCCAGCATACGGTTGGAGAAGCCCCACTCGTTGTCATACCACGCCAGCACCTTCAGCAGTTTGCCGCTGGCTTTGGTGTGGTTGGCGTCGAAGATCGACGACAGCGGGTTGTGGTTGAAGTCGCTGGAAACCAGCGGCAACGTGTTGTAACCCAAAATTTTCGAGTGCTGGCTGGCCGCCTTCATCAGCGCGTTGACTTCGTCGGCGCTGGCTTCCTTTTTCAGCTGCACGGTCAGGTCCACCAGCGATACGTTGATCACCGGTACACGCACGGCCATGCCGGTCAGTTTGCCCGCCAGTTCCGGCAGCACCAGGCCCACCGCTTCAGCGGCGCCGGTCTTGCTCGGGATCATGTTCTGCGTGGCCGAACGTGCGCGGTACGGGTCGGTGTGGTAGACGTCGGTCAGGTTCTGGTCGTTGGTGTAGGCATGAATGGTGGTCATCAGACCGCTTTCGATGCCCAGCTCGCGGTGCAGCACCTGCGCCACGGGCGCCAGGCAGTTGGTGGTGCACGATGCATTGGAGATGATCTGGTGCGACTGGCGCAGAATGTCGTGGTTCACACCATAAACGACGGTGGCGTCGGCGCCTTTGGCCGGGGCCGAGATGATCACTTTGCGTGCGCCGGCCGTAATATGCGCGGCCGCTTTGGCGCGATCGGTAAAGAGACCGGTGCATTCGAACACCACATCAATCTTTTCCGCCGCCCATGGCAGTTCGGCCGGGTTGCGGATCGCGCTGACCGCAATGCGGTCGCCGTTGACGGTCAGACTTTCATTGTCATGCTCGACTTGCGCGTCGAACGTGCCGTGAACGGTGTCGTATTTGAGCAGATGGGCATTGATCGAGCTGTCGCCCAGATCGTTGATGGCGACGATCTGCAAATCCTGTCGATAGCCTTGGGTATACAGTGCGCGCAGGACATTACGGCCGATGCGGCCAAAACCATTGATTGCGATTCGAAGAGTCATTGAACAGCGCCGCCGTCGTTTTGTTGTTGGAATTACAAGATTATTCGCATAAAAATAGAAAACAAGCCTTTTTAGTGGCAATATTTTGTTTTATCTACAACGAGTGACCTGAATCAACTGGTCCGAATGGTCAAAAAAGCCGTCTGTCATTCCAACAACAACGGCGTTTGATCAGCATAGACAATCAGGTCGCCACATCCGTTAGCCTGGAGTTCTACACATGCATCCCCGCGTCCTTGAGGTCACCGAACGGCTTATCGCCCGCAGCCGCGCCACGCGTCAGGCTTACCTTGCACTGATTCGCGGCGCCGCCACTGACGGGCCGATGCGCGGCAAGCTGCAATGCGCCAACTTCGCCCACGGCGTGGCCGGGTGCGGCAGCGAAGACAAGCACAGCCTGCGGATGATGAACTCGGCGAACATCGCCATTGTTTCGTCGTATAACGACATGCTCTCGGCGCACCAGCCATACGAAGTGTTTCCGCAACAGATCAAAAATGCCCTGCGCGAAATCGGGTCGGTCGGCCAGTTCGCCGGCGGCACGCCCGCCATGTGCGATGGCGTGACCCAGGGTGAGCCGGGCATGGAGCTGAGCCTGCCGAGCCGCGAAGTGATCGCCATGTCCACGGCGGTGGCGCTGTCGCACAACATGTTCGATGGCGCGCTGATGCTCGGCATCTGCGACAAGATCGTCCCGGGCCTGATGATGGGCTCGCTGCGTTTCGGTCATCTGCCAACGATCTTCGTCCCGGGCGGACCGATGGTCTCGGGGATTTCCAACAAGGAAAAAGCCGACGTGCGGCAGAAGTACGCCGAAGGCAAGGCGACCCGTGAAGAGCTGCTGGAATCGGAGATGAAGTCCTACCACAGCCCGGGCACCTGCACCTTCTACGGCACCGCCAACACCAACCAGTTGCTGATGGAAGTCATGGGCCTGCACTTGCCGGGCGCTTCGTTCGTCAACCCGAACACGCCGCTGCGCGATGCCCTGACCCGCGAAGCCGCGCATCAGGTCACGCGCCTGACCAAGCAGAACGGCAACTTTATGCCGATCGGCGAAATCGTCGACGAGAAGGCGCTGGTCAACTCGATCGTCGCATTGCACGCCACTGGCGGCTCGACCAACCACACCCTGCACATGCCGGCCATCGCCATGGCCGCGGGTATTCAACTCACCTGGCAGGACATGGCCGACCTCTCCGAAGTCGTGCCGACCCTGAGCCACGTCTACCCGAACGGCAAAGCCGACATCAATCACTTCCAGGCGGCGGGCGGCATGTCGTTCCTGATCCGCGAACTGCTCGAAGCCGGCCTGCTGCACGAAGACGTCAACACCGTGCTCGGCCACGGCCTGAGCCAGTACACCAAGGAGCCGTTCCTCGATAACGGCCAGTTGGTATGGCGTGAAGGCCCGACCGAAAGCCTCGACGAAAACATCCTGCGGCCGGTCGCTCGCGCATTCTCGCCAGAGGGTGGCTTGCGGGTGATGGAAGGCAACCTTGGCCGCGGGGTGATGAAAGTCTCCGCCGTCGCGCTGGAAAACCAGATCGTCGAGGCGCCAGCGATGGTGTTCCAGGATCAACAGGATCTGGCAGACGCGTTCAAGGCCGGTTTGCTGGAGAAGGATTTTGTCGCGGTGATGCGCTTCCAGGGCCCGCGCTCCAACGGCATGCCCGAGTTGCACAAGATGACGCCGTTCCTTGGCGTGCTGCAGGATCGCGGCTTCAAAGTGGCGTTGGTGACTGACGGGCGCATGTCCGGCGCGTCGGGGAAAATCCCGGCGGCGATTCACGTCAGCCCCGAGGCTTATGTCGGTGGTGCTTTGGCGCGGGTGCAAGAGGGCGATATCATCCGCGTCGATGGCGTCAAAGGTACTTTGGAACTCAAGGTCGACGCCGCCGAATTCGCAGCGCGCGAACCCGCCAAAGGCCTGTTGGGCAACAACATCGGCAGCGGCCGCGAACTGTTTGGCTTCATGCGTTTGGCCTTCAGCTCGGCGGAGCAGGGCGCCAGCGCCTTTACTTCTGCCCTGGAGACGCTTAATTGAAACTGGCTTTGGTCGGTGACATCGGAGGCACCAACGCGCGGTTCGCGTTGTGGAAAAACCAGCAACTGGAATCGGTTCAAGTGCTGGCCACGGCCGACCATGCCAGCCCGGAGGAGGCCATCAGCCTCTATCTGAGCGGCCTCGGTCTGGCGCCGGGTTCGATCGGTTCGGTGTGCCTGTCGGTGGCCGGTCCGGTCAGTGGCGATGAATTCAAGTTCACCAACAACCACTGGCGCCTGAGCCGTACGGCGTTCTGCCAGACCTTGCAGGTCGAGCAGTTGTTGCTGGTCAACGACTTCTCGGCGATGGCGCTGGGCATGACCCGCTTGCAGCCGGGCGAATTCCGCGTGGTTTGCGAAGGCACGCCGGAGCCGTTGCGTCCGGCGGTGGTGATCGGTCCGGGCACTGGCCTTGGCGTCGGTACGTTGCTGGATCTCGGTGAAGGTCGTTTCGCAGCGTTGCCGGGGGAGGGCGGTCACGTCGATCTGCCGTTGAGCAGCCCGCGTGAAACTCAACTCTGGCAGCACATCCACAACGAAATCGGCCATGTCAGCGCGGAAACCGCGTTGAGCGGTGGCGGCTTGCCGCGGGTGTACCGGGCGATCTGCGCGGTGGATGGCCACGAGCCCGTACTCGACACGCCGGAAGCGATTACGGCAGCTGGCCTTGCGGGTGATCCGATTGCGCTGGAAGTGCTGGAGCAGTTCTGCTGCTGGCTCGGACGCGTCGCGGGTAACAACGTGTTGACCACGGGGGCACGTGGCGGGGTGTACATCGTTGGCGGTGTGATTCCACGCTTTGCCGATTTCTTCCTCGAAAGCGGTTTCGCCCGCAGCTTTGCTGACAAGGGGTGCATGAGTGATTACTTCAAAGGCATTCCGGTGTGGCTGGTGACAGCGCCGTATTCCGGCCTCGTTGGTGCCGGTGTGGCCCTGGACCAATCAATCCCAACCTGAAATGCAATCCCCCCTGTGGGAGCGAGCTTGCTCGCGAAGGCGTCATTACATTCAACATTTGGGTTGACTGATACTCCGCATTCGCGAGCAAGCTCGCTCCCACAGTGGTTCTGTGGTGTTTGTTAGTTTGATGCTTAAGGCATAATCCGCCCCAATTCCAACAACAAGGATGCCTTCGAAGTGAGCTCAGTCAACAAGTCGATATTGTTGGTCGATGACGACCAGGAAATACGCGAGTTGCTGGAAACCTACCTGACCCGTGCCGGGTTCCAGGTACGGGCCACCGCCGACGGTGCCAGTTTCCGCCAGGCCCTCAACGAGGCGCCGAGCGACCTGGTGATCCTCGATGTCATGCTGCCCGACGAAGACGGCTTCAGCCTCTGCCGCTGGGTGCGCCAGCATCCGCGTCAGGCGCAGGTGCCGATCATCATGCTCACTGCCAGTTCCGACGAGGCCGACCGGGTGATCGGGCTGGAGCTCGGCGCTGACGACTACCTCGGCAAACCGTTCAGCCCTCGTGAACTGCAAGCACGCATCAAGGCGTTGCTGCGTCGCGCGCAGTTCGCCCACGAACGCAGCGGCAGTGAAGTGCTGGCCTTCGACGAGTGGCGGCTGGACATGGTCAGCCATCGGCTGTTCCACACCGACGGTGAGGAAGTGATTCTTTCCGGCGCCGACTTCGCCCTGCTCAAGCTGTTTCTCGACCACCCGCAGGAAATCCTCGACCGCGACACCATCGGTAACGCCACCCGTGGCCGCGACCTGATGCCGCTCGATCGCATCGTCGACATGGCCGTCAGCCGGTTACGCCAACGCCTGCGCGACACGGAAAAACCGCCACGACTGATTCGCACCGTACGCGGCAGCGGCTACCAACTGGCAGCCAACGTGGTTGCCGGCAATGGTCACTGAGTCGCTGCGCAAACTTGCTGCCAGGGTGCCGGTGCCGCGTTCGCTGCTCGGGCGGATGTTGCTGCTGACCTTGCTCGCCGTGTTGTTTGCACAGACGTTGTCCAGTGTGATCTGGGTCTCGCAACTGCGCGCCACGCAGCTTGAAGGGCTGGTCACCAGCGCCCGCAGCCTCGCCCATTCGATGACCGCCAGCGTCAGTTACTTCCGCTCGTTACCGGTGGCTTATCGGCCTCTGGTGCTGGATCAATTGCGCAGCATGGGCGGCACGCGGTTCGTGGTGACGCTTAACGACAAACCGCTGGGCATGGATGTGCTGCCGGTCACCCCGCGCAAGGCCGCGGTGATGAAAGCGGTCGATGAAGTGCTGCGCCAGTCGCTGGGCAATGACACCGATATCTCGGTGACCTTCGTCAGTCCTGAAGATCTGCGCATCTTCAATGCCGGCCTGAAGCTCGACGAACTGCCGCGCTCCTGGGCGCATTACGCGCTGACCCTGGAACCGGTGAACCCGCCAGTGCTGGTCACGCAGATCCAGATGGCGCCGGGCGAATGGCTGTACATCGCCTCGCTGTTGCCTGAGCCCTACACCAGTCTTGAAGAACAAGGTCTGCCGGCGCAGCAGGTATGGTTCATCGTGCTCACCAGCGGCTTTTTGCTGTTGTTCATTGGTCTGCTGGTGCACTGGCAGAGCCGGCCGCTCAAGCGCCTGGCGCGGGCGGCGCGGGATCTGTCGCTGGGCGCCGACGTCGAACCGGTGGCCGAGGGCGGCGGCAGCGAAGTGGTGGAAGTGGGCCGTGCGTTCAACACCATGCGCGAACGTATCAGCCGCTACCTGACCGAACGCAGCCAGTTGTTCAGTGCGATTTCCCATGATCTGCGCACGCCGATCACCCGCCTGCGCTTGCGCGTCGAGCTGCTGGAGGACGAGCAACTGCAAGCCAAGTTCGGCCGCGATCTGGATGAGCTGGAGTTGCTGGTCAAAGGCGCATTGCAGTGCGTGAAAGACACCGATATCCACGAAAACATCGAGCCGGTGGACCTGAACCATGTGCTCGACTGCCTGGTGGAGCCATATCTGGCGCCCAACGGCAATGGCCGCGTGACGCAGCAAGGCAAGGCGCTGGCGGCGTATCCGGGCAAGCCTCTGGCGCTGAAACGCTGCATCGGTAACCTGATCGACAACGCGTTGAAATACGGGCAGAACGCTCATCTGCACATCGACGACGATGAGCGCGCGTTTGTCCTGCACGTCGACGATGAAGGCCCGGGTGTGCCGGAGCAGCGGCTGGAGCAGGTGTTCGAGCCACACTTTCGTCTGGCGGGGCAGCAGCAGGGTTATGGTCTGGGTTTGGGCATTGCGCGCAACATCGCCCATAGCCATGGCGGTGAGGTGACGTTGCAGAACCTGCGTGAGGGTGGGTTGCGCGTGACCCTGCAACTGCCGCGCTCGGTGGATTAGCTCAAAAGAGCCCCTCACCCTAGCCCTCTCCCGGGGGGAGAGGGGACTGATCGGGGGATGCTGCAGAGATACGCCGACCTGACCGTACAACGCCGAATCCTTAATCGACTCGGTATTTCAAGTCGGCGGAAAGCTTATTACACGCCGGTTGGCTGCCTCTCCCTCCTCCCAAAGGGAAAGGGGACTGATCGGGGGATGCTGCAGAGATACGCCGACCTGACCGTACAACGCCGAATTCATAATCGGCTCGGTATTTCAGGTTGGCGGAAAGCTTATTACACCTCGGTTGGCTCCCTCTCCCTCCTCCCAAAGGGAGAGGGGACTGATCGGGGGGGCTGCAGAGATACGCCGACCTGACCGTACAACGCCGAATCCATAATCGGCTCGGTATTTCAAGTCGGCGGAAGCTTACTACACCTCGGTTGGCTGCCTCTCCCAAGGTGGGGTGAGGGGGCTGAGCGCGTTGTTCATTCGAATTGCGCCGACCTGATGCATTGAGTCGATTGTGGATTCGGTACAGCACTTTCAGGTCGACGTAACTCTTCAGTATCGTGCGGTCGGCCCCCTCTCCCTCCGGGAGAGGGCTGGGGTGAGGGCTGCTCTTTGTCACGGATCAGTGACAAAAACCGCCCCCTTCGTTACAAGCCCATCCCGACCCGTTGTTTAGACTGCCCGCAGTCATAACAACAAAAAAGGCCACCCATGGATCTCTTCCACCCAGGCTTCAGCAGTTGGCTGAACGCCCCTGCCCACCAGCAATGGCTCGCCGACGAAGGTCTGCGCCTGCTGGCATTCGCCAAGGCTTCAAAGCTGCCCGAAGGTTTCGGCAATCTCGACGAACGCGGCCGTCTGCCAGCGCACGCGCAAGCCGAAACCATGAACACCGCGCGCATGACCCACAGCTTCGCCATGGCCCACATTCAGGGCCTGCCGGGTTTCGCCGAACTGGTCGATCACGGCATCGCGGCCCTGCGCGGCCCGTTGCGTGATGCACTGCACGGCGGCTGGTTTGCGGTCGCCGAACACCGCGACGGCAATACCGGCAAGAACGCTTATCTGCATGCCTTCGTCGCGCTCGCGGCCAGCTCTGCAGTGGTCGCACAGCGTCCCGGCGCCCAGGCCTTACTGGATGACGCCATCGACATCATCGACACGTATTTCTGGAGCGAAGAAGAGGGCGCCATGCGCGAATACTTCAATCGCGACTGGAGCGAAGAAGAAGCCTATCGCGGTGCCAACAGCAACATGCACGCGACTGAAGCGTTCCTTGCATTGGCCGATGTCACCGAGGATCCGCGCTGGCTGATCCGTGCACAACGCATCGTCGAGCGGGTGATCCACGGTCATGCTGCCGCCAACGGTTACATGGTCATCGAGCACTTCGATCGCGATTGGCAACCGCTGCGCGAATACAACCTCGACAATCCCGCTGACGGTTTCCGCCCTTACGGCACCACGCCGGGTCACGGTTTCGAATGGGCGCGGCTGTTGCTGCACCTCGAAGCGGCGCGGGTTCAGGCCGGCATGCTCACACCCGGCTGGCTTGCCACTGATGCGGCAAAACTGTTCGAGAACAACTGCCGCCACGGCTGGGACGTCGATGGCGCGCCGGGGATCGTCTACACCCTCGACTGGGACAATAAATCCGTGGTGCGCCATCGCCTGCACTGGACGCACGCAGAAGCCAGCGCCGCCGCCAGCGCGTTGCTCAAACGCACCGGCGATGCGCAATACGAAGCCTGGTACCGACTGTTCTGGGAATTCTGCGAAAACCATTTCATCGACCGCTGCGACGGCAGCTGGCACCACGAACTCAATCCGCAAAACCTGCCAAGTGCCGATATCTGGCCGGGCAAACCCGATCTGTACCACGCCTGGCAAGCCGTACTGATCCCTCGTCTACCCTTGTCGCCGAGCATGGCGACTGCGCTGGCGCAGTTGTCCCAGAGCTGTCCTGTGTAACCATGTGGTGACATTCGCGCGTCCCTTCGTTACCTGCGAAGGGAAACGTCCTGTTTAAACTCCTGTGCAGCGCAAGCACCAGACTTGCATGCATAACAACAAGAAAGGTACATCTCAGATGAATGCGATTTCTCGCCTCGCTACTGTCATTTCTGTCGCCTCCCTGTTCCCGCTCGCAATTCTGCCTCTCAGTGTTTCCGCTGCCGAATCCAAAGGTTCGGTGGAAGTCGTGCACTGGTGGACGTCCGGTGGCGAAAAAGCTGCCGTTGATGTGCTCAAGGCCCAAGTCGAAAAAGACGGTTTCACCTGGAAAGACGGCGCTGTCGCCGGCGGTGGCGGTGCCACGGCCATGACCGTGCTGAAAAGCCGTGCCGTGGCTGGCAACCCGCCGGGCGTCGCCCAGATCAAAGGCCCGGACATCCAGGAATGGGCGTCGACCGGCCTGCTTGACACCGACGTGCTCAAAGACGTCGCCAAGTCGGAAAAGTGGGACAGCCTGCTCGACAAGAAAGTCTCCGATACCGTGAAGTACGACGGTGATTACGTGGCCGTGCCGGTGAACATTCATCGCGTCAACTGGCTGTGGATCAACCCGGAAGTATTCAAGAAAGCCGGTATCGCCAAAGCCCCGACCACCCTCGAAGAATTCTACGCCGCCGGCGACAAGCTGAAGGCTGCGGGCTTCATTCCGCTGGCTCACGGCGGTCAGCCTTGGCAGGACAGCACCGTGTTCGAAGCCGTTGTGCTGTCGGTCATGGGCGTTGATGGCTACAAGAAAGCCCTGGTCGATCTGGACAACAAGGCGCTGACCGGCCCGGAAATGGTCAAGGCGCTGACCGAGCTGAAGAAAGTCGCGACCTACATGGACGTCGACGGCAAAGGCCAGGACTGGAACCTGGAAGCGGCCAAAGTCATCAACGGCAAGGCCGGCATGCAGATCATGGGGGACTGGGCCAAGTCCGAATGGACCGCTGCCAAGAAAGTCGCCGGCAAGGACTACGAGTGCGTAGCGTTCCCGGGCACCGACAAGGCGTTCACCTACAACATCGACTCCCTGGCGGTGTTCAAGCAGAAAGACAAAGGCACTGCGGCTGGTCAGCAGGACATCGCCAAAGTCGTGCTGGGTGAAAACTTCCAGAAAGTCTTCAGCATCAACAAAGGCTCGATCCCGGTGCGTAACGACATGTTGAACAACATGGAGAAACTCGGTTTCGACTCCTGCGCGCAGACCGCTGCCAAGGACTTCCTGGCGGACGCCAAGTCCGGCGGCCTGCAACCAAGCATGGCGCACAACATGGCGACCACGCTGGCGGTGCAGGGCGCGTTCTTTGACGTAGTCACCAACTACATCAACGACCCGAAAGCCGACCCGGCCGATGCGGCCAAGAAACTGGGCGCGGCGGTTCAGTCGGCTAAATAAGCACCAGCACCTTAGCCCCTGTGGGAGCGAGCTTGCTCGCGAAAGCGGAGAGTCAGGCAATCGAACTATCAACTGACAGGACGCCTTCGCGAGCAAGCTCGCTCCCACAAGGGGAAAGCGTGTGAATTTTCTACCTTCGTACTGGATTTCCCCATGAGTTCTGTTGCTGTGTTCAGCAAAGCCTCGCCGTTCGATGCACTGCAGCGCTGGCTACCGAAACTGGTGCTGGCGCCGAGCATGGTCATCGTGCTGGTTGGCTTCTATGGCTACATCCTGTGGACGTTCGTGCTGTCGTTCACCACCTCGACGTTCCTGCCGAACTACAAGTGGGCCGGCCTGGCGCAATACGCCCGGCTGTTCGACAACGACCGCTGGTGGGTGGCGAGCAAGAACCTCGCGGTGTTCGGTGGCATGTTCATCGGCATCACGTTGGTGATTGGTGTGCTGCTGGCGGTGTTCCTCGACCAGCGTATCCGTCGCGAAGGCTTTATCCGCACCATTTACCTGTACCCGATGGCGCTCTCGATGATCGTCACCGGTACCGCGTGGAAATGGCTGCTCAACCCGGGCATGGGCCTGGACAAATTGTTGCGTGACTGGGGCTGGGAAGGCTTCCGTCTGGACTGGCTGATCGACCCGGATCGCGTGGTGTACTGCCTGGTGATCGCCGCAGTGTGGCAAGCCTCGGGTTTCATCATGGCGATGTTTCTCGCCGGCCTGCGCGGTGTCGATCAGTCGATCATTCGTGCTGCACAGATCGACGGCGCGAGCATGCCGACCATCTACTGGAAAGTGGTGCTGCCCAGCCTGCGTCCGGTGTTCTTCAGTGCGGTGATGATCCTCGCCCACATCGCGATCAAGAGCTTCGACCTGGTCGCGGCGATGACCGCAGGGGGGCCGGGTTATTCCTCCGACCTGCCGGCGATGTTCATGTATTCCTTCACCTTCAGTCGCGGCCAGATGGGCATGGGCTCGGCCAGTGCGATTCTGATGCTCGGTGCGATCCTCGCGATCATCGTGCCTTACCTGTACTCCGAGCTGAGGACCAAGCGTCATGACTAGTCTCGCTGCCAAACCTGCCATCAGCCTGAGTCGCATCGCGATCTACGCGGTGCTGATTTTCGCCGTGTTCCTGTACCTGGTGCCGCTGGTAGTCATGCTGCTGACCAGCTTCAAGACCCCGGAAGACATCAGCACCGGCAACCTGCTGAGCTGGCCGACCGTGGTCAGCGGTATCGGCTGGGTCAAGGCCTGGGCCACGGTTGATGGCTACTTCTGGAACTCGATCAAGATCACCGTGCCGGCCGTAATCATCTCCACCGCCATCGGTGCGTTGAACGGTTACGTGCTGTCGATGTGGCGCTTCCGTGGTTCGCAGTTGTTCTTCGGTCTGCTGTTGTTCGGCTGCTTCCTGCCGTTCCAGACCGTGCTGCTGCCGGCCTCGTTTACCCTCGGCAAGATGGGCCTGGCGAGCACCACCACCGGTCTGGTGTTTGTTCACGTGGTTTACGGCCTGGCGTTCACCACGCTGTTCTTCCGTAACTACTACGTGAGCATTCCCGATGCGCTGGTGAAGGCTGCACGTCTGGATGGCGCGGGTTTCTTCACGATCTTCCGCCGCATCATTCTGCCGATGTCGACGCCGATCATCATGGTCTGCCTGATCTGGCAGTTCACCCAGATCTGGAACGACTTCCTGTTTGGTGTGGTGTTCTCCAGCGGTGATTCGCAGCCGATCACGGTGGCGCTGAACAACCTGGTCAACACCAGCACCGGGGCCAAGGAATACAACGTTGATATGGCAGCGGCGATGATCGCCGGGCTGCCGACCCTGCTGGTCTATGTGGTCGCAGGCAAGTATTTCGTGCGCGGGCTGACGGCCGGCGCAGTCAAGGGGTAATCATGGCAACGCTCGAACTTCGCAACGTCAACAAGACCTACGGTGCCGGCCTGCCGGACACCCTGAAGAACATCGAACTGTCGATCAAGGACGGTGAGTTCCTGATCCTGGTCGGCCCGTCGGGCTGCGGCAAGTCGACCCTGATGAACTGCATCGCCGGTCTGGAAACCATCAGCGGCGGCGCGATCATGATCGGCGATCAGGACGTCAGCGGCATGAGCCCGAAAGATCGCGACATCGCCATGGTCTTCCAGTCCTACGCGCTGTACCCGACCATGAGCGTGCGCGAGAACATCGAGTTCGGTCTGAAGATCCGCAAGATGCCGCAGGCGGCAATCGACGAAGAAGTCGCGCGCGTGGCCAAGCTGTTGCAGATCGAACACCTGCTGAATCGCAAGCCGGGTCAACTTTCCGGTGGTCAGCAGCAGCGTGTGGCGATGGGCCGTGCATTGGCGCGGCGGCCGAAGATCTATCTGTTCGACGAACCGCTGTCCAACCTCGATGCCAAGCTGCGGGTTGAGATGCGCACCGAAATGAAACTGATGCACCAGCGCCTGAAAACCACCACGGTCTACGTGACCCACGACCAGATCGAAGCGATGACCCTGGGCGACAAAGTGGCGGTGATGAAGGACGGGATCATCCAGCAATTCGGCACGCCGAAAGAGATCTACAACGACCCGGCCAACCTGTTTGTGGCGAGCTTCATCGGTTCGCCGCCGATGAACTTCATTCCGCTGCGCCTGCAGCGCAAGGACGGTCGCCTGCTGGCGCTGCTCGACAGCGGCCAGGCCCGTTGCGAGTTGCCGATGGGCATGCAGGACGCCGGGCTTGAAGATCGCGAAGTGATACTCGGCTTGCGTCCGGAGCAGATCGTGCTGGCGAATGGCGAAGGCAATGGTTTGCCGAGCATCAAGGCTGAAGTGCAAGTCACCGAACCGACCGGTCCGGACACCCTGGTGTTCGTCAACCTCAATGACACCAAGGTCTGCTGCCGTCTGGCACCGGACGTGGCACCGCAGGTGGGCGAAAGCCTGACGCTGCAATTCGATCCGTCGAAAGTGCTGTTGTTCGATGCCAAGACTGGCGAGCGTCTGGGCGTTGCGGGCCAGGCGCAGGCCGAAGCGCGGTCGGCGAACGTCGCGCAATTCAAGGGGCGCTGAGGACCAAATGTTGGAGCGAGCTTGCTCGCGAAAGCGGTGTGTCATGCAACACATGTATCAACTGACATAAAGCCTTCGCTAGCAAGCTCGCTCCCACAAAGGAGCACGCGGTGGATGGCCTGTTATCCATCGCACTTTATGTAAACCGCGTTAGATAAAAACAGTTAATAACAATAAAGACGAGGATGTAGGGATGAAAAAGAAACACGTCAATGCCCGCTTGATCTGCCAAGTGTCAGCGGCAGCAGCACTGGTGCTGGCCGGCAATGCAATGGCGGCCGATGCGTTCAGCTCCGATTCCAAGTGGATGACCGGCGACTGGGGTGGCGAGCGGACCAAGCTGATCGAGCAAGGTATCGACATCAAGGCGGACTACGTCGGGGAAGTCGGTGGCAACCTGCACGGCGGCTACAACGACGACAAGACGGCGCGTTACGCTGACCAGTTCGGTCTGGGCGTGGCACTGGATCTGCAAAAACTCTGGGGCTGGGACAACACCCAGGCGAAGATCCAGCTGACCAACCGTAACGGCTACAACATCTCTAACGATCGCGTGGGCGATCCGCGTGCCGGCACCTTGTCTTCCTCGCAGGAAGTCTACGGTCGTGGCCACATGGTGCGTCTGACCCAGTTGTGGATTCAGCACCAGTTCTTCGACAACAAGCTCGACGTCAAGGCCGGTTACTTCGGTGAAGGCGAAGACTTCAACACCTTCCCGTGCGACTTCCAGAACCTGGCGTTCTGCGGTTCGCAAGTGGGTAACTGGGCGACCAACATCTGGTACAACTGGCCCGTCAGCCAGGCTGCGATCCGCGTGAAGTACAACATCAACGACGAGCTCTACGCGCAGATCGGTGCATACAACCAGAACCCGTCGCAGCTGGAACACGGCAACGGCTTCAAACTCAGCGGCAGCGGCACCAAAGGTACCGTTCTTCCTGTCGAGCTGGTCTGGTCGCCGAAGGTCAACAGCCTGCCGGGCGAATACCGCGTCGGTTACTACAAGAGCACTGCTGATGCCAGCGACGTTCGTGAAGACGTCAACGGTTTCGACGCTGCTACTACTCGCGACGCGTACAAAACCCACAGCAGCAAAAGCGGCTACTGGTTCGTGGCGCAACAGCAACTCACCAGCCACAACGGCGACGCTTCCCGTGGTCTGAACATCGCCGCCAACGCCACTTTCCACGACAAGGACACCAACTTCATCGACAACTATCAGTCGGTGATGTTTGTTTACAAAGGCCCGTTCGACGCCCGTCCGAAGGATGACGTCGGTATCGGCGCGGCGCGTATCCACGTCAACGATGACGTGAAGAAAAACGCTGAACTGCTGAACGTTTCCAACGGTGTGTCGGATTACGACAATCCGGTGTTCTCGCCAATTCGCGAAACCGAATACAACTACGAGATCAACTACGGCTTCCACGTCACCAACTGGCTGACCGTACGTCCTAACCTGCAGTACATCACTCACCCGGGTGGTGTGGATGAAGTGGACAACGCTTTGGTCGCCGGCCTGAAAATTCAGTCTACGTTCTGACGCGTCTGCGATAAGCTCCTCTCTATGTGCGCATATTTGCGGACAGCGGGGGGGCGTTCTCAATTGTTTTGCCCGGCGCGGTGGGAAAAACAATTGAGAACGCCCCCTAGGCTGTCCGCTTTTTTTTGAGGGCTGGCGCAGCCCGTAACAGATGAATTCGGAACCGTGGCCAATGCATGAGCATCCGCTGCAACGCTTCTTCAAATCCCTGCGTGAACAACCGGTGTTCGCCTGGGAGCGCTATCAGATGCGCGACGTGTTGGTGATTGATCATCCGCTGTGTCAGGCGGTGTTCAGTCGTCAGGGCGCGCAGTTGCTGCACTTTCAGCCGCGCGGGCAGAAACCGTGGTTGTGGTGTGCGGCGAAGTGGCCGCACGTTGGCGCCATCCGTGGCGGCGTGCCGGTGTGCTGGCCGTGGTATGGCCGCCATCCGAGCGAAAACGCCTGGCCCTCCCATGGCTGGGCGCGGCTGCTTGACTGGAAACTGCTCGATAGCAGCAGCGCCGAGGATGGCGTGCGCCTGCACTGGCAATTGCAATTGTGCGACTGGCAGGTCGACCTGCACGCGCACCTCGGAGAACGCATGGAGTTACGCCTGAGCACTGAGCATCAGGACGACATGCCGTGCCAGTTGAGCCAGGCGTTGCACGCTTACTGGCGTATTGGCGATGTCGGTGAGATAGCGCTGTCTGGCCTCGAAGGCGCGCAGGGTTATGACCAGTTGAGTCGCCAGTCTTGTCAGCAGGAAGGCGAGTTACGCGTCGATGGCGGCTGCCAGCGGGTGTTCCAGCACGACGGCGAATTACAGCTCAAGGATCACGCCTGGCAGCGCGAGTTGTGCATTGATACCGGTGACAGCGGCGACACGGTGGTCTGGCATCCTGGAGCGCGGCCGTTGTTGGGCGTGACGTGGGATGAGATTTCCGAGTTTGTCTGTGTTGAAGCGGCGGCGGGTGGGACTGACAGCTTGCATCTGGCGCCGGGGGAGAAGGCGCATTTGAGTTTGCAGGCGTGGGCGGCGGCTTGAGTGTGTCAGTCACATCGTAGCCCCCTCACCCTAGCCCTCTCCCAGGGGAGAGGGGACCGAATGGGGGATGCTTAAGCGTTACGCCGACGTGAAAGTGCATCGCTGAATCCATAATCGACTCTATTTTTCAGGTCGATGTATAGCGCAAGACACCTCGGTCGGCTCCCTCTCCCCCGGGAGAGGGGCGAATGGGGGATATTCGAGAGATGCACCGACCTGAACGGATGACGTTGAATCCATAGTCGACTCAGTGTTTCAGGTCGATGTATAGCGCAAGACACCCTCTCCCCCCGGAGAGGGGCGAATGGGGGATATTCGAGAGATGCACCGACCTGAACGAATGTCGGTGAATCCATAATCGACTCGGTGTTTCAGGTCGATGTATAGCGCAGGACACCTCGGTCGGCTCCCTCTCCCCCCGGGAGAGGGGGCGAATGGGGGATATTCGAGAGATGCACCGACCGGAACGAATGTCGGTGAATCCATAATCGACTCGGTGTTTCAGGTCGATGTATAGCGCAAGACACCTCGGTCGGCCCCCTCTCCCCCCGGGAGAGGGGGCGAATGGGGGATATTCGAGAGATGCACCGGCCTGAACTGACGTTGAATCCATAATCGACTCGGTGTTTCAGGTCGATGTATAGCGCAAGACACCTCGGTCGGCTCCCTCTCTCTCAGGGAGAGGGCTGGGGTGAGGGGCTTTTGATCTTTAGTTGAATTCATCCCCAACCGGATACCGGCTGGCATTCAAGCTCTCTTTGATCTTGCGCAAATGCGGCTGGAAATCCACCCCGCGCCGCAAGGTCATGCCGGTCGCCAGCACATCCAGCACGGTCAACTGAATGATCCGCGAGGTCATCGGCATATAGATGTCGGTGTCTTCCGGCAACGGAATATTCAGGCTCAAGGTACTCGCCTTGGCCAACGGCGAATTCTCCGCCGTCAGACCCAGCACCGAAGCACCGTTCTCCCGAGCAATGCGCGCCACTTCCACCAGCTCGCGGGTGCGCCCGGTGTAGGAAATGATCACGAACAACTCACCGGTGTGCGCCACCGAAGCAATCATCCGCTGCATCAGCACATCGGCATGCGCGGTGACCGCCAGGTTGAAGCGGAAGAACTTGTGCTGCGCATCCAGCGCCACCGGTGCCGAGGCGCCGAGGCCGAAGAAGTGGATCTGCCGCGCCTGAATCAACAGGTCGACGGCGCGGCTGATCAGGTTCGGGTCCAACGCCTGGCAAGCGCTGTCCAGCGAGGCGATGGCACTGCCGAAAATCTTCTGCGTGTACGCCTCGGGATTGTCATCGGCTTCCACCGCACGGCTGACATACGCTGCGCCACTGGCCAGGCTCTGCGCCAGTTGCAGCTTGAGTTCAGGATAGCCGCTGACACCGAACGAACGGCAGAAACGGTTGACCGTCGGCTCGCTCACCGACGCCGCCTGGGCGAGGGCGGCGATGCTGAAGCGGGTGGCCTGCTGCGGGTTGAGCAGGATCACCTCGGCGACTTTGCGTTCGGCCTTGTTCAGCTCTTCAAGGCGACTCTGGATCTGTTCCAGTAAATTTCGCACGCGGTCCATATGAAATTCCTAATTCACCTGCGCAAAGGTGCGCCGGGCTATGCAAATTGGGCCTTTGATATGGCCCGTAACGGTGGCCTATCCTACTGATGGCTCCGACCGACCACCACTCGGAATCTGTATTTTGCGAAAATGTTGTGTTTATTACTACATTTTCCCTTGAGTGATGCCTTGAAAAAAGGTATTTGTAGCTTAACTTGATAAAAGAACAAACATCATGCCTTCGATTACGGTTGAACCGTGCACCTTTGCCTTGTTCGGCGCTCTTGGCGATCTGGCCCTGCGCAAGCTGTTTCCTGCCCTTTACCACCTCGATGGCGCTGACCTGTTGCACGAGGACACGCGGATCATCGCGCTGGCCCGTGAAGCCGGTAGCGAACAGCAGCACCTGGCGTTCATCGCCGCCGAATTGCGTCGGTATGTCGGCAAAGAGCTGGACGAAGCCGTGGCCGAGCGCTTTCTGGCGCGCCTGACTTATCTGCACGTCGACTTCCTCAAGTCTGAAGACTATGTGGCGCTGGCCGAACTGGCTGGCAGCGCGCAACGCATGATTGCCTACTTCGCCACACCGGCGGCGGTGTACGGCGCGATCTGCGAGAACCTGGCGAAAGTCGGTCTGGCGGAAAATACTCGCGTGGTCCTGGAAAAGCCGATCGGCTCCGACCTTGAGTCCTCACGCAAAGTGAACGACGCCGTGGCGCAGTTTTTCCCGGAAAACCGCACCTACCGCATCGACCACTATCTGGGCAAAGAGACCGTCCAGAACCTGATCGCCCTGCGTTTCGCCAACAGCCTGTTCGAAACCCAGTGGAACCAGAATTACATCTCCCACGTGGAAATCACCGTGGCCGAGAAGGTCGGCATCGAAGGCCGTTGGGGCTACTTCGACAAGGCCGGCCAACTGCGCGACATGATCCAGAACCACCTGTTGCAGCTGCTGTGCCTGATCGCCATGGACCCGCCGGCCGACCTGTCGGCTGACAGCATCCGTGACGAAAAGGTAAAAGTGCTCAAGGCCCTGGCGCCGATCAGTCCGGAAGGCCTGACCACTCAGGTGGTGCGCGGCCAATACATCGCCGGCCACAGCGAAGGCAAGTCCGTACCGGGCTATCTGGAAGAACCGAATTCCAACACCCAGAGCGACACCGAAACCTTCGTCGCTTTGCGTGCCGACATCCGCAACTGGCGCTGGGCCGGAGTGCCGTTCTACCTGCGGACTGGCAAGCGCATGCCGCAAAAGTTGTCGCAGATCGTCATCCACTTCAAGGAACCGTCGCACTACATTTTCGCGCCGGAACAACGCCTGCAGATCAGCAACAAACTGATCATCCGTCTGCAACCGGACGAAGGCATTTCCCTGCGCGTGATGACCAAAGAGCAGGGCCTCGACAAAGGCATGCAACTGCGCAGCGGCCCGCTGCAACTGAATTTCTCCGACACCTGGCGCAGTGCGCGGATCCCCGACGCCTACGAGCGGTTGTTGCTGGAAGTGATGAACGGCAATCAGAACCTGTTTGTCCGTAAAGATGAAATCGAAGCCGCGTGGAAGTGGTGTGACCAGTTGATCGCCGGCTGGAAAAAGTCCGGTGACGCGCCCAAGCCGTATGCGGCCGGGTCGTGGGGGCCGATGAGCTCGATTGCACTGATCACGCGGGACGGGAGGTCGTGGTATGGCGATATCTGATGTGCAACTGCCTGCGGGCGTGAATGCCCACGAGTTCAAGAGCCCGGTGCTGTTGGCCGAAGGTCTGGCGCTGAATGTGGCCAAGCAATTGAGCGAGGCCATTGCTGCACGCGGCAACGCGGTGCTGGTGGTGTCCGGCGGTCGCAGCCCGGTGGCGTTCTTTCAGCACCTGGCCAAGCAGGCGCTGGACTGGTCGAAAGTCGTCGTGACCCTGGCCGATGAACGCTGGGTCCCGGTTGAGCACGCCGACAGCAATGCCGGTCTGCTCAAGCAGTACCTGCTCAAAGGCCCGGCGGCCAAGGCGCAGTTCCTCAGCCTCTACAGCGCTGCGGCGAACGTTGAGCAAGCTGCCGAACACGCCGATCGCCTGCTCGCCGAATTGCCACCGATTGACGTGCTGGTGCTGGGCATGGGCGATGACGGTCACACCGCATCGCTGTTCCCCGACAGCCCGAACCTCGCCGAAGCGTTGCAGGCCGATGGCAGCCGTCGCTGCTGGCCGATGCTGGCGCCGAGCGTGCCGCGTCAGCGCCTGACCATGAGTCGCGCGCTGCTGGCGTCGGCCAGGCACAAGATTCTGTCGATTTCCGGTCAGTCGAAACTGACCACCCTGAATGCCGCACTGGCATCCGACGACGTCGCGGCCATGCCGGTGCGCGCGTTTCTGCAACCTACGTTAGAGATTTACTGGTGCCCATGAGCCAAGGAACAGCCGCTATGACAACCCCATCCCCGACCGTTTCCATGGCGGACAAAGTTGCCCTGATCGACAGCCTCTGCGCCAAGGCGCGGATTCTGCCGGTGATCACCATCGCCCGTGAGCAGGACGTACTGCCGCTGGCCGACGCCCTGGCCGCTGGTGGCCTGACGGCGCTGGAAGTGACCCTGCGTTCGCAGTTCGGTCTCAAGGCAATCCAGATCCTGCGCGAGCAACGCCCGGAGCTGGTAACCGGTGCTGGCACCGTGCTCGATCGCAACATGCTCGCGGCGGCTGAAGCGGCGGGTTCGCAATTCATCGTCACCCCGGGCATCACCCGTGATCTGCTCGAAGCCAGCGTCGACAGCCCGATTCCGCTGTTGCCGGGCATCAGCAACGCCTCCGGCATCATGGAAGGCTACGGTTTGGGTTATCGCCGCTTCAAGCTGTTCCCGGCGGAAGTCAGCGGCGGTGTGGCGGCGATCAAGGCGCTCGGCGGCCCGTTCGGCGAAGTTAAATTCTGCCCGACCGGCGGCGTTGGCCCGGCCAACATCAAGAGCTACATGGCGCTGAAAAACGTCATGTGCGTGGGCGGTAGCTGGATGCTCGATCCGGAGTGGATCAAGAACGGCGACTGGGCGCGCATTCAGGAATGCACCGCTGAAGCCCTGGCGCTGCTGGATTAACAGTTTTACCTGACACTTCGTTGTGTGTTCTACGGCTTTACGGTGCGCTTGGTCGGTGCACCGTTTTTTTTGCCCGGCAAAAACCTGTTCCGGCCAGCGCTGCCACAATTGAAGTTACGCGGCGATACATAGTTACCGCACACAGGTTTTTCCACGGCGCTAATCTGCGTTCATCTTATGGATGAGAGAACGTGTCATGGACCCAGACTTCGCAATCCCCGTACCCTGTCCGGTGTATCAACTGGCCCCCGAGCAGATCGCCGGGCCGTTTTTCCGTAATCCGAAACTGCTGCGTCGCAATATCAGCGAAGGTGCGGATGGTTTGCCACTGTTGCTGCGCCTGACCATTGTCGATGCCATGACCGCAGAGCCAGTGGTTGGCGCGAGGGTGGATATCTGGCATTGCAACGCGCGGGGCGCGAACGCGGGCGGGTGTCCGGTCAATCAGGGCCTCGATGCCAGGACCGCAATCACCGGCGACGATGACACCTACCTGCGCGGCAGCCAGTTCTGCGATGCCCGGGGCAGGGTGCGCTTCACCACGATTTATCCAGATTCCCATGCCGGCCGGGCGCTGCATCTTCATGTGGCGGTGCGCATGGTTGTCGGCGACGAATATCCCGCCGAGCACGATGTCGCCTGGACCGGCGAGCTGCAGCTCCCGGAAATCATCTCGCGCCCGACACACCACGCCAAAGCCTGGGGCGGGCGCACTTCGATGCGGTTGAACAATGCTTCGGACAGTTTGCCACCCGGCATGGGCCGCGAAGCCTCGACCCTGTATGTATGGCCGATCGGCCGTGACTCCCACGAGGACGGTTACTTCGGGCACCTCACGATCGGCATCGACACCTTTGCGGTGTCGTCGCAGATCAAACCCGAGGACTTCGACAAATACACGCTTTAGCGCATCAGCGCAGTTCGTTCAGCGCGCGAGTCAGCCGTTGCATGTCGCCTGCGGTGGTGGTCAGTCCCGGCGTGATGCGAATGCACGGCCCGCAGGCGGCACCATTGCGGACCACGGTGAACAGGTTGAAGTCATTGAGCAGGCGGTCGGCCATGGCCTTCTGGTCAGCATGTCGGCTAAAGCGCAGTGCGGTGATGCCACAATAAAGCTGCGGATCGTCCGGTGTCATGACCTCGATACCTGGCAGATGACGCACCGCGCTGACCCACAGGTTGCGCAGGTAATTGAGGCGTGCGCCTTTTGCCGGTGCACCGCCGATGGAGCGGTGTTCTTCAAAGACCAGCGGCAAGCTCATCAGCGCCGGAATGTTCGGCGTGCTGTACGGCGTGCGGGCGCGGATGTCGCTGACCGGGTAGTGCATCTCGCCCATGTCCGGGTCGATGTCGGCCAGACGCTGGGGTGCGATATACATGAAACCGAGTGTCAGCGGCGCGCCGATCCATTTGTGCAGGTTGTAGCCGGCGAAGGCGACGCCGAGGGCTTCGAGGTCGAACTCGATCTGGCCGAGGGCATGGGCACCATCAAGGATGATGTCGATGCCATGCTCTTTGGCCAGCGCCGCGATGGCCTGCACCGGCATCACCAGTCCCGTACGATGGGTGACATGGGTCAACGCCATCAGTTTGAGTTTCGGGTGGCGGACGAAGGTTTCGCGATAGGTCTCCAGCAGGCTGTCGAAACTGGCCGGGTGCGAGTGCGCAATCTCGATGACGTCGACGCCGCGATGCTCGCCCAGCCAGCGCATCGCGCCTTTGACCGTGTCGTACTCGAGGTCGCAGATCAGCACCTGATCCCCCGGTTGCAGGCGGTTGTAGTTGCGGATCAGCGATTGCAGGCCTTCGGTTGCATTGCGGGTGAACGCCACACTCTGCGCGCGTACGCCGATCAACTCGGCCAGTTGCGCGCGAATGTCGAGGTGGTCGCGTTGTTCGAATTGCTGGCGCACGTACACCGAGTTGCTGGTGTTGATCAGCTCTATGTTGCGCTGATACTCCTCGATCACCGTGCGTGACATCCGTCCGAAGTAACCGTTTTCCAGGTTCACGGGGCCTGGTTGAACATCGTAACGGTCGGCGAACGTCTGCCAGAAGGCTTCGTCACGGGCGCGGCGGGTGTTATCGGGCATGGTCGGCAAGCTCAGTAGAGGAGGGCGTTTCAGTGGCGCGGGGCGGGTTTGCCGTGTTTGGCGCGCAGGGGTTCGAGCAGATCCGACAAACCGTTGTGATCGATTTCCTGCATCAAGGCCAGCAGTCCGCCGAGCTCGCCGTTCGGGAAACCTTCACGGGCGAACCAGTTCAGGTAGGGGCCGGGCAGGTCGGCAATGATCCGGCCCTTGTATTTGCCGAAAGGCATTTCGCGGGTGATCAGCAGTTCGAGTTTTTCGGGATTCATCAATGCATTCGTCTGGCTTGAAATCAAACTGGAAAATACAGGCATTCTGCATGCAGGCCAAATGACAGATCATGCAAATAGCCGTGATACAGATAGTTCAATCGTATTTAAATTATTGAAAAATAACGATTTTTTATACAAATAAAAACTGGCACGCACACTGCAATATCCCTTGCATCTTCAACCAACCGCAAGGAATTTGAAAAATGACTGACATGAATAAAGAAGCCATCTCTGTACTCAACGACCTGATCGAAACCAGCAAAGACGGTCAGGAAGGGTTCAAGACTTGCGCCGAAGATATCAAGCACCCGGAACTGAAAGCACTGTTCGCCAAGCGCTCGGCCGATTGCGCCACCGCCGCTGCCGAACTGCAAGCCACCGTGCGTTCGATGGGCGGTGATCCGGAAACCTCTACCAGCGTCAGCGGTGACCTGCACCGTCGCTGGGTCGACGTCAAAGCCATGTTCACCGGCAAAGACGAAGAGGCTGTGCTTAACGAAGCCGAGCGCGGTGAAGACCACGCGCTGAAGGCTTATCGTGAAGCCATCGAGAAAATCAACAAGCACAATCTGGTTGGCATTCGTGATCTGGTTGAACGCCAGTATCACGGCGTACAGCGTAACCACGACCAAGTGAAAGCCCTGCGTAACGAGGCTCGTGCCCGTTCTTAAGCGCTTGTCGGTTATAAAAAACGCCAGCTAGTCTGGCGTTTTTTTATGGGGTTGGGAAAAGCAGAAGCCCCTCACCCTGGCCCTCTCCCGGAGGGAGAGGGGACTGACCGAGGTGGATGTTGGAGATGCACCGACTTGAGCGACCTGAGGTGAACTCAGGTTTTGAAAAACATCAAGATCAGCTCCCTTTCCCCCTCGCCCCCTGGGGGAGAGGGCTGGGGTGAGGGGGAAAAGCTCTCACTGACACCCCACCAATCAATCAGCCGATGCTGATCGCCGGCAAAGTCGGCAACGTCACCGTCTGCTGCTTGCGCGGCGCCAGAATCTCCGCTTCACCATCCACTACCAATTCATCATGCTGATTGAATACGCGAGTGGCGATGCGCACACGAAACTTCGGCAGCTTCTCGAGAATTTCCAGGCGCACGGTCAGGGTGTCGCCAATCTTCACCGGCTTCTGAAAGCTCATTTGCTGACCGATATAAATAGTGCCCGGCCCAGGCAGTTCGCAAGCCACCGCAGCACTGATCAGCGCACCGCTGAACATACCGTGGGCGATGCGTTCCTTGAACATGCTGGCGGCGGCGAACTCGGCGTCCAGGTGCACCGGGTTGTGGTCGCCCGACATCGCGGCAAACAGCTGAATGTCGCGCTCTTCGACCGTCTTGCTGTAGCTCGCGGTCTGGCCGACTTCGAGGGCTTCATAAGGGATGTTGGTAACCTGGGTCATCGGTCTTGATTCCTGTGACGGATTAAATGAATCCACAAAAATTATTCGCTGCGATGCGGGCGCGGATGGCTCAGCGCCTGGTCGATCCAGGCCAGCACATCGGCGATCACTTCGTCGCGATTGGTTTCGTTGAACAATTCGTGCCGGGCCTGCGGGTAAATCTTCAATTGCAGGTTCTGGCTGCCGGCGTTGCGCAGTGCATTGGCCAGATCTGTCAGACGTTTGCCTTCACTCACCGGATCACATTCACCGCCGATCACCAGCAGAGGCAGGCCCGGGTCGATCTGCGCGAGAGTGGACGCTTTGCTGATTTGCTGCAAGCCGCCGAGCAGGTCGATCCACAACTGGTTGGTGCAGCGAAAGCCGCACAGCGGGTCGGCCACGTATTTGGCGACTGCGGCCGGATCGCGGCTGAGCCAGTCGAACGGTGTGCTCACCGGTTTGAAGGTGTTGTTGAATGAACCAAACGACAACCATTCGATCAGCGCACTGCGGCCCTTGCCACCCTGACGCAGTTTTTCCACGCGGGCAATTTGCCGGGCGGCGCGATAGAGGGCCGGGGGCTGGAAATTCGAACCACTGAGAATCGCCCCGTGCAGGCTGGCGCTGTGGTGCAGCAGATAACCTTGAGCGAGGTAACTGCCCATGCTGTGCCCGAGCAGAATGATTGGCACGCCGGGGTGTTGCTGGCCGATGTATTGATTGAGGCTGGCGAGGTCGCCGACAACCTTGCACCAGCCGTCGTCATCGGCGAAATGGCCGAGGGTGCCGTTCTCGGCGGTCTGGCCATGACCGCGCAGATCCGGGGCGTAGACACCGTATCCTTTGTCGCAAAACGTTTCCGCCAACTGTTGATAACGCCCGCTGTGTTCCGCCATGCCGTGGGCAATCAGGACCACCGCTTTCAATGGTGCGGCCGGCAGCCACTGATTGACGAAAAGCCGGCTGCGGTCATTCGCATCAAGCCATAGGGTGTGGTGGATCATGGCGATTCCTTTGCTCAGGGTCGAAACATTGTATAGCGCATCCGCCAGGTTAAGTCTGATCAGCCCACGCCACGGCAGGAAGATTCACGCGATCAATGACGAGATGGCCCATATTTGCCTGAATGGCCATAGCTGCTAGTGTCCGGGAAGCACCGCTTTTTCAGAAATGACAGAGAGCGGCCCGGATCAGCTCAGGTAAAGAGGACAAAAACAATGCAACCTGATTTCTGGAATGACAAACGCCCGGCCGGCGTACCGCTGGACATCGACATGGGGGAGTTCAAGTCGGTGATCGAGGTGTTTGAACGTTCCTGCAAGAAATTCGCTGATCGCCCGGCCTTCAGCAACATGGGCGTGACCCTGACGTATGCCGAGCTGGAGCGCCAGAGCGCGGCCTTCGCCGGTTACCTGCAAGCCCATACTGATCTGGTCCCGGGGGATCGCATCGCGGTGCAGATGCCCAACGTTCTGCATTATCCGATTGCTGTGTTCGGGGCGCTGCGCGCCGGGCTGATCGTGGTCAACACCAATCCGTTGTACACCGCGCGGGAGATGCGTCACCAGTTCAAGGACTCCGGGGCGCGGGCGCTGGTGTACCTGAACATGTTCGGGCAGAAAGTCCAGGAAGTGCTGGCCGACACCGATATTCAATACCTGATCGAAGCGAAGATGGGCGACCTGATGCCCACTGCCAAGGGCTGGCTGGTCAATACTGTGGTCAGCCAAGTGAAGAAGATGGTCCCGGCGTACTCGCTGCCCCAGGCGATCTCTTTCAAAAGTGCGCTGCGCAGGGGCCGTGGCCTGGGCATCAAGCCCTTGAAGGTCAGCCTCGACGATATCGCCGTGCTGCAATACACCGGCGGCACCACCGGACTGGCCAAAGGCGCGATGCTCACCCACGGCAATCTGGTGGCGAACATGCAGCAGGTTCGCGCCTGTCTCGCGCAACTCGGCCCGGATGGCCAGCCCCTGCTGCGTGAAGGTCAGGAGGTGATGGTCGCGCCGCTGCCGCTTTATCATATCTATGCCTTTACGGCGAATTGCATGTGCATGATGGTTTCCGGCAATCACAACGTGCTGATCACCAACCCGCGGGACATTGCCGGGTTCATCAAGGAACTGAAAAACTGGCGTTTTTCGGCCTTGCTGGGGCTGAACACGCTGTTCGTCGCGCTGATGGATCATCCGGATTTCAAGACCCTCGACTTCTCCAGCCTGAAGCTCACCAACTCCGGCGGCACCGCGCTGGTCAAAGCCACCGCCGAGCGTTGGGAACAGCTCACCGGTTGCCGCATCACTGAAGGTTACGGCCTGACCGAAACCTCGCCGGTGGCCTGCACCAACCCGTATGGCTATCAGTCGCGCCTGGGCACAGTCGGCTTGCCGGTACCGGGCACATTGCTCAAAGTCATCAACGATGACGGTGTCGAACAACCGATGGGCGAGCGTGGCGAGTTGTGCATCAAGGGCCCGCAGATCATGAAGGGCTACTGGCAGAAACCCGAAGCCACCGCCGAAGTGCTGGATGCCGAAGGCTGGTTCAAGTCCGGAGATATTGCGGTGATCGATCCGGACGGCTTCGTGCGCATCGTCGACCGCAAGAAGGACATGATCATCGTCTCCGGTTTCAACGTGTACCCGAACGAAATCGAAGACGTGGTCATGGCCCATCCGAAAGTCGCCAACTGCGCGGTGATCGGCGTGCCGGACGAGCGTTCCGGGGAGGCGGTGAAGCTGTTTGTGGTGGCGCGGGAAACCGGCGTGAGCCTCGAAGAGCTGAAGGCGTACTGCAAAGAGAATTTCACCGCGTACAAGGTGCCGAAGCACATTGTGTTGCGTGATTCGTTGCCGATGACGCCGGTTGGCAAGATTCTGCGGCGGGAGTTGCGCGATATCGCCTGATCGGTGAATGGCCGCGCTGTGCGCGGATCGCGGGCAAGCCACGCTCCCACAGGGATTTTCATCAACCTTGTGGGAGCGGGCTTGCCCGTGATGCTTTTTGGGGGGGGCAAAGGCCCGGAAAACCGGGACTTCCACAGGTTTCTAGGATTTTTGCTCTAAAATGACTATTAGAAAGTCTTGAGTCATCAATGTGACTGTGTGGGCCGCTTTTGGCTCTAGTCGGCACTTGGCAAAGCTGCTACTCTCGGCGCGCTTTGTGACTTCTCGGCCTATATAAAAGCCAGATTCACCAATACAAAACACACACCAATAATAATCGCATCAAATGCGGTGAAGAATTCGCGTTGCTGAGGAGTGGGCTTCCATGATCGAAGACTTTTGGAAGGATAAATACCCGGCTGGAATTGCTGCCGACATCAATCCAGACGAGTATCCGAACATTCAGGCAGTGTTGAAGCAATCCTGCCAACGCTTCGCCAACAAACCGGCTTTCAGCAACCTGGGCAAGACAATCACCTACGGTGAACTGTACGAATTGTCCGGTGCCTTTGCCGCGTATCTGCAACAGCATACCGATTTGCAGCCCGGTGATCGAATCGCCGTGCAACTGCCCAACGTTCTGCAGTACCCGGTGGCCGTCTTCGGTGCGATCCGCGCCGGGCTGATCGTGGTCAACACCAACCCGCTGTACACCGCGCGGGAAATGGAACACCAATTCAACGACTCCGGTGCCAAGGCCCTCGTCTGCCTGGCCAACATGGCTCACCTGGCGGAAGCCGTGGTGCCGAAAACCGGGGTCAAGCACGTCATCGTCACTGAAGTGGCCGACCTGCTGCCGCCGCTCAAGCGTCTGCTGATCAACAGCGTCATCAAGTACGTGAAGAAGATGGTGCCGGCGTATCACTTGCCCAAAGCCGTCAAGTTCAACGACGTACTGAGCAAGGGCCAGGGCCAGCCTGTGGCCGAAGCCAATCCGCACAGCGGCGATGTCGCGGTGCTGCAATACACCGGCGGCACCACCGGCGTGGCCAAGGGCGCGATGCTGACTCACCGCAACCTCGTCGCCAATATGCTGCAGTGCAAGGCGCTGATGGGCTCCAACCTCAATGAAGGTTGCGAGATCCTGATCACGCCGCTGCCGCTGTACCACATCTATGCGTTCACCTTTCATTGCATGGCGATGATGCTGATCGGCAACCACAACATCCTGATCAGCAACCCGCGCGACCTGCCGGCGATGGTCAAGGAGCTGTCGAAGTGGAAGTTCAGCGGCTTTGTCGGCCTGAACACGCTGTTCGTCGCACTGTGCAATAACGAAGGTTTCCGCAAGCTGGACTTCTCCAATCTGAAAGTCACCCTGTCCGGTGGCATGGCCTTGCAACTGGCCGCTGCCGAGCGCTGGAAAGCGGTGACCGGTTGCTCGATCTGCGAAGGTTACGGCATGACCGAAACCAGCCCGGTGGCCACGGTCAACCCGATCCAGCACATCCAGATCGGCACCATCGGCATTCCGGTGCCGTCGACCCTGTGCAAAGTCATCGACGATGCCGGTGTCGAGCAACCGCTGGGCGAAATCGGTGAACTGTGCGTCAAGGGCCCGCAAGTGATGAAGGGCTACTGGCAGCGCCAGGAAGCCACCGACGAAATCCTCGACAGCGAAGGCTGGCTGAAGACCGGTGACATCGCGCTGATCCAGCCGGACGGCTACATGCGCATTGTCGATCGCAAGAAAGACATGATTCTGGTCTCCGGTTTCAACGTCTATCCGAACGAACTGGAAGATGTGCTGGCTACCCTGCCGGGCGTGTTGCAGTGCGCCGCCATCGGCGTGCCGGACGAGAAGTCGGGCGAGGCGATCAAGATTTTCATCGTCGCCAAACCGGGCGTGACCCTGACCAAGGAAACCGTGATGGAGCACATGCGCGCCAACGTCACCGGTTACAAGGTCCCGCGTTCGGTGGAGTTCCGCGATGCGCTGCCGACCACCAACGTCGGCAAGATCCTGCGCCGCGAGTTGCGTGACGAAGAGCTGAAGAAGATCAAGGCGAAGAACGCCGCATAAAACAAAAAGCCCCGCAGATGCGGGGCTTTTTGTTGGGGCGTAGCAGGGCTGGGATTTTGTGTTGAGCCTGCCCCTCACTTGGCTGGGGTGAGGGGGCCTTTCATAACCTGAGTTCAACTCGATATCTCAGGTCGATGTAGCTTATCCAAACACCTCGGTCAGTTCCCTCTCCCTTGGGAGAGGGCTAGGGTGAGGGGAAGGGCGGCGGCACAAATCCTACTGACGGAACGGCGCAAAATTCACGTTGGTCCCCGCCGGCCGCATGTCCTGCAGGTACGAATCCTTGTCCGCACTCAACTCCAGGCTCAACGCGGCCTTGCGCTTGCCTTCGTTGCGAATCACCAGGCCTTCGAGTTTTTCCCGCAGGAACACCGTCGGCACTTTCAGGTGCAGCAGTTCGTCGGTCGCCGGGGTGTGCATCAGCAGGTGAATCCACTCGTACTGACCGACGGCCAGGCGCGACACCGGCAGGTCGAACCACCAGATGTTGCGGTTGCGGTTCAGTTCGGCGAAGTGGCAGTTGTTGGTGCCGAGCACCGCGCCGCCCAGTTCCTGGTTGCGACGGGCAATGGCCTGCTTTTTATCGAGTTTCATAACATTCCTGCGGGATCTGATCGTTGGCGCACCGCGCCCATAGCTGCGCATTCTCGGGGCTTGGGGGGCAAACATAAAGCCCAACCTGCATTGCCCGACGAAAAGAGGAGCAAAAATAAATGAAACTCGTGGCAAACCGCGCCAGTCAATCATTACGTACTGACTTTTCCCCTTCAATGCACCAAGGAGAAACACCATGAGTAGCACTGGCGATAAAGTAAAAGGCATGGCCAACGAAGCGGTCGGCAACATCAAGCAAGGCGTCGGTAAAGCCACTGACAACACCAAGCTGCAAGCCGAAGGCAAGGTTCAAGAGAAAAAAGGCGAAGCCCAGCAAGCAGTCGGCAAAGCCAAAGACGCAGTGAAGAAGACCATCGACAAGGCGTAATCCGGCCTTGAACGAAACACACGAACGGCCATCCAAGGATGGCCGTTTTTGTGTCAAAGCCCGACAGTCATCCACGAAGGTCGCCAAGTAGGCTACCGTGATGTAAAAAACGGCCCCTGAGTCGCCACGACTTCAACCTGTTTCTGCGGCGAAAGGAGACGCGAATGATTTTTCCGGACATGAAAGGTCTGCCCTTGCACCGGGTGATGGTGCGCACGGTCACTGAGTTCGTTGACGACGAGATGTCGACCTACGCTTCGGCACTGGCCTACCAGATGCTGTTCTCGCTGTTCCCGTTCATTCTGTTCCTGATTGCCCTGATCGGTTTCCTGCACCTGCCGGATTTCTTCACCTGGCTGCGCCTGCAATCGGAACTGGTCCTGCCACCGCAGGCGCTGGAGCAGGTCAACCCGGTGATCGACCAGTTGCAGCAATCCAAGGGCGGTCTGCTCTCGGTCGGTATCGTTATTGCCCTGTACACCGCGTCTGCCGGTGTGCGCCTGATGATGAGTGCGATGAACGCCGCCTACGACGTGGTCGAGGGCCGGCCGATCTGGAAGCGTTTTCCGCTGTCGGTGTTCTACACCATCGGCATCGCCGGCATGCTCCTGGTCGCCGCCGCGCTGATGGTGCTCGGGCCGCAAGTCATGGGCTGGATCGCCGCGCAGGTGGGGCTGGAAGACTTCATCGTCACCGTGTGGACAATTGCGCGCTGGCCGGTGATCGTGATTCTGATGATGGTCGCCGTGGCCCTGATTTACTACGTGATGCCAGACGTCAAACAGGAATTCCGCTTTATCACCCCGGGCTCGGTACTGGCCGTGGTGGTATGGATCATCGCCTCGTTGGGTTTTGCGTTTTACGTCAAGACGTTCGCCAACTACAACGCGATGTATGGCAGCATCGGGGCGATCATCGTGCTGTTGCTGTATTTCTATATTTCCTCGGCGGTGCTGCTGCTCGGCGCCGAGATGAATGCGGTGATTGAACACATGTCCAGCGAGGGCAAGGACTCGGGTGAGAAAGTCCCCGGTGAACTCGATGCACACCCCAAACAACATGTCTCGGGCCTGGGGCGCGATCACTCGCTCAAGCCGGACACTGACGAAGCCTGATCATGATTCGTGAAATCCTCAAAATGGGCGACGAACGCCTGCTGCGCATTGCCCCGCCCGTGCCGCCGGAAATGTTCGACAGCCCCGAACTGTGGCAACTGATCGACGACATGTTCCAGACCATGGAAAGCGTCGGCGGTGTTGGCCTGGCCGCGCCGCAGATCGGCGTCGACCTGCAACTGGTGATCTTTGGCTTCGAGCACAGCGAACGTTATCCGGACGCTGAAGCGGTGCCGCAGACGATCCTGATCAATCCGCTGATCACACCGTTGAGTCCGCTGACCGAGGAAGGTTTTGAAGGCTGTCTGTCGGTGCCGGGATTGCGTGGCGCGGTGGATCGCTATCAGCAGATTCGTTATGAAGGTTTTGATCCGAAGGGCGAGCCGATCGTGCGCGTGGCGTCAGGTTTTCACGCACGGGTGGTACAGCATGAATGCGATCATCTGATCGGCCGCCTGTATCCCTCGCGCATCACCGATTTCAGCAAGTTCGGCTTTACCGAAGTGATGTTCCCGGATCTCGATCCAGCCGCCGACGACTAATCCGGGTCAAACGCAATTCTCCCCTGCAGGAGTGAGTCACGAACGATCCAGCCCCATCGCAATCATCGGCTTGCTCCGCGCATACCGGCTCAACCGTTCGGTCATCGCCTGGGGCAGGGCCGGGTCGAAGCTGAACCCGCGCCGCTCATAAAAACCGCGCAAATCCGGATGACAGAACAACCACACCGGTTCCGTCACATCCTTGACGGCCGCCGCGATCAACTGCGCGGCAATCCCTTGTTCGCGGCACTGTGGATCAACAAACAAACCGGTCAACCAACGCCCGCCCGCGACCGGCCGCAAACACAGTGCGGCAACGATTTCCTCGCGCCGCGCCACCCACAATTGCGCATCGCGCACGGCTTTCATCGACGATTGGTGGCTGCGGTAGAACTTGTTCATCAACGGCCACAACGGCTCGTCGAGCAGGACGTACTGGGTATCGGGCATGGGATCGGACTGTCGGCGGGCAAAGCGGCGATTATAAAAGAACGCGCGAGGCGCGATAGGTGTATACCTGAGCCTACATCCCCTGTGAGTGGAGTACGCATCATGTCCAAAGGTATGGATTCAAAGAAAGCCGCGAAGAAGAAGCCGGCCAAGACCGCGATTGAAAAGCGTGCGGAGAAGAAAGCCAAGAAAGTCGACATCTTCGGTCATTGATCACGCCTTTCCGGAGCCCGGTTCTCGGGCTCCTGCCTGCACCCGGAAAATAATCTGCAAGATTTATCAATGTTGTTGCACAGAAGGGGAAAATTCCCGTTCCGAGCAACGCCATGCCCCATTACTTCGACGCCGCTCATCGCCAGCACATCGAAACCCTGCGCCAACGCTGGACCGCCCGCACCGAATGGCCGACCTGGCTGTTGCTGATCGGTGTCTATGTCGGGTGGTTTGCCATTGTCCTCAATAGCCAGTGGTTGGGGCGCGGCGTCAGCACATTGCTGTTGATTCCGCTGCTGGTGCTGTGGCTGTCGCTGCAACACGAATTGCTGCATGGGCATCCGACACGCTCGACTCGGGTGAACAAAATCCTCGGCTACGCGCCCTTCGCGGTGTGGTACCCGTACACGCTGTATCGCGACAGCCATTTGTTGCATCACCGCGATGAGCACCTGACGGTTCCCGGCGTCGATCCGGAAAGCCGCTACCTCAGCGCCGCGCGCTGGCACGGCAGTTCTCTGTTCGAGCGCAGCCTGCACTGGCTGAACAAAACCGTACTCGGGCGTTTCGTCATGGGCGCGCCGCTAGCACTGCTTGCCCTGGCCACTGAAGAACTGCAACGCCTGAAACACGGCGAGCGCCAGGCTTGGCAGATGTGGCTGACCCACAGCGCTTTCACCCTGCTGATGCTGTGGTTCCTCGTCCGTTACAGTGTGTTGCCGGTGTGGCATTACCTGCTGTTGATCAGCGTGCCGGCGCTGTCGATCGCGATGATCCGCTCCTACTATGAGCATCGCCCTCATGCGCAACCGGAGCAACGCACCGTGCTCAACGAAGCTGCCTGGCCCTGGCGCTGGTTGTTTCTGAACCTGAATTTTCATCTGGTGCATCACGACTTGCCGGGCCTGGCATGGTACGACTTGCCCCGGGTTTACCGAAGGCATCGCGAGCAATGGGTGGCGCGCAGTGGCGGATTTCTGGTGCAGGGCTATGGGCAGTTGTGGCGGCAGAACGGGTTAAGGCCGATCGACAGTCCGCAGCATCCCTTTCACTGACACGACCTGGCCCTTGTGATAGCTGGAATTTTTTTGTCTGGAAAGTAAGTGTATGACCCGACACTACGTTGAACTGCAGATGTACACCGCCCCTGAGCCCATTCGAGCGGCCAACGAACACTGGATCACGCGCATCCTCGAACGCCTCGGCCTCTCGCGCCTCAATGCCGAGGGACTATCACTGCCCGAACTGTGGCTTTCGCCGGCTCTGCTGCTGACCCAGACCTGCGGCTATCCCTTGATGACCCTACTGCGCGGTCGGGTGCGCATCATTGGTCGACCACGCTACGAACTGTCCGACGCCAGCGCCGGCAGGCATTGCAGCCTGATTCTTTGCCGCGCTGATGACCCGCGCAAAAACCTCGCGGAGTTTCGCGGCAGTCGTGGGGTGATCAACAGCGAGGACTCCAACAGCGGCATGAACCTGCTACGCCAGCGTCTGGCGCCGCTACATCACAACGGCCGGTTTTTCGCCACGGTTGGCCTCAGCGGAGCGCACCGCGAGAGTCTGCGCTGGCTGCGTGAAGAACGCGGCGACCTGGCAGCCATCGACAGTGTCACCTATGCGTACCTTGCGCATTACGCGCCGGCTGAGGTCAGCGGTTTGCGGGTCGTGGCGCGCAGCGCGTTCAGTCCGACGTTGCCCTTTATCACCGCCGCTTCTGCCACTGACGAGCAGATCGAACACGTGCGCGCGGTGATGAATCAGGCATTGCGTGAACTGCCTGATGTGGCGCAGATCCTCGGCTTGCCTGAAGTGTTGCCCGCCAGCGAAAGCGATTATCAGATCGTGCTCGACTATCAGCGTGAAGCTGAAGAGCTGGGCTATGGCGGTTTGCATTAGACGCTCGCAGCCTGCGTGGATCGCGTACCCCTGTAAGTGCTGCCGGAGACCGCGATTTTGGGTTTTAATATTCCAAAATAGAATATAAAAATAAAATATAAGTATTTTTAATGCATAAGGCGCCTTGCTACGATCGCGCCACCGGAACACCGGACATTCAGCGACCCCTCACCCAGGAGCCCCTATGTCCGGCGCCGATCTATCCCATCGCGACACCGTTGGCGGCCTGTTCCGCGCTCACTACCCCTGGCTGTGCACCTGGCTGCGCCGTCAACTGCACGACGCGGCGAGCGCCGAAGACCTCGCGGCGGAAACCTTTGCGCAGTTGCTTGAAGCTCCTGCACTCACCGCCATCCGCGAACCCCGCGCCTTGCTCACTACGATTGCGCAACGCCTGCTCTATCAGCATTGGCGCCGCGCTGATCTGGCGCGGCGCCATGTGCAGCAGGTCGATGTCGGGGTCGCCACTTCACCGGAAGAACTGACGCAACTGAGACAAACCCTGAGCCGTCTCGACCACAGCCTGCAGCGCTTGCCGGGCAAGGTTCGCTCGACCTTTCTGCTGGCGCGTGTCGATGGCCTGACCTACCCGCAAATCGCTGCCGAACTGGGCATCTCGCAACGTTCGGTCAGCGTCTACATGACCCGTTCGCAAGCACTGTGCGATCGCCACAGCGCCAACCAATCCCTACCCGACAAGAGGTCCGCATGAGATCAATCAAAACCCTGCTCGGCCGTTCGCTGCTGGCGCTGAGCCTGAGCATTGGCGCTGTTTCGGCTAGCGAGAAAACCGCGCCGATCCACTTCGGCGACATCACCTGGGAAAGTGGCAGTTTCATCACCGAAGTGCTGCGCCTGATCGTCGAAAAGGGCTATGGCTATCCGACCGACACGCTGCCCGGAAGCACCGTCAGCCTGGAGGCGGCGCTGGCGAAAAACGATATTCAGGTGATCGGCGAGGAGTGGGCCGGGCGCAGTCCAGCGTGGGTCAAGGCCGCCGCCGAGGGCAAGGTGTTTGGTCTGGGCGATACGGTCAAAGGCGCGACCGAAGGCTGGTGGGTGCCGGAATACGTGATCAAGGGTGATCCCGAGCGCGGGATCAAACCGTTGGCGCCGGAGCTGAAATCGGTGGCCGATCTGCCGCGTTACAAGGAGGTGTTCCGCGACCCCGAAGATCCGTCCCGCGGGCGCTTCCTCAACAGCCCGACCGGCTGGACCTCGGAGATCGTCAACAGCCAGAAACTCAAGGCCTACGCCCTGAGTGACAGCTTCGTCAACTTCCGCACCGGCTCCGGCGCGGCGCTGGATGCTGAGGTCGCGTCGTCGATCAAACGCGGCAAACCGGTGCTGTTCTACTACTGGTCGCCGACCCCGCTGCTGGGGCGCTTCAAACTGGTAAAACTGGAAGAGCCGCCATTCGATGCCGAGGCCTGGAAAACCCTGGCCGATGCCAATAACCCGAATCCCAGGGGCAGCCGTTCGATGCCGGCCAGTCTTGCAATTGGCGTGTCGGCAGCGTTCAAGGCGCAGTATCCGGAACTGGTGACGTTCTTCGAGAAAGTCGACTTGCCGATTGATCTGCTGAACCAGACCCTGGCGGCCATGAGCGAAAAGCGCCAACAGCCGAGAGTGGTGGCCGAGGCGTTCCTGCGTGATCAGCCGCAGGTGTGGAAGTCTTGGCTGCCTGCGGATGTAGCTACCAAAGTGACTGGAAGTCTGTAGGTCATTTCTGTTGTTTCTGTAGTGCTTGTAATGGCCTCAGCACTGGCAAGCCAGATCCCACAAGACCTGCGCTGATTTGATCCAGCGCAGCCCCTGTGGGAGCTGGCTTGCCAGCGAAAGCGTCAGACCCGCCAACACCTGCCACCGCGCTGAACCGATTCTTGTGCAAAAAGTGCCAGATACTGGCCGACTAGTGGCCTTGCGCACGGCTTCGCGCTGTCTATGCTGACCTTTAACTGACTATGTCGACCGTCATGTCAATCCACGAGGGTCGTACACAGTTGGTCCGTGACTTCATGCTGCCAGAGTGCGCAATTAAAGGCACCGACACTGAACCGACAAGGAGCATCGTTTTACATGGAAGTTCTTCAACGCGTTAGGGCTGGCCCGCGTGCGGGCTATCAAGAGAAGGATGTCTTGATTAGAGCGTCGCTGCATGGACTCTCCGATTAACATCATTTATCACCTGACAACTTCCTCCCGTGGAGGAGTGCGTGTGCCTGTTCTATGGAACGTAGTGGTGGATCTTGAAAGACCTGAACTTTCATCAAATCAAAAGACCGCGCGGAAGGTGATACAACCATGTTCAACCTACATCACAAGGCTGACCTGCAGGAAATCGAGCGTTTCAGCTGCGCCTTGACCGAAGCCAATGCCAAACTCGAAGCGATCAACCGCTCGATGGCAATGATCGAATTCACGCCTGAAGGCATTGTTCTGGATGCCAACGAAAACTTCTGCAAGACCATGGGTTACAGCGCCGAGGAAGTGCGCGGCAAACATCACCGGGTATTTTGCGAAGAGGTGTATTACCGCAGCGAGGACTACGCCAGGTTGTGGCGTGACCTGGCCCGGGGCGAGCCGATCAGCGGCACGTTTCTGCGCTTGAACAAAAGCGGCAAGGAGATCTGGCTCGAAGCCAGTTACATGCCGGTGTACGGCGCGGACAAACAAGTCAAAAGTGTGATCAAAGTGGCGGCGGACATCACCGCACGGGTCAATAAAGAACACGAAGAAGAAAGCATGCTGGCGGCGATCAGCCGTTCGATGGCGGTGATCGAGTTCACTCCGGAAGGCAACGTGATTACCGCCAACGACAACTTTCTCAGAACGATGCAGTACTCGCTCAATGAAATCGTCGGTCACCACCACAGCCTGTTTTGTCACCGTTCCGAATCCGAGTCGGCGCAGTACAAGGCGTTCTGGGCATCACTCAATCGCGGCGAATACCACTCGCACCGTTTCGAGCGCAAGAACAAGTCCGGGCAAATGGTTTATCTCGAAGCCTCGTACAACCCGTTGTTCGATACCAAGGGCCGTTTGTACAAAGTGGTGAAGTTCGCCAGCGACATCACCCAGCAAATGACCACTTTGCAGAACGCGGCGGAATCGGCTCACAGCACCTCGGTACAAAACGACGCCTGCGCGCAAAAAGGCTCACAGGTCGTGCAGCAAACGGTGCAGATCATTCAGGACATTTCCCGCGACCTCAACGAAGCGGCGCGAAGCATCGACGCGGTCAACAAGCAGTCGGACATCATCGGCACCATCGTGCAGACCATTCGCGGGATTGCCGACCAGACCAACCTGCTGGCACTGAACGCCGCCATCGAGGCGGCGCGGGCCGGTGAACACGGGCGTGGTTTTGCGGTGGTGGCGGATGAGGTGCGAAGTCTGGCGGCGCGCACCAGTCAGGCGACGCTGGAAATTGTCGACGTGGTGCGCAAGAACCACGATCTGTCGCTGAGTGCGGTGTCGAGCATGCAGTCGAGCCTGAGCCGCACCGGGCTCGGGGTAGAACTGGCGAATGAAGCGGGGGAGGTGATCCTGGAAATTCAGCAGGGCTCACGGCATGTGGTGGATGCCATCGGGCAGTTCAATGCGACGCTGCAACTGAACTAGCCACCCATAAACAACTGTAGAAGTGAGCCTGCTCGCGATTGCGGTGTGTCAGTCACCGGGTAAGTAACTGATGTACCGTTATCGCGAGCAGGCTCACTCCTGCATTGGGTTTCATGCAACTTTCAGATCAAAGCGCAGCGAGAAACTTGTCCGCCAGTTTGTCACTGTCCTTGACGTCGTTGACGTTCTCTTTCTCCGATTGCGCCAGTTGCATCTTGTCCTGCAGGCGCTGGGCGATCTCTTTGGCCACCGCCAGTTGTTTCTCCGGCGGCAGGTTGGCGATGTCTTCTTCGGTCAGGCCCATGTCCTTGAGGATACTGTCGCGCAGCCGTTGTTCCGGCGTCTTGCTCATGTAGTCCTTGAACTCGTCGGTGGCGCTTTTGCCGGTGCCGCCGGTGGCATCGGTCGATTGCAGATTGACGCGGGTCTTGGCGAACGCTTCATCGACATTGTCGCTGATGCGCGAGGCTGCACTGACCTGTTGGGTCGCATTCTGGGTGGCCGAGTCCTGCACCTTGGCCGTGGCTTCCGTGCTTTGCGTCTGCACCTGGTTCTGCAGGGCTTGCAGCATCGCGCCGTGGAGGCCGCCTTGCAGACCTGCCGCCGCGGTGGCGGTGGCGTCTTCAGCCAGCCGCTTGGGCAGCGGGAGCGTTTCCATGTGTTTTGCACTGACCAACATGATGAATTGACCTGTAGGTAATGGCTGACCGCCGTACAGGAGCAATTACCGTGCCCGTTGTATAAGTTGTTGTGTTTCAGGGGGTTGGCGTGTCAGCCAAGCGAAGAGGCGGTCAGCCGTTGCCGTCTCGCGGCAGAGGATGACCGCTCGGCTGTCAGCGATGGGCAATGTTCTCCAGCGCCAGATTGCGGGTGCGCGGGCCGAAATAGCCAATGGTCAGCATCACGATGAGCATGCTGCTGACGATGAACGCCAGCACCCCGGGTGTCCCGAAGTGATCGAGAAACACCCCGATCAACAGGCTGCTGAACACGGTCGACAATCGACTGAACGAATAGCAGAACCCCACCGCCCGGGCGCGGATGTTGGTGGGGAACAATTCACTTTGGTAAGAGTGATAACTGAAGCTCAGCCAGGCGTTGCAGAACGTGATCATCACCCCGCAGACAATCAGGCCGAACGCACTGGTCTGCCAGGCGAACAGGGTGCCGAAGGTCATCGAACCCAGGGCCGAACCGACGATCTGCCACTTGTTTTCGAACCGGTTGGCAAACTTCACGAACAGCAACGGCCCGAGCGGGTAGGCGAGGGTGATGATGAACGCATACATCAGGCTATGGGTGACGCTGACGCCCTGACCGGAAAGCAGCGCCGGCAACCAGTTGCCGAAACCGAAGAAGCCGATGGCCTGAAAGATGTGGAAAACGATCAGCATCAACGCGCGCCGACGATACGGCGGTTGCCAGATATCAGCGAAACGCCCCTTGCCTTCGACATCGACCGGCACAGTTTCGGGCTGATCCAGTGGCTGGCGATGATCCTTTTCGCAGCGCGCCTCGATGTCATCGAGGATACGGTGGGCTTCGTCGAAGCGGCCATGTTGCGCGAGCCAGCGCGGCGACTCCGGCAAGCGCTTGCGCAACCACCAGATAAACAGCGCGAACACCGCGCTGGCCAGCACCACCCAGCGCCAGCCGCTGATCCCGAACGGCGCCTGCGGCACCAGCCACCACGACATCAGCGCCACCGCTGGCACCGAGAGAAACTGCACGAAAAAGGCGAAGGCGAACGCCGAACTGCGCATGCGCTTGGGCACCAGTTCCGAGAGGTAGGCGTCGATGGTCACCAACTCGATACCCAGGCCAATACCCACCAGAAAACGCATGCAGATAATGCCCAGCGCCGAGCTTTGAATGCCCATCAGTACCGTGGCCACCGTGTACCAGACCAGCGCAAAGGTGAAGATCGCCCGCCGGCCGAAACGATCGGCCAATGGGCTGAGCAGGCTGGCGCCGAGGAACAGGCCAAGGAACGTCGCCGAGGCAAACGCGGCCTGATCGGAGAAGCCGAACACGCCCTGATTGCCGGTGGCGAAGAGGCCGTCGCGGATCAAGCCGGGGCTGATGTAGGCGGTCTGGAACAGATCGTAGAGTTCGAAGAAACCGCCGATCGACAACAGCGCCACCAGTCGCCAGATCGTGGCGACGGCAGGGAGGCGGTCGATGCGGGCGGAAATCTCGGCGGCGCGTATCGGGTCGATGCCATCGCGTTGCGCGGTGGCCAGGGCGTGAGCAGTCATCGGCTGATCCATTTTTTATTGATGGAAAAGCTTAGCCTGCTATCGGAGTTCACGGATTGTGAATATCGGCGGTTTACCCGGAAAAGCCGCCGATTTCTTGCAATAACTGGTTACCAATTAACGATTTATGCCGCGGCGGGCGAATCGGGCAGCGCCGACGCCGGCAAGCCGAAGACGCGATCGAACAGCCAGTTGAAGGCGAACGTGTAGCACGGGATGAAGATGATCAACGCCAGATCCAGCAGGAATGCCTGCACCAGACTGATGTTCATCCACCACGCGATCAGCGGAATCAGGAACACGATCAGCGTCAGTTGAAAACCGACCGCGTGGGCGATCCGCCGTTTGACCGTGCGCGTGCGCGATGGCTGATGGCTTTCCCAATGCTCGAACAGCGAGGTGTAGATGAAATTCCAGGTCACGGCGATGGTGGTGATGATCACCGCGAGGGGGCCGGTGCTGCCCGGTGAGGTGCCGGAGAGCAGCGCCAGACCGAGGGCGGAGAAGGTCATGCCGATCACTTCATAGAGCGACACGTAGACCAGTTTGCGTTTGACGCCTTGCATGGGGTTTTGCCTCTTTCTTGCAGCGTGTTGGCCAGCGGGGCTGGCGAAGGCGACGAAAGATAGCTTCAATAGGCGTGACAGAAAAAGTCAGAAGCTTTCAGTTTCATTGATAGGTGGGCGGAGTGAATTTCAACAGTGACAGCATCGAACTGTTCCTCGCGGTGATTGAGCGCGGTTCGTTTTCCGCCGCCGCCCGGGCCTTGGGCAAAGTCCCCTCGGCGGTGAGCATGGGCATCGGCAACCTTGAGGCGGAACTCGGCTATTCGCTGTTCGACCGCAGCCATCGCGAGCCGAAACCGACGGCCATGGCCCTGTCGCTGGTGCCTCACGCACGGCTGATCGCCGAGCAGCTCAAGCAGTTGCAAGTCCACGCGGTGGAACTGTCGTTGGGGCTGGAGAGCAAGTTGTCGATTGGCGTGGTTGCCGATATCGACCGTCGGCGTTTACTGGCCGCGATCAAGGTGATTGCCGAGCGCCATCCGCTGCTCGACATCGAAGTGCTGACTGCGCCGCAGGATGACGTGCTGGCGATGTTGCACAGCGGCCGGGTCAGCGTGTGCCTGGCGTTTGCCGGGTTGAGCATGAACGTGCTGGAGCGCTTTCAGTTCGTCGGCAGCGAACGGATGATCGCCACGCTGGCGGCGGACAGTCCGTTGTTGCAGGGGCAGGATCTGTTTCTCGAAGACCTGGTGCACGTGCGGCAGATCTTCGTCGCCAGTCGTGATTTGCCGATCAGCGAAACCCGACCGCTGGTGGCCGAATCGCACTGGCGCACCGACACCCTGGAGGCGGCGCTGGAGATGGTCGAGGCGGGACTGGGCTGGGGCAATTTCCCGTTGTCGGTGGTGCAGCCGTGGCTGGACAGCGGGCGTTTGAAGCGGCTGAATTTCCGCAACATCGAAAACGGTCTGGTGCTGCCGGTGCATGCGGTGTGGCTCAAGAGCCAGCCGTTACAGAAGGGCGCGTTGGCGCTGGTCGAACTCCTGGGCGATTGACCCCGCGCAAATCCCACAGGGATTGCGGTTAAACCTCGGATTTGAGAACGCCACAAAAAACTGTGGGAGCTGGCTTGCCAGCGATAGCAGTGGGTCAGTCAACAATTTATCGACTGACTTGACGCCATCGCTGGCAAGCCAGCTCCCACAGGGATTTCGGGGTCAGGTACTTTCGCGGATTTTCAGTTCGAAGCCCATGTCTTCGACCGGCCGCGCCACGTTGTTGCCGGCCATCAACGTCAACATCTGCTCCGCCGCGCGCCGGCCAATCGCCTCGCGCGGGGTGTTGATACTGCTCAGGCGCGGCACCATGTGCTGGGACATCGGCAAGTCGTTGAAGCCAAGAATCGCCACCTGCTCGGGGATCTTGATGCCGTTGCGCAACGCTTCCAGCAAGGCACCCTGCGCGAGGTCGTCGTTGCCGAAGAAGATCGCATCGACATCTGGATGCGCCGCCAGCAGTTGCAGGAACAACTCGCCGCCCAGGCCCACCGACGATGATCGCGGGGTCAGCACTTCCAGATCCGGGTCATACCGCCCGGCCTTCTGCAACGCTTTGCGGAAACCTTCGCCGCGCAACAACGTGCGCTGGTCGAGTTGCGCGCCAATGTAAGCCAGACGCTTGCGCCCACGAGACAGCAAATGTTCGGCCGCTGTTTCGCCGGCACTGAGTTGCGAGAAACCCACGCAATTCACGCCGGCGGCGCTGTCCAGTTCCATCATGTAGACGCAGGGAATGTTGCTGGCCTCGATCATCCGTCGCGAACTTTCCGTGCGATCAAACCCGGTCAGCAGCAAACCACGGGGCTGATAGGCCATGTAGTTGCGCAGCAGGTTTTCTTCTTCATCGCGCGAATAGTGGAAGTTGCCGATCAGCACTTCAAAGCCCTTGGGCGTCAGCACGCGATGAATGGCTTCCAGCGTATCAATGAACAACAGGTTGGACAGCGATGGCACCAACACCACCACCGAGTGGCTCTGCGCCGAGGCCAGGGCACGGGCGGCAGGGTTGACCACGTAGTTGAGTTCAAGGGCGGCTTTCTGGACTTTTTCCACCAGTTCAGTGGCCACGGTGCTGACCCCGCGCAGGGCGCGGGAGGCGGTAATCGGGCTCACCCCGGCGAGGCGGGCAACTTCGTTAAGGGTGGGACGGCCGGTGGTGCGAGTGTTTTTATCGTTTTTAGGGGTGGTCATCGGGCGGCTTGCCAAACAAAAATCAAGGCACTAAGGTAGCGCTGTCCTGATGCAGCTGCAAATGCGTGAGCGAGGTCCTGCCTGATCCTCGCTTTTTGGCGTTGGACGAAAACCTGCTGCAACCCAAAAAAACGACAAGAAGGCGTCGGCAACTTCTGCCTGTGCACTAGAGTCATAGCTAGCAAAGGTAGCGCTGTCTGCGCGCTGAGGTGTTATATGAGTCATCCCATCACCGCCCTGGTCATCATGGGCGTTGCCGGTTGCGGCAAGACGTGCGTCAGCGAGGCCCTGTGCCAATTGAGCGGCGCCACTGCCATTGAAGGCGATACTTTCCATCCGGCCGCGAACATCGAAAAGATGAGCGCGGGGATCCCCCTGAACGACGACGACCGTGCCGGCTGGCTCGACAGCCTGTGCGATGAGTTGCGTCGTGTCGATGCGCTGGGCGAGCGCCCGGTGCTGACCTGCTCGGCCCTTAAACACAGTTATCGCGAAGTGCTGCGCAGTGCCTTGCCGGGCCTGGGCTTCGTGTTCCTTGAGCTGACCCCTGAAGTGGCCGCCGAGCGTGTGTCCCACCGCCCGGGTCATTTCATGCCGGCCACGTTGATCGAAAGCCAGTTCGCCACGCTCGAATCGCCGAAAGGCGAGCCGTTGACCCTGGCGCTGAATGCCTCGATTCACAGTGTTGAAGAACTGGCGGCGCAGGCTCATGTCTGGTGGCAGGCCCACGGTCTGAAACAGGCGGTATGAGTGTGTTGAAAGAGATAGCGCTGTCCCCCCGACTTCTGTTTAACCCGCTTTAATAACAACAACAATCCAGGAGACACCCCCAATGTTTGGCATGTCCCACGACGCCTACCTGCTGCTCGATGCAGTGGTCACGGTAATCGGCCTGATTATCCTGATCACCAAATTCAAGATTCACCCGTTCATTTCCCTGACCATCGCGGCCGCGTTCCTCGGCCTGACGTCCGGCATGCCGATCGGCACCATCATCAAGGCGTTCCAGGACGGCTTCGGTGGCGTGCTCGGTTTCGTCGGTATCATCCTGGCGCTGGGCACCATGCTCGGCAAAATGATGGCCGAATCCGGCGGTGCCGACCAGATCGCCCAGACCCTGATCCGCGCCTTCGGCAAAGACAAGGTCCAGTGGGCGATGATGTTCGCCGCGTTTCTGGTAGGCATTCCGCTGTTCTTCGAAATCGGCTTTGTGCTGCTGATTCCGCTGGTGTTCATCGTCGCCCGACGCACTGGCGTGTCGATCATCAAGATCGGTATCCCGCTGCTCGCCGGTCTGTCCGCCGTACACGGTCTGGTGCCACCGCACCCGGGGCCGCTGCTGGCCATCGGCGTATTCGGTGCTGACATCGGCAAGACCATTCTTTACGGTCTGATCGTTGCGCTGCCGACGGCAATCATTGCCGGTCCGATCTTCGGTACGTTTATCGCCAAGCACATTCCGGGTCACCCGAATCAGGAACTGGTCGATCAACTGGCCCGCGAAAATGACGACTCGACAACGCTGCCTAGCTTCAGCATCACCCTGATCACCGTGCTGCTGCCGGTGTTCCTGATGCTGCTGAAAACCTTCGCGGACGTGGCGCTGCCGGACGGTCATTTCTTCCGCACCTGGATGGACATGATCGGTCACCCGATCTCGGCACTGCTGCTGGCCTTACTGCTGTCGCTTTACACCTTCGGGCACAAGCAGGGCATCGGTTCCCAGCAGATGCTCAAGTGGCTCGACGCGAGCCTGGCGCCGACCGCTGCGATCATCCTGATCATCGGCGCCGGCGGTGGCTTCAAGCAGATGCTGGTGACCAGTGGTGTAGGTGACGTGATCGGCCACATGGCGGTGAGCGCACAGATCTCGCCGATCCTGCTGGCGTGGCTGGTGGCGGCGGTGATTCGTGTCGCTACCGGTTCGGCAACTGTGGCGACCATTACCGGCGCGGGGATTGTCGTGCCGGTGGTCGGGATGATCCCGGGGGTCAACCGTGAGCTGCTGGTACTCGCGACTGGCGCGGGCTCGTTGATCCTGTCCCACGTTAACGACGCCGGTTTCTGGCTGGTGAAGCAGTACTTCAACATGACCGTGGCCGAGACGTTCAAGACCTGGACGGCGATGGAAACCATCCTGTCCATCGTCGCCTTGGGCTTTATCCTGCTGTTGTCGCTGTTCGTTTAAGCGGCTTCTTGCAGGCACAAAAAAACCGCAGCGATGCGGTTTTTTTGTGGGTGATGATTTCTTCGCTACAGACAAAGCCAATGTGGGAGCGAGCCTGCTCGCGAAAGCGGTGGCTCAGTCAGCATTGATGTAGCTGACACGACGCCTTCGCGAGCAAGCTCGCTCCCACAGGGGATAGGTGTCAGGCGGAAGTTTTTGGACTCAGGCCATCGGCCCGGAACATCCCGCGAATCCCGCGCACTGCCTGACGAATCCGGTCCTGGTTTTCGATCAGCGCGAAGCGCACGTGATCATCGCCATACTCACCAAAACCCACCCCCGGCGAGACGCAGACCTTGGCCTCGGCCAGCAACTTCTTGGCGAACTCCAGCGAACCCAGATGCGCGTACTGCTCAGGAATCTTCGCCCAGACATACATCGAAGCCTTCGGATTCTCGACCATCCAGCCCAGTTCATGCAGGCCTTTGACCAGCACATTGCGGCGCTGGCGGTATTGCTCGGCGATGTCGCGCACGCACTGCTGATCACCTTCCAGCGCGGCAATCGCCGCCACTTGCAGCGGGGTGAAGGTGCCGTAGTCGTGGTAGCTCTTGATCCGCGCCAGCGCATTGACCAGCTCCGGGTTGCCGACCATGAAACCGATCCGCCAGCCGGCCATGTTGTAGCTCTTGGACAGGGTGAAAAACTCCACCGCGATGTCCTTGGCGCCCGGCACCTGCATGATCGACGGGGCTTTCCAGCCGTCGTAGACGATGTCGGCGTACGCCAGGTCGTGAATCACCAGCACGTCGTACTGCTTGGCGAGGGCGATCACCCGTTCGAAGAAATCCAGCTCCACGCACTGTGCGGTGGGGTTGGACGGGAAGCCGAGGATCATCATCTTCGGCTTCGGGATCGAGCCGCGAATCGCGCGCTCCAGTTCAGCGAAGAAGTCCACGCCCGGCACCAATGGCACCGAACGTACCTGGGCGCCGGCAATCACTGCGCCGTAGATGTGAATCGGGTAACTCGGGTTCGGCACCAGTACGGTGTCGCCCTGATCCAGGGTCGCCAGCATCAGGTGCGCCAGGCCTTCCTTGGAGCCGATGGTGACAATGGCTTCGCTTTCCGGGTCGATGTCGACCGCGTAGCGTTCCTTGTACCAGTTGGAAATCGCCCGACGCAGGCGCGGAATGCCCTTGGACGTGGAGTAACCGTGGGTGTCTTCGCGCTGCGCGACCTGCACCAGTTTTTCGACAATGTGCGGCGGCGTGGCCCCGTCGGGGTTGCCCATGCTCAGGTCGATGATGTCTTCACCACGCCGCCTGGCGGCCATCTTCAGTTCGGCGGTGATGTTGAAAACGTAAGGGGGGAGTCGATCTATGCGCGCAAAGCGGCGCGGCGAACCTTGTTCAGCCATTGTTGCCTCGGATAACGTAAGCGCCCGGAACCGTCCGAGCGACGCTGGTCACTGCGGTGACCTGTTGGCGAAGATAAGGGCTGTGATGGCAGACTGTCCAGCCCCCCGGTGTTCAAACAATCGTTAAACAAATTTTTCCAAGGAAATCGGTAGATGGAATTCACCAGCGGCTTCTTGCTGAGCCTCTCGCTGTGCCTGGACATCGGCGTGGCCAACATCGCGATGATTACCCTGGCGATGCAGCGCGGTTACTTCCAGGGCTTCGCGCTGGGCCTCGGTACCTGCGTCGGTGATCTGATCTACGCGGTGCTGGCGCTGGCCGGGATGACCGTGCTGCTGCAATACGAAACGGTGCGCTGGGTCCTGTGGATCGGCGGTTCGGCGCTGCTGATCTATTTCGCGGCGAAGATGATCTACTCGGCGATTCACCACGAGGCGCAACTGGCGGCGACCGCAGAAGTGGGGCAGAACTCGCACCGCAAGGAGTTCTTTCGCGGGATCTTCCTTGCCATGTCCTCGCCAAGCGCGATTCTGTGGTTCGCGGCAGTGGGCGGCACCTTGATCGCGCGTTCCGGCGGTGGTGGTCCGGTCAGTTCGGCGCTGTTCCTCGGCGGGTTTCTCTGCGCCGGGCTGCTGTGGTCGGCCGGTTTGTGCTTTGCCGCGAGCCACGGCGGCAAGTTGCTCGGCGACAAGCTGTTGCGCTACTCCTACATGGCATCGGCGGCGATCTTCTGCTATTTCGCGGTTTACGTGATCGTATCCGGTTATAACGAGTTCGTTGGCTCCGGGGCGGCCGACCAGTTGCACGCCTTGTAACATTGCGAATCGGGTTTGGCTTCTATACTCACCTGCCGAACCCCTTTTTTTGTTCCAGGAGTCGAGTCATGGATGAGCAAAAACGCGTCGAAGTGTCAGAACCTCGCTTCGAACATGGACACTTCCTGCTGATTGCAGGATTTCGTGGACGATTTACCCAGGACAGCGCCAAGGACATTCCCGCACTGTGGGAAAAGTTCTTGCCGCACCTGGGAAAGATACAGGGACAAAAAAACGAAGTGACCTACGGCGTCTGCAGTAACTTCGATGGCCAGGGCGGCTTCGATTACATCGCCGGGGTGGAAATCAGCAAGCTCGATGACCTTGACCAGAAGGTCTACCAGTGGATCGAAGTGTTGCCCAGGCAGTATGCGGTGTTCGAGCACAAGGGACCGCTCGATCAGTTGCCGCAGACTCTGCAGTACATCTACAAGACCTGGCTGCCGACGTCCCATTACGTGGAGCTCAACGCGCCGGAAATCGAGCGTTACAGCGCCGATTTCAATCCGCGGCTGCACACCGGCAAACTGGAAATCTGCGTACCGGTCGACACCCGGGCCTGAGCGCATAAGCATGAGGCGGATCAATGATCCGCCTCATGTTGTTCAACCGCGTTTACCTTTGCCCACCCGTCGCGCACGCAACAGGTCGATGCCCAGGGTGATAAAGCCGAACGTACTGATGCCCAACACCATCAACAGGCCGATTTCCACGCTGCTCATAAGCGGTTTCCCCCAAGGGTGATCAGAGACACGCCTCAGAAATAGCTCGCCGCCGGCACGAAGAAAAGCGCTTATACGCAGGCTTTACGCGCCCTGCGCAGATCGATATGGGCACCTTATTCCTTTATGCTTTGCGCACTTTTCTCCGCTGATTTTCGAGCTGCCATGAACACCCTCATCCGCAACGTCACCGCTGCCGACCTGGACCGCTGCTACGCCATCGAAACCGTTGCCTATGAAGGCGATGAAGCCGCCACCCGCGAGAAGATCGCCACCCGCATCGCCACCTGGCCGCAAGGCTTCATCGTCGCCGAGGTGGACGGGGTGGTCGCCGGTTTCGTCAACTCCGGTGCGGCGTTTGATGTGCAGATGTCGGACGAGGCGTTCAAGGAGCTGATCGGCCACGATCCGCAAGGGCCGAACGTGGTGATCATGTCGGTGGTGGTGCACCCGGACTACCAGGGGCAGGGCCTGGCCAAGCGCCTGATGGCCGAGTTCATCGAACGCATGCGCGGGATGGATAAAGCGACGATTCATCTGATGTGCAAGGAGAAGCACATCCCGCTTTATGCCGGGTTTGGCTTTGCCTACATCAAGCCGTCAGAGTCCGATCATGGCGGGATGGCGTGGCACGAGATGATCCTCACTGTGTAAGACATCACTCATAACCTGTGGGAGCTGGCTTGCCAGCGATAGCGGTGGGTCAGTCGACATCAACGTCTGATGTGCCGACGCCATCGCTGGCAAGCCAGCTCCCACAGGGTCTAGCGGTGTTTGCAATTCCCCGTTCAGTAGAGAGTGTCGCTTACTCTTTTCGGTGCTTCCCGGTCGTAGGTCTCGGCATCAAACTGCCCGTCATTCAGGCGCTTGTGAAAGGCGCCGGCGGAGGGCAGGGCCGAGCGCGGCAGGTGGGTTTGCGGGTTCCACGCATCCGAACGCACAAACGCTTTCGAACAGTGGAAAAATGCCGCCTCCACCGTCACCAGCAACACCGTTTTCGCCGGTTTGCCATTCACCGCAAAGCTTTCCAGCAGTTCGGGATCTGCACTGATGGTCGCGGTGCCATTGACCCGCAGCGTCTCGCCAATCCCCGGAATGATAAACAGCAGCGACACTCGCGGATCGTGCAGCACATTGCGCAGGGTGTCGATGCGGTTGTTGCCCGGGCGATCCGGCAGGGCCAGGGTGTTTTGATCAATGATCCGCACAAATCCTGGCGCATCGCCCCGCGGCGAATTGTCGAGACCGTCGGCGCCCACCGAACTGACGATCACCAGCGGCGACAGGCGCACCATCGCCTGATAGTCCTCGTTGAGAAAGCCGATCTGCTTGCGCACCGCGCGCTCGTGGGGCAATCCGTATATCGCTTCCAGTGCTTCGATTGATTCGATCATCGTGCAATCCTTGCTGACTCAGAAAAACAGCCCCATGCGCCGCTCGTAACCGATCCGGCCCTTGTACGCTTCGCCGCTGTCGACGAAGCCGTATTTGGCGTACAGCGCGATCGCTGCGTCGTTATCCGCATCCACCGACAGCTCCAGGCCCTTGATCTCCGGCCATGCTTCACGCGCCACGGCGGGCAACGCTTGCAGACAGGCCTTGCCGTAACCCTTGCCCTGCGCCCGATGGTCGACCTGCAAAGCGTGCAGGGTGGCGCTGTGTGCATCGGCCCAGTCCGGCAGCACGGGCGGGCGCTTGAGCAGCAGGAACGCCACCGGTACTTCCTCCGCCAGCAGCGCGAAGCCCTTCACGCCGGGGCCGGGTCTGGACAGCAGCGTGTGCAGCGCGCCGTGGATGTCGCCGGAAAACTTGATCTGCTCGGGATGGATTTCAATCGCCTCGACTTGCTGACGCTGCAAAGGGCTCAGGCTGTCGTACGGCACAAGTTGGGCTGACACGGGAATTTCCTTTTTCCTACAAAGATAAGCCTCGGATTCTAGCGATTTTGTCTTCGGCGGAAATTTTTTGTTTCGTCTGTCGATCCGTTCGATGGCTGAACGACTAAGGGTGTCTTCACCACAAAAACCGGAGAACACCATGAGCGCACACGCTGACATCCAGAGCCTGATCAATACTTACCGCGAGGCGGTGATGAGCAAAAACGTCGAGCAAGTCATGGCGTTGTACGCCGACGACATCGTCTCGTTCGATGCGATCAAGGCCCTGCAATTCAAGGGCAAGGCGGCCTACCGCGCACACTGGGAAGCCTGCATGGAAATGTGTGCCGGCCCGCACGTTTTCGAGTTCCACGAGCTCGCCATCGAGACCGCCGACAACCTCGCCTTCGCCCACTGGGTCGCGCATTGCGGCGGGACCAACGACAAGGGCGAAACCCAGAGCTGCTGGATGCGCGCCACCGCGTGTTATCGGCAGGTGGGCGGGACGTGGAAGATTGCCCACGAGCATTGGTCGGCCCCGTTCGATCCGATGAGCGGCGCCACGCTGTTCGACGTGCAGCCCTGATCTTCAGCCATAGTTGATCCGTTCGAATCAGGAGAAAGCCATGAAGTATCTATGCCTGGTCTACAGCGATGAGCGCCTGCTGCACACGTCGCCCGACAGCCCGGAAGACGCCGAATGCTGGGCGTATGCCGAGTCGATTCAGGGCAGCGGCCGCATGGTTGCCGCCGAAGCGTTGGAGTCGGTGCAGACCGCGACCACGGTGCGCATGCGCAACGGCAAGCTGTCGATCACCGATGGCCCGTTCGCGGAAACCAAGGAGCAACTGGCCGGTTTCTACCTGATCGACGCCAAGGACCTCAACGAAGCGATTCAAGTCGCCGGCAACATTCCGGCGGCCCGGGTCGGCAGCGTCGAAGTGCGCCCGGTGCGGCAGCTGAATGTCTGACGTCCGGGCGCGGGTCGAGCAGGTCTATCGCGAGGATTCGCGGCGGATCCTCGCGACGCTGATTCGCCTGCTCGGCGATTTCGACCTCGCCGAAGAAGCCTTGCACGAGGCGTTCTTCGTCGCGGTCGAGCGCTGGCAGCGCGACGGTGTGCCGGACAATCCGCGCACCTGGCTGGTGTCCACCGGGCGCTTCAAGGCCATCGACGTGCTGCGCCGACGTGCGCGTTTCAAAGCCTCGCAGCCATTGCTGCTGGCGCAACTTGAAGAACTGGAACAGGCCGACTGGAGTGGCGAAGATGTGGAAGACGATCGCCTGCGGTTGATCTTCACCTGCTGTCACCCGGCGCTGGCGGCGGATGCGCAAGTGCCGCTGACCTTGCGCGAAGTCTGCGACCTCACCACTGAAGAAATTGCCCGCGCCTTTCTCTCGGCGCCGGCGGCCATCGCCCAGCGCATCGTGCGGGCCAAAGCCAAGATCCGTGACGCGAAAATCCCCTATCAAGTCCCCGGCCTGAGCGAACTGCCCGAACGCCTCGACAGCGTGTTGCGGGTGATCTATCTGGTGTTTAACGAAGGCTATTCGGCGTCGATGGGGGCTGAACTGATCCGTGAAGACCTGACCCGCGAGGCGATCAGGCTCGGGCGTTTGCTGATGGAGCTGCTGCCGGAACCGGAGGTGATGGGGCTGTTGGCGTTGATGCTGCTGCACGAGTCGCGGCGGCCGGCGCGTACCTCGCCGGACGGCGAGTTGGTACTGCTGGATGACCAGGACCGCTCGCGCTGGGATGCCGGGCTGATTGTCGAAGGTTGCGCACTGGTGGAGCGGGCGCTGACCACGCGGCGATTCGGTCCGTATTGCCTGCAAGCGGCGATTGCTGCGGTGCATGCCGAGGCGCCTTCAGCGGCGCAAACGGATTGGCAGCAGATCGTCGGGCTGTATGACGTATTGCTCCGAGCGATGCCATCGCCGGTGATCGAACTGAACCGCGCGGTGGCGGTGGCCAAACGGGATGGGGCGTTGGCCGGGTTGACGCTGATCGAGGGGATCCTGGATCGCGGCGAATTGCAGGATTACCACCTGGCGCATTCGGCGCGGGCGGAGTTCTGTCGGCAGTTGGGGCGGGTGGAGCAGGCGCGGCTGGCGTATCGGCGAGCGCTGGAGCTGACGCGGCAGGAGCCGGAGCGGCGGTTTATCGAGGGGCGGCTGAGCGAGCTGGATTGACCCGAGACCTTCAGTGGCAGTGTCGGCCTCTTCGCGAGCAAGCTCGCTCCCACAGGTGATCGCATTCCAAATGTGGGAGCGAGCTTGCTCGCGAAGAGGTCAGTAAGGCCAGTATCAATTAACCAGGCCTGCTCGCGAATGGGCGCGCCACCTATTCCAGCATCTTGCTCAACAACCAGCTCCCCGCCGGCCCTGGCGGATAAATCCGCGACCACAACGCATCGACGTACACCGGTCGTGGCCAGCCGCGCACGGTCAGTTCCACCAGCGAGCCATTACCGAAGCGCCCCACCAGCCAGCGCGGCAGCGCCGCCCAGCCAAAGCCCATCTCGGCCATTTCCATCAGCATCAGGTAACTCGGTGCGGACCACACCCGGCCCTTCGCCCGGCTGTCGTAGGGATTGACGATGGTCGCCAGCCGCAACTCGCGATGCTGCTGCAGAACCGCCTGGTCGATATTTTCGACGCCGGTCAGGTTGTGGTCGTCCTTCACGAACAGGGCAATGTCTGTGCGCTCGGCCACCGTCGAGGTCACCAGGTCCGGCGGATAGCTGTCCTGCATTTCGGCAAACGCCAGATGTGCGCGACCACGCTGGACCAGTTCGATGAGGTCGTCGCACTCGGCGATCAGGCATTCCAGCTCCAGATCGGGATAACGCTGCTCGAACTCGACCAGCGCCGCTTCGAAGCGCGCCGATTGGTAGGTATCGGAAAGCGCCACGGTCAGCTTCGGCTCGACGCCTTCGGCCAGTTGCCGCGCCGTCATTTCCATGCGACTGCTGGCCGCCAGAATCGCTTCGGCCCGTTGCAGCATCACATGGCCGGCCGGGGTCAGGCTCGGTTTGCGGCTGGTGCGATCGAACAGTTGCAGATCGAGGTCGATCTCCAGGCTGGCCACTGCCGCGCTGATGGTCGACTGACTGCGCCCCAGTTTGCGCGCCGCCGCCGAGAACGAACCTTCGGTCGCCGCCTGGACGAACGCCAGCAGCACTTCCTGCGAAATCATCAACTATCGCCTTGGTAGATGGTTATTGGTTATGAAGTATCGGTATCCAGGTGGATCATGGCAACCATCTTCACAGAGGAATCAGGCCATGACTGCCAATAAATCCATCGTTGAACGAATTTGCCAAGCCATCGGTTTCGAACTGCTGGCGATCCTGATCTGTACCCCGTTGCTGGCGTGGATCATGGATAAACCGCTGCTCGACATGGGCGCGGTAACCGTGCTGATCGCGTTGTTGGCACTGGCGTGGAACGTGGTGTTCAACCGCTTCTTCGACCGCATGCTTGCGCGCCTGAACGTCGCCCACACCGCTTGGGTGCGCGTGATCCATGCGCTGCTGTTCGAAGGGGGCTTGATTGTGATGGGCGTGCCGCTGATTGCCTGGTGGCTGTCGGTCAGCCTGTGGCAGGCGTTCCTGCTGGACATCGGCGTGCTGTTGTTCTTCCTGCCGTACACCTACGTGTATCACTGGGGCTATGACGTGGTGCGGGAGCGCTTCTTGATGTCGCGTGCGGTTTAAATCCGCACTACAACCTGTGGCGAGGAGCGCTTGCTCCCTCGCCACAATGTGTGTTCGCGGATTTCAGTGTCAGAGGAACATCCCGCCCGACGCTTCAACCCGCTGGCCATTGATCCACTGGCCACCCGGCGACAGCAGCAACGCCAGCGCGCCACCAATGTCGTCCGGCTGCCCGGCACGGCCCAGTGCGGTGTTGCTGGCGACCATCGCATTGATGGCCGAGTTGTCGCGCACCGCACCGCCACCGAAGTCAGTCTCGATTGCCCCCGGCGCCAGAATGTTCACGCCGATCTGCCGTGCACCGAGTTCCTTGGCCTGATAGCGGGTCAGCACCTCCATTGCCCCTTTCATTGCCGCGTAGGCGCCGTAGCCCGGCAGGCTGAAGCGGGTCAGGCCGCTGGAGATGTTGATGATGCGCCCGCCGTCGTTGATCAGCGGCAGCAATTGCTGGGTCAGAAAGAACGGCCCTTTGAGCTGGATGTTCATCAGCAGGTCGAACTGCTCTGGCGTGGTCTCGGCGAACAGCGCGTGCACACCGATCCCGGCGTTGTTGATCAGGAAATCGAAGCGCGAACGTCCGAAGGTCTCTTGCAACGCCTGCTCAATCCGTACGCCGAAATCGGCGAAGCTGTCGCTGCGGCCGACGTCCAGTTGCAGCATCACGGCTTTGGCGCCGCGTTGTTCCAGTTCAGTCACCAGCGCCTGGGCTTCATCGGCGCGGCTGTGGTAAGTGCCAATGATGTCGATGCCCTGGGCGGCGAGGTGCAGTGCGGCGTTTTTGCCCAGGCCACGACTGGCACCGGTGATCAATGCGATTTTGCGATTCATGTGAAATTCTCGATTGCAGTGAGTGGTGTTGAGCAAAGTTTATTTATCCGCCATGAGGTGATAAACAGACTGAAACCGGAATCACTGGTCGGATCTGCCGAACAATTAACGGGTGTCCTCATGAACAAACTGGAACTGCTGCGCACCTTCGTCCGGGTCAGCGAACTGTCGAGTTTCACCCTCGCCGGCGAAAGCCTGGGGCTGCCGCGCTCGACGGTGTCCGAGCATGTGCAGGCGCTGGAAGCCCTGCTCGGTACACGCCTGCTGCAACGCACCACGCGCAAGGTGCAGGCGACGCAGGACGGTCTGGTGCTGTACGAGCGCAGCAAGGATCTGCTGTCGCATATGGACGAGATCGAGGGCTTGTTTCGTCAGGATCCGGCCTCGCTGAGCGGTCGGATTCGCGTCGACATGCCGAACATTCTGTCGCGACGCCTGATCATGCCGCGGCTGCCCGGGTTCATGGCGCGTCACCCGAATCTTGAATTGGAGATCAGCAGCACCGACCGCCGCGTTGATCTGCTCAGCGAAGGTTTCGATTGCGTGGTGCGCATCGGCGCGCAGCCGGATCAGTCAGTGGTGGCGCGGCACCTCGGTGACTTCCCGATGATCAACTGCGCCAGCCCAGCGTACCTCGAACGTTACGGCGTGCCGCAGACGCTGGAGGATCTGGCGCAGCATCGACTGGTGCATTACGTGGGCGTGCTCGGTTCGCGCTCGGAAGGGTTTGTGTATGAACAGGACGGGCAGGTACGGCGCCTGCCGATGGCTGGCAGTGTCACGGTCAACAGCACCGATGCCTACGAGTCGGCCTGTCTGGGCGGCTTCGGCCTGATTCAGGTGCCGCGCACCGGCATGCAGCCGCACCTGGACACCGGTGAACTGGTGATTGTGCTGCCGCAGTTCACCGCGCCGGCGATGGGGATTTCAATCCTGTATGCGCGGCAACGACATTTGCCGTTGCGGGTGCGGGTGTTCATGGATTGGTTGGGCGAGGTGATTCGTTCGACGCTCTGACTCACACCGCAGATCAACTGTAGCGAGCCTGCTCGCGATGGCGTCCTGTCAGTCGATGCAGAGGTGACAGATGTACCGCTATCGCGAGCAGGCGAAGGCCTACAAGGGAACCCGTGTTGTTCAGAAGAACCGGGTAAACAGCCAATACAGGCTACCCGACAGCAGAATCGCCGCCGGCAGCGTCAGCACCCACGCCATCAGCAGATTGCGGATGGTCTTCATCTGCAAACCACCGCCATTGGCGACCATGGTCCCGGCCACGCCCGATGACAGCACATGGGTGGTCGACACCGGCAAACCGAACATGTCCGCTGCGCCGATGGTCAGCATCGCCACGGTTTCCGCCGAGGCGCCCTGGGCGTAGGTCAGGTGGGTCTTGCCGATTTTCTCGCCGACCGTCACCACAATCCGTTTCCAGCCGACCATGGTCCCCAGCCCCAAAGCGATGGCCACGGCGATCTTCACCCACAACGGAATGAACCGCGTAGCGTTGTCGATCTGCTGCTTGAACAGTTGCAGTTTGTCAGTGGTGTCGGCGTCGAAGTTGCCGACCTTGTTCTTGTCCATCAGGCGAATACTTTCGCTGGCCAGGTACATGTCGTTGCGCACGTTGCCCATGGCTTCGGCCGGGACTTTCGACAGCGAGCCATAGCCTTTGACCTCTTCGCCAATGTGCCCGGTCAGAGCGGCGAGGGCGGGGATCAGTTGCGGCGTCGCTTGCTTGCTGCGCACGTAATCGGAGAGCACCGGACGCGGATCGGCCGGGGCCGGCAGCGGGGTGTTTTTTATCAGCGCCTGCTGGGTGACCTCGGCCACCGCGGCGAACTGCAACGCCTGATCGGCGGGCATGGTGCGGTTAAGCGCATAGGCCATCGGCAAGGTGCCGACCAGAATCAGCATGATCAGGCCCATGCCTTTCTGCCCGTCGTTGGAGCCGTGGGCGAAGGACACGCCGGTGCAGGTGACGATCAACAAACCACGAATCCACCACGGTGGCGGGGTGTTGCCTTCCGGGGCCTTGTACAGCGCACGGTTCTTCACGAACGCGCGCAGGGCCAGCAGCAACAGCGCCGCGCAACCGAAACCCACCAGCGGCGACAGCAGCAAGGCGTAACCAATCTTGGTCGCCTGCGCCCAGTCCACACCGCTGGTGCCGTCGCGCCCGTGCATCAAGGCATTGGCCACGCCGACGCCGATGATCGAACCGATCAGGGTGTGCGACGACGAGGCAGGCAGGCCCAGCCACCAAGTGCCGAGGTTCCACAGGATCGCCGCGATCAACAGGGCGAAGATCATCGCGAAACCGGCGGACGAACCGACCTGCAGAATCAACTCCACTGGCAGCAAAGCGATGATGCCGAACGCCACCGCGCCGCTGGACAGCAGCACCCCGAGAAAATTGAAGAACCCCGACCAGACCACCGCCACGTTCGGCGGCAGCGAGTGGGTGTAGATCACCGTTGCGACCGCGTTGGCGGTGTCGTGGAACCCGTTGACGAACTCAAAGCCCAGCGCAATCAGCAGCGCCACGCCGAGCAGCAGAAACGGCGTCCAGGTGGTGACGGTGGTGCCCAGCTCGTGCATGTCATGCATCAGGCTGTAGGCGGTGAACAGCATCCCCATGGCCAGCACTGCGAAAAAAATCACGTAGGTGAACGGGCTGGCTTTATTGTCGAGGGCGGGTCTGCCGCTGGGGGCGGACGCCTGGCGGGCGGTCAGGGAAGGAGTAGCCATGAGCGGACAATCCTGAGCGAGGTAAGGAGTGTCGCCCATGATCGTTGCTAAATATTACAGAGAAGCTGCGTCAGATCAGTGTTTGCGGGATTAGTCTGACCATTGATCCCAAGGTAATAAACAGCCGCTGCAGGCGTGAGCCTGCTCGCGATGAGGTTGGCACATTCAACACAGAGGTGCCTGCCACACCGCTATCGCGAGCAGGCTCACGCCTGCAAGGGATCTGTGCTGGGGCAGAGTATTTAGCGGGTTAGTAGTCCCCACGCTTGCGAAATGCCCAGCGCCCGGCAATCACGGTGAACGTCGCCACCAGTGCCACCAGAATCCAGAACCCCTCCGGATCTGTCGCCAGCGGTACACCGCCAACGTTCATGCCGAAGAAACCGGCGATGATGTTGATCGGCAGCGCCAGCACCGTGACCACGGTGAGGGTGAACAGCGTGCGGTTGCTCTGTTCGTTGAGGTTGGCGGCGATCTCTTCCTGGAGCAACTTGATCCGCTCGCCGAGGGCGGTGAGGTCGTTGATGATCAGCGCAAACTCCTCGGTGGACTTGCGCAACTCCTTGACGTCCTCCTTTTGCAGCCACGGCGGCGGCCGGTTGAGCAGGCGCAGCAACGAGCCCGGTTCCAGCGCCAGCAGCCGTTGCAGGCGCACCAGTACGCGACGATTGGCGCCCAGTTCGGCGCGGTTGGTCGACAGGCGCGAGGAAAGCAATTCGTCCTCGACCTGGTCGACGCTCATGCTGGTCTTGCGCACGATCTGTGTCAGCACTTCGCCCTGATCGCGCAGCAGGTGCACGAGCAATTCCGACGGCGAACGAAAACGCTCGCCGGCCTTCACCGACGAGCGCAGTTTGTCCACCGAGTGCAGCGGTTGCAGGCGTGCACTGACGATCAGTTTGCTGCGCACGCAGACCCAAAGTGTCGACACGTCCGAGGACACCATGCTGCTGAGGTTGAACACCACGTCGTTGACCACCGCCAGCAACGCCGAATCGACGTGCTCGATGCGCGTCGAACGCGAACCTTCGTGCAGCGCTTCGAAAAACTCTTCGGGCAATTGCAGATGGCTTTTCATCCAGCGCTCACACGCGGCGTGGGCCAGGTTCAGGTGCAGCCAGAGAAATTCACCGCTGTCGCCGTCTTCTTGCAGACAGCGCAGGGCGGTGGCCGAATCGACTTCGCGGCCCTTTTCACCGGGCAGGAAACGAAAGCCGTAGAGCAAACCGAACAAGTCAGGATCACGATGACTGAGGTCGAGGCTGTGGTTCATGGAGGCTCGCTGCGAGGAGGGCGTCCGGGGCGGAATTCCCGGATTCACCTGAGCCGCATCATCGCAATGTCACATGACGCTTGTGTGACAGCAAAATGACGTCAAATCAGCGACTTACCGGCGGTCGGAATTTCTTCAAGAAGCGCTCTGGCACGCCGATCACGCTTAGGTTACGTTGCGCGCGCTTGGCCAAGAGCCAAGGCTCGCCGACATGGATGTCCGGCAAAATCCCACGCCTTATCGGGCGTGCCTCATCCCTGTCCTGAGTATCTTGCGATGCTGCAAAAATCCCTGAGAGCGCAAATTCTCGCCCTGCTGAGCGGCAGCCTGCTGGCAATGCTGTTGATCGCGCTGGCCTGCTTTCACTTCCTGTCCAACGGCGTACAGAACTACAGCCAGTTGATCGCCGGTCCGTTGCACACCTCGCAACTGATCGACGAAGCCAACCTGCAATTCAAGGTGCAGGTGCAGGAATGGAAAAACGTCCTGCTGCGCGGCAAGCAACCGGCGGATCTGAGCAAATACTGGAGCCAGTTCGAAGATCGCCAGCGCGATGTACAGAACATCCTTGGCGAACTGGCCGGCCAGAAAGGCATCGAGCCGGCGCTGAAAACCCGCATCGAACGCCTGCGTGAAGAACACCGCCTGCTCGGCGCTGCCTACCAGAAGGGGCGCGATGCCTACGTGGCTGCCGGTGCCGATCCAACGGCTGGCGATGCCGCCGTCAAAGGCGTGGACCGTGCCGCCAGCGAGCAGATGAGCGCGTTGGTGGCCGAACTGCGCAAGCAGGGTGACGAGCAATCGCTGCAAATCAACGACAGTGCCAACAACACCGTGATGCTGGGTATTCTGGTGATGCTCGGCTCCGGTCTGCTGATCGGTCTGTTGAGCCTGTGGCTGGTCAACCGCAACCTGATCGAACCGATCCGCAAGCTGATCGATTACGTCACCCAGTTGAGCCGCGGGCGCCTCGCTGAGCGTGTCGCCAACGACCGTCAGGACGAGTTGGGCAACCTCGCGGCAGCCGCCAATACCCTGCGTGATTTCCTTGCTGAAACCTTCACTCATCTGCAACGCAGCGCCAGTGATCTGGACAGCGCCAGCGGCGAGTTGAATGCGATCGCCACGACCATGGCCGGCGGCACCAACGAGCAGTTCAACCGCACCGATCAGGTGGCCACGGCGATGAACGAAATGTCCGCCACCGCCCAGGAAGTGGCGCGCCATGCCGCCGATGCCGCGCGCGCCGCCGATGATGCCGACCAGTCCGCTCAACAGGGCGAAAAGGTCATGCAGAGCACCATCCATTCCATCACCCAGATGCGCGGTGAAATCGCCAACACCGCCACGGTGATCCGTCGTCTGGAAGCCGACAGCGGCCGTATCGGCAAGGTGCTGGAAGTGATTCGCGGCATCGCCGAGCAGACCAATCTGCTGGCGTTGAACGCGGCGATTGAAGCGGCGCGGGCCGGTGAGGCCGGGCGTGGTTTTGCCGTGGTCGCCGATGAAGTGCGTAACCTGGCGCAACGCACGGCGGAGTCGATCATCGAGATCAACCAGATCATTCAGAGCGTGCAGACCGGCGCGGTGGACGCGGCCCAAGCCATCGACAGCGGCCAGTCGCGCAGCGATGAGAGCGTCGAGCAAGTGACCCAGGCCGGCGCCATGCTCGAGCGCATCACCCACGCCGTGGAAGCGATCCGCGACATGAACCGGCAGATCGCGACGGCGGCGGAAGAGCAGACTTCGGTGGCCGAAGACATCTCGCGCAACCTCACCGAGATCACTTCGATTGCCAGCACCAACCTCGACAACGTGCAGCGCACCGAAACGGCCAGCCAGAACCTGCATGGCCTGTCCGGGCAACTCAATGAAGTCACCGCTCGCCTGAGCGCGTGAGCCGTTGGCTGTGTACCGGTTCGGATACCGAGTCGGTACACAGTCAATCTCAAATTGCTGCGCACAGGGTCGATGACCGGGTATCTAAAACCGGCATTGGAGCACTCCCATGGTCAGCATCACATCTGTCTCGATCAACCAGACCCTCAGCACCTCGACGAGCAAAACGTCGATCACTGACGCCAGCGAAGACACCTCTGCCAGCGCCACGGCCAGCACCAGCGCCACCACCGACGCCCCGAAAGCTGCCGGCGGTGCAGCCCCGTCCGGCGACAGCAGTTCCAGCAGCAGCGAAGAATCGGATTCGGTGAAGGAACTGCGCAAGCAGATTGCCGAACTGCAGAAGCAATTGCAGGAGGAACAGCAGGCGCTGCAAGCGGCGCAGGCGAAGCAGGACAACTCGGATGCCAAGGCGGCTGAAGTGGCAGCGGCTCAGGCGCAGGTCACCGCCACCTCGGCGTCCCTCTCAACCGCTACCGCATCACTGTTGCAGGCGTTGCAGGATTCCGACTCGAGCACTTCGGGGTCGTTGGTCAGCACCTCGGTGTGATGCCTTTTCCCCTCACCCTAGCCCTCTCCCAAGGGAGAGGGAACTGACCGCGGTGACTATTCGAGCTACGCCGACCTGAAATATCGAAGCGCACTCAGGTCCTTGTTGTTTTCCTGATCCGCTTCAAGATTGCGAGTCGAACTCAGGCTTTGAAAGCCCCCGATCGGCTCCCCCTTGGGGGAGAGGGCTGGGGTGAGGGGGAGAAAATCTCACTGACAACACATCAAAAAAGCCGAACACAAAAAAGCCGCACGATTTCTCAATCGTGCGGCTTTGCGTATTCGCTGTATCAAGTGTCTTGCTTGTTGCTCAGCACCTTGCCGGTGGTGGCGTCGAAATCGACGTCGAACTCTTTGCCGTCAGCGGTTTTCAGCTCAACTTCATACTCGTAACCGTTGAAGTGGTTATCCAGGTCGGTGTCGGTGATGGTCGCACCCGGATGCAGTTTCAGCGCTTCGGCATTCATCGACTCCAGCGACTTGATCTTGCCGTCTTTAACCAGTTGCGGAATCTGATCGACGCGCACATCAGCCTGGGCCAGGCCAGCGGTGAGGGTCAGGGCAGCGGCGGTAAACAGGGCAGTCAAAGTTTTCATGAGTTCGTTCCTTGCTTGTTTAAGTGCGTGTTCTGTTGAAGTGAGTTCAGATTAATCACTGCAACTTAATTCACCCTTAAAACAACGCATCGCGCGCAGGACTCGTAGGCGCGAGCCTGCTCGCGATGCGGACAACCGGGTTTATCTATCAGAACCCGTTGTTCTTCAACACCTGATCAACACTGGCACTGGCCGGGCGCTTGTAGAACTTCAACAGCTCACTGGCGCGGTTGGTGAAAATGCCGTCGACACCGGCGGCCATGACTTTCTCGAAGTCCACCGGCTCATCGACGGTGTACACGTGCACCAGCATGCCTTGATCGTGGGTGTACTTATTCATCCACGGTTGCACCAGGTCCGAATAACTCTGGTCGCCGCCCTTGGTCAGCTTCGCCGAAGGGCCGGTGCCGATCGCCCCTTGCGCCTTGGCGTAATCGACCCACTGCTTGAACTCGGCTTCGGACTTCGGTTCCTGCTTGCCGTAAAACACGTTCTTGTCCTTCTCGCCGGAGTCGGCGAAAGACACTTTCGATTTTGGTTCGATGCTGCCTTCACCGACCCACAACAGCAGGATCTTCGGCACTTGCGGCATTTCCTTTTGCAGCAGTTCGAGGCTGTTTTTCTCGAAGGTCTGCAGGATCACCTTGCCTTTGCCCTGGCCGACGCCGAGCTCGCTCTTGGCCAGTTTCGAACCGGCCTGGCTCAACCAGCCGCGGTCCTGCAGCTTCTCCTTGAGGTCATGCTCGATGCCGGGAAACAGCTGCGGTTCTTTGGTTTCGATGTACAGGCCCGGCTTGTGTTTCGGGTTGGCCTGGGCGATGTCGATAATCTCGTCCAGGGTCAGGATTTTCAGGCCGGCGTAGGTCGGACGCGCGCGATCCGGGTAGGCCGTGTTGTACCAACTGCCGGCGTCGAGGGTTTTCAATTCGGCCATGGTGAAGGCATTGGCCGGGCTGTCCTTGCGCTCCGGGAACTTGCTGGCGACGTCAGTGGTGCGTTGCAGGTTGTTGTCGTGCAGGGCGAACAGCACGCCGTCCTTGCTGCGCTGCAAGTCCATTTCCAGGTAATCGGCGCCAAGGTCGCGGGCCAGTTTGTAGGACGCGGCGGTGGACTCCGGTGCATCGAAGGACGCGCCACGGTGGGCGATCACCGCCGGGTGCGGGATACCGTGTGCCGCAGCGACGGCCTCGGGATCGGTCTGGCTGGCGGCCTGCGCCTGACCGAGAGCGAGCAGCAGGCTCAGCATGAGGGCGCTTTTGGTGAAAGTGGCGGGCATGTTCGAGTTCCTTTCGCAGGGCATTTTCAAAGACGTACCTTTTAACAACTGAATCGGTTGCGTGCTATCGCCAGACCGACATAAACGTATTAAAAGCGATTTTTCCTGCACTTTTGTGGCGCGGTTTGCAGTACGCTTGCCCTCGGCAGACGTCCCGGCAGAGGGCGCGCCGTTCCGTTGCCCTGCGTGTAAACCATCGAACACTTTTCGTGAGGTTTACCATGCGCATCACCTCCCAACTCATCTGCCAGGCGGCCGACGACCTCAAGGGCTTTGTCGGCCTCAACCGCAAAACCGGTCAGTACATCGTGCGATTCAGCGAAGATTCGTTCGGCATGGACGTGGCCGATGACGGCATCATTCCCACCAGTGAATTTGTCTGGGCGGCGGCCTCTGAGACGACCATGACCTTGAAGCGCGAGCTGATTCAGTTACTGCTGGATCAGAACATCCATGACCGGATCAACATCACCGAGCCGTTGCGGGTGTACATGAGCAAGGTTGAGGTGCCGGAGATCGTGGCGGTGCGCAGTCTGGTGAAGGGCTGAGATTTTGCGCAGTCTGTAAAGGCCTCTTCGCGAGCAAGCTCGTTCCCACAGTTGATCGCATTCCTCCTGTGGGAGCGAGCTTGCTCGCGAAGAGGCCAATCAGTGCGCCGCTGCACTCACTGCCCAAACCGATACTCGCGCTCCACCCGACACACCTGCGTGTGGAATTTCGAATACCACTGCGCGCGCCCACGCGCCTGAATCACCCGGTGCTCAGGATGCTCGCGCCAGGCCAGAATCGCCGCCTCGCTCGCCCAGTACGAAATGGTGATCCCGACCCCGTCCTCGCCCCGGATCGAATCCACGCCGAGGAACCCCGGCTGCTGCACAACCAACTCCATCATCCGCTCGGATGCCGCCGCGTAACCGTTGTCGCCCTCGGTGCGGGTCGAGGTGAAAATCACCGCGAAGCACGGCTCGTTGGGCTTCATTGGCGTTGCTCCGCGCACGCTTCGACGAACGCCCGAACCAGCGGCGGAACGAGCCCCTTGAGCGCCGCACGTTCCGGCTGAAACAGCGTCGCGACAAAGAACACATGGTCGTTCAATTCGATCGCGCGTAAATCGCCCGCCGAATCATGGCCCACGGCGTGTAGCCGATGGGTCAGCAACTCTCGCTCGAACTGCGGATTCACACCGAACCTGCAGCGATAGCCCTCCCGAATCTCCGATGTTTCGTACGCCTTGGCGATCAACGAGCCTGCGACCAGATGAATGCTGTCCACGGCTTCCACCAATGAACAGGACAGCGGCGTGAGCACCGCTCGCTGCGAATCGGGTGACGTCTCGCCATGTTCGGCATCGGCCCAGCCCAGCACGTTGCGGGAAAATTCCAGCACCGCATGCTGAAAGCCACCGCAGGTGCCGAGGAAAGGGCGCTGTTGTTCGCGGGCAAAACGGATGGCGCGCAAGGCACCAGCTTCGCTTTTGTAGGGGCTGGCCGGTACGCACCAGAAACCGTCGAAATCTTGCAGTGGTGTATCGACGTGGATGCTCTCGGTGGGCAGCCATTGGAATTGCACCTCGCGGCTGGTCTGCTCGGCGAGCATGCCGAGCGCAACGGGGATCGCCTGGTGGGCGGTGACTTGCGGGTCGTAATCGCCGATCAGGGCGATGCGGATGGCGCGGTTTTCCATGAGTGTTCTCTGCGCTTGTTGATTGATGGGGCTCACTATAGATTGGCGTTCACGCACTCAATATTGGCGTTTTCCCAAGTGATCAATGCAGCGACGCACTATCGACTCGGCTACCCGGATCTGGCGCTGATTCTCGCTCTGGTGCGCGGCGGCTCGCTGGCCCGGGCTGCGCAGTTGCTCAGGGTAGACGTGTCGACGGTGTTTCGCGCCGTGCGTCGTCTGGAGTCGGCGCTGGGTCAGCAACTATTCGAAAAGAGCCGTGCCGGTTACCTGCCCACCACGCTCGCGCAGACCCTGGCCGAACAGGCTGAGCGCGCCGAGCAGGCGCTGGAAGCGGCGCGCATTGGTGTGGAGCAGGGCGGGGAAGTCGTCAGCGGCACGGTGCGCCTGACCTGTACCGATTCGGTATTGCAGGGTTTGCTGTTGCCAGCGCTGGCGCAGTTCATGCCGAACTACCCGGCACTGACCCTTGAGCTGAGCACCTCCAACGATTTCGCCAACCTCAGCCGGCGCGATGCGGACATTGCGCTGCGTTTGACGCGGACACCACCGGAGCATCTGGTCGGACGGCAACTGGCGAAGATTTCCTACCGGGTCTGTGCCAGTAGGCGCTATCTGCAAAACATTGACGCAACGGATCTGGCGGCGCTGACCTGGATCGCCCCGGACGAGTTTTTGCCGGATCACCCGACCGTCGCCTGGCGCCGCCAGCAGTTGCCCGGCGTGACCCCGGCTTATCGCTGCAACAGCATGCTGTCGGTGACTGAACTGGTGCGTGGCGGACTCGGTGTGGCGGCATTGCCGGACTTTTTGATCACCGAGGGTTTGCAGGCCCTCAGCGAACCGCTGCACGGCTACGACACCGCGCTGTGGCTGCTGACCCGCCCGGACTGCCGGGCCTTGCGTTCGGTGGTCACGCTGTTCGATGAGCTGGGGCGGGCGCTGCGGCTGCCGTGATCAGCGTTTCGGGTTCTGGCAGATGTGCTCATGCAGTTCGCGGGTCAGGCCTTCGATGCGTTCAGTCAGGCTCTTGGTCATTTCGGTGAGTCGGGTGTTCTGCTCCAGCAGTTCGAGCAGTTGCGCGGTGGTTTGCGCGGCCTGCGCCTGGCGCTCGGTGTTGGCCACCGCCAACGCTTCACGGTGCTGTGCGTCGGCGTCCGACTGCGCCTTGTCCCGTGCGGCCTGACGGGTCTGCGCCAGCAGGATCAACGGTGCGGCGTACGCAGCTTGCAGGCTGAACGCGAGGTTGAGCAGGATGAACGGGTAGACGTCGAACTGCGTCACGCCCGACACGTTGAGGCCGATCCACACCGCGACGATCGCGGTTTGCGCGCCAAGAAACAGCGGTGTGCCGAAGAACCGCGCAAAGGCCTCGGCACGCAGTGCAAACTTGTCGTTGCCGAACGTGGTGTTGAGGTGGGCGTGAGGGCGATGGAAGCGCAGGTGATCGACGGGGGCGGTGGCGGGGGAGGCAGGTTTTTCGGTGGTCATGATGGGCTCGGCAGGCTTCAGGGCTATTGTTCACTATAGCCTTGTGCCGAGGCTGACGGCCTCTTCGCGAGCAAGCTCGCTCCCACATTGGAATGCGTTTCCCTGTGGGAGCGAGCTTGCTCGCGAAGGCCGCGACGCGTTCTACAGACCCAGTACATCGATCACCCAGGTGCGCGCTCATTGGCAAACATGCTCACCGCCTGCACCGCTTCACTGGCGCCATCGCGGATCTGCAGAATCACGCTGCCGGCCTGATCCGCCAGTTCAACGCCTTGCGCCGCTCGGCCACGGGTGCCTTCCATGCTCTTGATCGCCTGACGGGTTTCGCTCTGGATCAATCCGATCATGTTGGAAATCTCCGCCGTGGAGCCGCTGGTGCGCGCCGCCAGTTGCCGCACCTCGTCCGCCACCACGGCAAACCCGCGACCTTGATCCCCGGCCCGCGCCGCTTCAATCGCCGCGTTGAGCGCCAGCAGATTGGTCTGGTCGGCAATTGCGCGGATGGTGTTGACGATCGCGGTGATCTGCTCCGAGCGTTCGCCGAGCTGCGCGATCAATGTCGAAGACTGCGCGATGTCATCAGCGATTTCGCGCATTTCGCTGGCCGCTTGCTGGATCACCTGAGTGCCTTGCTCGGCGACTTTGCGGGTTTCCACGGAGATGTGATAAGCCGCGCTGGCGCTGCGGGCATCCTGCTCATGCTGCTCGACGCGGGCGGTGACGTCCGTGGCGAACTTCACCACTTTGCACAACCGCCCGGACGCGTCGTACACCGGGTTGTAGTTGGCTTCCAGCCACACGGTTTGGCCGCGCTTGTCGACGCGCTCGAACTGGCCCTGAAACAACTCACCCTGGTTCAGCCGCCGCCAGAAGTCCTCATAGGCGCTGCTGTTGACCAGATCCGCGCGGCAGAACAAACGATGATGTTTACCCTTGAGTTCAGCGAGCGTGTAACCCATGCGTGTCAGAAAATTCTTGTTGGCCGTGAGAATGCCGCCGTCGAGGTCGAATTCGATCACCGCCATCGCCCGGTCGATCGCCTGCAGCTTGGCGTTGGCCTCGCTTTCCTGCTGAACCTTGGTCGTCACGTCCATGGCGTACTTGACCACTTTCACCACACGCCCCGACGCATCCTTGATCGGGTTGTAGTTGGCTTCCAGCCAGATCGGCTGGCCCTGGCTGTTGACCCGCTCGAACGTGCCGGACTGGAACTGGCCGTTTTTCAGACGCGACCACAACTCGGTGTATTGCGCGCTGCGGCCAAACTCCGGGGTGCAGAACAGACGATGAGGCTGGCCGATCACCTGATCAGCGCGGTAGCCCGTGGTTTTCAGGAAGTTGTCGTTGGCCGTCAACACCACGCCATCGAGGTCGAACTCGATCACGGCCATGGAGCGGTCGATGGCTTCGAGCAGGCCGTTCTGTTCGGTGATGGTGTGTTGAAGGTCGTTGAGGGCGGACTGATGGCGTTTGAAAAACATAGGGGCAGTACCTGGAAGTAGGGAAAGACGAGGTTTTTGTCCCTGTTTCCGCGCTGGCAGAGCAAATGCCGGGTGAGCACTTGTCATTGACTGCAAAGTGCCAGCATCCAGGCTGACGAGGCGATCTTATACAAACTGTTTGTCGTTGTACAAGAAAATGCGTATCAGCATGACTACCGGTGTTTTCAAAGACTGATGGAGTTGGCGTCGTTGGTGCGCGGCTGGCTCAGCGCCACGCTGATCGTGTTGCGTCCCGTGTGTTTGGCGGTGTACAGCGCTTTGTCAGCGTCATCCAGCCAGGCCAGTGCGTCGCGGTACGACGGCTGAAACCGCGCCAGACCGATACTCAGGCTGACCCGCAGTTCCGGCACATCCGGGTGACGGTATTGATCCAGCGCCTGACGCAATCGTTCCATTTGCAGTTCGGCTTTTTTCAGTGGCTGGTCGGGCAGGATCAGGCAAAACTCGTCGCCGCCGTAGCGGCCGGCCCGTTCGCTTTTGCTCACCATGCCTTTGAGTTCGCCGCTCAGTTGGCTCAGTACCGCATCGCCGATGATGTGGCCATAGTTGTCGTTGATGGACTTGAAGTGGTCGATGTCGATCAGCGCCAGAATGTCCTGGGTGTGATTTTGCCGGCACAGCTCGAATCTGGCGTGCAGCTGATCCTTCCAGGCGCCGTGGTTGAGTAGTCCGGTGAGGCTGTCGGTGCGGCTCAGGTCGCGCAGCGTGCGTTTGTGCTGCGCGAGTTTGATCGCCAGTTGGTAACAGACCATGCCCAAGGCCAGTGGATACAGGGTCAGCATCGGCAGGCAGGCCCAGGCTTCAATTTGAGTCATGGTCGGACTGAATTTGAAGCCGAAGATCGAGCCGCCCAACAGTACACCGACGCACTGCGCGACGGCGCCGAGCAGGAACAGGCGTCGGCCACCGGCGGCGACGTTGTTCATGGTCATCATCGACAGGATGGTCACGCTGGTCAGCGGATTGAACTGAAAACACGCGGTCCAGAAGCCGCCGCATAACGAGTCGTACAACAGATTGCGACGCTCGGCGCGGTAGGGGAAGGTTGCGCGGGTTGATACCTGATAAGCCAGATGCGGCCAGACAAATCCGTTGAACACCAGCAGCGCCCAGAGCCATGCCGGCATGTTCAACGGATACAGCGCTGCCGCGACGCTGAAAAAGCCGACGCCCAGACCAATAGTCCTAGGCAGATAGATGCGTCTGGCGAATGACAAGCCTTTGCCGCGTGGGTTTTCCATGATGTCCTGCGCCAGATTCATCCTGAAATACTTTGCCGTATTTTTTTCAGGTAGACCATTCGTCGGTCAATTGTCGGACATTGTCATTTATTCCAGCGCGAATAATCAGTGTCCTTCCGAGCCATTTAATCGACGGATCGCGCGCAGAGGCACGGTTTAGAGCTGGTAACGCGCCAGAAACATCTCCAGTGCCGATTCGGCCACGGCTTTTTGGGTGGCGGCATCCAATGGCGGCAGGCCCATGGAAATCTGCGGCCAGAAGCCGAACGACTTCAGCAGCCCTTGCAGCTGCTGCCCGGCGAATGTCGCGTCCACGGGTTTTAGCCGACCGTCCGCCTGAGCGGCGCGAATCCACACGGTCAGGCCTTCTTCGCGCTCGCCCATGCGCGCCACCATATCTTGTGCGCGCTCCGGGGAGTGGATGGTGGCAGCAATCGCCACGCGGGCCAGACTGAGAAAGTTGTCATCGGCCATCATCTGCAATTTTGCCCCCAGCATCTGTTGCAGTTGCTCACGCAGCGGCTGATCGGCGCTGTAGGTCACGGTCTGCTCGGCGGTGATGCGTGCCCAGAGTTGGTTGAGAATTTCGGCGAACAGCTCTTCCTTGCTGGGGAAATGGTTGTACACCGTGCGCTTCGACACCCCGGCGGTGGCCGCGATCTTGTCCATGCTGGTGATCTCGAAACCGTTGGCACGGAATTCGGCAATGGCCGCCTGGATAATGGCTTCGCGTTTGCGGTCAGTGAGGCGCTGTGGAGCTGTCATAAGTAAGCTTCGGCAGGAAAAATGGAAATTACACTTGGAAGTTTACTTGTCATGCGCTTTCATGCAACCTAGAAACTACACCGACCAGTGTAATGTTGCGTTAATCCTCGCGACCTAAAAAACAGCAGTTCGGCCTATGCGTGCAGCTCTGGCCATTTATCGTCCCACCGCGAAAAATCGTGAATTGCGCGGTTTTTCTGGAGTCATTTCAGTCATGGCCAATCCAGTTTCCCTCCCGGATAAAATTTCCACGCCTGAAGCCTCTCGACAGGATCAAGGGCTGTTCCGCAACCATGCGCCGGTGCGCCGCGAAGGCTTTCGCAAAATGCTGCGCATCATGTGGAACATGATCTTCCACAAACCGCGCAATACCCGACCCGCCGCCGCTATCCCGGTACAACCGTTGACCCGCGACGACCTCCTGGCAGCGCCCAACCACAGCGTGTTTCGCCTCGGTCATTCGACCCTGTTGCTGAAACTGCAGGACAAATTCTGGATCACCGACCCGGTGTTCGCCGAACGCGCATCGCCCGTGCAATGGGCCGGCCCCAAGCGATTCCACCAGCCACCGATCAGCATCAACGAATTACCGCCGATTGAAGCGGTGATCCTGTCGCACAACCACTACGACCACCTCGACTACGCGGCGGTACTGCGGCTGGCGGCCAAGACCAACCTGTTCCTGACTCCGTTGGGCGTCGGCGATACCCTGATCAAATGGGGCATCGACGCCAACAAAATCCGTCAGTTCGACTGGTGGCAGGGCACCGAAATCGCCGGTATCCGCTTCATCGCCACGCCGTCGCAACACTTCTCCGGCCGTGGCCTGTTCGACAGCAACAGCACCCTGTGGGCCTCGTGGGTGATGATCGACGGCGACACGCGGATCTTCTTCAGCGGCGACAGCGGCTACTTCGACGGCTTCAAACGCATCGGCGAACAATACGGCCCGTTCGACCTGACCCTGATGGAAACCGGCGCCTACAACGTCGAATGGCCGCACGTGCACATGCAACCGGAAGAAACCCTGCAAGCCCACCTCGACCTCAAGGGCCGCTGGCTCTTCCCGATCCACAACGGCACCTTCGATTTGGCGATGCACGCCTGGCATGAACCGTTTGACCGGATTCTGGCGCTGGCGTGGGAGCGCAGTGTTTCGATTACCACGCCGCAGATGGGTGACGCGTTCAATATTGCTCAACCGCATCGTGGCGAAGCGTGGTGGTTGGCGGTTGAAGGGGAGAGTGAGGGTGTGGCGCAGAACGCCTGACGCAAGCTGATATTGATTTGTGGCGAGGGCATTTATCCCCGTTGGGTCGCGATGCGGCCCCCTCTGTTCAATCAGGACAAGGGGTCTGCTGCGCAGTCCAACGGGGATAAATCCCCTCGCCACAGGTCCTTAATCAGCCATTGCATAATCCCCACGCCCCACCGATTTCGATGGCACGCCCATACTCGCACTGCGCCCCGGCGCAAACCCCGGAAAGAACACCAACCCCTGTGCCTCAAACCGATACGCCAACGCCAATCGCGCTGCATCCGCCACGTCCTGCTGCGCTTCAAACCGCTGGATGTCGTCCGCTGCGACCTCCGCCTCGCGCGACAGCTGTTCCACGCTCCAGCCCAGCATTGCTCGGGCCTGGACGCAGTGCGTCGGGGTGAACTGGAAAAGGGCAATGCGTTCGAGGATGTGGTTCATCGCAAGAGAGGCCATGGTGTGCTCCGGGCTCAAGAGTGCTGATTGAAAATGTACTGTGTTTTTGTACAGTTGTTTTCGGCCGGGATCAAACGCATTTTTTGATTTGCCCTAGTTCGCCGCCTCCAACCAGACGGACGGTGCCTGACCGAGCATGCGCCGGAACATCGTCGAGAACGCTGCCGGGCTCTCATAACCGAAGTCCAGGGCGATCCGCGTCACCGCTTCACCGGCTGCCAGCCGTGCCAGTGCCAGCACCACGCAAGCCTGTTGCCGCCATTGGCTGAAGCTCAATCCGGTCTGTTGCCGAAACAATCTGTTGAAGGTACGCAAGCTTATGTGCAACTGCTCGGCCCAGTGTTGCGGCGACTGATGCGCGTTCGGCTGACGCAGAAAGTTCTGACACAACGCCAGGAGTTTTCCGTCAGACGGCAGCGGAATGTGCAGGGGCAGGGGCGCGCTGCGCGCCAGTTCATGCAGCAACAGCTCGATCAGCACGCCATCGCGACCCTCGAGCTCATAGGCCAGCGGCACCTCCACCGCTTCCATCAACAGGTGCCGCATCAACGGCGAAACACTGATCACCTGGCAACGCGGTCCCAAGTCCACCGTCCCCGGCTCGATGTACACGCTGCGCGTGCTCACCCCCAGCATCAACACCTCATGCGCCACCCCCGGCGGAACCCACACCGCCCGCTGTGGCGGCACCACCCAGTTGCCGTCATGAGTGCGGACCTGCATCACTCCGGTCGCGCCATACAACAATTGCGCCCGCCGATGCGTATGAAATGGCAACAGCTGACCGTGGGAATAATCCGTACCAATCGCCACCACCGGGCGCGGCGTGTGATCCAGCAGATTGATCGAAACATTGCGCATCAAGCGTTTTCCGGTAGTTGGCGTAAACGCAAACATTATTGGCTGAGTTGCTGAAGCAGGCCAAGCCGCGTGGCTCTATCGTCGGCCGCTCGCCCTCATCGGATAACGCGCCATGTTCTACATTCTGCTGACCCTGTTCGGCTGCCTGACCGGCATCACCGCCGTCCTGTTCGGCTTCGGCGGCGGCTTCGTCGTCGTGCCGCTGCTGTATCGCCTGCTCAGCGCCAGCCACGGCGCCGACGACCCCATCGGCCAGTCGGCGATGCACATCGCCGTCGCCACCTCGACCTGCGTGATGATCGTCAACGCCCTGATCGCCACCGACAAACACCGCCGCGCCGGCAACCTGATCCGCCATTATTTGTGGCCGCTCGGCAGCTTCATCGCCTTCGGTGCGATCCTCGGAGCGATCGCGGCGGTGTGGGTCAGCGGCGAGGTCATTCGCTACGCCTTCATCGCCTACCTCGGCGTGACCATCATCGACTGCCTGCTCAGACGCGGCTTTCTCACCCGCAACGAAGGCGTCATCCCGCGCCGACTCAGCAGGACAGAAACGTCCGGCGGCGGTGTAGGCATCGGCGCCATCGCCACGTTTCTCGGCGTAGGAGGAAGCGTCATGACCGTACCGCTTCTGCGCCGTTGTGGATTGAGCATGTCGCAAGCCACGTCCATGGCTAACCCGTTGAGCGTGCCGGTGGCAGTGGCCGGGACGCTGACGTACATGGCGCTGGCCAGGTTCAGTCAGGCAGAGCTGGGGGCGTGGTTTGTCGGGTATGTGGATTTGCTGGCGTTCGCGGTGCTGACGCTGGGATCGTTGGTCGGGATTCGGTTAGCCACGCCGTGGATCGGGCGGATAGCGGATCGGGTGCATGCGTGGGTGTACATCGCTCTGCTGATCGTCGTCATGCTGGGCATGCTGCTTAAGTAGAGCCTCGATTCCTGCACGCATCCTCTGCATACTCCACAGCCTCATTCATTCAGGGATCGATCCATGCTCAAGGGACTGCTGCGCCTGGCGCCATACGCTGCGGCGCTGTTCACACTGATTTCCACTGCCCATGCTGAAGACGGCCGGCGCGTGTTCACCGGTACGCTGGGCAAGATGCCGATTGTGGTTGAGCTCAACACCACGCAGCAGGACGAAGTCACCGGTCGCTACTTCTATGAGAAGTATCACCGCGACCTGGAACTCAGCGGTTCGCTGCAAGACAGCACGTTGAGCCTGGTTGAAGGCAACAACCGCTATGGCGACGACAAACCGCTGCCGACTCTGAAGCTGAAAACCACCGCCAACGGTTGGCAGGGCGAATGGCAAAATCCCAAGGGTAAGAAGCTGCCGGTGCAACTGACCGAAGCCAAACTTCCTGCGCCAACTGCTACAACGCTGCCCTTTATTGCCACGTTGCCGAAGGACGATCCCTACGAGTATTTGCGCTTACAGGGGCTCAAGCTCAAGCCGGAGAAAAAAGAAACCTTCATGGGCTACGACCTGCAATGGTGGACGGAGCCTGAGTCGAAGGTTTCGTTGTTCAGTGTCGAGTCTGGCTACACGAAAGAAGAGCAACAGCGGATCAATCAACAATTGCTGGGACGACTTTGGAGTGAGGTCGTCAGTTATCACGCTTGCATGCTGCAAGGTGGAGAAAACGCCGAGCTATGGCAAAGCGTCGCGCCCACTTTCCTGTCGTCCGACGTAGTCAGCCTGAATATCAACACCGGTTACGATTGCGGCGGCGCGCACCCTGATGTCGGCAACTCACCGATCAATCTCAATGTTCATACTGGCGAAGCAATAAAGCTGGAAGACGTGCTTGGAGTCGGGCACGAAGGCTCTTCGGCCGGAGCCGGCGATGGCAGCCAGAGAGACGTGTTTGTGCAATGGTTGATAAACCAATTCACCTCGCTGTATCCCAACGAAATGAAGAAACCGGCCGAAGGTGATGAGGACAGTTGCGACTATACCGATGAAAACGTCTGGGTCGTTTCCAATTGGTACTTCACCGCGAAGGGTATTTATCTCGGGCCATATTTCCCTCGCGTACAACGCGGTTGCGATGAGCCCGAATGGTCGATCCTGCCGTACTCCGTCGTCAAACAACATCCGGGCGCGGTCGAACTGCAACTGCCCAAAGACTAACCGTCACGCCAACCCCGGCGCTTCCCGCACAATGAAGTGATCCAGGTTCTCGATGTTGGCACTGAACACCCCGAACGTCTGTTCGGGGTTCTTTTTGCTCGGCACCTGCTTCAACTCCGGCGTCACGCCATAGAAGAAACAGAACAACTCCTTGTCACTGTCGATCGCGTGCTTGATCTCTTCCAGAAACGCCTTGCGCTTGCGGTAGTTGTCGATCAGCTTCTTGCTCAAGTACACGTTCACCGAATAAGGCTTCTTCTTCGCCTCATCTGCCTGCTTGAACCAGACCTTCTGCTCGAAGTCGATGCGAAAACTCTGGGTGTAATCCTTGATCTCCTTGATCTTGCCCCAGTAAATCAGCCCCTTGTTGTCCGTCAGATACTCAATCTTCTTGAAGAACGAGCCATAAGGCGCTGTGTGCTCGCCGATCTTCAACGGCATGCGCTTGAGCAACTCCTTGTCGGCGAAGTTCGACACAAAACACTCCACCGGATGCGCAAACACACTGGTCTTGTCCGGAGCCGTCTCACGCCCCGGCGACTCTCTACCAATGTCCGCCGCCGCCCGAACCGGATCATCCCGCAACACATCCGCCGCCCCCGCGGGCGCAGCAGGCTTGCGCACATACGCACGCCGCGTCAGCAACAACTCTGATGGGAAATGCTCCTCCCGCCCGTCATCCGTTTCGCCATCCGCCGTCTCAACGCCAGACGCCGAAGCCTTCAAACTCACATAGGGACAACCCGCCACATGTTGCGTCGTGGGCAAGTTCTTGAAGTGCGGCGTGCGCACGTAATTCACGTTCTTGGCGTTGAACGTACCCAACTCGTTAGATGCATCGAACGCCGAGCGACAGGCATCGTTGGGGCACTGGAAATGCTCCTTGGCCGAGTCGAACGCCACCGTCTCATCAAAATTGAGATCGCGAACGTCATAGATCGACAACTTGTCGTCGAGGCTGAGGCAGTAGGCGAGATCGAATTTCATGGCAGGGCTCGGATCCTTGAGTGGGGGAGGGGTATTAATAGCGGGAGGTGGCGCGGCTTGCACTGATTGTTTTCAGGATGATGCTGGATTTGTGGGAGCCAGCCTGCTGGCGATTGGTGGCATCAACTCAATTTAGAATCCAGACACCCACCCAGCAGCAACACATTAAATTGTGGTGAGGGGATTTATCCCCGATGGGCAGCGAAGCTGCCCCAAACCCGGCAAACGCGAATTTTTAGCGCTGTAGGTTACTTGTTTGGCGACTGCATTTACCGGCGTCAGAACCATCGGTTACACATTGCAGCTGAGCTGAAATTTATAAGCAGGGTTATAAATTTCCTTCCCCAATAGCCTTTCCAAGGCTCCAAGCTGTCCGTGCGAGAGATCGTATCCCTCCCATCCTTCCTGCTCCTCCGTCCAACCCATGATGGTTTTTATCGTCTGGTCTGATCCACTTGGGAGTTCTATTTCAAATGCCAGGAAACCGCTTCCTCTATCAAATGCCTCGATTAGATAGATCATAGATCTACTGTTCTCGTGCCTTCGCTGAGCGGCCCTGAACTTTTAATTTCCATAGCTGGCGAGTTGGTAATCGTATTGAGGATCGTAGAAAGATTTTCCGGTTAACGTTTCCAATTGTGCTAGCTGCTGAAAATCAAGATCGTAACCGTAGAGTTCGTCTTCTGCGTCATTCCATTTCATGATGACTCGCAGCTGCTCGATATTCTCTGCCGAGATAGGCACTTCGAAAATCAGAGCTTCGGTGGAACGATCAAACGCATAAATTACGTGAGTCATGGTTCTATCCTTCTTTTTGGATCGGCCGGTTTGTTCTGCTCACCAGTGTCAGCATCGAATTCGCCCAGATGCCGACCGCGTTTGTCGTACATCTCTACAGCTCCATGTTGATAATCCCATTCCAGAATCAGCCCATCCTTGGTTTTCCAACGCATACGAGTACCTCGTCCTTTGACCCTGGTCTTCTGTTTTGCTGGTGTTGCGTCGGGAAACGCACTTAATCCTTTGGGTACCGGATGATATTTGTGATCAGAAAGACTCACCACAATATAAACCGGCCTTACCCCCGAACTCTCCGGAAACACCAGGATGAAATCCTTGTACTCCGGTGGGTAAACCGGATTAATAAGGATGTCGTTCGCCGCTTTCGTTGGCGGGTAAACCCAGATATGCGGTGCCTGCGGGGCGGCTTCCAGAGCAGGAATGCCAAGGATGTCGGAGCCGTCTGCGGCGGGTGTCCAGATCAGCTCGACGCCGTCACCCAGATTGGCGACGTACTGGCTGTCGCGAGTTTCCAGCTTCACGACATCGACCATTTCCCATTCGCGATTCTTGCCGGTGTAGAAGGCATAACCTTTGAGCGCGCCGTTGGTTTGTTGCTCGATGCGCAGGCGAACACGGGTGCGGGCCTGTTTGAGGACGCGCAATTGTTCTTCGGTGTAGAGAGCGCTGTCACCCAGGCTGGGCGTCCAGAGCAAAGCGACCATGCCGGTCATGAGTGCGGCACCGGTAGCGCCGATGGCTGCTCCGAGACCTACCGTTGGCGTGGCGAGTGTCGGGCTGCGAAGAGCAAGGCGCCCAAGGCCGAGTGAAACGGTATTGCCGCTGATGGTTTGCAGATTTTGCAGCCCGGCATCATCGGCCCCACGGGTACCGAGCAAGGCGAATTCGCCGTAATCCCTCAGGCTGTCGGTCGGCACCATCCCGGAGGGATTAGAGTAATCAATGATCGCGTCCGGCAGCTTGCAAGACTTCGCGAAAACGCATCCGGCCCGGACCGCCTCGTCTTTTTTGACAGCGGCCTGCCGACTGCGCTCAAACGCATCCTGCCGGGCCAGCATGGCCTCATAAGCGTTCTGCCTGGCTTCGCGCTCTGCCAGTTCGGTCGCGTTCATGAACCGGTAGGTGACGTGATGCCCGTCGCCTGAAGGTGGGTTCCTGACCCGGGGAATATCCTTTTTGCCAGCCACTGATCATCCTTTCGTTCATTTTTCGGTCCGCCGGAAAGAAGCCGGGCGACGTTAACGAAGGTGATGAATTGAGGCTGTAGGACGGGTCTTGGATGAGGTTGGGAGTTTTCGCTGTTTGATTTGGGTGTCAGTGCAGAGCCTTTAGGATGCTGGGATTCCTCGGCACAAGTTTGATCCTCTATTCAGGCCTCAACCGCTCGACTTTCTTATAAAACTCAGCGGTGAACTCTTTTTTATCGCTGGAATGGTGGCAACGACGATGGCAGTTCGGGCACAGCGCGACCGTGTTGCATATGCGGTCGGTTCCGCCATCAATAAGGTGCTTAACATGATGGACTTCAAGAAAGGGGCGGCCGTTTGCGCTAACGAATGGTGCGGTTTGCCCGCAACCTTCACAAATGCCTCGGGAGTGCTGGAGTACCCATTTTTTTACGCTCTGGGCGCGGGCAAGTCTCACGACAGTGGAGGTCGTCTCTTTAGGGTTTAGAACACCCACTGGCACTTCATTTTTTTGAGGCGCATTGACCTCGACCAACTGAAGAGGAGTAAATGTAATGGCCCGCTGTTCGCCTTTTCGTAATGCGTGGATGCCCTTCTTCGCGAGGAATTCCTTGATCCGTTTACTAACGCCAGAACCAAGGTTCTTTGCCGAAACGTAGCCAGTAATTCGCTGCTGCCCCAATTGCTCCATCACCGCAGAGATGTTCTGCATGCGGTACTCGACGGAGGAGGCACTGCGTTTGTTTAGCGGGCCTTCACGCAATAGACGGTTTTCGTCTGCCTTTTTGAATGGTTGGTTTTGCTGCTCAAGAGTCAACATCTTCAGATAAGCGTCTACCGAAGCCTCTAGCTCCTCATCGCTCCAGCCAGTCTTTTCTTTCGAGGTATCCATACAATTGCCGAGGCTCATAAACCTCTAACGATACTGAGTGCGGATTACCCCTGTCTAGGAAAATTCCTACAATAAATAAAGATGAATCCTGCTATGAATCTTACACGCGTATCGCTTAGCTATCGCCGTGGAGTAAATCGTCTGAGCGAGATCCTACGATTTCAAGGTTTTCTCTCGTTGTTTGCCTTGAGAGTGATTAGTTTTATTGTGTTTCAACTGCTTTATGGGGTGCCTGAAATAGCCAATTTACAAAGCTCGGCGCTGATCCTTGTCTAGTTTTTGACTATGTGCTTGTTCATATGACCAATACCATGTACGCAGAAAACGTGACGGGTTTAGAGAAGAGGCCATGGAAGAGAGGGGGAGTGACATTGATTGCAGACTTGCCATTGTCAGGAGCAAGTTGGTGGTACGCTTGGAATCGATTGGTTTATATGTGGGGGAGAAAGCTTTGGGTGCTGGTATGAATCTTTCTAGCATATACAGTGGTGAGTGAATTATATTTGACTTGCGGGTATATATCATGGGTTTGTTTTGATTTGGTAATGTTGGAGATTTCGTGAGGTGGTGGTTTCTCTCGGTTAGGATAGTTGGGGGAGGGCGTTCTTGATATGTCATTCTGATATTTTAGGGGGGGCTGAAATTATATCGTGCGCAGTGTGTCCTGGTTTTATTTATTTATTTATTTTCTTTTGATTGAATAGTTAAAATATGCCCCTCGTTTTTTAAAAAAAAGGGGCGTGGCAAATCTTGAATTGATTGGTCTTCTTTAAAAAGGAATGTCCGACTCGTCATCCTCATCAGGTGGGATGTGGTCCACTATTTTAACTAGAGATTCATTCCACTGGTCTGGAGTTAGTATTTTTAATTTGTTCTCGTCGTCGAACAGGGACTTACTTATTTTTAATAATTGATTTGGCGAGGTTTTCGAGTTGATCCACTCGCAGTACTCTGGTTCATCCCAGTATTCAGAGGGCACTGAAATAAAAGATCTCGCCTTGAGTAGTTCGTCGAGCTCCTTTTTGTTACAGAAAAAAACTCGATATGTTATTCCCAGTTGTGATCGTATTTCACTGAATGCAGGGTGGTTGGCTAACAGAATTTCCTTGAATGCTTGATCGCCATTTTTTCGTTCTTCTATTAAAAAATTTACTAACTGATTTAGAGTCTTGGATGTTGATTTTATTTCGTCGAGCGCAGTGATTTCCCGCTGTTTAGAATGCTCTGTTAGCAGTCTCTGAAATAATCCGGCCCATTGCTCCTTTAGGTACTCGGTTATATCCGAGCTTGTCTCAAAATTTGCAATAGGGTTGTTGATTGGTAAGCTTTGTATTTCCTCGATGAAATTGAATATTCTTCTATCATCCACAGAGGCGTATGATATTTCTTTGTGTTCTTTGTTTCTTTCGTAGGTTCTGAATTCGCTGTGAACGTTTTTATCAATAAAAATGTAGACTTGTTTTCCTAGTTCGATTGCAACTCTTAGTTCTGTATTGGATATAGAGTGTGAGTCGGATTTTGATTGCGAGCCAAACCTTCCTCCAATTATTGAAATTAAGATGTCGCTAAGCTGGATTTCTTTATAGCAATACTCTTCTAGCTTCTCTTTATTGCCGTATGGTATATGACCCCTTTCATTTAATATAGGGTCATATCCCTGGCTCTTGACGAAACGTTCGAGGTCAGCTCTAACGTTCTTCAAGTCAAAGTAAGTGGAGCTGATAAAAATCCTAGGTTTAGCCATAATAATCCCTATAAAAATCCCCGCTTATAGCGGGGATTTTGGTTTGCGGCATTAGTGTATAGTTTTCAATTAATCCCAGCTCAACGCCCCACCAGTCTGATACTCAATAACCCGAGTCTCAAAGAAATTCTTCTCTTTCTTCAAGTCCATAATCTCGCTCATCCAAGGGAACGGGTTAGTCGTCCCTGGGTACTCTTCTTTCAAACCGATCTGCGACAAACGACGGTTAGCGATGAACTTCAGGTAGTCCTCCATCATCGCCGCGTTCATGCCCAGTACGCCGCGAGGCATGGTGTCACGGGCGTATTCGATTTCCAGCTGCGTGCCCTGCAGGATCATTTGGGTCGCTTCTTCCTTCATTTCGGCATCCCACAGGTGTGGGTTTTCGATTTTGATCTGGTTGATCACGTCGATGCCGAAGTTCAGGTGCATGGATTCGTCGCGCAGGATGTACTGGAACTGCTCGGCGACGCCGGTCATTTTGTTGCGGCGGCCCATGGAGAGGATTTGGGTGAAGCCGCAGTAGAAGAAGATGCCTTCCAGCACGCAGTAGTAGGCGATCAGGTTGCGCAGCAACTCTTTGTCGGTGTCCGGGGTGCCGGTTTCGAACTTTGGATCGGAGATCGAACGGGTGTATTTCAGGCCCCAGGCTGCCTTTTTGGCGACCGATGGGATCTCGTGGTACATGTTGAAGATTTCGCCTTCATCCATGGCCAGCGATTCGATGCAGTACTGGTAAGCGTGGGTGTGGATCGCCTCTTCGAAGGCCTGGCGCAGGATGTACTGGCGGCATTCCGGGTTGGTGATCAGGCGGTACACGGCCAGGACCAGGTTGTTGGCAACCAGGGAGTCGGCGGTGGAGAAGAAGCCGAGGTTGCGCATCACGATGCGGCGCTCGTCGTCGGTCAGGCCTTCCGGGTTTTTCCAGAGGGCGATGTCGGCGGTCATGTTGACTTCTTGCGGCATCCAGTGGTTTGCGCAGCCGTCCAGGTACTTCTGCCAGGCCCAGTCGTACTTGAATGGCACGAGTTGGTTGAGGTCGGCGCGGCAGTTGATCATGCGCTTTTCGTCAACGGCGACACGGGCGGAGGCGCCTTCGAGTTCGGCGAGGCCTTCGGCGACGTCGAGGGAGTTCAGTGCAGCCTTGGCGCGGGCCACGGCGGCCGAGTCGTCGGCGGTCACGGCGCGGGCTTCGAGCGCGGCGGCGCCGCCGGCGTTGTCGAGGCGGTCCATGTTGGCTTCAGAAGCGTGGCCGGCGTTGGCGCCTTTCACTGCTGCTACTTCACTGTCTTCTTTGTCGAATTCGTCCCAGCTCAGCATGACGTGTCGTCTCCTGCGTGAGGGCCTGTCGCCCCGTGTGAAACCTGATGGTTGGTTGTTCACACGGTCGTACAGACCGCGTTGGATCTTAAGGAATCGTTTTTTGCAGCAGCTAAGGCAGGCAATAAAACAGAATTTTGTTCGGGGTTCCGAGAGCCTCTGACGGGCGCAGATCAGCGTTGACGCTGCTGCGGGGCTTCAGAATGGCTTTGATCCCTGTAAGGGAATATTGCTGACCCGATTAGGGCGGCATTATAGGGAAAAAAACACGGCTGTGCTGAGGCGAATCCGCGCATGGCGCGGTCGAGGAGGCTGGTTTTTCGATGAGAGTGCGGGTTTACAGGGCTTTGCCGGGGATAGATTTTTTTTCGTAAAAATCTCGGCAATGTGAATTTGCTCAAAAAACGAACAAAAAAAGCGGTTTTTCACTACATCTAGTGTTTTGCAAGCATTTTTGACGACCCCAGACACAACTGAGCCCGACCGAAGTCGGGCTGGAATCGACCCTCAAATGAGGCGCTGAGTGATCCGATTCGGTGCAGTCTCAATCATCAATTGGTGCAGCCGTTACCCATGACGCTGTAACGCAGGATGTGACGCTGACCTTTGGAGTCGTCGTATTCCATTTTGGCCGGAACCACTTCGCAAACATTCGGCACTTCGCTCATGGAGACAACTTTGGCGATGTCCAGGTGAGTGGAGTAAGTGTATTCCTCGATAACCGGTTGTTGCTGCGCGACATCAGTCGGAACCTCGTCTGCCATGGCGGTTGCGCACAGACTGCTGAGGGCCAGAACCAATAAAGCTTTCATTTCAAATTTACCTTCTTGAGGTCGAGTGGGGTCACGCAACCTTTTTAGGGTTGCGTGTGGAACTTCATCGTTTGCAGTTATTACTTGAGAGCTGGATTAACGGCCTTCGTGGGGGCTGTAACGTTGTTAATCGCGTTTGCCTTGTCGGCGAGGTGGATTTTAGGGAGGTGGAGTGGGGGTAAACAGGTGGGGTTTTGATAAACACTTTTGGCAGATTTGGTAACAATCGGTCGAAATCGTCTGCAACCGGGTTTGCTGGTGATGGGGTTTGCCTGAATAACCGAGTCGTCGGAATCGCTGGCAAGCCAGCTCCCACAGGGGTTGTGGGGTGTTGGAGCAAGCAGCGCAGGGCTTGCGTCAGGGGTAACTGGATGTTTTGTAGGGGCTTGTTACTACCATCGTCGAATGGTTCTATGGGGCCGGCCCGGCTACAACGGGGTCATACAAAAACAACTATTACACCGAGGTAGGAAAGATGAGTGCGGCTTCTCTGTATCCCGTTCGTCCCGAGGTTCTGGCTAATACGCTGACTGACGAGGCGACCTACAAAGCCATGTACCAGCAGTCGGTCGTCAACCCTGACGGCTTCTGGCGCGAGCAAGCCAAGCGTCTCGACTGGATCAAGCCTTTCACCACGGTGAAGCAGACGTCGTTCGACGATCACCATGTCGACATCAAGTGGTTCGCCGACGGCACCCTGAACGTTTCCTATAACTGCCTCGACCGCCATCTGGCCGAGCGCGGCGATCAAGTCGCCATCATCTGGGAAGGCGACGATCCTTCCGAAAGCCGCAACATCACTTACCGCGAACTGCACGAACAAGTGTGCAAACTGGCCAACGCCCTGCGTGGTCAGGACGTGCACCGTGGTGACGTGGTGACCATTTATATGCCGATGATCCCCGAAGCCGTGGTCGCCATGCTGGCCTGCACCCGGATCGGCGCGATTCACTCGGTGGTGTTCGGCGGTTTCTCGCCGGAGGCCCTGGCCGGTCGGATCATCGACTGCAAATCCAAAGTAGTGATCACCGCTGACGAAGGCATTCGTGCCGGCAAGAAGATTCCGCTGAAGGCCAACGTCGACGACGCGCTGACCAACCCGGAAACCAGCAGCATCCAGAAAGTCATCGTGTGCAAGCGTACCGGTGGCGACATCAAGTGGAACCAGCATCGCGACATCTGGTACGAAGACCTGATGAAAGTGGCGGGCACCGTGTGTGCGCCGAAAGAGATGGGCGCTGAAGAAGCGTTGTTCATCCTTTATACCTCCGGCTCGACCGGCAAGCCGAAGGGTGTGCAGCACACCACCGGCGGTTATCTGCTGTATGCGGCGATGACTCACGAGCGTGTGTTCGACTACCGTCCGGGCGAAATCTACTGGTGCACCGCCGACGTCGGCTGGGTCACCGGCCACAGTTACATCGTCTACGGCCCGCTGGCCAATGGCGCGACCACGCTGCTGTTCGAAGGCGTGCCGAACTACCCGGACATCACTCGGGTGGCGAAGATCGTCGACAAGCACAAGGTCAACATCCTCTACACCGCACCGACCGCGATCCGCGCAATGATGGCGTCGGGCACCGCCGCTGTTGAAGGCGCTGACGGCAGCAGCCTGCGTCTGCTCGGTTCGGTGGGCGAGCCGATCAACCCGGAAGCCTGGGACTGGTACTACAAGAATGTCGGCAAGTCGCGTTGCCCGATCGTTGATACCTGGTGGCAGACCGAAACCGGCGGCAACATGATGAGCCCGCTGCCGGGTGCGCACGCGCTGAAGCCGGGTTCGGCGGCGCGTCCGTTCTTCGGTGTGGTGCCGGCGCTGGTCGACAACCTCGGTAACATCATCGAGGGCGAGGCCGAGGGCAATCTGGTGATTCTCGATTCGTGGCCAGGTCAGGCGCGCACGCTGTATGGCGACCACGACCGCTTCGTCGATACCTACTTCAAGACCTTCCGTGGCATGTACTTCACCGGTGACGGTGCGCGTCGTGACGCCGACGGTTACTACTGGATCACCGGGCGTGTCGACGACGTGCTCAACGTGTCCGGCCACCGCATGGGCACGGCCGAGATCGAGAGCGCGATGGTCGCCCACCCGAAAGTCGCCGAAGCGGCGGTGGTTGGCGTGCCGCACGACATCAAGGGGCAGGGCATTTATGTCTACGTCACCTTGAAGAATGGCGAGGAGCCGAGCGAGCAACTGCGCCTGGAACTGAAGAACTGGGTACGCAAGGAGATCGGCCCGATTGCTTCACCGGACGTGATTCAGTGGGCGCCGGGGCTGCCGAAGACCCGTTCGGGCAAGATCATGCGCCGGATACTGCGCAAGATTGCGACCGCTGAATATGACGGGTTGGGTGATATCTCGACCTTGGCCGATCCGGGTGTGGTGCAGCATTTGATTGATACGCACAAAACGATGAATGTGGCTTAAGCGTTAGCTTCATGGAAGCCCTGTCCGGTTTTGCCGGGCGGGGCTTTTTTGTGTCTGGAGGTTTTGTGGTGACAGGCTGGCCTCTTCGCGAGCAAGCTCGCTCCCACAGTTTGACCGAGTACCTTCAGACAAAATGCAGATCCCTGTGGGAGCGAGCTTGCTCGCGAAGGCAATTTGTCAGACGCCCGTGTAGTCCCTCGTCGGAACGCGGACTCACCCAACCAATAATTATCGATCTCCCCAGCAAGACATTTCCCGTTGTTACCCGCCACCCTCGGCGTAACCATATGTGTAACCGTCCGCCCCGTAGCGGGGCAAAGGGAAACGCAACGCTCCGTTTTAGAGCCTCAAAACCCCCGGTGAAAAATAAGACACAACGCTGCGCTTGCCGGATTAGAAGGGTTTGCGAATAATAGGCCCGCAATTTGCAGCATAGATCGGTTCACTGTCTTTCGCTCTTGCATGATTTTGCAAGGCTGTCAATGTGCTCAAGCGGGTTTCTCTGTGCATCTGTAATTAGTTGTCGCATTGAAGAAATATCGGCTTCGGGCCTGTCGTTAGAATGCCGATCACTCGCTCATCGTGGCTGACGTTGAAACCTTCGACGGTTTCAATGGGAAATTTCCCACAGATGCTGCACCGATTTCCCGATTCACCCATTCGCATATTGGGCTGTCGCTCACTCTGCCGTTTTTGCCCTTTACCGATGGAGTCCCAAGATGAAGAAACTTGTGCTGCTTGGCGCCCTGGCACTGTCCGTGCTGTCGCTGAATTCCTTCGCTGATGAAAAACCTCTGAAGATCGGTATCGAAGCGGCTTACCCTCCGTTCGCTTCCAAAGCCCCGGACGGCAGCATCGTCGGTTTCGACTACGACATCGGCAACGCTCTGTGCGAGCAGATGCAGGTCAAGTGCGTGTGGGTCGAGCAAGAGTTCGACGGTCTGATCCCGGCACTGAAAGTGCGCAAGATCGACGCGATCCTGTCGTCCATGTCGATCACTGAAGATCGCAAGAAGTCGGTCGACTTCACCAACAAGTACTACAACACCCCGGCACGTCTGGTCATGAAGGCCGGTACTCAGGTCAGCGAAGGTCTGGCTGAACTGAAGGGCAAGAACATCGGCGTACAACGTGGTTCGATCCACGAGCGTTTCGCCCGCGAAGTCCTGGCCCCGCTGGGTGCCGAGATCAAGCCGTACGGCTCGCAGAACGAAATCTACCTCGACGTGGCCGCCGGTCGCCTCGACGGTACCGTGGCTGACGCTACTCTGCTGCAAGACGGCTTCCTCAACACCGACGCCGGCAAAGGCTTTGCGTTTGCAGGTCCGGCGTTCACCGACGTCAAATACTTTGGTGACGGCGTAGGTATCGCTGTGCGCAAGGGCGACGCGCTGAAAGACAAGATCAACGCTGCCATCGCGGCCATCCGCGAAAACGGCAAATACAAGGCAATCCAGGACAAGTACTTCGCCTTCGATATCTACGGCAAGTAACACGTTTCTGCGACAAGTCCGAAATGGCGCAAGCAACAGGATCTCTGCGGTTTGCGCCATTTTTTCATCCCAACTTTCGAGGACCTGAATCATGTTGAAAGGCTACGGGGCTGTCATCCTCGATGGCGCATGGCTGACGCTTCAGCTCGCCTTGTCGTCCATGGCCCTGGCCATCGTTCTCGGGCTGATCGGTGTCGCGTTGCGCCTGTCGCCGGTGCGCTGGCTGGCCTGGCTGGGCGATCTGTATTCCACGGTGATCCGCGGGATTCCCGATCTGGTGCTGATCCTGCTGATCTTCTACGGCGGTCAGGATCTGCTCAACCGCGTTGCGCCGATGCTTGGCTATAACGATTACATCGACCTGAACCCGCTGGCCGCCGGTATCGGCACCCTTGGTTTCATCTTCGGTGCCTACCTGTCGGAAACCTTCCGTGGCGCGTTCATGGCGATTCCCAAAGGGCAGGCCGAGGCCGGTCTGGCGTATGGCATGAGCAGTTTTCAGGTGTTCTTCCGGGTGATGGTGCCGCAGATGATTCGCCTGGCGATTCCCGGCTTCACCAACAACTGGCTGGTTCTGACCAAGGCCACCGCATTGATTTCTGTGGTCGGTCTGCAAGACATGATGTTCAAGGCCAAGCAGGCGGCGGATGCCACTCGCGAGCCTTTTACCTTCTTCCTCGCAGTGGCGGCGATGTACCTGGTGATCACCAGTGTTTCGTTGCTGGCGTTGCGTCAACTTGAGAAGCGCTACTCGGTAGGCGTAAGGGCGGCTGATCTATGATCTTCGACTACAACGTCATTTGGGAGTCCATGCCGCTGTACCTCGGCGGCCTGCTGACCACCCTCAAACTGCTCGCGCTGTCGCTGTTTTTCGGTCTGTTGGCAGCCCTGCCGCTGGGCTTGATGCGCGTGTCCAAGAATGCCGCGGTCAACGGCATTGCGTGGCTGTATACCTACGTGATTCGCGGCACGCCGATGCTGGTGCAGCTGTTTTTGATCTACTACGGTCTGGCCCAGTTCGAAGCGGTGCGTGAAAGCTTCATGTGGCCGTGGCTGTCTAGCGCAACGTTCTGTGCGTGCCTGGCGTTCGCGATCAACACCAGCGCTTACACTGCAGAAATCATCGCCGGCAGCCTCAAGGCCACGCCGAACGGTGAGATCGAGGCGGCCAAGGCGATGGGCATGTCGCGCTTCAAGATGTACAAGCGCATCCTGTTGCCATCGGCCCTGCGCCGGGCGCTGCCGCAGTACAGCAACGAAGTGATCATGATGCTGCAGACCACCAGTCTGGCGTCCATCGTGACCCTGATCGACATCACTGGCGCGGCCCGTACCGTCAACGCGCAGTTCTACCTGCCGTTCGAGGCGTACATCACCGCCGGCGTGTTCTACCTGTGCCTGACCTTCATTCTGGTGAAGCTGTTCAAGCTGGCCGAGCGTCGCTGGTTGAGCTACCTGGCCCCGCGGAAGCACTGATATGGAACGTATCGACCACGTATTGCCGTGGAGCCATCTGGGCAGCGAGCGCAAGATCTCGGTGTTCCGGTTTGGGAGCGGCGAGCGCAAGGCCTACATCCAGGCCAGCCTGCACGCTGACGAACTGCCGGGCATGCGCACCGCCTGGGAGCTGAAAAAGCGCCTTGGCGAACTCGAAGCCCAAGGTCTGCTCAACGGCGTGATCGAGCTGGTGCCGGTCGCCAACCCGCTGGGCCTCGGCCAGTTGCTGCAAGGCAATCATCAGGGGCGTTTCGAAGCCGGCAGCGGCAAGAACTTCAACCGCGATTTCGTCGAGCTGAGCGCGCCGGTTGCGGCGGCGCTGGCCGACCGTCTCGGTGACGATCCGCACGCCAACATTCGCCTGATCCGTCAGGCGATGGCTGATCATCTGGCGGCATTGCCGGAGGCGAGCAGCCAGTTGCAAGGCATGCAGCGCGTTTTGCTCAGCCATGCCTGCACCGCCGACGTGGTGCTGGATTTGCACTGCGACGCTGAAGCCGCGCTGCACATGTATGCGCTGCCGCAGCACTGGCCGCAGTGGCGTTCGCTGGCCGCGCACCTGGATGTGAAGGTCGGGTTGCTGGCGGAAGATTCTGGTGGCAGCTCCTTTGATGAAGCGTGCTCGTTGCCGTGGCTGCGCCTGTCGCGGCAGTTCCCGGACGCGCAGATTCCGCTGGCGTGCCTGGCGACCACCGTTGAGCTGGGCGGTCAGGCCAATACTGACCGCGCGGATGCGCTGGCGTGGGCCGAAGGCATTCTGGCGTTCCTCGCCGAGCAGGGCCTGATCACTGGCGAGTGGCCGAAACCGGCGCACGAAGCCTGCGAAGGCATGCCGTTCGAAGGCACTGAATTGCTGTTGGCACCGCACCCCGGTGTGGTGAGCTTTTTGCGTAAACCCGGCGAGTGGGTCGAAGCCGGGGATGAGATTTTCGAAGTGATCGATCCTGTGTCCGATCGGGTCAGCACGGTGTGTGCTGGTACCTCCGGGGTGCTGTTTGCCATTGAACGGCTGCGCTATGCCCAACCCGGTTTCTGGCTGGCCAAGGTGGCGGGGCGCGAAGCGCTGCGTCACGGGCGCTTGCTCAACGACTGACTGACTGTTTTTGTGAGAACCGACCGCATGTACAAACTTGAAGTCCAAGACCTGCATAAACGCTATGGCAGTCACGAAGTGCTCAAGGGCGTGTCCCTGAAAGCGGCAGCCGGCGATGTGATCAGCATCATCGGCTCCAGTGGCTCCGGCAAAAGTACTTTCCTGCGCTGCATCAACCTGCTCGAGCAGCCGCACGCGGGCAAGATTCTGCTCAACAACGAAGAGCTGAAACTGGTGGCGAACAAGGACGGCGCGCTGAAAGCCGCTGATCCGAAACAGCTGCAACGCATGCGTTCGCGCCTGTCGATGGTGTTCCAGCATTTCAACCTGTGGTCGCACATGACCGCGCTGGAAAACATCATGGAAGCGCCGGTGCACGTGCTGGGCGTGTCCAAGGCCGAAGCCCGCGAGAAAGCCGAGCACTACCTGAACAAGGTTGGCGTGGCCCATCGTAAAGACGCGTTCCCGGGGCACATGTCCGGTGGCGAGCAGCAGCGTGTGGCGATCGCCCGTGCGCTGGCCATGGAGCCGGAAGTGATGCTGTTCGACGAACCGACCTCGGCCCTCGACCCGGAACTGGTTGGCGACGTGCTGAAAGTCATGCAGGCCCTTGCTCAGGAAGGCCGCACCATGGTCGTGGTGACCCACGAAATGGGCTTTGCCCGTGAAGTGTCGAACCAGTTGGTGTTCCTGCACAAAGGCGTTGTTGAAGAGAGCGGCAACCCGCGCGAAGTGCTGGTCAATCCGCAATCGGAGCGTCTGCAGCAGTTCCTGTCGGGTAGTCTCAAGTAATCGCTGCCGTTATGCACCAAATTAGGTCATGCTTCGCGACCTAGAGATTGGCGCGGATCCCTGTGGGAGCGAGCTTGCTCGCGAAAGCGGTAGTTCAGATAGCAACGATGTTGACTGATACACCGCCTTCGCGAGCAAGCTCGCTCCCACAATGAATCTCGGTTGGTTTCGAGATTTGCGTTCATTTACGGGCTAGCATTGGCCCATGCCTTCATCACCGTTGTTCGTTCCGGATTGCCCGCCCATGACTGCCCATCGAATTGGTTTCCTGATTTGGCCCAGCACTAAAGCTCTGACGCTGGCGCTGGCGGAGGAGGCCTTGCGTGTCGCTCAGCGGGTTCACCCGGACGTGGTTTACGAGTTGTCCTTCCTGCACGCCGAGCCACCGGCCGAAGGCGCCTGGCAATTGCCGGGGGAGGCCTGGACCGGCAAGCTGGAAAACTTCCAGAAACTGTTCCTGCTCGCTGACGAGCCGCCGACCACTCTGGCCCCGGCGCTCAGCAGCGCGCTCAAGCAACTGGTGCGCGCCGGTTGTGTGATCGGGGGGTTGTCGGCCGGTGTCTATCCGTTGGCGCAACTCGGTCTGCTCGACGGTTACCGCGCTGCCGTGCACTGGCGCTGGCAGGACGATTTCGCCGAGCGCTTCCCGAAAGTCATCGCCACCAGTCATCTGTTCGACTGGGATCGCGATCGCCTGACCGCGTGTGGCGGCATGTCGGTGCTCGACTTGCTGCTGGCGGTGCTGGCCCGCGATCACGGTGCGGAACTGGCCGGTGCCGTCTCTGAAGAACTGGTGGTCGAGCGCATCCGTGAGGGCGGCGAGCGTCAGCGCATTCCGTTGCAGAACCGCCTCGGTTCCAGCCATCCGAAACTCACCCAGGCGGTGCTGCTGATGGAAGCCAACATCGAAGAGCCGCTGACCACCGACGAAATCGCCCAGCACGTGTGCGTGTCCCGTCGGCAGCTGGAGCGGATCTTCAAGCAGTACCTCAACCGCGTGCCGAGCCAGTACTACCTGGAATTGCGCCTGAACAAGGCCCGGCAGATGTTGATGCAAACCAGCAAGTCGATCATCCAGATCGGCCTGTCGTGTGGCTTCTCCTCGGGGCCGCACTTCTCCAGCGCCTACCGCAACTTCTTCGGTGCCACGCCGCGGGAAGATCGCAACCAGCGGCGCAGCAGCAGCCCGTTCGAATTGTCGTCAGTGCCGTCCGAGCGTAGCTGAACGCGACCTGTCAGAGTGACGATCCCGAGAGTCCGCTTGAGGTGGAGGACTGACCGCTGCCATAGGGTAAGTTCGGGTTTGTAACGTTTTGGAGTTGCTGCTGCTGTCGTTTTTGTTCGGCCAGTGCATTTGCCCTTGCCAGACGCTGGATTTCGACGTGGTGCAGGCTTTCCCCCGAGAGCGGGTTGTCGCTGAAAATAAAGTCGGCGCTATTGATGCTCGCCAACTCGGCAGGCAAATCGGTGAAGGCATTGCCGGACAGGTCGGCGTACACCAGGTGCGGACGGTTGAACAACCCTGACGGGATTCGGCTGAGCCCTGTGTTGCCCAGATCCAGCCAGACCAGTGCGGTCATCTGACTGAGGTCGGGCGTCAGGCCCAGGGAGTTGTTGCGCAATTCAAGGCGACTCAGGTTATTCATGACGCTCAATGCATCGACGTTGGCGGGCGTCAGGGTAACGTTGCATTCGGGCAGGTTGAGTTCAGCCAAATCCTCCATGGTCAGCACCGCGTCGGGAATGTTCCCCAGTTGATATCCCTGGATCGTCAGACTGCGCACCTTGGGAAAACCATTCAGGAACTGGCCGAGTTGAGGGGCCGCGCCGCCTGTTCGAGTCAGTTTCAGGGTGCGGATATGTCCGAAGTCCGCCGACAGGGTCGGCAGTTCGCCAGTGAGCGGAACGCTGGATGAGAATTCAAACTCCGAGGTATCGTCCGGGGTGATTCGGCGCCAGCAATGTTCGAGCTGTTCCTTGAATTTCATCCGGTTGGTGCGTTCCTGCAGCAGGGCGTCGTCTGTCAGGGGGACCCGAGTGACAGGGTCGAGCGGAACGGTATTGGCCCATGATTGCAGATCGCTGGACAGGGTGGCGATTTCAGTCTGGCGCCGCACAAGTTCCAGGCGCCCTTCGGCGAGTGTCCCCGGCAGGCTGTAGACGATCTTGCTCAGGCGCTCTCCGGTGACGTCAGGGTAGAGCGTACGTCCCAGTTCGATATCCTCGGGTTCGACCCACACATTGAAGTCGCTTCCCGTGCGTTGGTGGTAGATCTTTATCCGTTCCCGTGTCGTCAATGACAACGGATTGTTGCTCAGGTCAAATCCGTCGCTGACGTTGGCCGGGACCCGGAAAAGGGCCTCCGGAAGTTCGCTGATACGATTTTCGCTGAGTATTGCGTATGTGAGTCTGGAGCGTTCCAGCAGCCCGATGGGGATCTGGTCGATTCCGGTGCTGGCCAGGTCGATGACATTGAGTTCCGGCAGAGCAGAAAGAACCGGGGTGCGGCCCAGAGGATTGTCGTACAGGTCCAGCGATTGCAGTTTGCTCAGGGACGACAGGAGCGTCTGCGCGGGTTCGTCGAAAACGATGTCACAGCGACTCAGTACCAGCGTTTCGAGATCGGACATGGTGGCGACAGCTTCAGGGAATTTGCCCAGTGTGAAGTCGCGCATTGCCAGGGTTTTCAATCCGGTAAAGCACCGCAGGAAACCTTCAGCGGAGGTCAAATCCTTGTTGCCCAACAGGGAGAGCTGAACGATGTGGCTGAAGTCAGCCGTCAGCGCTGGCAAGTCACCGAAAAAAGTCAGATCGGCGATAAAACCATTGGATCCGGGCTTTGACCGGGAGACGTGCCGGTTACGCCAGAACTGCTCGACTTTCTTGCCGAACGCACGCCTGTTCAGGCGCTGCGTTGCCCTGTCCGCAGCGCCCATGACCTGGGCGGGGACGCGATTCGACCATGCCTCGAGATCGCTGAGCATTTTGCCGATTTCCGTTTCCCAGTTCGCCAATTGCGCAGTGCCATCGGCCAATGTCCCGGGCAAACGATAAAACACGTCTGCGGCCTCTTTAATATTCAGGGTTGGAAACAGGTTCCGTGTACGGCTGATGTCGGCCTGGTCCGGCAGCACGCCAAAGTTGGCCTCGTGTTGCGTGTAATAAACCTTGATGCGCTCGCGGGCTGCCCGGGACAGAGGGTTGGCGGACAGTTTTGTCGCACGGGCCAGTTTGATGTCGAGCTCAAAAAAGGCTTCGGGCAGGTCGGTAATCGCGTTGTTGTCGAGGTGCGCTTCACGCAGGTTCGGGTGTGTGCCAATACCGTCCGGGACTGCGGTAATTTCGGTGCTGGACAGGCGAAGGTCACTGAGTGCCGGCATGTTCGTGATGTCCGGCGCCCGCGTCAGCGGATTGTGGCGCAGATCCAGGCTCTCAAGATCGGGCAGTGACTCCAGTACTGTCTGGCCGTTGTCGGTGAGGGTCAGGTTGCAGTTGGCCAGCGTGACGTCTATGAGTTCCGTCGTGCGAGTCAGGGACGCGGGTATTTCGCCCAGGGAGAAATCGTGGAGTTCAAGAATCTGCAGGTTGCCGAACTGCTCAATGAACGGGCCTGTGCCACTGATCGCAGGGTTGCCCCGAAGATTAAGTTTCAAGACGTGGCTGAAATCGGCGGTCAGAACCGGCATGTCGCCCTGGAAGGTCGGGTTAGCCGTGAAAGCGTCCATGCGTATGCCGGAGGTCTCTGAGCGTGTTCGCCAGAGTTGCTCGAATTGGTCGGCGAATTCCCTTCGGGAGGTGGTGTTGATGAATCGTTCGGCGGCGCTGATCGCTTCGCCAGTCACGGGATCCTGCTTCGGTACCTGGGTTGCCCAGGCCGTGAGATCGGCCAGCAGGGTAGTCAGTTCGGCCTGCCAGATGTTGAGCCGGGTCCGGCTGTCGGCCAGTGTTCCGGGCAGGTCATAGATGATCCCGCTGGCGTCTTCCTGGTCAAGGGACGGGAACAGTGATTGCATCAGTTCGATGTCCTCGGGAGCAGCCAGAACATTGAAGTCTTGCCCGGTTTTGCGGTAATAGGTTTTTATCCGCTCGCGAGTCACCGACGACAATGGGTTGTCGGCAAAGATCATACCGTCGGTGCGAATGGCGGGCAGGTCAAGCAACTCGACGGGGAGTTCTCTGATCCTGTTGCCGCTGAAAACAGCGATGACGAGGTTGGCGTGATCGGCCAGTCCGGGAGGCACCTGCGACAGGTGGGTGTTGGCCAGATCGAGACGGTTCAGTTCTGGCAGAAAAGTCAGGTCGGGAAACGTGCCCAGCGGGTTGTCGCTCAAGTCCAGCATTTGCAACTGCGGCATCGAGACAAGCTTTGCCTGGTTTTCCGGGGTCATCACTACACCGCAATCCTGGAGTTGCAGTGTCTGCAGGTCGGGCAGGTCAACAGCTGCCAGCGAGTTCGGGTCGAAGTCGAAAACACTCAGCTCCAGTGACGTCAGCTTCTGGAAGCGTCGCAAGAACGGTTCTACGCCGGTCACCCCTTTGTTGCCATTGAGCGTCAGGTGGGCAACATGGTTGAAATCGCTATCGATCACCGGCATATCGCCCAGGAATCCGAGGGTCAGCTCCAACTGACTGCCGTGGTGCTCGGGAACGAAGGGTGATTGGTTACGCCAGAAATTCTCCAGCCTCTGGCTGAAGTCCAGCCTGGCGAGACGATCGCGGGTTCGTTCGCTGAGCGTCAACGGCTCTTGGGTAGCGGGAGAGCGTCGGGGGGTATCGTTGCTCCATCTCGCGAGCTCGACTTGCAGCCGTCCAAACTCTGCCTCCCAGGCTGTGAGTCTGGCGTGGCCGTCCACCAGCGTTCCGGGTAATTGATAAATCAGATCCACGGCTCGATCAGCGGTGACGGCGGGAAAGAGCCGGGTGGCCAGTTCGATATCGGCGAGGTCAGGCACTACGCCGAAGTGCTTGCGTGTCTTTTGGTAGTAAAGCTTCACTCTTTCCCGGCTGGCTGCGGACAGCCGCGGGTTGGCGCCGAAGAGGAATCTGTCACTGAGTGCGCTGGCGAGATTGAAGAACTCATCGGGAATTTCAGCGATCGGATTACCGGCGAACCGTCCGGAGACCAGGTTTGGATGAACAAGCATGCCCGCCGGCACCGTCGAAATGCCGGTGTTATCGAGGTTGAGATAACTCAATGCGGGCATCGTGCGCACGTCAACCGGTTCACCCAGCGGATTGTTTGAAAGATCCAGGACTGAGACCTGCGGCAGGGACGTCAGTGTCGCCCGGTTCGCCTGGGTCATGGTGATGCCGCAGTTGCGCATGGTCAGTCGCTGCAGGCCCGGCATTGAGGTCAGGGCCTGGGGCAGGGTCGGCAGGTCGAGGTTCTGCACGTCCAGGGAATGCAGTCCCGGGAATTGTCGCAAAAACGGTTCCAGGCCACGGGTACTGGCATTGCCGTTCAGGATCAGCAATCTGACATGATTGAAGTCGCCGCTCAAGGTCGGTAGATCGCCCATTATCGGATCCGTGATCTGCAACAGGTACCCGGCCGATTCCTGTGTTTCCCGGCGCCAGCAGCGTTCGATAGCATTGCTGAACTCCCGGCGGCTTTGTTGTGCCGCGCGACGTTGAGTGTCAGTCAGCGCGATTGCGCTACGCGGGTCTCTCGTCGGAACCCGGGTTTCCCACACACGCAGGTTGTCGCGCAACAGGGTGAGCTCGTCACTCAGGCGGGCGAGCTCATTGGCGATGCGTCTTGGGTTGTTCGCAAACCTCGCGGCAAAGGCGCGTGCGTCTCTGGCGTTGTAACCGCGATAGATCACGCGAATCCTGTCCAGAGGCGGCTGATTTACCTCCTGGCGCCGTGTTGCAAGGAGTTCTGACACGGGAGACAGTCTTTCACGGCTCCGGAAGCCGACCAGGCGCAGGGGGTCGACTTCCGGGTGACGGACCGGCGCCAGCGAAACGGCTACACGAAAATCGCTGCGATCGAGGGGCCGTGCACGGATGGCGGTCTTGAGTTTTTCTGCCTGACCGATATGGATATCCATGGCCTGACGCTCGGCGTCCGGCAACGCATAGAGGATGCTTGAGTACACGTCGGTGGCCCCGTGCAACTCATGCCCGCGGTCATCGAAGGGCTGATAAGTGCCATCGGGTTTGCGCACCAGAACCTTTTGTTCCGGCGCATCAGCGCGGCCGGTGCTGTCGAGCATCGGACCGGCATAGGTGCCGTCGCGGATTTCCAGGCGTACCTCGCCGCTCCAGCCGGGCACGTACCGCAGGCTGTGCAGAACCAGGGTGTCGGTGTCCGGATTGGTCACCGAGTCCAGTTCCAGCCCTTCGAATGCGCGGGTGACGCGGACTTCTTCGCTGGCCACCTGCATGAGCTCCTGCTGTCGCTGGGGCAGTTGGCCTTCGCTGATTTGCAGCAGCTCATCACTGCGGGTGGTGTTGAGCAGTTCCTGGGTGACACGCGGTGGCAGGGGCGGTTCGAATTGCGCAAGGGTGGTGTGCAGCGGGTCGTCGACGCTCTCGAGGGCTCGGTAACGCGACTCGAACAGGCTGCTGCGTTGCGCCTTGGCCAATTGCAGCAGTTGTTTGCGCAACTCGCGGGCGCGGATGTCCAGCGGCAGGTCCGGGCCACCAAACGGCTCGTCGAGCAAGGCCTTGGCCTCTTGTTCGCTGAGGTCCTGCAGCAGTGATGTGAGCACATCATTGTCGATCAGACTGGTCTGGCGCAGATCGGTCAGTGGCAAGGTTTCGTCGCTCGACGACTGCCAGCTGACCTCTCCTTGTCCGTTCAGCAAGCGCAGGCGTTTACCCGCAGGCCAGCGTCCGTGTTCGGTGAGCAATTGCAGTTGCGTCTGCGGATCGGCGCGGCGGTATTGTTCGGGCAGGTCGCTGGCCAGTTGGTCGATGAACACTTGCAGGTCCTGGTCGATCCGGAAGCGGCTGATGCTGTCGGCCAGCAGTGGCGGCACTGACGCCTGCTCGGCGTGCATATTGCGCAACGCGTCTTCGTCGTAGCCGCTGACTTGCAGAATGCGTTCACGCCGTTCCGGTGTGAACCCTTGCATCTCATGACCGATGCGGCGCAACGCGGTCGCATTGTCCCATTCCAGCGGTTGCTCGAGCTCGGTGTGCCAGGCGCCATCGCCGTTGTGGCGCACGACGGGTTGGTAGGCGTCGGGGCGGGTTGGGTGTTCGATACGGTACTGGCCGGGGATCGCGGATTCGCTGACGGCAAAGTGCGCGTCTTCCAGCGGCAGAATCTGTTTGCCCTGATGCTCGTGCAGACCCAGTGGGGAGGGTTTGGAATCGGCTGCCGGCAGGGATTTCTGCTGATAGCGGGTCAGGTCCTGATCCCAGTAGCGGGTATTGCCGTTCGCCAGCTTCACCGGTTTGAAACGCTCGATGAACGCGATGACTTCCTTGGGCAGGACTTTACGAAACTCACCCACTGCAATCGAACCGCCGACGGCAAACAGGCCCAGTTGAATCGCCGCGTCCACCATCCCCACCAGATGCGTGAGCGCTTCGGTGATCTGGCCTTGCGCCCATTCGACGATGCCCTCGAACACTTCGTCGAGAAACTGATAGGCCATGTAGGCCATCATCAGTTCGCCCAGCCCCGGCACGAATGGCGCGATGATGAACACGGCGGTCTGCAAAATGGCCGAGGCGATACCGACGAAGGAATCCCACAGCGCCCAGCGGGCATTCGAGTCGACCGTGGCGGTGGCGACCGCGATGACCTGGCCGTCATTGAGAATCTTGTTGAGTTTTTTCTGGTACTGGTGCTGCCACAGATCACCGAGGATCACTGTAGCGGCCAGTTGCAGATCAGGCTTCTCGAGCGGCTCGCTGCGCCAGATCGGGTCCTGACTGCCGTGCACCGCTTCATGCCACTTCACCTGGCTCAGGCGAGTGTTCAGGCTGGAGAAGAAAACGCCGCGCTGTTCGTGGTTGACGAAGCGGCTGAAGAATTTCTGATAGTCCTGCGCGCGCAGCTGACGGGTCAGTTCCTTTTCCAGCTCCGCCGAAGAGGCGTACTCCTTGATTGGATGCTCCGGGTCATCCGGGACGTAGGCGACCACCCGCGCTATTGTGTGGACTTCATCGGCCTGGGGGGCGAACACCAGGATACCGGTGAGCGGCGCGCCCATCATGGTCAGCGCCTGAGTTTGCAGGTGCTGCCCGTCGATGCGCAGGTGCCGCACGCCGTCGATCAGTGCAACGATCGTGCGACAGTAACGGTCGCTGATATCGCCCGTCAGACGGGCGAATTGCAGGGCGGCCTTGAGCGCGGCTTTTTCGCTCTTGTCGACATGTTTGCGTAACGTTGCGCCTTTTTTCGCGTCGGTCATGCCGAGGTGGTCTTCGAGGTACGTCTTGTACTGCGCACCAATGTCCAGCTCCCGGCACATTTTGGTGAACGCCGGGATGCTCATTTTTTCCTTGAGCCAGGGCAGGGTGTCGAACTGTGCGGTGGCCGAGAGCGGCGTGTCGGACTGCGCGGAAGGCAAGGACTGCATGATGTACGTCGACGCGGCGTCATAGGCATCGTCCTGCGTCTCCTTTTCTTCGAAGTTATGCAGCGCCGCCGCCAGCAGCGACACCGTCCACGTGCGTGCGCCGGTCTTGATGCCGAACAGCGGCGTGGTGGCAGGGATATACAGACGCAGCTGGATGTTGCTGACATCCAGTTCCAGGTCGAAGTGGGCCTTGATCGCGGCCTTGAGCAGCGGTTCGGCAAAGGCATTGATGTCCCTGAATTGCTCCAGTTGGCGGTCGACATCGTTTTGGGCGGACCAGTGGGCGGAATTGAGCGCCTTGAGCGCCTGATGCTCGGTCGCCGAACGCGCTAGAAGTTGAAGGGGCATCGCTGGCAGGGTGTTTTTCAATGCCTCGCGTCTGGACGCTGAAGCATTGCCGAGCCATGTGGGCAGGCTGGCTTGCAGGTGCAGATAGTGAGTGTCGGGTTGTGCCCCGAAAGGGGTGTCGTTGGGGTGTTCAGTCGTTTGCATCGGGCCAATCCTTGGCATCTGGAAAGCACCAAGCAAATCAGAACGATGCATGGGGGGTGCGGTACATATTTATAGCTGTGCCGCGCCGTTCAGTTGATATCCTCCCGGGCCTGCCGCAAATCGGCAGCGACAGTTTAAACTGCGCCTTTGCGACGCTATATGTCGCATTGCCGTAAACCCGGGAAAATTCAGGGTTTGCGCTATAAGAAGTTGTCGCTTGGCGACAAGGCCGGGCTGAAAACTGTCCTTACAATCCTCACCAAGCTCGCCAGTTTCAGGCGGGTGTTCCTCTTCAGGAGACTCCGATGTCCGTTGATCACGCTGCGGTAGAACGCGCCGATTTCGACCAGGTAATGGTTCCCAACTACGCGCCTGCCGCTTTCATTCCGGTGCGTGGCGCCGGTTCCCGCGTCTGGGACCAGAGCGGCCGCGAGCTGATCGACTTCGCCGGCGGGATTGCCGTAAACGTATTGGGCCACGCGCACCCGGCGCTGGTCGGTGCGCTGACCGAGCAAGCGAACAAGCTGTGGCACGTGTCCAACGTGTTCACCAACGAGCCTGCCCTGCGCCTGGCGCACAAGCTGATCGACGCCACGTTCGCCGAGCGCGTGTTCTTCTGCAACTCCGGCGCTGAAGCCAACGAGGCCGCGTTCAAGCTGGCCCGTCGTGTGGCGTTCGACCGTTTCGGCAGCGAGAAGTACGAAATCATCGCCGCGCTCAACAGCTTCCACGGCCGTACTCTGTTCACCGTCAACGTCGGTGGCCAGTCGAAGTACTCCGACGGTTTCGGTCCGAAAATCACCGGCATCACCCACGTCCCTTACAACGACCTGGCCGCGCTGAAAGCGGCGGTGTCCGACAAGACCTGCGCGGTCGTGCTGGAACCGATCCAGGGCGAGGGCGGCGTACTGCCGGCCGAACTGGCTTACCTGCAAGGTGCCCGTGAACTGTGCGACGCACACAACGCGCTGCTGGTGTTCGACGAAGTGCAAACCGGCATGGGCCGTACCGGCCACCTGTTCGCCTACCAGCATTACGGCGTGACCCCGGACATCCTGACCAGCGCCAAGAGCCTGGGCGGTGGTTTCCCGATCGCGGCGATGCTGACCACCGAAGCACTGGCCAAACATCTGGTCGTCGGCACCCACGGCACCACTTACGGCGGCAACCCGCTGGCGTGCGCGGTAGCCGAAGCGGTGATTGACGTGATCAACACCCCTGAGGTGCTGAACGGCGTCAACGCCAAGCACGACAAATTCAAGACCCGTCTGCAGCAGATCGGCGAGAAGTACGGCCTGTTCACTCAGGTGCGTGGCCTCGGTCTGTTGATCGGTTGCGTACTGAGCGATGCCTGGAAAGGCAAGGCCAAGGACATCTTCAACGCCGCTGAAAAAGAAGGCCTGATGATTCTGCAGGCCGGCCCGGACGTGATTCGTTTCGCTCCGAGCCTGGTGGTCGAAGATGCCGATATCGACGCTGGTCTGGACCGCTTCGAACGCGCCGCAGCAAAACTGACGCAAGCCTGATAGACCCTTCGACGCCTGGAGTTTTTTCAGGCGTCGATCAAATTTTCTAATACCGAGCACTATCAATGTGGGAGCGAGCTTGCTCGCGAAGAAGGAGTGTCAGTCGCCATCTAAGCTGACTGATATACCGCTTTCGCGAGCAAGCTCGCTCCCACAGTGTCCGGTGTTTTTTCTGTGAATTGATAAGAGAAAAGGAGTGACACCATGCTGGTGATGCGCCCTGCGCAAATGGCTGATCTGGGCGAGGTACAGCGTCTGGCTGCGGACAGTCCGATTGGTGTCACTTCCTTGCCGGATGACGTGGAACGTCTGAGCGACAAGATCGCCGCAAGCGAAGCCTCGTTTGCCGCCGAAGTCAGCTTCAACGGTGAAGAGAGTTACTTCTTCGTCCTCGAAGACACCGCCACCGGCAAACTGGTCGGCTGTTCGGCCATCGTTGCTTCGGCCGGTTATTCGGAGCCGTTCTACAGCTTCCGCAACGAGACCTTCGTCCACGCCTCGCGCGAGCTGAAGATCCACAACAAGATCCACGTGCTCTCGCAATGCCACGACCTGACCGGCAACAGCCTGCTGACCAGTTTCTACGTGCAGCGCGAGCTGGTGGGGTCGCCGTGGTCCGAGCTCAACTCCCGTGGCCGTCTGCTGTTCGTCGCCAGCCACCCGGAGCGTTTCGCTGATTCGGTGGTGACCGAGATCGTCGGCTACAGCGACGAGAACGGCGACTCGCCGTTCTGGGACGCGATCGGTCGCAACTTCTTCGACCTCAACTACGCCGAGGCCGAGCGCCTGTGTGGCCTGAAGAGCCGCACGTTCCTCGCCGAGCTGATGCCGCATTACCCGATCTACGTGCCGCTGCTGCCGGATTCTGCTCAAGAAGCGATGGGCCAGGTGCACCCGCGTGCGCAGATCACCTTCGACATCCTGATGCGCGAAGGCTTCGAGACCGATCACTACATCGACATCTTCGACGGTGGCCCGACCCTGCATGCGCGGGTTTCGGGGATCCGTTCGATCGCCCAGAGCCGCGTGGTGCCGGTGAAGATCGGTGAGCCGGTCAAAGGTGCCGGGCGCCAGTATCTGGTGGCCAACGCGCAGTTGCAGGATTACCGCGCGGTGTTGCTGGAGCTGGACTACGCGCCGGGCAAACCGGTGACCCTGGATCTGGAAGCGGCCGAAGCCCTGGGCGTCGGTGAAGGTGCCAGCGTGCGCCTGGTGGCGGTTTAACGCCTTAGCGAGTTTCACGGGTGGCGAAGGCGGCCCGTTTGAGGAGATAGCATGATTGTTCGTCCCGTACGCAGCAGCGATTTATCCGCGCTGATCGACCTGGCCCGCAGCACCGGCACCGGCCTGACTACTTTGCCAGCCAACGAAGAACGCCTGACCCACCGGGTCGGCTGGGCCGAGAAGACTTTTCGCGGCGAAGCCGGCCGTGGTGATGCGGACTACCTGTTCGTGCTCGAAGACGACAACGGTCGCGTGGTGGGGATTTCCGCCATTGCCGGCGCGGTCGGGATGCGTGAGCCGTGGTACAACTTCCGTGTCGGCCTGACCGTAAGCGCCTCGCAGGAGCTGAACATCTATCGCGAGATCCCGACGCTGTTCCTCGCCAACGACCTGACCGGCAACTCCGAGCTGTGCTCGCTGTTCCTGCACGCCGATTACCGCACCGGCCTCAATGGCCGCATGTTGTCCAAGGCACGCATGCTGTTCATTGCCGAGTTCCCGGAGCTGTTCGGCAACAAGATCATCGCCGAGATGCGCGGTGTCTCCGACGAAGCCGGGCGTTCGCCGTTCTGGGAAAGCCTGGGTCGGCACTTCTTCAAAATGGAATTCAGTCAGGCCGATTACCTGACCGGTGTCGGCAACAAGGCGTTCATCGCCGAACTGATGCCGAAATTCCCGCTGTATACCTGCTTCCTTTCGCCGGATGCGCGCAACGTCATCGGCCAGGTGCACCCGGACACCGAGCCCGCGCTGGCGATGCTCAAGGGCGAAGGCTTCAGTTATCAGGGGTACGTCGATATCTTCGACGCCGGCCCTGCCATCGAGTGCGAAACCAGCAAGATCCGCGCCGTGCGTGACAGCGAAGCGCTGGTGCTGGCGATCGGTACGCCGGGCGATGATGCTACGCCGTTCATCATCCATAACCGCAAACGCGAAGATTGCCGCATCACCGCTGCCCCGGCCCGTCTGGCTGCCGGCACGCTGGTGGTCGATCCGCTGACCGCCAAACGTCTTCAACTCAACGCCGGCGATCAAGTGCGCGCCGTGGCGTTGTCTGCTGCCCGGGAGTCGAAATAATGAATTCGCTATACATCGCAGGTGAATGGCTGGCCGGTCAGGGCGAAGCCTTTCAGTCGCTGAACCCGGTGACCCAGCAAGTGCTGTGGTCGGGGGAGGGCGCCACCGCCGCTCAGGTCGAGTCCGCCGTGCAGGCCGCGCGTCAGGCATTCCCGGGCTGGGCGCGCCGTTCGCTCGACGAGCGCATCAGCGTGCTCGAGGCCTTTGCCGCTGCCCTGAAAAACCACAGCGACGAACTGGCCCGCACCATCGGTGAGGAAACCGGCAAGCCGCTGTGGGAAGCCGCGACCGAAGTCACCAGCATGGTCAACAAGATCGCGATTTCGGTGCAAAGCTACCGCGAACGCACCGGCGAGAAGAGCGGCCCGTTGGGCGACGCCACCGCCGTGCTGCGCCACAAGCCACACGGAGTGGTCGCGGTGTTCGGCCCTTACAACTTCCCGGGCCACTTGCCGAACGGGCACATCGTACCGGCGCTGCTGGCCGGTAACAGCGTGCTGTTCAAGCCCAGCGAACTGACGCCGAAAGTCGCCGAGCTGACGGTCAAGTGCTGGATCGAAGCCGGTCTGCCGGCCGGCGTGTTGAACCTGCTGCAAGGCGCTCGTGAAACCGGCATCGCGCTGGCGGCGAACCCGGGCATCGACGGTCTGTTCTTCACCGGTTCGAGCCGCACCGGCAATCACCTGCATCAGCAGTTCGCCGGACGTCCGGACAAGATCCTCGCGCTGGAAATGGGCGGCAATAACCCGCTGGTGGTCGATCAGGTGGCTGATCTGGACGCCGCGGTGTACACGATCATTCAGTCGGCGTTCATTTCTGCAGGCCAGCGCTGCACCTGCGCCCGTCGTCTGCTGGTGCCGCAAGGTGCGTGGGGCGACAGCCTGCTCAAGCGTCTGGTTGAAGTCAGCTCGACGATTGAGGTGGGTGCGTTCGATCAGCAACCGGCGCCGTTCATGGGGTCGGTGATTTCCCTTGGCGCGGCCAAAGCGCTGATGGATGCCCAGCAACATCTGCTGGCCAATGGTGCCGTGTCGCTGCTGGCAATGACTCAGCCACAGGCGCAATCGGCCTTGCTGACCCCGGGCATTCTTGATGTGACCGCAGTCGCCGAGCGTCCGGACGAAGAACTGTTCGGCCCGTTGCTGCAAGTGATCCGCTACACCGATTTTGCTGCAGCGATCGCTGAAGCTAATGACACCGCGTATGGCCTGGCGGCAGGTTTGTTGTCCGATTCCGAAGCGCGTTATCAGCAGTTCTGGCTGGAAAGCCGCGCCGGTATCGTCAACTGGAACAAACAGCTGACCGGCGCCGCGAGCAGCGCGCCGTTCGGCGGTGTCGGCGCTTCGGGCAACCATCGCGCCAGCGCCTACTACGCGGCAGATTACTGCGCGTACCCGGTGGCCTCGCTGGAAACCCCGAGCCTGGTGTTGCCGGCGGCCCTGACGCCTGGCGTGAAAATGGTCTGATGCCTATCGCTGGCAAGCCAGCTCCCACAGGGATTGAGTCGTACACAGAGTCTGTGAACACTGCTAATCCTGTGGGAGCTGGCTTGCCAGCGATGGCCGCGACGCGGTCGCACTGAACAGTTAGTTACTGAAGCCTATAACAACAGATTCTCGTGGAGCCTCGCTGATGAAATCCTATGAAGTCAATTTTGACGGTCTAGTGGGGCCGACCCATAACTACGGCGGTCTGTCCTACGGCAACGTTGCGTCCCAGAGCAACAGCCAGCAATCCTCGAATCCGAAGGAAGCGGCGCTGCAAGGTCTGGCGAAAATGAAAGCGCTGATGGACATGGGCTTTCAGCAAGGCGTGCTGGCGCCGCAGGAGCGTCCGGACGTGGCTGCGTTGCGCCGTCTGGGTTTCAGTGGCACCGACGCGCAAGTGATCGAGCGCGCGGCCAAAGAGGCCATGCCGCTGCTGGTCGCCAGTTGCTCGGCGTCGAGCATGTGGGTGGCCAACGCCGCCACCGTCAGCCCGAGCGCCGACACTGCTGACGGTCGCGTGCATTTCACCGCCGCCAACCTCAACTGCAAATACCACCGCAGCATCGAGCACCCGACCACCAGTCGCGTGTTGGGGGCGATGTTCGCCGATCAGCAGCACTTCGCCCACCACGCCGCCTTGCCGGCGGTGGCGCAGTTCGGTGACGAAGGCGCCGCCAACCACACGCGTTTCTGCCGTGAATACGGCGAGGCCGGTGTCGAGTTCTTCGTGTTCGGTCGCAGTGCATTTGACACCCGTTACCCGGCGCCGCAGAAATACCCGGCGCGCCAGACTCTGGAAGCGTCGCAAGCCGTAGCGCGTCTGCACGGTCTGCGGGACGAGGGTGTGGTTTACGCTCAGCAGAACCCGAACGTGATTGATCAGGGCGTGTTCCACAACGACGTGATCGCGGTGGGCAACGGCGAGGTGCTGTTCTATCACGAGGACGCGTTCCTTGAGACCGAGCACATGTTGGCCGAACTGCAAGGCAAGCTCGCCAACGTCGGCGGCAAGTTCCAGTCCATCTGCGTGCCGCGTTCGGCGGTCAGCGTCGATGATGCCGTGCGCTCGTACCTGTTCAACAGCCAGTTGTTGTCGCGCCCTGACGGTTCGATGTTGTTGATCGTGCCGCAGGAATGCCAGGCCAACGAGCGCGTGTGGGCTTACCTGCAAAGTCTGACCAGCTCCGGCGGCCTGATCCGCGAAGTGAAAGTCTTCGACCTCAAACAAAGCATGCAGAACGGTGGTGGCCCGGCGTGCCTGCGTCTGCGTGTCGCGCTCAACGAAACCGAACTGGCGGCGGTCAACCCAGGGGTTATCATGACCGCGCCGTTGTACGGTTCATTGACCGCATGGGTTGAAAAGCACTATCGCGACCGCCTGAGCGAGAGCGATCTGGCGGACCCGCAATTGCTGCTTGAATGCCGGACGGCACTGGATGAACTGACGCAAATCCTTAAACTGGGCGCGGTTTATCCATTCCAGATCAATTGATGGCCGGCGCGTCGCCTGAATGCGGCGCGCGGCTTGTCTCCCCAAGAGAGTAAAAACATGAGCGATTCCCTGCAGCTGATCCTTGAAGACACCGACGGCACACAACGGCAAACCTCGTGCACCCGCGTCGCGGTCATGTGGCAAGGCAAAGAGCTGTGGATCCAGCAGGATGGCCGTGGCCAACTGCTGATTGGCGTGGACGTCGAGGAAGGTGACGAAGAGTACGCCAACCTGCTGCTGCGCCCATTGGCGACTAATCTGGTAAGTCTGCAACTGGAAATGGAACCGGCTGACCTCGGCGCTGACGAGGATCACGTGCACGGCCCGGATTGCAACCACGATCACTAAGGAAACCGCTCTATGCTCGCCCTCGGCAAACTGCTTGAACTGACCCTCGCCGGCCGCGAACCGGCGGAGAAGACTCAACTGACTGTCGAAGGCGTGCGCATGCGCTGGTTGAGCGAGGGTGCGCTGGAAGTACGGCCACCCGAAGCGCGTGACAATGGCCTGGACCTGCTGCTGTCGGCAGGCATCCACGGCAATGAAACCGCGCCGATCGAGTTACTCGATCGGCTGCTGCATGACATCGCTCGCGGCGACCTGAAGCCGCGCGCACGCATTCTGTTTCTGTTCGGCAACCCGGAAGCGATTCGTAAAGGCGAGCGCTTCGTCGAGCAGGACGTCAATCGGCTGTTCAACGGCCGTCATGAACAAACCAGTGGTTCCGAAGCGCTGCGCGCCTGTGAGCTGGAGCGACTGGCGGCAAGTTTCTTCAGCCTGCCGGATCGTGATCGCCTGCATTACGACCTGCACACGGCGATTCGTGGCTCGAAGATCGAGCAGTTCGCCCTGTATCCGTGGAAGGACGGTCGCCAGCATTCGCGCCGCGAACTGGCGCGCCTGCGTGCCGCCGGTATGGAGGCGGTGCTGCTGCAGAACAAGCCGTCGATCGTGTTCAGCTCCTACACCTACGACAAGCTCGGTGCCGAGGCCTTTACTCTGGAACTGGGCAAGGCGCGGCCGTTCGGGCAAAACGAAGGGGTCGACGTTTCGCGCCTGGAAACCCGGCTGAAGCAGATCATCGAAGGCAATGAGCCGGGTCTGGTCGAAGACGGCCTGGACGGTTTGCAGCTGTTCAGCGTGGCCCGGGAAATCATCAAGCACAGCGATGCCTTCCGCCTGAATCTGCCGGCGGACATCGAGAACTTTTCCGAGCTGGATGTGGGGTATCTGCTGGCCGAAGACCTGGCCAATACCCGCTGGGTCATCGAGGAAGAGGGCGCACGGATCATCTTCCCTAATCCGAAGGTCAAGAACGGCCTGCGCGCGGGCATCCTGATCGTGCCGACCGGCGACGAAAACCTCGCCTGACGCCAGTTTCGGTTTCGCCATATAACCCTGTGGGAGCGAGTGAGACCAGAGATCTCACTCATCGTGTTTAGACCGCTACAGCATGCGGCTCACTGCGGCGCAGTGCGCGAACCTTGCGCAGCGTATCCGCGCACGTCCGCGCCGCTTCCTGACCCTTGTGCACAAAATGCTCGAAGAAGAACTTCTGATGTTCTTCGCCGGCATGGAAGTGGTGCGGGGTCAGGGACACCGAGAACACCGGCACTTCGGTCTCCAGCTGCACCTGCATCAAGCCGCTGACCACCGACTGGGCGACGAACTCGTGACGGTAGATGCCGCCGTCCACCACCAGGGCTGCAGCGACGATGCCGGCATAACGACCGGTCTTGGCCAGCAACTTGGCGTGCAGGGGCATTTCAAAGGCGCCGCCGACTTCGAAGAAGTCGATGTCCGATTCCTGATAACCCTGGGCCAGCATTTCGGTGATGAAGCCTTTACGGCTCTGGTCGACGATTTCCTTGTGCCAGCAGGCCTGGATGAACGCGACGCGCTCGCCATGTGGGTGTTTGCTTTTGCTGTCGATAGCGGTGGGTTGCATGTTCTGACTCCTGTTTGTGTGAAAAACAGGGCGTTATGAATCGAAAGGGATTCAAGGGTGCGCACGCTCGCACGACTGCTCGCGGACGGCCCTTTGGCGTCAATCCCGTTCTCTCTTCATCCGGACTATGACCGTCGGCCCCGGAATCACACCGGGTCTGCTGACCTTGCCGCCACCCACCGCAAAAACGGTGTGCGTCGCCAAGCGCTCGCGGGCTATGCGCATTGCGCGCAATTACCGCCGGTGGGGAATTGCACCCCGCCCTGAGAACGTTTTTGCCGCCCTTTGTCGGGCGGCGCAGCGTTTTTAACACAGATTGTGCGTCTGTGCATTGCGCCTTTCCGATGATTGCCATCGAATTTTTTGACTGCCCGAAACGACTTTTCCTTGCGCAAGGGTTGATTAATCCGCGCCATGACCGCAGTAATTCACCTTCGTAAAGGGATTTCCCCTGCTGACTTGAGGCCAGGTTCATGAGCGTTATCGATCTTCGCAGCGACACCGTCACCCAACCGACTCCCGCCATGCTCGACGCCATGACGGCGGCGGACACCGGCGACGACGTGTATGGCGAAGATCCGACGGTCAATCATCTTGAAGCCGAACTGGCCAGGCGCCTGGGTTTTGCTGCGGCGCTGTTCGTGCCGACCGGCACCATGAGCAATCTGCTGGGGTTGATGGCGCACTGCGAACGTGGCGACGAATACATCGTCGGCCAGCAGGCACACACCTATAAGTACGAGGGCGGCGGCGCGGCAGTGCTTGGCTCGATCCAGCCACAGCCGCTGGAAGTGCAGGCCGATGGTTCGCTGGATCTGGATCAGGTCGCGGCGGCGATCAAACCGGATGACTTTCATTTCGCCCGCAGCCGTCTGTTGGCGCTGGAAAACACCATGCAAGGCAAGGTGCTGCCGCTGGAGTATCTGGCCCGGGCACGCCAATTTACTCAGGATCATGGCCTGCAACTGCACCTGGATGGCGCGCGGTTGTACAACGCGGCGGTCAAGCTAGGCGTGGATGCCCACGAGATTACCCAATACTTCGATTCGGTCTCGGTGTGCCTGTCCAAGGGCCTCGGTGCGCCGGTCGGCTCGGTGCTGTGCGGCGCCGAGGCATTGATCGGCAAAGCACGCCGCCTGCGCAAAATGGTCGGCGGCGGCATGCGCCAGGCCGGATTGCTCGCAGCAGCGGGGCTGTATGCGCTGGATCACAACGTCGAGCGTCTGGCGGACGACCACGCCAACGCGCTATTTTTGGCCGAAGGTCTGCGCGACGCCGGGTTTAGCGTCGAGCCCGTGCAGACCAACATGGTCTACGTGCAGATGGGCGATAAAGCCGAAGCGATCAAGGCGTTTGCCGCCGGACGCGGGATCAAATTGAGCGCCGCCGCACGTCTGCGCATGGTCACGCACATGGACGTCAATCGCTCGCAAATCGAGCAAGTGATCGCGACATTCGTCGAGTTTTCGCGCAAGTGACAGCGTTAGCCGTCCAATTGACCGTTTCTATCGTATAAACACGCTGTACCCCGCGCGCAGGGCCGATATAATGCGGCCCTTTGCCGTCGCTTCGTCTGTTGACGTTTCGAACAGGCCTTTGGCCGCAGCCTCCGTGGAAGAACCTAATGAAAAGCGCAGAAATCCGTGAAGCCTTCCTTCGCTTCTTCGAAGAGCAAGGCCACACCCGTGTAGCCTCCAGCTCTTTGATTCCGGGCAACGACCCAACCCTGCTGTTCACCAACGCGGGGATGAACCAGTTCAAGGACTGCTTCCTGGGCCAGGAAAAGCGCGCGTACACCCGCGCAACCAGCAGCCAGAAGTGCGTGCGCGCCGGTGGCAAGAACAGCGACCTGGAAAACGTCGGTTATACCGCTCGTCACCACACATTCTTTGAAATGCTCGGTAACTTCAGCTTCGGTGACTATTTCAAGCACGACGCGATTACCTTCGCCTGGACCTTCCTGACCGGCGTTCTGAAACTGCCGAAGGAAAAACTCTGGGTCACCGTCTACGCCTCCGACGACGAAGCGTATGACATCTGGACCAAAGAGATCGGCGTGCCGGTCGAGCGCATGATCCGCATCGGCGACAACAAAGGCGCGCCTTACGCGTCCGACAACTTCTGGACCATGGGCGATACCGGCCCGTGCGGCCCATGCACCGAGATTTTCTACGATCACGGCGACCACATCTGGGGCGGCCCACCGGGCTCGCCGGAAGAAGACGGCGACCGTTACATCGAAATCTGGAACAACGTGTTCATGCAGTTCAACCGCACCGCCGACGGCGTGTTGCATCCGTTGCCAGCGCCGTCGGTCGACACCGGCATGGGCCTGGAGCGGATCAGTGCGGTGATGCAGCACGTCAATTCCAACTATGACATCGACCTGTTCAAGAACCTGCTGAAAGCCTCGGCTGAAGCCATCGGTTGCGAAAATGGCGATCAGTCGTCGCTGAAAGTGGTGTCCGACCACATCCGTTCGTGCGGCTTCCTGATTGCCGACGGCGTGTTGCCGTCCAACGAAGGCCGCGGCTACGTGCTGCGCCGGATCATTCGTCGTGCCTGCCGTCACGGCAACAAGCTGGGCGCCACTGGCAGCTTCTTCTACAAGATCGTGGCTGCGCTGGTCGCCGAGATGGGCGAAGCCTTCCCGGAGCTGAAGAAGCAGCAGAGCAACATCGAGCGCGTACTCAAGGCCGAAGAAGAGCAGTTCTCCAAGACTCTGGAGCACGGCCTGAAGATTCTCGAGCAGGACCTGCTGGAACTCAAAGGCACCGTGGTGCCGGGCGACGTGGTGTTCAAACTCTACGACACCTACGGTTTCCCGATGGACCTGACGGCTGACATCGCTCGTGAGCGCGGCCTGACGGTCGACGAAGTCGGCTTCGAGCGTGAAATGGAAGCCCAGCGTGTTCGTGCGCGTTCGGCCAGCTCGTTCGGCCTGGACTACAACACCCTGGTCAAGGTTGATGTGGCCACCGAGTTCACCGGTTACAAAGACACCAGCGGTTCGGCAAAAATTGTCGCCATCTATAAAGATGGCCAGTCGGTCGACGTCTTGAATGAAGGCGAAGAGGCGGTGATCGTTCTGAATCAGACGCCGTTCTACGCTGAGTCCGGCGGTCAGATCGGCGACTGTGGTTTCCTGCAGGCTGGTAGCGCACGTTTCGACGTTCGCGACACCACCAAGACCGGCGGCGCATTCCTGCACCACGGTGTGCTGGATTCGGGCAGCCTGACCATCGGCGCACCGGTTGAAACCCACGTCGATGCCGAAGTGCGTCACGCGACTTCGCTCAACCACTCCGCCACTCACTTGCTGCACGCCGCGCTGCGTCAGGTCTTGGGCGAGCACGTGCAACAGAAAGGTTCGTTGGTTGATAGCCAGCGTCTGCGCTTCGACTTCAGCCACTTTGAAGCGATCAAGCCAGAGCAAATCAAGGCGCTGGAAGACATCGTCAACGCCGAGATTCGCAAGAATTCCGCCGTTGAAACAGAAGAAACCGACATCGAAACCGCCAAGCAGAAAGGCGCGATGGCGCTGTTCGGCGAGAAATACGGCGACAACGTGCGCGTGCTGAGCATGGGTGGCGATTTCTCCGTCGAACTGTGCGGCGGTATCCACGCCAACCGTACCGGCGACATCGGCCTGCTGAAAATCATCAGCGAAGGCGGTGTGGCATCGGGCGTGCGTCGTATCGAGGCAGTCACCGGTGCTGCGGCACTGGCCTACTTGAACGCGGCAGAAGAACAACTCAAGGAAGCGGCCAACCTGGTCAAGGGCAGCCGCGACAACCTGATCGACAAGCTGTCGGCCGTGCTGGAGCGCAACCGCGCGCTGGAAAAGCAACTCGAGCAGTTGCAAGCCAAGGCTGCCAGTGCCGCGGGCGACGATCTGTCGAACTCGGCAGTGGACGTCAAGGATGTGAAGGTTCTGGCCGCACGTCTGGATGGTCAGGACGGCAAGGCGCTGCTGGCGCTGGTCGATCAGCTGAAAAACAAACTCGGCCGCGCAGTGATCCTGCTCGGCAGTGTCCATGAGGAAAAGGTCGTACTGGTTGCTGGTGTAACCAAGGACCTGACTGGCCAACTCAAAGCCGGTGATTTGATGAAACAGGCTGCTGCGGCAGTGGGCGGGAAGGGCGGTGGTCGTCCGGACATGGCGCAGGGCGGCGGTGTCGACGCCGGCGCACTGGATGGCGCATTGGCGCTGACCGTTCCATTCGTCGAGCAGGGTTTATAAGGCAGTCCGTCCGGCCCGCAGTCTAGTGGCGGGCCTGGCGGCTGTTCGAGTGATTATTGGGCGCCCTTCATGGGCAGAGGCGGCTTTGAAATGGCTTTGATCGTACAGAAATTTGGAGGCACCTCGGTCGGCACTGTCGAGAGAATCGAGCAGGTCGCCGACAAGGTTAAGAAATTCCGCGATGCCGGCGATGACCTGGTGGTTGTGCTGTCTGCAATGAGCGGCGAAACCAACCGTCTGATCGATCTGGCCAAGCAAATCAGTGGCGACACTCAACCGGTTCCGCGTGAACTGGACGTGATCGTTTCCACCGGTGAGCAGGTGACGATTGCCCTGCTGGCGATGGCGCTGATCAAGCGCGGTGTGCCGGCGGTGTCGTACACCGGTAATCAGGTGCGGATTCTGACGGACAGTGCGCACAATAAAGCGCGTATCTTGCAGATTGATGACCAGAAAATTCGTGGTGATCTGAAGGCGGGTCGCGTTGTTGTTGTCGCCGGTTTCCAGGGCGTCGACGAGCACGGCAACATCACCACCCTCGGTCGTGGCGGTTCCGACACCACCGGCGTGGCACTGGCGGCTGCATTGAAGGCCGATGAGTGCCAGATCTACACCGACGTCGATGGTGTCTACACCACCGACCCGCGTGTGGTGCCGGTCGCTCAGCGTCTGGACAAGATCACCTTCGAAGAGATGCTGGAAATGGCCAGCCTTGGTTCCAAGGTGCTGCAGATCCGTGCGGTGGAATTCGCCGGCAAGTACAACGTTCCGCTGCGCGTACTGCACAGCTTCAAGGAGGGTCCGGGCACCCTCATTACTATTGATGAAGAGGAAACCATGGAACAGCCGATCATTTCCGGCATCGCTTTCAACCGCGATGAAGCCAAGCTGACCATCCGTGGCGTGCCAGACACCCCGGGCGTGGCGTTCAAGATTCTCGGCCCGATCAGTGCCGCGAACATCGAAGTCGACATGATCGTGCAGAACGTCGCGCACGATAACACCACCGACTTCACCTTCACCGTGCACCGCAACGACTACCAGGGCGCACAGACCGTGCTGGAAAACACCGCTCGCGAGATCGGTGCCCGTGAAGTCGTAGGCGACACCAAGATTGCCAAGGTCTCGATCGTCGGCGTCGGCATGCGCTCCCACGCAGGCGTGGCCAGCCGCATGTTCGAATCCCTGGCGAAAGAAAGCATCAACATCCAGATGATCTCGACGTCGGAAATCAAGGTTTCCGTGGTGATCGAAGAGAAGTACCTGGAATTGGCCGTGCGCGCTCTGCACACGGCTTTCGAACTGGATGCTCCAGCCCGTCAGGGCGAGTAATTCCGTTTACATGAAGGGCGCGGTCTGACCGCGCCCTTTATTTTTGAATGGCGCGAGCCCCTGATCTGTTCTTTTGCTCGCGCTGGTCAATACTCAGGCATGTAGGGCTACGATCGCTCCGGTTGTAGGTCGGGTGCCTTTTTTTTGCAGACTGTTGTCCCTGAAGAATTGCGTGAGGAGAGAGGTATGCTGATTCTGACTCGTCGGTGCGCAGAAAGCCTGATTATCGGTGATGGCGAAATCACCGTGACCGTGCTCGGCGTCAAAGGAAATCAAGTGCGTATCGGCGTCAACGCCCCGAAAGAGGTAGCCGTGCACCGTGAGGAAATTTACCTGCGTATAAAGAAAGAGAAGGACGAAGAACCAAGCCATTAATTTTTATCGTTTTTTATGTTTGCAAACGGGGAAGAAGGTGGTTAATATACGCCCCGTGTTGCGGAGAGCTGGCCGAGTGGCCGAAGGCGCTCCCCTGCTAAGGGAGTACACCTCAAAAGGGTGTCGGGGGTTCGAATCCCCCGTTCTCCGCCATTATTTGCTTAGTACGTTGTAATCTGGCTTTTTCGGTAAGTTGTTGAAATTACTAGAAAAAGTGGTTGGAATAGAGATTAAACGGGCTATAATGCGGCGCAACAAATGCACTCGTAGCTCAGCTGGATAGAGTACTCGGCTACGAACCGAGCGGTCACAGGTTCGAATCCTGTCGAGTGCACCATTTAAGAGTCAGTTGCAGCAATGTAAATGACTCGGCTTCAACCAGGTGTGATCTGGTCTAACAAACACAAATGCACTCGTAGCTCAGCTGGATAGAGTACTCGGCTACGAACCGAGCGGTCACAGGTTCGAATCCTGTCGAGTGCACCATTTAAGAGTTAGTTGCAGCGATGTAAATAACTTGGCTTCAACCAGTTGTGGTCTGGTCTAAAAACACAAAATGCACTCGTAGCTCAGCTGGATAGAGTACTCGGCTACGAACCGAGCGGTCACAGGTTCGAATCCTGTCGAGTGCACCATATACCGAAAAGCCCGCGTTTAACGCGGGCTTTTTGCTGTCCGGGATTTGGCTTTTCCTTTCACGCATCCCCTCTCATCGAAATCGACTTGAGCACTGCGGCCTCGCTTGAGGTCATAGCGATAGCTGGTTGTCGAAGTCCGGACATTCACCTTGTCCGGTTTGCCCAGTGCGCTTTCAACATCCTCTTGGCTCATGCCGGCAATCACGCGTTGATTGATGATTGCTTCACGACGTTGCCTGGCGCTGATCAGATTGCCGCATTGATCTACTGCCGTGCCGACAACGCCGGGTTCGCGTCTTCTGTTTTTCATACCGGATGTTTCTTCGTGGTCGTGTTCGGGTATCACCGCGATGACCGAGCCTGGCAAGTAGGGGTGAACTTCCTGCACGGATCGCTGCTCGCCGTTGGCGCAGCTCATGCTGGTGAAGGTGACACTGCCGTCGACGGCTTCGCAACGATGAAGCGTGGTGGCGGCCCCGGCGGGCGGCAGGCAGAGCAGGCTGGTCAGGACAAAAATAGAAGTTTTCGATGGCATTCGGCGTCCTCCATGACGATCTACGCTCAAGGGTAGTCGCTACATTTTTTGTCGCCGGTGTGTTTTCTTTTCAGGATGAGTCGTCGCATTTGCAAGGATCAGGACGGCGCTCAGGTTTGTTTCGCAAGCGCTTGTTTCGACCGTGATTTTTTAACGTTTAAAACCGTCAGGCGGTGTATCATTGCGCCCGTCAGCCCCGCCGGGGCTTATGGAAAACCTCCATGGACTTACCCAGTAGTTACTCAGTACCGCGTTTTACCAATCATGAATTGACTGATTGATCCTTCCGGCGTGCCCCGCTGCTGGGAGTGGAGTTCGCCTATGTCCGAAATCGAAGTAAAGAAAACACAGGAAAGCCTGCAGGATCGCCTGGCTCAGGTCGTCGAGCTGCTGCAGCGCCAGCGTGTCGTTGAAGACCTGACTCATCGTCAGGAAGGTCCGCATCACGACCGGGTCGAAAACCTGGTTCACCGGCAAAATCTCGTCGAGTTGCAACGCAAGCTCGATGATTTGCACTCCGCCGACGTCGCTTACATTCTCGAAGCCTTGCCGCTGGACGATCGTCTGACGCTCTGGCAACTGGTCAAGGCCGATCGCGACGGCGACATTCTGCTCGAAGTATCCGATTCCGTTCGAGAAACGCTGATCGCCGACATGGACGATCACGAGCTCCTGGCTGCGGCCAAGGACATGGATGCCGACGAACTTGCTGACCTGGCTTCCGAGCTGCCGCGAGACGTCGTCCATGAGCTGATGGAGAGCCTGGATAACCAGCAGCGCGAACGGGTGCGTTCGGCCCTGTCCTATGACGACGAACAGGTCGGCGCGCTGATGGACTTCGAAATGGTGACCATCCGTGAGGATGTCAGCCTCGAAGTGGTGTTGCGTTATCTGCGCCGTCTCAAAGAGCTTCCCGGTCATACCGACAAGCTGTTCGTGGTCGATTACGACGGTGTGCTCAAGGGTGTGCTGCCGATCAAGCGTTTGCTGGTCAATGATCCGGAGAAACAGGTTTCTGAAGTCATGGCCAGCGATCCGGTGAGTTTCCACCCGGACGAAGACGCCTACGACGCCGCTCAAGCGTTCGAACGTTATGACTTGATCTCGGCCCCGGTGGTCGACAAGAACGGCAAGCTGATTGGCCGTCTGACCATCGACGAAATGGTTGACCTGATTCGTGAGGAGAGCGAAAGCGAAGTCCTCAACATGGCCGGTCTGCGCGAAGAGGAAGATATCTTCGCCTCGGTCTGGAAATCCCTGCGCAACCGTTGGGCGTGGCTGGCCATCAACCTGATCACGGCGTTCGTCGCATCGCGGGTGATCGGTCTTTTCGAAGGTTCGATCGAGAAGCTGGTAGCGCTCGCGGCGCTGATGCCGATCGTGGCGGGTATCGGCGGCAACTCCGGTAACCAGACGATCACCATGATCGTGCGCGCCATGGCGCTTGACCAGGTCAGTACGGGCAACACGTCGCGCCTGATGCGCAAGGAGCTGGCGGTTGGGTTGATCAACGGTCTGGTCTGGGGCGGGGTGATCGGTGTGGTTGCCTATCTGCTCTACGGCAGTTGGTCGTTGGGGGTGGTGATGACCGCTGCGATGACGCTCAACCTGTTGCTCGCGGCGCTGATGGGGGTGCTGATTCCGATGACCCTGGCGAAGATGGGGCGCGATCCAGCGATGGGCGCCAGTGTGATGATCACCGCCATGACCGACAGCGGTGGCTTCTTCATCTTCCTGGGGCTGGCGACAATCTTCCTGCTCTAACCGGCTGCAAAGAAAAGGCCCGCCCAAATGGCGGGCTTTTTTGTGCCTGTTGATGGGTGATTAGTAACCTGTGGCGAGAGGATTTATCCTCGATGGACTGCGCAGCAGTCCCTCTTTTTGGGGCCGCTTCGCAGTCCATCGAGGATAAATCCCCTCACCACGAATGTATGTCAGGCGACTAACGCGTCAAATCGCAGGCAAAAAAAAGCCAGCACTTATGCTGGCTTGAGATGTTCGGTATGGCTCAGGACGCGTCTGCGGCCATCTCAGCGTCGTGAGCGATCAGCGACACCAGAGCGTTCTGTTGGCGGTGAGACAGCTGACGGAAGCGTTGCAGCAGTTCACGCTCGTGCAGCGAAAGCTCCGGGCTGTCCAGGCGCATGCTCAGCTCTTCGCCCAGTGCACCTTCCTGAATAAGACTCTGCTCAAGGCGTGCAATGATTTCGGAGTTCATGCTGCGATGATGATTGCGAGCCACCTCGGCAATGCGTTCACGCATCCCGTCTGGCAGACGTACGACGAACTTGTCAGCCGTACGGCTGGAATAAATTGCCTGTTTCAATGGGCGCATATATTTAACCGGTTAGTTCAGGGGAGCGGTTCTCGGAATTGGCCGCAGGATGTGTGGTAGGACAAGCATCCGCGCCAAATGGTTCAACCTGAATTGTTAAGAGGCCCGCATCATGCCTCAAAATTGCCAGATCATTGGCGTCAATTCTGTGACAAATATTGAGCTGGGTAAAGGCGTAATGCCAGCACCAATTATCAGAAATGCGGACTGGTTGGAAAACTTTGCCTTGGCCCGCATCAATGACCGCTTCCTGATGCACATCAGTTGATGCCCGAAGGCTTCAGAACGTGCATGCTATGCGGCTTTCTATCCTTGTTTCCTTACCTGTACAGGATAGTGGCAATTTGCCGATTTACTAGGGGCAGACACGTTCCGGAGGGTGTTTTCAGGATGGATGGCAGGCTTATTTATCTGATGGGGCCTTCCGGATCGGGCAAGGACAGCCTGATCGAAGCGGCGCGTGAGCCGCTACGGGCAATGAACTGCGAAATCATTCGCCGGGTGATTACCCGATCAGCGGAGTCGGTGGGTGAAGACGCCGTCGGCGTCACGCCGCAAGAGTTCGATCAGCGCGAGCGTGACGGCGATTTTGCCCTCGCCTGGCACGCCAACGGCCTTGCGTATGGCATCCCGATAGAAATGGACGAATGGTTGCGCGCCGGTCGTCATGTGCTGGTGAATGGCTCTCGCGCCAACCTGCGTGACGCGCTGACACACTATCCGACGCTGATCCCGGTGCTGCTGACGGTGAAGGATGAAGTATTGCGTGAGCGCCTGGTGCGGCGCGGTCGAGAGACCTTTGAGCAGATCGATGCGCGGCTTGCGCGTAACGCGTTATTCAAGGACCGGCGAACCAGCGATCTGCCTGTTCATCTGATCGACAATTCAGGTGCTCTGGTGGATGCCGTCAATCAATTACTGGACTTGATCCGGCTCAACGCAACACCGGATCGAACTTGATCCTGCGTCCGGCGACCAGCGCCAGTGCGAACAACACCGCAAACACGCCGCAGCCGACCAGGGGCAGGGTGATTTCGGTTTCCTCGAACAGCGAAAAATGCACGACGCCACTCAATAAGGCGAGGATCAGAAATCCTGCGGCTGATTTGGACATGCTGTACTCCTGAAGATATTTCAAAAAACCAGACGTTCGGTGTCGCGCGCCGGCAGTGCTTGCTCAGGCTCATTGACTGCCTGCGCCGCGAAGTCGCTCTGATCGCTCAACACCGCCCACTGCGGTGCTTTCTGCACCTGCAAGTAATGCGGCATACGCTGAGCCACCGGTTCAGCACTCTCGGGAACAAAATGAAAGCCAACCAAAACCGCGAGAGCGATTGCGTTTGCAAGCAGGAGAGTGCTGTTCATGGGGCGGACTCCGTTTGTTCTGTTATGTGAACAGACAAAGCAGCCGTCGTGCCAACAGTCTAACCGCTGTTAAGTCCTTTAAAAACAAGCATTTGGAAGGGTTTTTCAGCAGGCTCAGGTTGCATTCTGCAATGATGGCTTTTTGCGGCAGTGCAAATTGCACGGTAAATCATCCCGCAAGGTTGCAGGGCGCCTGCCTACACTTAAAAAGCCCACGGACGACATGACAAATAGAGGGCTGGCCGTTAACATGCTCGCCGTCCGTCGCGCCGCATCCGGCCGTGACAACTCAGTGTCTCAGTAGCTCAATTGGATAGAGCATCCCCCTCCTAAGGGGAAGGTTGGCAGTTCGAACCTGCCCTGGGACACCATATAATTCAAGGCCTCCAGCCGATCATCCCTGCCTGGCCAAACGTTCGTGACAGCAGGGTGACAGCAGCGGTAGGAGGAAGGTTGCTGCACTTCCGGAGTACAGCCTCAATTGAGCCTTCTCTACCACTATACGAACCAGCACGGATTGCTTGGGATCTTCTCCTCAAAAGCCATTTGGTCGACCAACGCGCATTTTTTGAATGATCCTACCGAATTCGTTCATGCCCTTACTTTCGCGAAATCGATCGCTAACTACTTTTTCGACCACGACTACTTCGAGCAATTTGGCGCGATGCTGCATAGGCACGTGGGAAAATTGAGGGGGGAAGGGCTCTACGTTTCGTCCTTCAGCGAAAAGCCAGATCTTTTGAGTCAGTGGCGAGGATATTGTCCTGGCGGAAGCGGATACTGCCTCGGGTTTGATCGAAACATCCTCCAGCAATATTGCGACTCTCGAGGGTATCGACTTGAAAAATGCGTTTATGGCCACGACGATCAGCAGGCTGAGGTGACCGGTATCGTTACCACCGCAATGGCTCTATTCCCAGCAATGGAGGTCACACCGGAGCAGTTTCACGGCCTGCCAAATAAAGACAAGATGGAATATATGGTCGCTTTTCATGAGCATTTAGAAGGAGAAGGCGCCAATCAAGCATCCGGGGCAATAGCCTTGATATGCGAGTCGCTTCTTGAGCTGGCTCCCCGATTTAAAAATGCCGGGTTCGAAGAGGAGGCAGAGTGGCGAATTATCGTAAATGAGCCTGATACGAAGGCTATTTCCTTCCGCGCTGGCCCGTCCTATTTGATTCCTCACATAGCCCTAGATGTTATTAAGGCGAATCGAGATGTGGTACGCAGTCTGATCGTTGGACCAAATCCCAACCAAGCTAGGGCGGTGAAATCAGCGGAAGCTTTTTTCCAGTCCCTCGGTTACTCACCAAATCTTGTAACTGCTTCCAGCATTCCCTTCAACTACTGGTAATCAGGGGGGGGGAGCTCACAAGCGTGTAGCGCGGTGGAGGTCGAGCACTTCATGCTTGGCTGCTAAGTGAGCATTGGGCGACTCCGGGACCGGCTTGTGCATTTCATAGTCAATTGGTCGGCCCTGATACGGATCCCCTTGCCCCTGTAGCGGCGCCTCCGCCAGCGAGGGAGAAGATTGCTGTTGGCTGGCAGCACTGGATACGTCACGAAGGTCGTGAGCTTTGAGCTCAATGCCCGCTATGCTGAGGTGTAACACTTATTGATCATGTAACACCTCCTTTCGAGAGCACAGTACGAACGTGTAACGCCTATAAAACCATTTAAAATCAGGTGCTTAACGGTCCTCGTAACATGGGTAACACCCGTAACATGGTTTTTGAAGTGCATCCCCTAACCCCGTGTTGCAGCGACTCCCTCAGCGAGGCAGCCTGAGGATCAGTTCGAGCTTGCAGTCTTTGGCGTTAGTACGTTCTCACGCACCACCCGATTGGTTTTGTTATCAATCTTGTAGACGGTGGTACCGACTAGTAGAAACGTACTTTTTGCATCTGACACCACCAGTTTGCCAGTGAGGCGCTGCTTTTCCTTCGTGACAATGGTGTACTCCTTGTTGACGCCTCTGCTCCAATCCAATCCTGTATTTGATTGAAGTCCAACCTTTCCGCGTTCCAGGCCGTGCATAACACCCAAAACTGGAGCTATGAATAGTGTCAAAAGAAGAACCGCCCCAACCAGCGCCATCGAGAGGTTGTCAGCCATCTTCTTCACACCACTCATCAGCATCGTAACGAATGCAAGAGCGATGATAAAAAAGATGAAAACAGGCACAACTGGACCTAGATACGGGACGTCGTCAACTGAATTCATAATGCTTGAGAAACTGTAGCTATAGCCCGCGCTCAAGATTGTTGATGTGCCGAGCTCAAGCTCGCTGGTGTAGATTCCGAATTGCTCATAGAACGCTGAGAGCTCCAGATACCCGTAAACGGTCAAAGCTGTCTGGAGGAGAATCGCGAAGCCGGCCACCAGCTTAAATGCGAAATCTTTGTCCACAGTCTGTACAACTGCAGCGGGTGTACCGCTCTGCTGAAAGCTTGGGCAGTTGGCCGAGGTGATCATCACCGGTGTCACCATCTCTACCTGAATTCTCTTATCACTCTTCCAAAACATGTGGCATTCCTGAGTCGCGTTTCTTCAATCTAGGGTAAATCATGCGGGGGCCCCTGAGGGTTTTCGTTCCGCACGGGGTCGGAAACCCGCGTGACTGAGTTAGTGGGAGGTTTCCAAAGTTACTGAAATTTCAGTCATTGAAATTGAAAGAATTCGGTTGAAAAAGGGTCATCGTTACCGCATCGGTAATGATGACCCTTTGTGTTGCTGATTATCCACACACCGAGCCGTCAACCGAGTCAACCTGTCAACCAATGTAGAAAAATCAGCCACTACCAAGATCGCGCGGGTTTTGTTCCCCGTGTCCTTCAGAAATTCTCAGGGTCCCCGGCCACTTCTCGTAACCTTGTGCGATTGCACTGGTGAACTGTGAGTTCACCCGGTTCACCTGTTCACTAAGCTGGACACCTTTTCGCTAACACAGTCCCGCGGGTTTCCGACCCCGTATCCACTAGATAACCCCAGGGGGCCCCGGCCCGTGTTTGCTAGTAGCACTTCGATCATCGAACCGAGACATGCTCGGAAGTGTCCCCCGAACTCAAAGTCGAGGCGGTGTTTCCGCTGAGGGCGTCGCTACTCATGGGGTGTGGGGGAGTTTGTTCAGAAATTCGTGTTACGGGTGTTACGGGTGTTACGAATTACAAAAAGCTATTGAATTTATTGGGTTTAGATGCTGTTACACATTGGTCGTGGTTCACTTTCGCTGCGTGTTACAGATGTAATGCGTGTTACAACGCTCCAGCAACTCTGGGTTCGAGCTTAGGCTGCATTCGGCCAAAAACGGGCCGATATTGTAGTTGTGTCAAAAGCCTCCTGCCCCGACTTTTACCGTCAATTCTCTCCCCCTCAAATCATCCTATATAGCCGGCTCTCGGGACGACTCGAAAGGTGCAACCCAGATGCGCTCCTTCTTTATCTACTAGCCCTGCTTTGGAGGTTTTACCCATGGTATACAGCAGCTCTAGAATGGCTATCTACACCAGGCAGGCGACTGTACGACTATGAGGAAGCATTGATGAGAGATAAGCACCCGTTTCCTTTTGACACCGAGGCCAGAGGCGTCACGAGTGCCTTCATGCAGATAGTCGGAGAGAGATTTCGCCTTGCTCAAGAGAGCTATGTGTCAAGTCACAACGTCCAAATTTTCAGCCACGGCGGGGCTTGGCAATCTCATCATAGCTATGACCCTGATCGAGTTGATCAGGTAAAAACCCACCAACACGAAATGACCTTTGATATTAACGAAATCGTTCTAGGGCGATTGGACTACATCGAGCAGTCGCTAACGGAAATAGTGAACAGCATGGCAAATAGCTTTGCGCAGTCCTTCTACCAAGTGATATCGGACACCTGTGAGGAGCATGGCAACGTAGTGGAGGAAGCTGGCACCCTCGGTGAGCAATTTCTCAAGGCACTCGAGGGTATCGAACTCTCGGTGGATCGGGATGGTAATGTAAACCTTCCTGAGCTCAGGGTTGGAAGAGTGATGGCCGAACGCATCAAGAATGACGCCTCGTTACACTCGCCAGAGCATCAGGCAAAAGCCGACGCGATTACGCGGCTGAAATCGGCTAAAGCGATGGAAAGGGAAGCAGCTCGCAAAGCAAAGTTTCGCAAGGGAGAAGCATGATGTCCGCCAGGGTACTGTTGAGTATTGGTTGTGATGACTATCAGCACATGCAAAAACTCGGCGGAGCCGAGCTGGATGCGTCCTCGATTTATGGGGAGCTGACGTCTGGCGATCTGAGCTGCATCCGTCCGGAGGACGCGCAGCTATTGGCATCCCCCACTAAAGATCAACTGATCTCAGCCCTGCTTAATCTCCAGGATCAATATAACGAAATCGAGAGCCTCACTATCTTCTTCGCGGGCCATGGTGGTGAAGCGAACGGTAGCTACTTCCTTTGCTTGAGTGACAGCCGAGCGGATCGACTTTCGACGACCGGTTTTGCCCTGAGTCATCTCTTCGAGTACCTCAACGAGCTGAAAGCAGCCCATTGCAACGTTATTATTGATGCCTGCAACGCTGGTGGGATGATCTCGAACATGAATAGCTTGTTGAGGCCTGAGGTTATCGGAAAAGCGAAGACCTTCGGCGTCTCGTTCTTCGTGTCCTCTGCCTCGGATCAGTTCGCTTCCGAAGACAATTCGGGGGGATATGGGACTGGCGCGATCCTCAAGGTTTTAAGGGGGGAGATCGATACAGGTTCTAGAGGAAAATATCTAGACCTTGTGGACATTGGTCGACCCGCCGCGCAGCACGTCGATAAGATTACCTCCGGTGAGCAGATGCCCTCAGTGTGGGGAGTGAACCTCTACGGATACATGCCGATCTTTGGTAACCCGCATGCAAGCGAGACCTCCGCGTCATCATTACTCTCTATGACGGGTATATCTCCATCGTCACCCGCTGGACGTGCCATCAGCGAACATTCAGCAGCCCTTTACACCCTGATGTTCGCACCAGAAACCGAGCTGAACCCAGAGAAGCTTTTCCCTATTCTGTCCCAGTTCGTGCAGCGCCTGGAAAACATCCCAGGAGCTGCTGGTATTTTCGTAGAAGGCATCTGGCGGTCCTTGGAAAAGAATGCAAAACGCCAGACGAACTCGTTCGCTCCCATTGAGCTCTCTGCTACCTGCGTTTCGCTACTGCTAGCCTCATCTCAGCAAGACGAAAACTCGGCGAGATGTATCTGGGGCCTTGCTCACGAAATCGTTGACGAAAGCCATCGCCTCTTGCGGGAAATTGCCGTTGCGCTTCAAAAAAATCCCATGTCGCTCTGTCGTCATGGCATCCCGGATTTGTTCTACCTTCGCCAACGGATTACGAGAATTCTTGGTTGGGGAGGAGCTGCGCTCCATATCGCCCGCGACGTGGGGCTCGACACCAATATCTTGAGGCAACTGCTGAGTGAAATCAGCCGCCACCTGATGGAACACTATGCCTCCGCGTGTGCAGGCATGAGTGAGGCAGAGGCGCCATTCTGGGCCGCGTTTCTAACTGCTATTGACGACGGAGAAATGAATGGTATGGGGGAGCTTGTCGTGAGCACCCTGTACAACGCCCTGATCGAAAATGGCGGTGGATTGGCCAAGGCTGATCTGGACGCGGAGGATGTGTATGCGTACCTAGTTGCGCGCGCTCAGCAAGACCAGAAATCCCTCGAGCGCCTGAGCGGTTCTCCCTCAGAAACGCTTGCTCTCGTCATGCTTTCCAGCGTGCGCCACTCTCTTCGGGACGAGGTCGATGTGAACCTGGACAAGCTGGATCACGCCTATCTCAATATCTTCATCCCGAGTGACTATTTGGACTTCAGCCAGCCGTGCATTTCCGATGGCATCAACCATGTTTTTCAGATCGGCCATAAGGTCTGGACAGTGGAAAATTTCCTCGACCGCTGGGGAACTGTGTGCATGCCGCAGATCATACAGAGCGGGTCGCTCAACAGCCCCACGACGAGAATTGGGGCACTATGTTCAGCGCTACTCTTCCCGAATCGTGTGCCATGGTTTTTGTTCGCGGAATCAATCCAAGGAGAGCCTATGGACAATGTTCGCGGTAGAGAGAGCACCGCGTAAGCACGAAGGAATTTAGCTAAGAGAGCACAACGATCAAGAACTTAGCAAATCTATCTCTTTTGATAGTATCGCCTCTGTTGAGCTTACAGAGTGCCCAGGAAGCCGGGGGCGGTTCAGACTGAAAAACCGAAGATGCCTCGCTACCTATCAGGAGCTTCAAGAGTTGAGCGGCACATAGCGCGTGTTGCTCTGTGTCGACCGACAGCACTGTTGTTGCAGATAGTCTCGATATTGGCTTACCAATCGTTGTCACAAGTCCTGCTACTATCTGCGGAGAAGTACTACGAGTCAGTGCTCAGTGCCTGGAAGATAGAAGATGGATCACCTCGACGATCTACCAACGCGTCACAGAAACCATGCAACGGAAAGCAAGGCCGAAGCTGCGTTCCAGAATCTGCTATCGAACTCTGAAGACTTTGTCCTCCAGGCACCGGATCGCAAGGATTATGGAACCGATTGCCAGATCGAAGTTATCGAACGCGAAAGTGCGACCAACGTCAGAATCCACGTTCAATTGAAGGGAACGGAAGGGGACGTAAATGCAGACGGGTCGGTAAGTGTCGAGATACGGCGATCCAATCTTAATTACCTGCTGGCGCAGCCACATTCCTTCTTCGCCTGCTATCACGTTCCGACCGGCACACTTTGGTACTGCTCCGCCGACGCTGTGATACGGCGGTACGAACATAGTGGGCAGAGTTGGACTCAGCAGCAAACGCTAACCGTGAACTTCACGGAACTCCTTACTCGCGCACGCCTAAAGTCCTTGGCAGCTTTGGCGAGATCCGGCGCTGCATCATCGCGGGACACGCGGGTCGCACAAATAACCGCTCGTCCTGAAGATCTGCCCGGTATCGTAAAAGCTGTCCGCCCGGATTTGCATGTCCCGGAAAACGAAGCACAGGCTGCTGCGATTCTTTCCAGCTTATATGACAGTGGCGCGGATGGCGTTATTAGTTCCGCGTTTGAGAGGTTCGCCTCCGTCCTACCTCGCGACGATGATGCGATGATTTTTTGCTATATGGCGGAGATCAATCTCGGCATGGCTGGCATTCAAGTTAAGGCCGCACGCATTGAGGATAGCATTTCCTATCTCACGTCCAAGCTCGACACTGGTCGCTTTGATGTTGGACACCTCCACTACTCAATTGGCAACGGTTTCTCGGCGCTTGGACGTGAAGGTGAAGCCGTTAAGGCATATGAGGCCACTCTTAGGCATCTGACTGACGACAACAGCATCATATTGCTGGCGGAATGCTACAAGAACCTCGGTTCCAGCTACGAGAAATTAGGCGACGGAGAGCGTGCAGTCGCATCCTTCCGCGAGGCCTTGCGCCACAATTCCCAACTTCCAGAAGCGCACTACGCCCTAGGACTTTATTGTCACCGAAAGGGTGAGTATGGAGAGGCGTTGAAACATTTAGATCAGGTGGTTTTTTCCGAGCATACGCTAGGAAAACGATCGTCCATTTCGGGGTGGCGAATAAACGTCCTTTTCAATCTCGGTGACGGGATGGCAGCGTTTCGAGAGATCAATGTGTTGCTGAGTGATGCGGGGGAGGAAGCCTGGATCTGGCCATGGTGTGGTCAGCAAGTCACCAGCTTTGGGCGCACCTCGCCAGAGAATGCGAAGCTAAGCATTCCGTTCTGGGATCGATATTTGAAGGCGTATCCGAACTGTCCTAGCGGTGTACGGGAGCAGCTTCTAATCAGATTGTACCTGCGTTCGGAGGGGGGGGGCGTGGACATGACCTATACCGCGTTCAAGACTGAGTTCGAGGCAAGTATCCAGTATGTAGAAGGCGATTCAGCCGCTTATTTATGGGATCGCTTGGGGCATTGGGCGCAGGAAGAAGATAATTGGAAGGAAGCAGAGAGCTGCTTTCGGGTCGCGTATAATCTTGTCGGCGGGCACTACGGCTATTGCTTAGGCACTGCACTGAACTTCCTAAATCGACCCGAGGAGAGCCTGCCAATTTTGCTGTCCCAGGCCGAGGAGATCCAGCCGGACGATATGAGTTGGTTCCAGCTCGCAGTAGCTTACGAGAAACTGGGGCGCGTGCGCGATTCGATTGCTGCTTATAAGAAGGTCACTAAGCTGAACTCTAACTACGAGCTAGCGTGGTTCAACATGGGCGGTGTGCATTGGAACGCCGGAGAATTTAAAGCAGCAAGCCGGGTGTGGAAAACAGCTGTGAAAAAATTTCCAGATCACGAGCTAACAGCTCGGCTGCACCGCGACCTTCCCTTTGCCCTTCGTTAGTAGAAAAGTGCTTTATCGGATCAGTTATTTATAGCAGATTGGTCCCGGCAAGGTTTCAGCGTTGGGCTTTACCATCCCCCCCGAGCTTCTTCCCGCTAAGGAAATTAGGCGAAAAGCGGACGCTCGGATCGGGTCATCTTTCGGCCAGAATCAGCAGTAAAGGAGTCTAAAAACCCAGATGCGACGCACTAATCATCGCAGCAGCAATCATAAAAAATTCAGTGGTATATACGACGTCAGGGGCGGTTAATGTCTCAATCTATTGATTACATATTTTATGGGATTCAAGCTCAAAAAGACTGGTCGGATTGGTTTATACCAATTATGTCTGCAGTTCCAGCTTTCATCGCGTTATGGTTCACATACAGGCAAAACAGTCTAACCAAAAAACACAATAGGCTTATGGTGAAACCTCACTTGGATGACTTGACCCATGAGGATATCCATGGGTTTCAGTATAAATATTCAATTGTAAATAATGGTGTTGGGCCGGCCATTATTGCTGATGTAAAGGTGACCATCGATGGGGCTGTAATCGACTCTAAAAAAGATCTTCCAGATATTGTTAGAGTTCTTTTTCCAGATATCGCAGATGAGCAGTTTGGGCATCATTCAATAGCAGTTGGCAGCTATTTGTCACCCGGGAAAGATATATCAGTGCTTACGATAAATTGCGCCAGTAAAGCAATTTTGCTGGAGGTCAAAAATGGAATACGTGATAGGGCGCGGTTAGTTATTAACTACGAGTCTGTATATGGCGATAAGCTTGTATTCCGGTCGCACCCGTCAGAAAATTGATTAGGTAAGTTGGCATTAAGGCTGCGTCTTATGGCGGAGTATATTGAGGAAAGTAGCCGCTTTGGCGTTTCTGTATATTTTAATGGAAAACAGGCTTCTCGGCGTACTTCTGTCAGTCGACTTTTCCATCTAGGGTGAACATCTATTTTGGCCAAAAGCGGACTCTTCAGAATGTCCACTTTTGTCCCCAGCCTGCTTGTTGATTTAACTTGCAGTTAAATCTCGGAGAGCTCACGCTGGGCTTTATTTTCGTTTTTTCAGCTTGTTGTCTATCAGCCCCATTTCTGCATTAATTGCATTGATGGTGAGTTTTTGTATCGCGGTGCTTCTTTCGGGTTTGGTATCCATGATCTTGAGCAGGCCCGTTAAGTGGGCTTTTCTCGCTTTGAGCGTTTCGGAAATGGTTGAGCTGTTTTGTGTCGCTACGTTCATCACTTCGATCCTTGTAATTAATTAAACAGCCCGCGAAAGCAGGCTGTTTCAGGGTATATCGACAGTTAAAGCGAGAGCAGGTCCTGCACGCGATGCTGACGGCTTCGATCTGCTAGCTCACCCCATTTCCAACTCCCGAAGTTTTCACCTTGCTCGGGGATGTCCAGCTTCATTAAGGACACGGGGTCACGGCCTATTAGCCGAGCTGAGGCGTAAAGCTTACCTCCCACATCCAGCAGCGCTCGTGCCGCTTCATTCCACCTTTCCTCCAAGGCGTTATGGGCGAGGCGTAAAGCTTTTTGCTGTATGTTCTGGTGTTCCTCCTGAGCTTCGGTGATGTGTCGGTCTACGGTGACCAGCTCTTGTTCCAGTGCGGTGATGATTAAGTGCTGACGACGATTGTAGTGGTCAACTAATCCCGGACACGACGTTAAGTTTTTTCTCGGCCTGAGCTGGGGCCAGTCCGTTGTTGAATTGGTGCGGTCTAATCCAGTTGTACCGATGCATCAGGTAATGACTGATGTCGCGGTGCGCTTCTTGAGCTGTCATGTAGCCCACGGTTGGTATCCACTCAGTTTTCAAGCTGCGAAACACACGCTCCATCGGCGCATTATCCCAACAGTTTCCACGACGGCTCATGCTTTGGCGCATGCGGTAACGCCAGAGCCGTTGGCGAAACTGAAGGCTGCCATATTGCGAGCCCTGATCCGAGTGAAACATTAGCCCTTGAGGCCTGCCACGCTGCTCATAAGCCATGTCCAACGCCTTGATGACCAGATCCGCATCCGGCTTGTTTGACAGCGCCCAGCCCACAATCCGGCGTGCGTAGAGATCCAGAACGACTGCCAGGTAATGCCATTTCCCTTGAGCCCAGATGTAGGTGATGTCGCCACACCAGACCTGGTTGGGTGCCGGAACATCAAACTCTCGATTCAAGATATTCGGAATGTCAGGCCGCTCGACCGTCGCTTGTTTGTAGGCATGTGATCCAGGTTGTTTGCTGACTAGCGCCAGTTCCCGCATCAGGCCTCGCACCTTGAACCGCCCGATCTGCTCGCCGTCTTCCTGCATCATCGACACGATACTGCGGCTACCGGCAGCGCTTCGACTTTGCGTAAACAGTTCGTTGACCCGACTGCGCAACCGAAGCCGCTCAACGTCGGGACTTCGGCGCCTGAGGCGGTGGGCGTAGTAACACGAACGAGTGACATCAAAGACTGCGCAAAGCCAATCGACCGGCTCTTGGGTACTTAACTGATCAATCAGCGTGTGCGCTCGTGCTCTTCCGACATCAAGAGCGCGGTAGCCTTTTTAAAATGGATTTCTCCCGCTCAAGTCGAGCGATTCGAGCTTCCAATTCCTGGATTTTCTGTTGCTCTGGCGTCAGCGCTTTACTCTGCGGAGTAACGCCGGTGCGCTCCTGCTGAAGCTGATTAACCCAGCGGCGCAACGCGGACTCAACCACACCAAGCGAGCGGCTGGCTTCGATATGGCTATAGCCTTGATCGAGCACGAGGCCTGCGGCCTCGCGTTTGAATTCAGCGGAAAAGGAACGACGTTGTTTGGTCATCAGACACCTCTATCTGGCGAGCATTCTCGCCTAAATGGGTGACCGGTTTCATTAGACCACTACAGTTAATTCTCTTGTTCAACAATTAAGAGACGAGATCACCGCTTCGGATTCAGATCACCTTAAACGTCTTCTCGCACGTTTTGATTCTATTCGATAATGACTATGACTAAGTACTATGAGTACATGGATTGGGGGGAGTGGACCATGGATTTTCCCGAGCTGGATAAAACTCCTTACGGAGGGCCTGGCTGGGAGGATTACCCCGCATGACATATGGAGGGGCGTAGTGAAGATTCAAGACCTGCGCGACTTGAATCAATACATGAGTGCTGTGATTACCAGCACTCGCTGAGATTGAGATCATTCGGCTAGTTGTCGCCGTTCTCCTCGAACTTGCCAATCGAGGTGCTGACCCCGCTCAGCTGACGACGTCCTTTGACCTCATAGGTACGTCCACCGTCTTCCGGGTCTGGCTTGCGCACGGTCATTTGCGCAAATAATCCGTCCTTCTCGCTGTAGGCGCCGAACCAATTGTTCATCCGGCCGATAAAACACTCCTTGCCGATGAACACCGGGAAGTCAGCGACCGACTCGATGGCGTAATAGCCGGCTCCATAGCTGTAATACCCCTCAGTATCGGTGGCCGTTGGTGGAATCGGGCAGATCGGTGTTCTCTGCTCGCTGGCCTGAGTCTGACTTTCAGTTACATGAGTCAATGCTTGGTTGAGTGACTGATGCAGAGCTGGCTCCAGTTTGAATGTCGTCTTGCCGTCCTCATTGTGCTGAGTCCGGGGAACGCTAAGTCGGTAGTCGTAGCGAACCTCGATGATGGGCACTTCGTGGTTGATTTGCAGGGGGTTGAGCAAATACACCCGATCAACTCCGTACGCGCCGGCGCGATAAGCCGCGTAAACCTTGCCACCAATATTGACCCAGTTGACCGACTGGTTGGCGCCGCGGTCGTTGGTAGAGTAGAGCGAACCGCCAATGGATTCGCCGTCGGACGCCGGGGTTCTGCGGTTGAACTTGTCGCCCTCACGGCGAAAGGTCTCGACGAACGTGTACAGGCCGGTGCCGCCCGTGTAGGTCTCGACTATCAGGTCACGTTGCCGGTCACCGTCAAGGTCAATCAGGGTAAACATGGTCCGGCCCAGGGCCGTATCAGCGTCGAACTCGGTGGCGCTCAAGGCCTTCCATTCGTCTTGGGAAACGCCTTTGGGCCGAGTCTTGGGGAAGTGCGTTTTGTCTGAGAATTGATCGGCGTCCGGGTCGGCGGAAAACGTGGTCCCAGGGCTTTTCAATGACAGTGAGGCGAGTGTCCGTTCCAGGGCAAATTGCGGATCAGTTTTGCTCGCGGCCCGAATACTGTTTTGGAGGTCATCCAAGACCTGTTTATCAACACCATCCGGTTGATGGGCGGCGGACTGTGTCCACTGCGTTTGCAAAAGTTGCAGGCGCTCGCGATAGCGCAAATCCAGGCAGGTAACCTCGTCGGCGCACTCATTGCGTGTTTTCAACCAGCTACGCTGCGTTTGCTTCAGGTCAGGTTGGGCTTGCGCAGAGGTGGTCATCAGTTGCCGATAGAGCATCCCCATCTGCGCATCCAGGTCATACAACCCTTTATTCGCGCAAATCGTCTTTTCGACGGTATTCGAAGCTTTCGCACAATCCATTCCAGCCGCCATCGCTTGCTGGATAAACAGCAGCGCACAGGCGGACACGATGTAACGTCCTTTGATGTACACGAGATAAACCTTGTAGTGGAAAGGTAAGCCGGCGCGCAGGGTAATCGCTGTACGAGGAATCTTGAAGTGTCCGCTTCAGGGAACGTCACTTGTGGCCGATAACCCACTCGGTGACTTAAAAGTCGCGTGAAATCGCTTGATAGCATTTGGCCGGCAGCTATCATCTGCGCGCCTGAAATTGCCCTCACTTCAATTGCCTGGAAATCTTCGATGCTGTCGTATCACCAAAAGAGTTTTCTGATCGTCGATGATTTCTCGGATTTCCGCAGTTCCGTGCGTTCGATGCTGCGTGAGCTGGGGGTCAAGGATGTGGACACCGCCGATACCGGCGAGCAGGCGCTGAAGATGTGTGCGCAGAAGTCCTACGATTTCATCCTGCAGGATTTCCATCTCGGCGACGGCAAGAAGAACGGCCAGCAGGTGCTCGAAGACCTGATGTCGGAAAAGCTCATCAGCCATGAAGCGGTGTTTGTCATGGTGACGGCCGAGACCAGTCAGGCGATGGTGCTCAGTGCCCTGGAGCATGAGCCGGATGCGTACCTGACCAAACCGTTCAACCGTTCCGGCCTGGCGCAGCGCCTGGAACGTCTGGAGCAGCGCAAGACGTTGCTCAAACCGATTCTGCAAGCCCTCGATCGCGGTAAGCCGGTCGAGGTGCTCAATGCCTGTATTGCGCTGTGCAAGCAGGACATCCGCTATTCGCCGCTGTGCCTGCGTTATCGCGCCGATGCACTGCGTGACATGAACCAGAACGAAGCCCTTGAGCGCCTTTACGACGGCATCATTGCCGACCGGCCGTTGCCGTGGGCGTTTGCCGGGTTGGGCAAGTTGCTGTTCAAGCGCGGGCAGGTGGCGCAGGCCAAGGGCGTCTATGAGAAAGCGCTGAAAGTGTTTCCGATGATGCCGGCGTTGTACGACGGCATGGCCGATGTGCTGGTCGCCGAAGGCGATACCAAAGGCGCGCAGCGGGTGCTGGAAGAGGCGATCCGGTTGTCGCCGCTGGCGGTGCGTCGGCAAGCGCTGCTCGGCAAACTGGCAATGGCCAACGAAGACTTCGACACCGCCTCGCGCGCTTATCGGCAAGCGGTGGCGCAGGGCGCGCAGTCGCGGTTCAAGGATCCGGAAAGCAACCTTGGTCTGGCTCATGCGTTGATCAGCAAGGGCAGCGAGCGCGGTCTCGACACCCGCACGCGGCTGGAGATCAACACCACCCTCAGCGCGGTGGCCAAGGAGAACCCGACCGACCCTGGCCTGCAGATTCGTGCGCGCCTGATGAAGGCCACCAGCCTGTTGCTCAACGACGCGGAAACCGCTGACAAGCTCACCGAGCAAGCGCTGATGCGTCTGGACGGCATGGAGCAGTTCATGAGTCCTGAAGCGGCGCTGCTGGTCGCCAAGCAGTTGCAGATGCTCGGTCAGGCCGAAGCCGGCACGTCGATGCTCAAGAGCTGCGCGGAAATCTATGGGGATGATCCGGCGGTGATGAAGGACATTGCCAAGCTCACCGACGACCCGACTATCCTCAGTTCGAGCAACGCCGCCGCTGACCTCAACCGTCAGGGCGTGCGTGTGTACAAGACCGGCAACCTGGTGGAGGCCCGCGAGGTGTTCCGCAAGGCGCTGAAGATGCAACCGAAGAACATCAGTATCGCGCTGAACATGGCCCAGTCGCTGCTGCACGGCACCGACACCAATGTGCCGTCGGCGGAGCTGGAAGAATGTCAGGCCTGCCTGAAAATGGTCGGCCTGATGCCCGACACCGACGCGCGTTATGCGCGTTATCAGAAGCTGAAAAGCAAGGCGTTTGGCGAATGAACCAAGACGAGCAGGCGCTGGATTTCTCCACGGTGATTGCCTCCACCGTTCACGACATGAAGAACTCGCTGGCGATGCTGATGCAGGCCCACAGCCAATGGCTGGCGCGCTTGCCTCAAGCGCAGCGCAGCGGGGCAGAGCAGGGCGTGATCGACTTCGAGTTCGCCCACCTCAACGGCATGCTGGTGCAGTTGCTCGGGCTGTATAAGCTCGGCGTCAACCAGATGCCGCTGCAACCGGCGTATCACGAGCTGGATGATTTCATCGAGGCGCAACTGGCGGCGCATCAAGAGGTGTTCGCCAGTCGCGGCATTATCGCCACATATGAAGTCGATCCGCTGAGCCCGCTGGGGTTCTTCGATCGCGAATTGGTGGCGTCGGTGTTGGGCAACTGCATCAACAACGCCATTCGTTATGCCCGCGAGTCGCTGCTGATTACCGTCAGCGACGAGGCCGGGCAACTGGTGTTGAGCATCAACGATGACGGCGACGGTTACCCGGCCGAGATGCTCGAGCGCCAGGCCGATTACGTGCAGGGCATCAATCACAGCAGCGGCAGCACCGGCCTGGGCCTGTATTTCGCTAACCGCATTGCTGCTTTGCATCAGCGCAATGGCGTGGTCGGGCATACCGAAATCAGCAACGGCGGGCCGTTGGGTGGCGGGGTGTTCAGCCTTTATCTGCCGTGACCCGGATTTTTGTTTGACGCTGCTTGATATTCCGAACAGCCGGAGCCTATTTTGTACGGGTCGCCGTTCGCGGCTCGCACAATAACAAGGATTGCGTCATGACAACCGATGGCCAGCGTTCACTCGCGCAGCGACTGACCGGCATTGATGAGATTGAGTGCGTCACGCCGGATTTGAATGGCGTGCCGCGAGGCAAGGTGATGACCGCCGAGGGTTTCCTCGAAGGGCGGCGTTTGCAGATGGCGCGGGGAGTGCTGTTGCAATGCATCATGGGCGGTTATCCAGCGGCGCGGTTTTACGGCAGTGATGACGGCGACCTGGCGCTGGTGGCCGAGCCGAGCATGATCCATCCCCTGCCATGGAGCGACGAGCCGCGTGCCCTGGCCATCTGCGATGCCGATGAACTGAGTGGCGAAAGCTCCAATCTGTCGACCCGTGGTCAACTCAAGAAAGTTATCGCTCGTTACGCCGCTCGCGGTCTGGCACCGGTCGTGGCGACCGAACTGGAATTCTTTGTCTTCGCGCCGAACACCGATCCAACCCAGCCGTTCCGTCCGCCGGTTGGCCTCGACGGGCGTCGCGAGGATGGCCAGTCGGCGTTCAGCGTCAGTTCCAATAACGGTCTGCGGCCGTTCTTCAGCGAAGTCTATAAATGCATGGCGGCCCTCGGTCTGCCGCGCGATACCTTTATGCATGAGATGGGTGTCAGCCAGTTCGAGATCAATCTGCTGCACGGTGATCCGCTGTTGCTGGCCGACCAGACGTTCCTGTTCAAGCACCTGCTCAAGGAAGTCGCGCTCAAGCACGGCCTGAGTGTGGTGTGCATGGCCAAGCCGCTGGCGCACACACCGGGCAGTTCGATGCACATTCACCAGAGCCTCGTTGAGATCGCCACTGGCAAGAATGTGTTCAGCGACGAGAGCGGCCAGCCGACCGCGATGTTCCGCCATTTCATCGGCGGGCAGCAGGCGGGTATGGCGGATTTCACGGCGCTGTTTGCACCGAATGTGAACTCCTATCAGCGTCTGTGCCACCCGTTTGCGTCGCCAAATAACGCCTGCTGGTCCCACGATAACCGCGCCGCAGGGCTGCGGATTCCGGCCAGTTCGCCGGTCGCTCGTCGGGTCGAAAACCGGTTGCCGGGGGCCGACGCCAACCCCTATCTGGCCATCGCCGCCAGTCTGGCCGCCGGTTTGCATGGCATCGAGCATGAACTCGAACCGACCGAAGCGATTCAGGGCGAGTTCGAGGTGCCGGACAATCTTTCGCTGCCGTGTACCTTGCATGCCGCACTCGAGCGTCTGAAACGTAGCCAATTGGCGAGGGAACTGTTCGGACAAGAGTTCATCGAAGGCTACATCGCTTCGAAGACCATGGAGTTGACCAGTTTCTTTGACGAAATCACTCCCTGGGAACGGCGTGTTCTAGCAGCCCAGGCCTGACGTACTGTCGCCACCGGGCTATCGTTTTGATAGTCCGGTCTTTACTGCAAGGAGCCGCTCGGAACGCCGATGCGCCAAATCTGGAAATCCTTTCGAGCGCTGTATTTCGCCTCGCTGATGATGTTGATCGGCTCGGGCCTTCTATCTACTTATCTGGCGTTGCGCCTGGCCGCTGACCATGTCGACGGACTGTGGGTCGGTGCGCTGATGGCCGCCAACTATTTTGGCCTGGTGCTGGGCGGCAAGATCGGTCACCGCTTGATCGCCCGGGTCGGGCATATCCGCGCGTATTCGGCGTGTGCCGGGATCGTCGGCGCGGCAGTGCTCGGGCATGGACTGGTCGACTGGCTGCCGGCGTGGCTGGTGCTGCGGACCATCGTCGGCCTCGGCATGATGTGTCAGTACATGGTGATCGAGAGCTGGCTCAATGAGCAGGCCGACGCCAACCAGCGCGGCCTGGTATTCAGCGGTTACATGATCGCGTCCTATCTGGGGCTGGTGCTGGGGCAACTGATTCTGGTCATGCATCCCGGCCTGGGCCTGGAGCTGTTGATGCTGGTCGCGCTGTGTTTCGCCCTGTGTCTGGTGCCGGTGGCGCTGACTCGGCGAATTCACCCGGCGCCGCTGCATCCGGCGCCGATGGAGCCGCGCTTCTTTATCAAGCGCGTGCCGCAGTCGTTGAGTACGGTGCTGGGGGCCGGTCTGATCATCGGTTCGTTCTACGGTCTGGCGCCGCTGTATGCCTCGCAGCAGGGGCTGTCGACCGAGCAGGTCGGTCTGTTCATGGGTAGCTGCATTTTCGCCGGGCTGCTGGTGCAGTGGCCGTTGGGCTGGTTGTCCGACCGCTATGACCGGGCGCTGCTGATTCGTTGCTTTGCCGGGTTTCTCGCGGTGGCGGCATTGCCGTTGGCGATCCTGCCGCAGGTGCCGCTGGAGGTGCTGTTCGTGGTCGGCTTCCTCTGTTCGCTGGTGCAGTTCTGCCTTTATCCGCTGGCCGTGGCGTTCTCCAATGACCACGTCGAAGGTGATCGTCGGGTGTCGCTGACGGCGATGCTGCTGGTGACCTACGGGGTCGGCGCAAGTATCGGCCCGCTGCTGGCAGGTGTGCTGATGAAACTGTTCGGCAGCCAAAGTCTGTATGCGTTCTTCAGCTTCTTTGCACTGGTGCTGGTGTGGCGCATTCGTCCGAAAGCGGTGACCAATCTGCACCAGGTCGACGACGCGCCGCTGCATCACGTGGCGATGCCGGACAGCATGTCCAGCTCGCCATTGGTCGCCGCGCTTGACCCGCGGGTGGATGAGCAGGTGGTGCAGGAGCAGATGCAGACGACGGTGACGCCTGAGCCTGAGCCTGAGCCGGACAAAGAACCTGAATCTGAGCCCGTTGCAAACCCGGATGACGGCGGCGATAAACCTGCTCCGGACATCAGTGGTGCCAGGCCCTGACAGTTGAGCTGGGATGGAAATCTGTGGCGAGGGGATTTATCCCCGTTGGGCTGCGAAGCGGCCCTGAAGCCCGCAAATCACATCTTTACGACGCTCTGCGCTGAATGGTCTTACGCCTGCTGCGCAGTCGGACGGGGATAAATCCCCTCGCCACAGAATGTCTTGCCGAGCATTCATTCAGCGCAAAAAAAAGGGCAGTCCCGCCAAGGACTGCCCTTTTTCATTGTGCGTTCGACTCAGAGGTCGTCTTTATCGAAACGCCGTGCCTCACGCTGCAACTGGTACACGAAGCGCTCGACATTACGTGCCGCCGGGCCACTGATGTTGTGGAAGCGCAGGCCGGCGAAGGTGATGTTGAGTTTTTCTTCGAAGTGCAGATAGCGCAGTTCGACGGAGGTCGGCTGGTTGCCGAACAGCGGCGGAGCGATCAGCCGGTCATAGACCTGGCCCAGTTGCAGGCGGTCAGTGATGTCACCTTCGAAACGCAGCTTGCAGCCGGTCGCGGAGATATCCAGCAATTTGCCGTTGATTGGCGCCTTGAGCTTCTCGCCGCCCAGTTCGACGCTGACCAGATCGGTCAGTTTCAGCGCTGCGCGAAAGGCATTGCGGCGCTGGTGGTAAACCACTTCAGTGGGCAAGTCGCCAGTGTAGAAACGGTCGCCATCGGACTCTTCGATGTTCAGCCTGCCGGTGCATTCCCAGGCAATGCGCACGCCTTCGTGAAAGCCTTCGACCTTGAACGGCTCGCCGGCCAGCAGGAAGCGTTCGCCATCGCGCGGGATCATCTCGTCTAGGGCGATCGAGGCGCTGTCGCGGTCAACCTTGATCAAATAACTCTGGAAGCGCTGGCTGCGTTCATGGAAGGTGATGATCAGTGGATCATGACTCTCTTGCAGTTGGCGCAGGTTGCTGGAGATTTCCAGGGGCGTGGTCAGCACCTTTGGTGGCTGCGGAGCATCATCCGCGCTTAGGGCGTTTGGCACGTTTTCTCAATCTCCAGACAAAATTTGACGATGACTAGCCAGCATTTTGCCAGCATGCTTCACGTGTTGATAGTGCAGGCCCATCGAATGGCTCACGCCTGGCTGAACGTACGCGGCTTGACGGGCTTGGCGAAGGTTCCGCTGGCGTCGTAGAGCGCTGGCGGCTCGCCACCGGTGAGGATTTTCAGCTGATTGGCTGTGGCAGCCTGCTGGACCAGGATCGATTGGCCATTGTTGACGTTGGCCGCCTGGCATTGGGCAATGAGATCGGTGAGGACATCACTTTGACTGAGCAATTGGTCGCCGATGCTCGACTGGCTGGCCAATTGCTCAAGACCCTGCCGATTGGTCGGCAGGTTGAGGCTGGCGAGGATTTCGCTGCGCTTGCGGCCATGCTGTTCGAGCAGAATGATCAATGCCTGTTTGCGCGCCAGAATTTCTTCCAGCAGTGGCATGTCGCGACCGTGCAAGGCGAGGGACTCGTTTTGCAGCAACTCCAGCAATTGTTGAGCTGGAGCAAAGTCGTCGATGATCAGTTGCAATAAATTAGTGTCGTGCATGGCTGGCCTTGGTTTCTAAGCGTCCAAAAGCCTCGCGCTGGCGGTGGCCTAGCGCTGGGCTTCGAAGTTGAGCAGTTTGCTGGCTACACGGTTGCTGTCGACTTTATAGCTGCCATCGGCAATCGCGGCTTTCAACTCGGCCACACGGGCTTTGTCGACAGCAGGCTGATCGCGCAGCTTGTCAGTGACCTTCTGCAACTGTTGAGCCTCATTACTGAGGTGTACCGATTCCCCGCTTTTTGCGGTACTGGCCGATTCGGCCGGGGTATTCAGCGGTGCGGAAGTGCCGTTTTCAACGGTTTCCTTCGGCGCGCTGGTACGCGTACTGCCTGTAAGTGACGAGGAGCTGTTCAAACGGCTGAAATCGATGACCATGATAAAAAACCTCTGGGAATTTGGACGCTTGCCATGTTTTCGGCCATCCCCTGGAAAACTTTAGGCCCATTTGGCAATGAGCCTCATGTACCGGCGCGTGTCCTGCTGCGGCACAGTTTAGGGAAGCGGCGAGGTCGGCGCCAGTTTTCTGCTCAGTGGTTCACATGGCCACTTCCACTTGGCCGGGCGCGATGACCTGCGCCTTGATGACCCGCTGGGAGTTGAGGTTTTTCACCCGGATCTGCTCCTTCAAACCGCCGTTGGACAGGGCTTCGCCCGGCATTCGCACAGCCAGCGTACCGCTGCGGGCGATGATGACCACTTGATCGCCCTTGCGAATGACTTCTGCCTGTTCCAGGTGCACTTGGGTAATCACCTGATCGGCGACCGTTGGTCGGGTCAATTTCTGCCCGATCGCTTCGTCTACCGACGTCAGAAATCCCTGATTGATCAGGCTGACGTCGCGCTCGCGCAAGGTCACGTCCCGCGGCTCGATAATGCCGGCGCGTTTGAGCGGCCGAGTGGTGGTCACAATCTCGCGAAACAGGCGGACTTGAGCGGGCACGAACACGGTCCAGGGCGAGGTGCCTTCACAGCGAACCTTTACCGTTACCCGGCCCAACGGACGTGCCGGACTCTCCAGGCTGGCTGTCAATTCCTTGTCGCACATAGGCATGTGCATGCGGGGGTCGAGCTGGTTTACTTCGATTTCGTAGCGGCCTTCCGTTTGACTGGTAGCCAGATAGTCTTCTACGGTGAACTCAAGAAAGCCCTGAGTGACGCCGATAAGCATGTCAGGCAAGGTAACCGCATCAGCAATGGCAGGGCTGCCAGCGAAAAAGAAGCAAACGGCGGACACCGCGCAAAGCCCTCTGCGAAGGGAAGATGTCAGGCGTCGGAAAAATGTCGTTTGAGCGTTCATACGAGTTAAAAAGCAAGCGCCGTGCCGTTTAGCAATGAATGTGCGTCGCAACAACACTTGGCGTTGGTGTAGGAGTCTGGGCATGGCTGGTGTAATGGATTCGGTAAACCAGCGCACGCAACTGGTAGGGCAGAATCGCCTGGAGCTGTTGTTGTTCCGTCTCGACGGTCATCAGCTCTACGGAATCAACGTGTTCAAGGTGCGGGAAGTGCTGCAATGCCCGTCGCTGACGTTGATGCCCAAGTCCAGTCCTGTCGTGTGCGGGGTGGCGAATATCCGGGGGGCAACCATTCCGATCCTCGATCTGGCAATGGCGACCGGTTCCGGGGCGTTGAAAGACAAGAACAGTCCGTTCGTGATCATTACGGAGTACAACACCAAGACCCAGGGTTTCCTGGTTCGCTCGGTGGAGCGCATCGTCAACATGAACTGGGAAGAGATCCATCCGCCACCCAAGGGCACGGGTCGCGATCACTACCTGACCGCTGTGACTCGAGTGGACAATCAGTTAGTCGAAATCATCGACGTCGAGAAAGTGCTGGCGGAAGTGGCGCCGACGCCGGAAGCGATTTCGGTGGGTGTGGTCGACGTCGAAACCCAGAGCAAGGCGTTGTCGCTGCGAGTGCTGACGGTCGATGACTCGTCGGTGGCGCGCAAGCAGGTCACGCGATGCCTGCAGACGGTCGGCGTCGAAGTGGTGGCGCTGAACGATGGCAAGCAGGCGCTGGACTACCTGCGCAAGCTGGTCGACGAGGGCAAGAAGCCGGAAGAAGAGTTCCTGATGATGATTTCCGACATCGAGATGCCGGAGATGGACGGGTACACCCTGACGGCGGAAATCCGCAGCGATCCACGCATGCAAAAGCTTCATATCATCCTGCATACTTCGTTGTCGGGGGTATTCAATCAGGCGATGGTCAAGAAAGTCGGTGCCGATGACTTCCTGGCCAAATTCCGTCCTGATGACCTGGCATCCCGGGTAGTCGACCGGATCAAAGCAGCAGATATCAGCTAGGGGCGCTTTGCCCCTGGCGGTCAACACGATTTAAGAGGCGGCATCATTGTCTACGGGTAATTTGGATTTCGAACAGTTCCGGGTCTTCCTGGAAAAAGCCTGTGGCATTTTGCTCGGTGAAAACAAGCAGTACCTGGTCTCGAGCCGTCTCAACAAACTGATGGAGCAGCAAGGCATCAAATCCCTGGGTGAGCTGGTTCAGCGCATCCAGACCCAGCCGCGCAGCGGTTTGCGCGAGCAGGTGGTCGATGCCATGACGACCAACGAAACCCTGTGGTTTCGTGACACCTATCCGTTTGAAGTCTTGAAGAACAAGGTGCTGCCCGAGGCGATCAAGGCCAGCCCCAACCAGCGTCTGCGGATCTGGTCGGCGGCGTGCTCGTCGGGTCAGGAACCGTATTCGCTGTCGATGTCGATCGACGAGTTCGAGCGCAGCAACCTCGGCCAGTTGAAGATGGGCGTGCAGATCGTTGCCACGGATTTGTCCGGCAGCATGCTGACCAACTGCAAGACCGGCGAGTACGACAGCCTGGCGATTGGTCGCGGCTTGTCCGCCGACCGTCTGCAGCGTTACTTCGACCCGAAAGGGCCGGGGCGCTGGGTGATCAAGGCGCCGATCAAGAACCGGGTGGAATTCCGTTCGTTCAACCTGCTCGACAGCTACGCCAGTCTGGGCAAGTTCGACATCGTGTTCTGCCGCAACGTGCTGATCTACTTCTCCGCCGAGGTGAAGAAAGACATCCTGTTGCGCATTCACAGCACGCTGAAACCGGGCGGGTATCTGTTCCTTGGCGCTTCCGAAGCGTTGAACGGTTTGCCGGATCATTACCAGATGGTCCAGTGCAGCCCGGGGATCATTTACCAGGCGAAGTGATTGGCTGCAGCAACACAAAAAAACGGGAGGCCCTAAAAGGCCTCCCGTTTTTTTGTGCCTGGCATTCAGTCTCAATTCACCCCAAACCCCCTGTAGGAGTGAGCCTGCTCGCGATAGCGGTAGCACATCCAACATCATCGGCGCCTGCACACCGCTATCGCGAGCAGGCTCACTCCTCCAGAGGACATTGGTGGGTGAGAAGGGAGGGCAAGCGGCAGAAAAGCGGCATCCGGCGGAAACCGGTTGCCGCTTTTCTGGCATTGCCGCATTGCCGATCCCCCGCCAGGCCCCGGTTTACGGGGGTTCTTCTGTTTGGCACGGCCCTTGCTAAAGCTCAGGTACGAAAAACCGGTCACCTGAAGGTTCCCGACATGAGCATCAGCTTCGACAAAGCGCTCGGCATTCACGAACAAGCATTGGGCTTCCGCGCCCAGCGTGCCGAAGTGTTGGCCAACAACATCGCCAACGCCGACACCCCGAACTACAAGGCGCGGGATCTGGACTTCTCCAAAGTGCTCGAAGCACAGACCGAGAAAACCAAACGCGGTGGCACGTTTGCCCTGAACATGACCAACAGCCGTCACATCGAGGCCGAAGGTCTGGGCAATGGCGACGAATCGCTGATGTATCGCACACCGATGCAGCCTTCGATCGACCAGAACACCGTGGACGCTCAACTGGAGCAGTCGAACTACGCGGAAAACGCGGTCGGCTTCCAGGCCAGCTTCACCCTGCTCAACAGCAAATTCAAAGGGCTGGTGTCAGCCCTGCGCGGAGAGTAATCCATGTCCCTGTCCAGCGTTTTCAACATTGCCGGCAGCGGCATGAGCGCACAAACCACGCGTCTGAACACCGTGGCCTCGAACATCGCCAACGCCGAAACCGTTTCGTCGAGCATCGACCAGACCTACCGCGCCCGTCACCCGGTGTTCGCCACCATGTTCCAGGGCGGCCAGAACAGCGGCAGCAACTCGCTGTTCCAGAGTCAGGACGCTGCCGGTCAAGGCGTGCAGGTGCTTGGTGTGGTCGAAGACCAGAGCAACCTCGAAGCGCGTTACGAGCCGAACCATCCGGCCGCCGACGCCAAGGGCTACGTCTACTACCCGAACGTCAACGTGGTGGAAGAAATGGCTGACATGATTTCCGCGAGCCGTTCGTTCCAGACCAACGCCGAAATGATGAACACCGCCAAAACCATGATGCAGAAGGTACTGACCCTCGGTCAGTAATAAGGGGCGACTGCCATGAGTGTTTCCGATTCCACCAGCGGCGTGAATATCAAGGACGTCCTGTCCAATTCTTCGGTCAAGACCGGGACGACCACCGGCGGCCTGGCTGCAGCCACCAATAGTGCCACCGGCAAGCAGGCCCTGGGCAAAGATGCGTTTCTGCAACTGCTGGTCACCCAGCTGAAAAACCAGAACCCGCTCGATCCGCAGGACAACAGCGAGTTCGTCGCGCAACTGGCGCAGTTCAGCAGCCTGGAAGGCATCACCACGCTGAACACCACCGTCAGTGGCATCGCCGGCAACTACAACTCCTCGCAGGCCCTGCAGGCGTCGTCGCTGGTCGGTCGCTCGGTCATCGCTCAGACCGACAAGGCCGTGGTCGACACCAGCAAGAGCTTCAATGGCTCTGTGGTGGTTCCGGCGTCCGGCGCTGTCTCGGTCACCATCAAGGATACCGACGGCAAAGTCGTGCGCACCATCGACATGGGCACCCAGAAGGCCGGCAACGCCAGTTTCATCTGGGACGGCAAGGACGCGTCCGGTGCGGTCGCGGCCGCGGGCACTTACACGTTCACTGCCAGCGCCACTTACGACGGCAAGGCCACCTCGCTGATCACGTATCTGCCGGCCACCGTCAACAGCGTGACCATCAGCCAGACCGGCGGTGAGTTGATGCTGAACCTGGCGGGCCTGGGCAGCGTCGCGCTGTCCAAAGTACAAACCATTGGTATATAGAGCCGACTAACCGGCACAAAGGAGTGGAATATGTCTTTCAATATCGGCCTTAGCGGTCTCTATGCTGCCAACAAGCAACTGGACGTCACCGGCAACAACATCGCCAACGTGGCCACCACCGGTTTCAAGGCGTCCCGTGCAGAATTCGAAGACGTGTACTCGGCCACCCGCCTGGGCACCGGCAGCAAGACCGTCGGTAACGGCGTGCGTCTGGCCAACGTTTCCCAGCAGTTTGGCCAGGGTGACGTGAACAACACCGGCAACGTGCTGGACATGGGCATCCAGGGCAACGGTTTCTTCATCCTCAGCGACAACGGTTCCCTGAGCTACACCCGTGCCGGTGCGTTCAAGACCGATGCTGAAAACTACGTGGTCGACAACAACGGCAACCGTCTGCAGGGTTATGGCGTCGATGCCAACGGCAAGATCATGACCGGTGTGCTGACCGACCTGAAGATCGACACCTCGTCCCTCAAGCCGAACGCGACCACCAAGATCGACCAGACCATGAACCTGAACTCGGAGGACGTCAAACCTACCGTGGCGCCGTTCAGTCCCACCGATCTGAACAGCTATAACAAGCTGATTTCCACGCCGGTCTTTGACACTCAGGGTAACGAGCACCGCATGGATCAGTACTACGTGAAAACGGGTACCAATGCCTGGAGCGTTTACACCTACATGGATGGTCGTACGCCATCGGACCCGGCCAACAACACCCTGACGCCGCTGACCCACAACATCACCTTCAACTCTGACGGCACCATCAATACCGTGACGGCAGGTGCTGGCTGGACCCAGGCCGGCAACACCCTGACCATGACCGGTTGGGTACCAGGTGTCGTGACCAATCCGGCGACCACGCCTGTGACCTGGGGGCCGAACGGTTCCAAGGCTAACCCGACCGGTATCGCGTTCAACATGTCGTTGACCACCTCCTTCAACTCGCCGACCGCGCGTACGGCGCAATACCAGGACGGTTATGCGACTGGCCAGATTTCCAGCCTGACCATCGACTCGACCGGTGTGATGACCGCCAACTTCAGCAACCAGCAGACCAAGGCGATCGGTCAGGTAGCCGTGGCGAGCTTCGCCAACGAGCAAGGCCTGCAGCCGATTGGCGGTACTCGCTGGAAGGAAACCTTTGCTTCGGGTGTGGCGGGTGTTGATGCGCCGAAGACCGGCACCCTGGGGTCGATCGTGTCGAACTCGCTGGAAGAGTCGAACGTGAACCTGACCAATGAACTGGTGGACCTGATCAAGGCCCAGAGCAACTATCAGGCGAACGCCAAGACCATTTCGACCCAGAGCACCATCATGCAGACCATCATTCAGATGACCTGATTGTGTCGAAAGCGCTCTGCCACTGAAAACCGACGCCTTGGGCGTCGGTTTTTTTTACCTTGGGGAAATTCAAAATTTCAATAACCCACCGTTCGTCGGGTTGTTGGTTTGAAACTTGCACTCCGCACGCCCAAAGAAAGTTACGCGTCAAAACTTCATATGATTTGCTTCATTGAGCCAGGACATCGTTCGGCAACAAGGAATTCAGGAAGCTTTCGCACAAGGTTTCACCGTAGTTTCCAACCCACACAAGGAAGATGTAATGGCTGTAATTTATGGTTCTGATGGTGCAGATACTTTGATGGGTACTGCAGGAGACGATCAGATACGCGGGCTTGCCGGTGACGACATCATCAATGGTGGCGATGGCAATGACGTACTGATCGGCGGCGCGGGTGCCGACCAACTGATTGGCGGTGCCGGCATCGATACGGCCAGTTATGAGGATGACAATTCGGGGGTGGGCGTCACCGTCAACCTGAAGACTGGCGTCAACACCGGTCTGGCCAAGGGCGATACGTTCGTCGGGATCGAAGCCTTCCGGGGCACGGTGTACAGCGATAACTTCGTCGGTAATGCCGAGGCCAATACCTTCGACGGTGCCGGTGGTTACGACACCCTGAGCTACGCCACGTCCGAGCAGGCCGTGAACATTACCGTCAATGGCACCACCGGAAGCGGTCTGGGAGGGGACGCCCAGGGCGACCTGTTCAGCAACATCGAGGTCATCACCGGCTCTGCCAATGCCGACGTGTTTACCGTGAACTCCGGCAGCGTGACGCTCTACGGCGGCGCCGGTAACGATGTGTATATCCTCAATGGCAAAGATTCCATGGCTATTGGTGAACTGGCTGGAGGCGGCGACGACGAGATTCGTACCAACCAGGCCGGCATGGGGATGAGCGGCGAGATCGAGCGCCTGACCTTTACCGGTACCGGTAACTTCACCGGGCGTGGCAATGCCGGGGACAACATCATTACCGGCGGCGCGGGCAACGACGTGCTCATCGGGGGCGCCGGGGCCGACCAGTTGATTGGCGGCGCGGGTATCGACACGGCCAGTTATGAAGATATCGTTTCGGGTGTCGGTGTGACGGTCAACCTCAAGACCGGCGTGCATACCGGCATTGCCACAGGCGACACGTTCAGCAGCATCGAGGTGATTCGCGGTTCCAGCTACGCCGACAATTTTGTCAGCGATGCTGCGGCAACCACCTTTGATGGCGGCAATGGTTTCGACACATTGAGCTTTGCCGGCTCGGAACAGGGCGTCAATCTGACGGTGGCGAACTCAGCCGGCACCGGCAGCGGTGGCGATGCGCAAGGGGATGCCTTCAGCAACATAGAAGCTTTCTACGGCTCGGCCCAGGCTGACGTGTTCACCGTGACCGCCGGCAGCACCACCTTTTACGGGGGTGCCGGTAACGACGTCTACATCATCAATGGTGCGGGTACGGCCGGGGTTGTCGAACTGGCGGGAGGCGGTGACGACGAGATTCGCACCAACCTGACCAGCCTGACCATGGGCAACGAAGTCGAGCGCCTGACCTACACCGGCACCGGTAACTTCACCGGTCGCGGCAGCGCCGGCGACAACATCATTACCGGCGGTGCAGGCAACGACCTGCTGATCGGCGGGGCGGGGGCCGACCAGCTGATCGGTGGCGCCGGCATCGACACGGCCAGCTACGAGGACAGCCTCGCCACTGGCGTGACCGTCAATCTGAAAACCGGCGTTAACACCGGTTTCGCTGCGGGCGATACGTTCTCGGGCATCGAGATCATTGTGGGCAGCAAAAACGCCGACACCTTCGTCAGCGGCGTCGAAGCCAACATCTTTGATGGCGGCATTGCCGGGGGTGTCGACACGGTCGATTACTCGACCTCGACACAAGCCGTCAACATCACCCTGACCACGCTCGGCACAGGCAGCGGGCAGGGCGGCGATGCCCAGGGCGATACCTTCACCAATATCGAGAAAGTCGTCGGATCGGCACAGGACGATGTGTTCACCACCGGTGCCGGGACCTTCACGTTGCAGGGTGGGGCGGGTAACGACCTGTACGTGATCAACGGTCCTGCCTATCAAACGATCGTCGAGCTCGCCGGAGGGGGTGACGATGAGGTGCGTACTTCGCTGACGAACATGACGTTGAGCGCCGAAGTCGAGCGCCTGACCTACACCGGAACCGGCAACTTCACCGGTACCGGCAATGCCGGTAACAACATCATCACCGGTGGCGTCGGCAACGACGTATTGATGGGGGGCGCGGGTGCAGACGCATTCATCGGTGGCGCCGGCAACGATACCGTCAGTTATGACGATTCCTCTGTGGGCGTGACGATCAACCTTAAAACCGGTGCCCACACCGGCATCGCCACTGGCGATACCTTCAACGGCATTGAAGTGATTCGCGGCTCCAAATTCAGCGACACATTTATTGCCGGCAGCGCTGCCGACAAGTTTGAAGGCGGCGCTGTCACGACCGATAACGTCGACGTGGTGGACTACTCGCAATCGGCTGCCGGGATCAATCTGACCCTGGCATCCGGTGCTGGCACCGGCACCGGCGGCGATGCCGAAGGGGATTCGTTCTCCGGCATCGAGAAGATCATCGGTTCGGCCTACGACGACGTATTCAGCTCGAGCACCGGCGGCTTCACCTTGCAGGGCGGGGCGGGTAATGACGTCTACATCATCAACGGCAACGCTTCGCCGGTCATTATCGAGGTGGCCGGGGGTGGTAACGATGAGGTACGTACTTCGCTGTCGAGCATGACGTTGAGCGCCGAAGTCGAGCGCCTGACCTACACCGGCACCGGTAACTTTACCGGTGCCGGCAACGCCGGTAACAACATCATCACCGGCGGCGCGGGCAACGACAATTTGTACGGTGGCGGTGGCGCCGACACGTTTATCGGAGGGGCTGGCACCGACACCGTCGGCTATGACGACAGCAACGCGGCGATCACCTTCAACTTCAAGACCGGTGTGCACACCGGCATCGCCGCCGGCGACACTTACGTCGGTATCGAAATGATTCGCGGCACGCAGTACGGTGACACGTTCATCGCCGGTGCCGGCGCAGACAGGATTGACGCAGGTACCGGCAACGCCGTAGACGTGCTGGATTACTCGCAATCCGGCCAGGGCGTAAACCTGACACTGGGTGCGGCCGGCGCAGGATCGGGCGTGGGGACGGGCGGTGACGCCGAGGGTGACAGCTTTGTCGGCATCGAGAAAATCATCGGCTCGGCCTACAACGATGTCTTCACCGCCACTACCAACTCGACCGGTTTTACCGTGCAGGGCGGCAGTGGCGATGATGTCTACATCCTCAATAATGCGGCCTACGGCGCGATCGTCGAACTGGCCGATGGCGGCAATGATGAAGTGCGCACCAATCAGTCGTACTACATCCTCAATGCCGGTATCGAGCGATTGACCTACACCGGAACCGGCGCGTTCATCTCTCGGGGGAATGCGCTGGATAACGTGATCACGGGCGGGGCGGGTAACGACATTTTGTCGGGGGGCGAGGGTGCCGATACCTTCATCGGGGGCGATGGCTTCGATACGGTCAGCTATGACGACGCCGGCGCAGGCGGTGTGACGATCAACCTCAAGACCGGTGAGCACACCGGGATTGCCAAGGGCGACAGCTTCCAGAACATCGAGAGGTTCCTCGGTTCGTCACGTGATGACACGTTCTACGGTAACGAACAGGTCAACAACTTTGATGGCGGCAACGCTCGCGACACCGTGAGCTTCGCCTTGGAAGGTTCAGCTATCACGCTGGATCTCACCAAGCCACTGACGGGCGCGGCGGCTGGCGACACCTACACCAATATCGAAAACTGGGAAGGCACGGCTTTCAACGATACGTTGATCGGCGGCGCCGGTTCCGAGACGTTTATCGGTGGCAAGGGTGCCGACTTCATCGACGGCGGTGCCGGCACCTCCGATGCCGCCTGGTACACGGGGAGTTCGGCGGCGGTACAGGTCGATCTGCTGGCCAACACTGCCACCGGCGGCGATGCCACCGGTGATGTCCTGGTCAATATCGAAGGGCTGCATGGCTCCGCGTTCAACGACACCCTGACAGGCAACGCCACCTGGAACGAGATCTATGGGGGTGAAGGCAACGACCTGGTCTATGGCGGCGATGGCGACGACGCGATTTACGGTGGCAAGTATGAGCCTTACTCCATCAATGGTCCTGATCGCAGCGGCGCTGCCGAGGCCGATCAATTGTTCGGGGGTAACGGTAACGACACCCTATTCAGCGCGAACAACGATATCGGCAGTGTCTTGCACGGTGATGCCGGTAACGACCAGATCACCGTCTATGCAGGCACCGCCTACGGTGACGAGGGCAACGATATCCTGGAAGGCGTCGGCTCGGAGTATCAGCTGTTTGGTGGTGCCGGTGCTGACACCTTGATCCTGTCTGCCGGCGGTTATGCCTACGGCGGCGAGGGTGGCGACACTTACAAAGTGAATTCGTCGACCACGGTGCTGATCAAGGATGACGGGCTCTATGGCAATGACAAGGTCGAGTTGCAGAACATCAAGTCGTACGCCGATGTGATCATCAAGACCGATGGCACCAATGCCTACATCTTCAACGCGGTGGAGTGGAACGCCGGCAAGCAGAATAATGCGGTGATCCTCGCAGACTGGTATGCCGGTTCCAACACCATTGATACCTTTGTCACCAGCAATGGCGATACCTTCACCATTCCGGTGGTAGGGCAGGCAATGGCTGAGTCGTTTATGGTCTGACGCAGCACTGTAGAAACAACTGGCGGCGAAATCTGAACTTCAGGTTTCGCCGTTTTTTTTGTCCCCGGCTTTTTCCGGTCTGCCAGTCTCCCGTGGGAGCTGGCGCAGGTGCAAAAGAAAACCCCCGACAAACCAGAAGTCTGTCGGGGGTTTCTTTTATCCGGAGAGCATCAGGCGTCTCGCAACGCCTGATTGGCTCAGCTTATTGGCAAGCTTCGCAGTCCGGCTCGTCGATCGCGCAAGCCTTTGGCACAGGTGCCGGACCGGCCGGAGCAGCCAGTACGGAGTCGTCGCCGTGGTTGCCGCCGCTGGAAACAGCGTTCAGCTTGCCGGTGTTGATGGTCGACTTCTCGGTGCTGGTCGCGGCCAGGGCACGGAGGTAGTAGGTGGTTTTCAGACCACGGTACCAGGCCATGCGGTAGGTCGCGTCGAGCTTCTTGCCCGAGGCGCCGGCGATGTACAGGTTCAGCGACTGGGCCTGGTCGATCCACTTCTGACGACGGCTGGCGGCGTCAACGATCCACTTGGTGTCCACTTCGAACGCGGTCGCGTAGAGCTCTTTGAGTTCTTGCGGGATGCGCTCGATCTGCTGAACCGAACCGTCGTAGTACTTCAGGTCGTTGATCATGACCGAGTCCCACAGACCGCGAGCCTTGAGGTCGCGAACCAGGTACGGGTTGATCACGGTGAATTCGCCCGACAGGTTCGATTTCACATACAGGTTCTGGTAGGTCGGTTCGATCGACTGCGAAACGCCAGTGATGTTGGCGATGGTCGCGGTCGGTGCGATGGCCATGATGTTCGAGTTGCGAATGCCTTTCTGTACACGGGCGCGAACCGGTGCCCAGTCCAGGGTTTCGTTCAGGTCAACGTCGATGTACTTCTGGCCACGCGCTTCGATCAGGATCTGTTGCGAATCCAGCGGCAGGATGCCTTTGGACCACAGCGAACCGTTGAAGGTCTCGTACGAGCCACGCTCGTCAGCCAGGTCGCAGGACGCCTGGATCGCGTAATAGCTGACCGCTTCCATCGACTTGTCGGCGAACTCGACGGCAGCGTCGGAACCGTAAGGGATGTGCTGCAGGTACAAGGCGTCCTGGAAGCCCATGATGCCCAGACCGACCGGACGGTGCTTGAAGTTGGAGTTCTTCGCTTGCGGCACCGAGTAGTAGTTGATGTCGATCACGTTGTCGAGCATGCGCACGGCCGTGTTCACGGTGCGTTGCAGCTTGGCGGTGTCCAGCTTGCCATCCACGATGTGGTTCGGCAGGTTGATCGAGCCCAGGTTGCAAACGGCGATCTCGTCCTTGTTGGTGTTCAAGGTGATCTCGGTGCACAGGTTCGAGCTGTGAACCACGCCAACGTGCTGCTGCGGGCTGCGCAGGTTGCACGGGTCTTTGAAAGTCAGCCATGGGTGGCCGGTTTCGAACAGCATGGACAGCATTTTGCGCCACAGGTCTTTGGCCTGGATGGTCTTGAACAGCTTGACCTTGCCCGGGTACTCGGTCAGCGCTTCGTAGTACTCGTAGCGCTCTTCGAAGGCTTTGCCGGTCAGGTCGTGCAGGTCCGGTACTTCCGATGGCGAGAACAGGGTCCACTTGCCGTCATCGAAGACGCGCTTCATGAACAGGTCAGGGATCCAGTTGGCGGTGTTCATGTCGTGGGTACGACGACGATCATCACCGGTGTTCTTGCGCAGCTCGATGAACTCTTCGATGTCCATGTGCCAGGTTTCCAGGTAGGCACAGACAGCGCCTTTGCGCTTGCCACCCTGGTTAACGGCTACGGCGGTGTCGTTCACCACTTTCAGGAACGGAACCACGCCTTGCGATTTGCCGTTGGTGCCCTTGATGTACGAACCCAGTGCACGCACCGGCGTCCAGTCGTTGCCCAGGCCACCCGCGAATTTCGACAACATGGCGTTGTCGTGGATCGCGTGGTAGATGCCCGACAGGTCGTCCGGAACGGTGGTCAGGTAGCAGCTCGACAGCTGTGGACGCAGGGTGCCGGCGTTGAACAGGGTCGGGGTCGAAGCCATGTAGTCGAAGGACGACAGCAGGTTGTAGAACTCGATCGCACGGTCTTCTTTCTGCTTTTCTTCGATCGCCAGGCCCATGGCCACACGCATGAAGAAGATCTGCGGCAGTTCGAAACGCACGCCATCCTTGTGGATGAAGTAACGGTCGTACAGGGTCTGCAGGCCCAGGTAGGTGAATTGCTGATCGCGCTCGTGGTTGATCGCCTTGCCCAGTTTTTCCAGGTCGAAGGTGGCCAGCACAGGGTTCAGCAGTTCGAACTCGATACCTTTGGCGACGTAGGCCGGCAGTGCCTTGGCGTACAGGTCGGCCATTTCGTGGTGAGTGGCGCTTTCGGCGACACCGAGGAAGCCCAGGCCTTCGGCACGCAGGGTGTCCATCAGCAGGCGGGCGGTCACGAACGAGTAGTTCGGCTCGCGTTCAACCAGCGTACGCGCGGTCATCACCAGGGCGGTGTTGACGTCGTTCAGGGCCACGCCGTCGTACAGGTTCTTCAGGGTTTCGCGCTGGATCAGATCGCCATCGACTTCTTCCAGACCTTCGCAGGCCTCGGTGACGATGGTGTTCAGACGACCCATGTCCAGAGGCGCAAGGCTACCGTCGGCGCGGGTGATGCGGATCGACGGGTGGGCCTGTACCGGCTCTTCGGTGGTGCGAACGGCGCGCTCCTTGGAGCGGGCATCGCGGTAGATCACGTAGTCACGAGCGACTTTCTGCTCGCCGGCACGCATCAGGGCCAGTTCGACCTGGTCCTGGATTTCTTCGATGTGGATGGTGCCGCCCGATGGCATGCGACGCTTGAAGGTCGCGGTGACCTGTTCAGTCAGGCGGGCAACGGTATCGTGGATTCGCGACGAAGCAGCAGCGGTGCCGCCCTCAACTGCGAGAAACGCTTTGGTGATAGCGACGGTGATCTTGTCATCGGTGTAAGGAACGACAGTGCCATTACGCTTGATCACGCGCAGTTGACCAGGCGCGGTGGCTGCCAGATCCGAAGTCGAATCGGCGGCCTGCGGCAAGGTGCCCTGCGGGTTCTCGCGAGTTGTGTCGGTTTGCATGGGGGGTGATCTCCACATTCTCTATGTTTGTTTGGGCACCATCATGGTGCTCACCGTTCTGGTCCGAAGCACTACAACCGACGGGCGTCGGGTATAACAACTTCGGACCAGTAGGAAAAAGGCTAATGACGCCGCATCCTTGCCGAAGTTTTTGGCTGCGAGCCAGGGCTCGAGCCGGATTCCTTCCAGGGTGACAGTCATGACTGCAACACCCGTACCGTTCCGGTCGTTTCCAACCTGAAAAACGATGCCATCCGCAAGTGCGGTTTGGGCTTTGAAAAACTTGCTTGGTTCAACCGGAAACTGGCAATAAAGCGCTTGAGTTTCAGGTCCGAAATGTGGTTGGGCGTTTAAGCGGAAAACCCTATATGTAGGGTCTATCCTTGCGCCGTGCTACAAGATAATGCGTTTCGAGGGGGCTTGCAACGTACTAGCTGTGGATAAACCTGTGCGTAAATTGTGTAAGAAACACGGAATTCCCGTGTAGGCCGCGAACCTGCTGAGCTAGACCGTCTGTCACCGTTTTTTCCTTGGGAAAAACGCTTCAGCGGATTTTTAAGGGCGCGAACCCTATCACAAAAAACCGCCTTGTCCGAACGCATTTACCGACTTGTGTTCTGGCTGTACGCCGTTTATACAATCGGCCCACAAGTACGCATTCTTATCCTCCGAAAAGATGACAAAAAGACGGGGGACAGGATGTCAGTCAGTGACTGGCGCAGGGTTGCGGGAGCGGGCTTGCTCGCGAATGCGCTGTGTCATGGAGCCTCAATGTCGAGCGCGCCGTCGCCTTCGCGAGCAAGCCCGGTCCCACGGGGTATTGTGTTGAGTCAGGCGTACCTCCTTTATTAATAACAATGGAAAGCAGAGGTCAGCGGTGGAGCAACAAGCCTTTCAGGTATTGATCGTCGAGGATGACCAGCGTCTGGCCGAGTTGACGCGTGACTACCTGCAAGCCAATGGATTGCGTGTAGACATTGAAGGCAACGGGGCGCTGGCGGCGGCGCGGATCATCAGGGAGCAGCCGGATCTGGTGATCCTCGACCTGATGTTGCCGGGCGAGGATGGCCTGAGCATCTGCCGCAGAGTGCGCAGTCAGTACGACGGGCCGATTCTGATGCTCACCGCACGCACTGACGATGCCGATCAGATTCAGGGCCTCGACCTCGGTGCCGACGATTACGTGTGCAAACCGGTGCGCCCGCGCCTGTTGCTGGCGCGCGTTCAGGCGTTGCTGCGCCGCAGTGACACACCGGAACCGGCCAGCGAGAAATCCCGGCGTCTGCAATTCGGCCCGCTGGTGGTCGACAACGCCTTGCGCGAAGCCTGGCTGAGCGACACCGGCATCGAGCTGACCAGCGCCGAATTCGACCTGCTCTGGCTGTTGGTGTCCAACGCCGGGCGCATCCTGTCACGGGAAGAAATCTTCACCGCCCTGCGTGGCATCGGCTACGACGGCCAGGACCGCTCGATCGACGTGCGCATCTCGCGCATCCGTCCGAAAATCGGCGACGACCCCGACCATCCACGGCTGATCAAGACCATTCGCAGCAAAGGCTACCTGTTCGTCCCTGAAGCCTGCGCAGACCTGCCGCTGTGAACTCGATCTTCCTGCGCATCTACGGTGGCATGTGCGCGGCGCTGATTCTGGTGGCGGTGCTCGGCGTGCTGGCGCTGAACCTGCTCAATCAGGTGCGCAGCGAGCAGTACCGCGAGCGTCTGGCCCACGGCACGTTTTCGTTGATGGCCGACAACCTGCAACCGATGAACGAAACCGAGCGGCATCGTGCCTTGCTGGTGTGGGAACGATTGCTCGGCATTCCGCTGGCACTGAAAAAGTTTGCCGAGACCGACCTCGATCTGGCTCAGCGCACCCGCGTGCAGCGCGGCCAGGCCTTGGTAGAACAGACTGGCCCACACGCGGCCAGGGTCTTCCGGCTGGTCAGTGATAAAGAACAGCTTGTGCTGGTGGGGGAAGTGCAGCAGATCAGCGAACAACTGGCCCGGGCGACGATTTACCTGCTGGCCGATGAACTGGTGCGCGTGCCGGTCGGCGAACAGCCCAGGCGTCTTGCGCAGATAAAGGAAGAGAAAGGCTTCGGTTTTGATCTGCGCCTGGTCACCGTGGAAGACGCCGACATGGACGAAGACCAGAGCCGCCGCGTCGCCGAGGGCGATACGGTGATGGCGCTGGGCAAGGGCGGCGATTCGATCCGGGTGTTCGCCGGCATGGTCGGTACGCCGTGGGTGCTGGAAATCGGCCCGTTGTATCAGATGAATCCGTATCCGCCGCAATGGCTGGTGCTGATCGCGGCGCTCGGGCTGAGCCTGATCGGCCTGATCGTTTACCTGTTGGTGCGTCAGCTCGAGCGCCGCTTGCGTGGCCTCGAAGCCGCCGCCACGCGGATCGCCAAGGGCAGTCTGGAAACCCGCGTGCCGGCGCGCGGCGCCGACTCGGTCGGGCGGCTGGCGTCAGCCTTCAACAAAATGGCCGAGCACTTGCAGCAGTTGCTGGCCATCCAGCGTGAACTGGTGCGGGCGGTGTCCCACGAATTGCGCACGCCGGTGGCGCGTCTGCGTTTCGGTCTGGAAATGATCGGCTCGGCGACCACGCCGCAGGCGCTGGAAAAGTACCGCGAAGGCATGGATCACGATATCGAGGACCTCGATAAGCTGGTCGATGAAATGCTCACTTACGCACGTCTGGAACAGGGTTCGCCGGCGCTGACGTTCCAGCGCATTGATCTGGATGCGCTGGTCAATCAAGTCATCGAGGAACTGGCGCCGTTGCGTGCCGAAGTCACGGTGCAGCGGGGGTTGTGTCTGTCTGCTGCCGATAATGACGGGGCCTGGGTCGAGGCCGAGCCGCGTTATCTGCACCGGGCGCTGCAGAATCTGGTGAGCAACGCCATGCGCCATGCGCGTTCGAAGGTCACGGTGAGTTATCAGGTCGGGCAGTTGCGTTGTCGGGTCGATGTCGAGGATGACGGGCCAGGTGTGCCGGAGGTGGCGTGGGAGCGGATTTTCACGCCGTTCCTGCGCCTGGATGACAGCCGGACGCGAGCGTCGGGCGGGCACGGTCTGGGGTTGTCGATCGTGCGCCGGATCATCCATTGGCATGACGGCCGGGCGATCATTGGCAAGAGCAAGAGTCTGGGAGGGGCGTGTTTCAGCCTGAGCTGGCCGAGGAATCAGGAGCGACGTTGAGTATTTGTGATGGTTTTGCTGGCCCCGTCGCTGGCAAGGCAGCTTCCACAGGGCTTGCGCACGCCCGGAGCCTGGGGGAGCGGGCCGGCCGGCAATGGGGTCCTGAGCGGCGATAAAGATTTCAGGCAGGGATGCTCACCAGACTCAACAACTGCCCCTCCTGCACCCCAAATTGCGCCTCCAGCTCAGTGCCATGACGCCATTCTGCGGACAGATCGGTCAGCAGCCGCAGTCGCACGTGACCTTGCGCCGTCCACTCCAGCACTTCAGCGTGCTCGAAATAGAAACGCTGTTGCACGATCGGATACAGCGCCTTGAACAGGCTTTCTTTCACCGAAAAAGTCAGCGTCACGCACAGGCCCAACTGCTCTGGCGAGCCGGCGGCCATGCGCTGCAATTCCGCCGGCGTCAGGATTTCTCCGGCGAGGCGTTCGGCGCGCTCGCTGTCGAGCAGGTTTTCCAGGTCCATGCCCAGGCCGCGCCAGTGCTGTTTGTTGGCGACTATCGCCGCCGCACGCCCGGTGCTGTGGGTGATCGAGCCGCAGATGTGCGGCGGCCACACGGGTGCGCGATCTTCGCCAATCGGCGGGACAACCCCTGCGCCTTGCAGTTGTTGCAGCGCCGCACGGGCGCAGATACGCCCGGCCAGAAACTCGGCCTGACGCTTGGCGACCGAACGCTGAATACTCGGCGGCGGCACGACGGCGCTGCGCTGGAAATCATCCCCGAGCAGTTGCGCCGGGTCGAAATGGGTGCTGAGCAGGACGGTGTCGGGCAAGACGTTTGGCAACGGCCAGTGGGCGTCGAGCGGGGTGCAGCAGGCGGGAAGGATCGGGCTGACATTCATGGCGGGCATTTTGCCGGTTGATGTCGATGCTGGGTAGTAGGTCATGCTTTTTTGGCGAGGGAGCATGCTCCCTCGCGCCACAGGTCATCCTGCAGCGTTTGATCAGCTGAAGATTTTCTGGAAAAACGCCTTCATGTCCGCCCAGGATTTTTCATCGGCGGCCTTGTTGTAGCCGATATCCGGGCCACCGTGTTCGCCGTGGCTCAAGCGGTCGGCATCCGGATTGGTGAAACCATGTTTGGCGCCGTTGAGGCTGACGAACGTGTAGTCGGCACCGGCCTTGTCCATTTCCGCCTTGAACGCGGTGACGTTGTCGGCGCTGACCATGCTGTCCAGCGCGCCATGTTCGACCAGAATCTTTGCCCTCACACTGCCGGGCGTGGCCGGGGTCGTGGTTGCCAGTGCACCATGGAAACTCACCACACCTGCCAGCGGCACACCCTGGCGCGCAGCGTTCAGGACCACGCCACCGCCGAAGCAATAGCCGATGGCGGCGATTTTATTAATGTCGGTCTGCGGCTGTTTTTTCAGCAGATCCAGCCCGGCCTCGAAACGCTTGCTCGCAGCGGCCGCGTTCTGAGTCGCGGCCTGCATGAACGCCATCGCATCCTTCGGGTGCTCGGTGTTCTTGCCTTCGCCGTACATGTCGATCGCCAGTGCGCTGTAACCCAGCCCGGCGAGGTCGCGGGCGCGGCGCTTGGCGTAATCGTTCAGGCCCCACCATTCATGCACCACCACCACGCCCGGGCGCTTGCCCTTGATCGCGTCGTCGTAGGCGTAATAGCCGATCAGTTGTGTGCCGTCGGCGCTCTGGTAGGGAATCTCCTGAGTCTTGATCGCGGCGTTGGCCAGGCTGCTGACAGCGAGCAGGGTGAGTGCGAGGAACAGGCGCATGGTCGGTCTCCTTGTCGAAAGTGGTCAGGACAGCCTAGTCGATTTGATTCGGCGCCGGTTCAGAGAGTGTTCAGGGCAGGTACAGGGGCGGCTTGCTAACCTTGCACCCTACCGAACAGCAGTGAGAAAGTTGTTGCCTGTGCCGTCGCCTTCGCGAGCAGGTTCGCCCCCACAGGTAGGCTGTTGAAGTTGGAGCGTTTGATTTACCCGGGAGAGCGTTATGAAATTGTTGGTCGTCGAAGATGAAGCGCTGTTGCGTCATCACCTGCAAACCCGCCTCACGGAGAGCGGTCACGTGGTCGAGTCCGTGGCCAATGCCGAAGAGGCGCTGTACCAGACCGGACAGTTCAACTTCGATCTGGCGGTGATCGATCTGGGCTTGCCGGGCATGGGCGGTCTCGACCTGATTCGCCAGTTGCGCTCCGGCGGCAAGGCTTTCCCGATCCTGATCCTCACCGCGCGCGGCAACTGGCAGGACAAGGTCGAAGGCCTCGCCGCCGGCGCCGACGACTATCTGGTCAAGCCGTTCCAGTTCGAAGAACTCGATGCGCGGCTGAATGCCCTGTTGCGCCGCTCCAGCGGGTTCACCCAATCGACCATCGTCGCCGGGCCGTTGTTGCTCGACCTGAATCGCAAACAGGCATCGCTGGATGAAGAGCCGCTGGCGTTGACGGCCTACGAATACCGCATCCTTGAATACCTGATGCGGCACCACCAGCAAGTGGTGCCCAAGGATCGCTTGATGGAACAGCTTTACCCGGATGACGACGAACGCGATCCGAATGTCATCGAAGTGCTGGTCGGCCGTTTGCGCCGCAAGCTCGAAGGCCCGGCCGGGTTCAAACCGATCGACACCGTGCGGGGTCTCGGCTACCTGTTCAATGAGCGCTGCACTTGATTCGTTCCCTTCGCGTTCGCTTGATGCTCGCCGCCGCCACGTTGGCGGTGTTGTTCATGCTGGCGTTGCTTCCGGCGATGCAAGGTGCGTTCAGTCTCGCGCTGCAGGATTCGATCGAGCAGCGTCTGGCTTCGGACGTCACCACGTTGATTTCCGCGGCGCGGGTCGAGAACGGTCGGCTGCTGATGCCCGATCAGTTGCCGGACGAGCGTTTCAACCTCACCGACTTCCGCTTGCTCGGCTACATCTACGACCGCGAAGGGCATCTGGTCTGGCGTTCGCGAGCCACCCAGGAAGAACAGATCAATTACAAACCGCGCTACGATGGACTCGGCAACGAGTTCGCGCGGATTCGCGAGACCAACGGTCAGGAATTCTTCGTCTATGACGTTGAAGTCAAACTGCTTGGCGGCAAAAACGCAGCGTTCAGCATCGTCGCCCTGCAACCGGTGCGCGAATACGAAACCACCCTCGAAGGCCTGCGCGAGAATCTCTATCTGGGTTTTGGCGCGGCGCTGCTGGTATTGCTGGTATTGCTCTGGATCGGCCTGTCCTGGGGCCTCAAGGCCTTGCGTCAGCTCAGCCAGGAACTCGATGAAATCGAAGGCGGCACTCGCGAAAGCCTGACTGAACAACACCCGCGCGAACTGTTGCGCCTGACCGGCTCGCTCAACCGTTTGCTGCTCAGCGAGCGGCAACAGCGCAGCCGCTATCGCGACTCCCTGGATGATCTGGCGCACAGCCTGAAAACCCCGTTGGCCGTGCTGCAAGGGGTCAGTGAAGACATGGCCCAGCGCCCCAAGGACCTCGATCAGGCCTGGGTCCTGCAAAGCCAGATCGAACGCATGAGCCAGCAGATCAGCTATCAACTGCAACGCGCCAGCCTGCGCAAAAGCGGTCTGGTGCGCCATCAGGTGCGGCTACAGCCGGTGTTGAAAAGCCTGTGCGACACCCTCGACAAGGTGTATCGCGACAAACGTGTGCGCGTGGCGTTTGATCTGCCGGAGCATTGTTATGTGCCGATCGAGCAGGGCGCTCTGCTGGAGATGATGGGTAACCTGCTGGAGAACGCCTATCGTCTGTGCCTGGGGGAAGTGCGCATCAGCGTGCGCGAGACCCTGGCCGGGGTCGAATTGTGCGTCGAGGACGATGGCCCGGGCGTGCCACCTGATCAGCGTGCGCGAATTCTCGAGCGTGGCGAGCGCCTGGATCGTCAGCATCCGGGGCAGGGCATCGGGCTGGCGGTGGTCAAGGACATCATCGAGAGTTACAACGCCAAACTGATGCTGGGGGATTCGCCGATGGGCGGGGCGGCGTTCAGGATTCATTTTCCGGCGGTTTAGTCGCCGGCCTTTCGGGCGCCATCGCTGGCAAGCCAGCTCCCACAGGTTTCGATGTCGTTCGAGGGTTTTGTGTTCGGCCCGGACACTGTGGGAGCTGACAAGCCAGCTCCTTGTGCAGGTTTCGATGTCGTTCGAGGGTTTTGTGTTCGACCCGGAGACTGTGGGAGCTGGCTTGCCAGCGATCAGGCCAGTCAAGGCGCCACAGGCTGCGAGCAGATCACTGCTCCTGCGCCCGATAAGCCCCCGGCGTCAGCCCCGTCCACTTCTTGAACGCCCGGTGAAACGCCGACGGCTCGGAAAACCCGAGCTGCTCGGCGATCTGTTGCAACGACAGATCCGCGCGGCCCAAATGGTAAATGGCGATATCCCGCCGCAACTGATCTTTCAGCGCCTGAAAACTGGTGCCTTCCTCACGTAAATGCCGGCGCAACGTCTGCGGGCTGATGTGCAGGTGCGCGGCCACCGCCTCCAGATCCGGCCAGCGCGCGCTGTCGCGGCTGAGCAAGCGGCGCAGGCGGCTGCTGAGGCTGTCGCCGTCGTCGGGGCGCGAGAGCAGGTCGGCGGGGGAGCGCTCGAGGAAATGCTTGAGGGTGCGTTCGTCCTGCAACAACGGCATGTGCAGGTAGCGGCTGTGAAAGACCAGACCGCTCTGCCCGGCGCCGAAGGTCGTGGAGCAGGGGAACAGCAACTCGTATTCCGCACCATGGGCGGGGCGCGGGTAGCTGAACGTGGCCTGTTCGAGGCGAATCCGCTGGCCGATCATCCAACTGCCCAGGCGATGCCAGATCACCAGCAGGCTTTCGCTGAGAAAGTGATCCGGATCCCATAGCTGCGCATCATCGAGACTCAGGCGCACCCATTCGTCTTCACGGCGCAGGCTCAGGCGCGGGGCTTGCGGGAATAGGCTATAAAACAATAAACCGCGTTGCAGTGCCTTCTCCAGATTGCGGCAGTGAATCGAGGCATGGCACATCATGGCGAAACTGCCGGGTTTGCTGGGTGCATGGCCGAAACCGAGGTATTCGTCGTCCAGGGCCAGCCACAGGTTCTGGATCAACCGGGTGAATTGTTCCGGAGCTATGCGCGCGCGGGGTTCATCTAGCAATTCCGGGCTGATGCCCAGTTGCGACAGCAGGTTCGAATAATCGAAACCCAGGCGACGTGCGCCACCGAGGGCAGCACGGGCGAAATGACTGGCGATGGTGCGTTCGCGCATAAGCGGCAGATCCTTCCTCAGGCGCCGGATGGTAGCCGGGGCTTTCCATCGGCAACAAGGCGGATTTCCGCCAAATTGTAGGACGAGAGCCGGTGAGTTGGCGGAAATCCGCCATCCTTGAGTCACCGAACAGTGACACAGAAAAGCCTGTAAGTCCTGATATCAAAAGGCTTGCAGCGAATTGCACCAAGGTGGCACGGCGTTTGCGATAAAAGCGACAGAAGCGTGCGTTTTTCCCGTAGGAAAAGTGCTGCTCGAACAACAAATCCCTCCAGTGCAGGAGGGTTCGCAATTCAGGTTCTGCGTTCAACAGATGGATGTTGCCCGCGGGACGCTTGAGGACACTTGCAATGACGACTCGTCAGCCACTGTACAAATCCCTGTATTTCCAGGTGATCATCGCAATCATCATCGGTATTGCGCTCGGTCACTACTACCCGCAGTTCGGTGTCGCGGTAAAGCCACTGGGTGACGGGTTCATCAAACTGATCAAAATGATCATCGCCCCGATCATCTTCTGCACCGTGGTTTCCGGCATTGCCGGCATGCAGAACATGAAATCGGTCGGCAAGACCGGCGGTTACGCACTCCTGTATTTCGAAATCGTTTCGACCATCGCCCTGCTGGTCGGTCTGGTCGTGGTCAACATCGTGCAACCGGGCAACGGCATGCACATCGACGTCAGCACCCTGGACGCCTCGAAAGTCGCCACCTACGTGGCACAAGGCGCGGACCAGAGCGTTGTCGGCTTCCTGCTCAACGTGATCCCGACCACCATCGTCGGTGCATTCGCCACCGGTGACATCCTGCAAGTGTTGATGTTCTCGGTGATCTTCGGTTTCGCCTTGCATCGCCTGGGTGACTACGGTCGTCCGATCCTCGACTTCATTGATCGCTTCGCCCACGTGATGTTCAACATCATCAACATGATCATGAAGCTCGCGCCGATCGGTGCCTTCGGTGCCATGGCCTTCACCATCGGTGCCTACGGTGTCGGCTCGCTGGTGCAGCTGGGTCAACTGATGATCTGCTTCTACATCACCTGCCTGGCGTTCATCCTGATCGTGCTCGGCGGTATTGCCCGCATGCACGGTTTCAGCGTGCTGAAGATGATCCGCTACATCCGTGAAGAGCTGCTGATCGTACTGGGTACTTCGTCGTCGGAATCGGTACTGCCACGCATGCTGATCAAGATGGAGCGTCTGGGCGCGAAGAAGTCGGTTGTAGGTCTGGTGATCCCGACCGGTTACTCGTTCAACCTCGACGGCACCGCGATCTACCTGACCATGGCGGCCGTGTTCATTGCTCAGGCAACCGACACGCACATGGACATCACCCACCAGATCACCCTGCTGGTGGTGTTGCTGTTGTCCTCCAAAGGTGCGGCTGGCGTGACCGGTTCGGGCTTCATCGTACTGGCCGCTACCCTGTCGGCGGTCGGTCACCTGCCGGTGGCCGGTCTGGCGCTGATCCTCGGTATCGACCGCTTCATGTCCGAAGCCCGTGCCCTGACCAACCTGGTCGGCAACGCCGTCGCGACCATCGTGGTTGCCAAGTGGGTGAAAGAGCTGGACACCGACGTGCTGCAATCCGAGCTGGCCTCGGGCGGTCGTGGTATCGCTGACACCCGTCCTGAAGATGACCTGGGTGTGGCTGAAGGCGCGACCCCGAGCAACGTCAAGTAACACTCGGGTAATACTCTGTGGCGAGGGGGCAAGCTCCCTCGCCACAGATGCACTGAGAAACCCGCTTCGGCGGGTTTTTTCTTGCCCCTGATTTGAGCGTAACGGTCACACCCGCTGACATATCCGGTGATTGCCGGACGCGGCATCGCTGCCTAGGCTGGGTGCATTGCCCAAGGAGATCGCCCATGTCTGCGCCGCTGGCCTCATTGAAGATTCTGGATTTCTCGACCCTGCTGCCAGGCCCGTTCGCCTCGCTGTTACTGGCGGACATGGGCGCCGAGGTGCTGCGCATTGAATCGCCGAGCCGTATGGATCTGCTGCGGGTGCTGCCGCCCCACGATCAGGGCGTGTCGGCCAGCCACGCTTATCTGAACCGCAACAAGCGCAGCCTCGCGCTGGATCTCAAGCAGCCCGAGGCGCTGGAGGTAATCAGGCAGTTGCTGGGCGACTACGACATTGTTCTGGAGCAGTTCCGCCCCGGAGTGATGGAGCGCCTGGGCCTGGGGTATGAAGCGTTGAAGGCGATCAACCCGAAGCTGATTTACGTGTCGATCACCGGTTACGGCCAGACCGGGCCGTATAAGGATCGCGCCGGGCATGACATCAACTACCTCGCACTGGCCGGGCTGGCCAGTTATACCGGTCGCGCCGACAGCGGTCCGTTGCCGCTGGGCATGCAGGTGGCGGATATCGCCGGTGGTTCGCTGCACGGCGTGATCGGCCTGCTGGCGGCGGTGATTGCCCGGCAACAGAGCGGGCAGGGCACCCATCTGGACGTGAGCATGACCGATTGCGCGTTCAGTCTGCACGCGATGGCCGGTGCCGGTTACCTGGCCTGTGACGAGGAACCGCACTGGGAAGACCAGATGCTCAATGGCGGCAGCTTCTATGACTATTACCGCTCGCGTGACGGGCGCTGGTTGTCGGTGGGCAGTCTGGAGCCGGCCTTCATGCAGCAACTGTGTGCGGCGTTGGGCCGGCAAGAGTTGGCGGCGCAAGGCTTGTCGCCCAAGCCCGAGCAGCAGCGGTTATTGAAGGACGCACTGAAAGTGGAATTCGAGAAACACGACTTTGCCGAGCTGTGTGAATTGTTCGCCGGGGTCGATGCCTGTGTCGAGCCGGTGCTGAATCTGAGCGAGGCGGTGCTGCATCCCCAGTTGCAGGCGCGTGAACTGGTGACCCAGGTGCCGCGTGGGGATGGTACGACGCAGGCGCAGATTGCCTGTCCGCTGAAATTCTCCGAGGCGCTGCCGGCACCGCGACATGTCGGGGCGGGGTTGGGGCAGCATACGGAGCAGGTGTTGGGCGAGTTGGGGTTTGGTGCGCAGCGGATTGCCGAGTTGCGTGCTTCCAAAGTCATTCTTTAGGGCCTGTACCGGCCTCATCGCTGGCAAGCCAGCTCCCACAGGTTTTGTGTCGTATACAGAGCCTGTGAGCACCTGGAAACTGTGGGAGCTGGCAAGCCCGCTCCCACAGGTTTTGTGTCGTATACAGAGCCTGTGAGCACCTGGAAACTGTGGGAGCTGGCAAGCCCGCTCCCACAGGTTTTGTGTCGTATACAGAGCCTGTGAGCACCTCGAAAACTGTGGGAGCTGGCTTGCCAGCGATGAGGCCCTGCGGTCCAGCTGAAAACTGACTATTCCACCCGCATCTCACCACTGAATACCAAGGTGTTGCGGCATCTACGGCACAAATACCGTCGGCCCTGGCGCACCAGGCTATGACGCTGTGCCGAAAACGGAAAATCACTGTCGGCACACGGGCATTTGTAGATGTAGCGGGTCACGCTGCGGCGTTTGACGGCGTAGGTGTGGCAGCGATCCGGCGGCAGTTCATAGACCCCGCGCATGATCAGTTGCCACTCTTCGCCGTGTGGCTGGATGCGGTCGCCGAACAGTTGATGGGCGATCAGGTGCGCGACTTCGTGGGCCACAGTCTGCTTGAGGAAGTGTTCGGTGTTTTCCCGGTACAGCTGCGGGTTGAAGCGCAGCAGGTTCTCGTGCAGATGCGCGACACCGGCTTTTTGCCCGCGCAGCTTGAGGCTGACGACGGGGCGTTGGAAATGACGTTTGAAAAAGGCTTCTGCGAGTTGGTAACAGTCTTCGACGCGGGTATTGAGTTGCTCGGGCATGCTTGATGGATCTCCAGAGGCGTCGAGTATGCCGCAACCTCCCGGACTTGCGAATCGCCGACCTGCCGAATGGTCATCCGCCAAACGAGAAGGCCGCCTTGCGGCGGCCTGTATTGGCAGATCTTGTCGTTCTCGGGGGGGAATCATGTCAGTTGGTATACACCGGCCCTACGCCGAGGCCCCAGACAATCACGGTGAACGCCATGATGGCCACCAGCACCACCAGACCGACCGCGAGCACTGAGCTGGAAAACAGAAAGCCTTCGTCCGAGGGAATGTTCATGAACGTCGGCAACCCGACGTACAGCAGGTAGACCGTGTAGCAAATGGCCGCCGTGCCGACGATCATCCCCAGCCACATGTGCGGATACAGCGCCGCCAGGCCGCCGACGAACAGCGGCGTCGCGGTGTAGGTGGCGAACGCGACGCAACGGGCCAGGCTCGGATTGGCGTCATAGGTGCGCGCCATCCAGTGCACGAATGCGCCCATCACCGCGACCCCGCCGAGCATCGCCAGGTATGACATCACAGTCATCCAGATCGCGCTTTCGACGGTGAGCATCACCGGCGCCCGGTTGCCGATCACCCAGCCAACCTGGGTGGTGCCGATAAACGCCGAAACGGCCGGAATCGCCGCGAGAATCAGCGTGTGGGTCAGGTACATGTGGCTGATGCTTTCCTCTTGGTCGCCACGGATCTCCTTCCATTCCTGATCGGGGTGGGTAAACAGTCCCACTACGTGATGGATCATGCCAGTCACTCCTCTTGTTATTGCCATCGCCCCCCAGCGGAGCGCCTACGGGCCAAGGTGGCCGAGCAAATACAGGTCTTCAGATGTGTGCGACCTTATGACGCAGTATAGAAAGGTCTTAACCGCACTGGGACTGGGGGCTTAGAGCAAATCGCGCTGTAAATACGGGGCTTAATCGCCTTGGGGTCTTGGCATCAGCTCTTTTTTATCTTTGAAATACATTTGTGGTGAGGGGATTTATCCCCGATGGGGTGCGAAGCCGCCCCAAAACCTCAGAACTCTATTTTCCCGATACTTCGCGATGGATGGTTTGACGACTGCTGCGCAGCCGATCGGGGATCAATCCCCTCGCCACAGAGGGCAATGCAGACCTCGGAAGCATGGGGCAGACTCTCGGCCCTTCGCCCCCACGGGGTTTTTGCGTAAAATGCCCGCCTTTCGTCACACCTCACGGATTTCGCGTCATGGGCACTCTTACGGTCAACCAGAACAAACTGCAAAAGCGCCTGCGCCGCCTGGCCGGCGAAGCGGTCGCCGATTTCAACATGATCGAAGACGGCGACAAGGTCATGGTCTGCCTGTCCGGAGGCAAGGACAGCTACACCATGCTCGACGTGTTGATGCACCTGCAGAAGGTTGCACCGATCAAGTTCGAGATCGTCGCGGTGAACATGGACCAGAAGCAGCCGGGTTTCCCCGAGCACGTGCTGCCGGCCTACCTGAAAGAGCTGGGCGTCGAGTACCACATCGTCGAGAAAGACACCTACTCGGTGGTCAAGGAGCTGGTGCCGGAAGGCAAGACCACCTGCTCGTTGTGCTCGCGCCTGCGTCGCGGCACGCTGTACACCTTTGCCGACGAAATCGGCGCGACCAAAATGGCTCTCGGTCACCATCGCGATGACATCGTCGAGACGTTCTTCCTCAACATGTTCTTCAACGGCACCCTCAAGGCGATGCCGCCGAAACTGCGTGCCGATGACGGCCGTAACGTGGTAATTCGCCCGCTGGCCTACTGCAACGAGAAGGACATCCAGGCCTACTCGGACTTCAAGGCTTTCCCGATCATCCCGTGCAACCTCTGCGGTTCGCAGGAAAACCTGCAGCGTCAGGTGGTCAAGGAAATGCTTCAGGACTGGGAGCGCAAGACCCCGGGTCGAACCGAAAGCATCTTCCGCAGTCTGCAGAACGTGGTGCCGTCGCAACTGGCCGACCGCAATCTGTTCGACTTCACCAGCCTGAAGATCGACGAAACAGCGGCTTCGCGCTTCGTTAACGTCGTAAACCTGTAAACATACTTCAAATGTGGGAGCGAGCTTGCTCGCGAAGGCGTCGTGTCAGCCGACATCAATGTTGAATGGCATACCGCTTTCGCGAGCAAGCTCGCTCCCACAGTGTTTTGTGTTCAAAGGTAGAATTTCATTTTCATTTCCCGGGAGAGGGCATGCGCGATTACAAGTGGCTGCACGAATACTGTCTGAACCGCTTCGGTTCGGCGGCTGAACTGGAAGCCCATCTGCCCGTTCCCAAGACCGCGGCGCAATTGCGCAAGATCAGCGACGACCGCTACCTCTCGACCATGGCCCTGCGCGTATTCCGCGCCGGGCTCAAGCACAGTCTGGTGGACGCCAAGTGGCCGGCCTTCGAGGACGTGTTCTTCAAGTTCGACCCGGAAAAAGTCGTGCTGATGAGCGCCGAGCACCTCGAACGCCTGATGCAGGACGTGCGGATCATTCGCCACCTGGGCAAGCTCAAGAGCGTGCCGCGCAATGCGCAGTTCATCCTCGATGTCGAGAAGGAGAAGGGCAGTTTCGGCGCGCTGATCGCTGACTGGCCGGTGACCGATATCGTCGGTCTGTGGACCTACCTGAAAAAGCGCGGGAGTCAGCTGGGCGGGCTGTCGGCGCCACGCTTTTTGCGCATGGTCGGCAAGGATACCTTCGTGCCGAGCTACGACGTGGTCGCCGCGCTGAATGCACAAAAGATCGTCGACAAGGCCCCGACCAGCCTGCGCGATCTGGCGATTGTGCAGGAGACGTTCAACCAGTGGCATGAACAGAGTGGCGGGCGGCCGATGAGCCAGATTTCGATGATGCTCGCGTACACCGTCAATCATTAAGACCGCGTCGCTCTAATCGCTGGCAAGCCAGCTCCCACAGGGCCTGTGTTGAAACACAACTTTGTGATCGACACAGAAACCTGTGGGAGCTGGCTTGCCAGCGATAGCGGTTTGTCAGGCGACGGAGACTTCGCCTTCACCCGCCAGTTTGCGATTCAACTGATATCGCCACCGCACATACAGCAGCGCCGAACAGAACAGCGCCAGGCTGGCGACCATCTCCAACACACCAAACAGCTGCCGGCTCGGGTCATAGGCCGCCAGTGCGCCCTTGATGAAATACAGGTTCACCACAAAGCACATCCACGAATGCCCGCGGGCGCTGCCCATGATCATCGCCGGGGCGAGAACGATCCACGGGATCAGCTCGACCAGCAGAATCACCCACGGTCGGGCACCGTGCAGGTCGGCGAACATCAGGTAGTAAGCGGCGAGCAGCCCGGCGAGGCCGAAGAAGCACAGCAGGCTGATGATCCGCATTGCCTTGACGCGGGGTTCGAGCCACTCGACGGAGGGCAGGACTTTCGGCTTCTTCGCCACCCTCAGCCCTCCAGTTTTTGTGCGGTCTTGGCCAGGCGCAGGCCCAGCGCGCGACACAGTGCCATTTCGTGCTGATCGAGGCCTTTTTTACCGTCCGCCCCGGCGTGATGGCTGGCGCCGTAAGGCGTGCCGCCGCCCTGGGTTTCCAGCAGCGCCGACTCGCTGTACGGCAGGCCGGTGATCAGCATGCCGTGGTGCAACAGCGGCAGCATCATCGACAGCAGAGTGGTTTCCTGGCCGCCGTGCAGGCTGGCGGTGGAGGTGAACACACCGGCCGGTTTGCCCACCAGTGCACCGGTCAGCCACAGGTTGCTGGTGCCGTCGAGGAAGTACTTCAGCGGCGCGGCCATGTTGCCGAAGCGGGTCGGGCTGCCCAAGGCCAGGCCGGCGCAGTTCTTCAGGTCATCGAGGGTGGCGTAGAGCGCACCTTCGTCGGGAATGTCCGGGGCCACCGCTTCACACTCGGTGGAGATCGCCGGAACGGTGCGCAGACGCGCTTCGAGGCCGGCCTGCTCGACACCGCGAGCAATCTGCCGGGCCATCTCGCTGGTCGAGCCGCTGCGGCTGTAATACAACACCAGAATGTACGGCGCGCTCACGGCAGCAACTCCAGGATCTGCTCCGGCGGACGACCGATCACGGCCTTGTCGCCGACTTCGAGAATCGGTCGCTCCATCAGCTTCGGATGTTCGGCGATGGCGGCGATCAATTGCGCTTCGCTGAGGTTCGTGTCGGCCAGCTGAAGCATTTTGTATTCATCTTCCCCGGTGCGCAGCAACTGGCGTGCGCTGATCCCGAGCTTGCCGAGCAGGGCCTTGATTTGCGCCGCGTTCAGCGGGGTTTCCAGGTAACGCACGACATTCGGGGTCAGGCCGCGGGCTTCGAGAAGCTCCAGTGCGCCGCGGGATTTCGAGCAGCGCGGATTGTGATAAAGCGTCAGATCGGTCATGGCGGGTCGCTTCTGGCGTAAAGTGGCGGCTATTCTAACTGTGCAGCGCGCAATCCAGAACCGTCAGAGGCGTTGGGTCGCAGGCGCATTCAATTTTTGACCAGGGAATATGACATGACACGGCGATTGGCAGCGGCATTGACGATGATCGGGGCGTTGATGCTGGGGGGCTGCGGCAATGATTACGGGATCGACCAGAACGGCCAGAAAGTCGCGTCCGAGCGTTTGGACAAACAATGGGTGGTGCTCAACTACTGGGCTGAATGGTGCGGTCCGTGCCGCACGGAAATTCCGGAACTCAATCATCTGGCTGAGGAGCTGAAAGGCAAGAACATCGGCGTGTTCGGGGTCAACTTTGACAACGTGCAGGGCGAGGATCTCAAGTCTGCCAGCGAGAAGCTGGGCATCAAGTTCACCGTGCTGGCGCAGGATCCGGCGGACCTGTTCGACGTGCCGCGCAGTGAGGCCTTGCCGGTGACCTACATCATCGACAACAAGGGCAAGGTGCGTGAGCAGTTGATGGGCGAGCAGACGGCGGCGGGGGTGATGGCGAAGCTTGAGGCGCTACAAGCGACCAAGTAACGCCAAAAGCCCCTCACCCCAGCCCTCTCCCGGAGGGAGAGGGGGCCGACCGAGGTGTCTGGCGAGCTACACCGACCTGAGAGATCGAGTCGATTGTAGATTCGCCAAAGGAAAATCCAGCCGATTATGGATTCACCAAAGCAAAATCCAGCGGATTATGGATTCGCCAAAGCAAGGTCCAGTCGATTATGGATTCGGTGAAGGCCTTTCAGGTCGGCGTACCTCTTCAATATCCCCCAATCAGTCCCCTCTCCCTCTGGGAGAGGGTTAGGGTGAGGGCTTTGGCGGCCTGAGGGTTAACCCTCTTCCAGCCACCAGCGCAATGGCTTGCCTTCAGCCGGCCAGAAACGCATCTGCTCGATCGGCGACACGTCCCAGCGTTCGACGCCTTGCAGCGCCTGCAGGAAGCGTTGTTCCTGCTCCATCAACGCGGGTGCGCAGAGTTTGCGGGTCTTGCCGATTTTGCCGAAGCTCAGCTTGTCGCCGTCGAGGGTGTACGGCGCGAACCAGTGATTGCAGCCGCCATTGCCATACGCGCGGCCATCGTCGCCGAGGGTCACGGTCAGATGGCTGTAATCCATCAATGGTCGCTCGCCGATCCACTCCAGAATGTAGCTGCGGTTCTGCTGCAACTGCACAGGCTCCGCGGCGCAGCCAACCAGGCCTGCACCGATCAGCGCAGTCAGGGCCAGGCCTTTCATCACGCGGGCTCCTGGCATTTCGGGCACAGGTGCTTGTCGCCGACGGCTTTCCAGCCCAGCTCGGCGATGCGCGCCGTGGCGGCCGGTTGCTCGGCGGCCTTGCCCAGTTTGGCGTCCACGGCGAATTCGAAGCTCAGCTCTTTGGCGCAGCTGTCGCAGTTGACCTGCCAGGTATGAATCGCCAGTTCGCCGAACACCGGGCCCGTGGTCATCGCGGTCCATTGACCCGGCGGATTGATCAGGTGGCGCACGGTTTCGACGGTCAGGCGCATGGACAAGTCCTTGCTGCCTTTGAGGGTCACCAACAGGGTATCGCCGATGCGGATCGAGCCACCGTTGCCGGTAACCTGATAGCGGCCGGGTACGAGGGCGCGGCATTCGGTGAGGGTGTGTTGCGGGTTCATCAGGGTGTAGCGGAAATCGTGTTCGACCATGGGTCCTCCAAATATGCGCGACATGCTAGCACGGGCTCGATTGCAGAATGGTGCACGCGTGCGACCTTCGATCCGGTTCAAATCGACCGACGCTCATGGCAAACTGCCGCCCTCGACTCTGAAGGAACGGAACATGGCGCTGATCGAATGTTATGAATGCAAGCGGAGCATCAGCTCCGAAGCCCAGGCGTGCATTCATTGCGGGGCTCCGATGGCGGAGCAACCGGTACAGGCGCACGTGCAAGCGGGGCCGGCGCAGGCATCGACAATTTCGTTCGGTAGCCTGCCGCGCAACCGGGCAGTCCCCGAGGCTGCTGCCGTGCCTCCGGTCGCCGAGCCGCTACCGAAAGTGATGCCGGCCGCCGCGGGGCGTCGCCGTCGCCAGCAAGCCGCGCAAGCGGTGGAGGCTCAGGTCAATGCCGACGGCAGCCGTCCGGTGGAAGGCTGGCTGAAGATCATGGTGTTTCTGCTGCCGATGGTGTTCGTCTGGTTCCTGCTGCGCAACGGCCATTCGGCGAAACAGCGGCTGTTCGGTTTCGGCTGGCTGGGCCTGCTGATTCTGGCGTCCTCGCTCTCGCCGAAATAACCCTCAACCTTCGACCTGGTTCTGCGGCGTTCCTGCCGCCCAGGTCGCGATGTTGTGCAAGGTCGTCGCCGCGATCGCGCCCAGCGCTTCATGGGTCAGAAACGCCTGATGCGCCGTGACGATCACGTTGGGAAACGTCAGCAGACGCGCCAGCACATCGTCCTGCAACGGCAGGTCGGAACGGTCCTCGAAAAACAGCTGCGCTTCCTCCTCATACACATCCAGCCCCAGATAGCCCAGTTGACCGTCCTTCAACGCGTCGATCAGCGCCGGCGTGTCCACCAGACCGCCGCGTCCGGTGTTGATCAGCATGGCGCCCGCTTGCATGTGCGCCAGTGAGTCTCGGTTGATCAAGTGCCTGCTTTGCTCGTTGAGCGGGCAGTGCAGGCTGATGATGCGTGATTGCGCGAGCAGTTCCGGCAGGCTCAGATAACGCGCGCCCAACGCCAGCACGGCGGGATTGGGAAAGGGATCGTAAGCCAGCAGTTCACAGCCGAAGCCATGCATGATTTTCGCGAAGGTCGCGCCGATCTGCCCGGTGCCGACCACACCGACCGTTTTACCGACCAGATCGAAACCGGTCAGGCCGTGCAGGCTGAAATCACCTTCGCGGGTGCGGTTATAGGCACGGTGCAAACGCCGGTTGAGCGCGAGGATCAGCGCCACTGCGTGCTCGGCCACCGCATGTGGCGAGTAGGCCGGGACGCGCACCACCGACAGGCCCAGGCGTTTCGCCGCGACCAGATCGACATGGTTGTAACCGGCCGAGCGCAAGGCGATCAGCCGTGTGCCGCCGGCGGCCAGGCGTTCCAGCACCGGTGCACTGAGATCGTCATTGATAAAGGCGCAGACCACCTCGTGATGTTCGGCCAGGGCCGCCGTATCGAGGCTCAGCCGGGCTGCTTGAAAGTGCAGCTCAAGGCCGGCCGGACAGGTGGCGGCGAGAAAGCTCTCGCGGTCGTAGGTCTGGCTGCTGAAAACAATCGTGCGCATGAATTCCTCCTGGAACAGCGTGGCCGGTCAGTATCGACCTGCCACTACCTTAGCGTGAGCGCGCGGCATCGGCATTGTCGTGGATCAGGCGCTGATCCTCGCTTGAGCGGCGAGGCGATTGATCGCCCGCTCCAGTTCTTCCAGCGCCGCCACGGCTTTGGGGTCGCCTTGTTTGAGCAGGGTTTCGCTGCGTTGGCAGGCCGCGCGCAATTGCGGCACGCCGCAGTAACGGGTGGCGCCGTGCAGGCGATGGACGCGTTCGATCAGGGCGTTCTGGTCACGGCTTTCACACGCTGCACGAATGGCCTCGCGGTCGGCTTCCAGCGAAGCCAGGAGCATGGCCAGCATGTCTGCCGCCAGATCCGCCTTGCCCGCGGCCAGGCGCAGACCTTCTTCGTGATCGAGCACCGGCAGTTCATTGTTCGCCGCGGCGCTGTCGCTGACCCGCTCCGGTCCATGATTGCGCAGGGCCAGGCCGGTCCACTTCAGCACCACTTGCGCCAGTTGCCGCTCGCTGATCGGTTTGGTCAGGTAGTCATCCATGCCGCTTTGCAGCAGCGCACGTTTCTCGTTGGCCATGGCGTGGGCCGTGAGGGCGACGATCGGCAGCGGTGTGCAGTGCCGTTCGCTTTCCCACTGGCGGATGGCTTCGGTGCTCTGGCGTCCGTCCATGCCGGGCATCTGCACGTCCATCAACACCAGGTCGAAGGACTCGGCCTGTACCGCTTTCACCGCCGCGTAGCCGCTCTCCACCGCGAGCACCTTGGCGCCCATGTCTTCGAGCAGGGTCTGCACCAGCAGCAGGTTGGCCGGGTTGTCATCGACACACAGCACTTTCGGCGCGCGACTCGACAGCGGCTCGCCCGGCTCATTGCGCGGCTGGCGCGGGTTGGCCAGATCCGACAGCGCCCGGCGCAGCTTGCGCGTGCAGGCCGGTTTGGCCTGCAACTGGCTGTGCGGGTTCGGTACCGAGAGGTGAAACAACGTTTGTTCGGTGGTCGGGCACAGCACCAGCACTTTGCAGCCCAGGTGCTCGAGGTCCCAGACATGCTGGTTCAGGCGTTCCGGCAGCATGTCGCTGCTGGTGATGCCGAGCACCGCCAGATCAATCGCCTGATCGGTCTGGTGGGCCCCGGTGACGCCATTGGTCAGGGTTTCCAGGGTATTGAAGGTCGTGACGTCGAGGCCGCAGTCTTCCAGTTGATGCTGCAACGCCTGGCGCGCCAGTTCATGGCTTTCCAGCAAGGCGACGCGCCGTCCGAGCAGCGGCGCCGAAGGCAGGTCTTCGGCATCGTCACGGGTTTTCGGCAAGCTCAGGCTGATCCAGAACTCCGACCCTTCGCCCGGCGTGCTGTCGACCCCGATTTCACCGCCCATCTGCTCGATCAGGCGCTTGGAAATCACCAGCCCCAGGCCCGTGCCGCCGGGTTGCCGCGACAGCGAATTGTCGGCCTGGCTGAAGGCCTGAAACAACGCGCGCACGTCCTGATTCGACAGGCCGATGCCGGTGTCCTGAATGCTGATGCGCAGTTGCACGCTGTCTTCGTGTTCGTCCTCGAGCATGGCCCGGGCGACGATGGTGCCTTCGCGGGTGAACTTGATCGCGTTGCTGACCAGGTTGGTGAGGATCTGCTTGAGTCGCAGTGGGTCACCGACCAGCGACAACGGCGTGTCGCGATAGACCAGACTGACCAGTTCCAACTGCTTGGCGTGGGCGGCCGGAGCCAGAATCGTCAGGGTGTCCTGCAACAGATCGCGCAGGTTGAACGGGATATGGTCGAGCACCAGTTTGCCTGCCTCGATCTTCGAGAAATCGAGGATCTCGTTGATGATCCCGAGCAGGCTGTCGGCGGATTTTTCGATGGTGCCCAGATAGTCGAGCTGGCGCGGGGTCAGTTCGCTTTTCTGCAACAGGTGGGTGAAGCCGAGAATGCCGTTGAGTGGCGTGCGGATTTCATGGCTCATGTTGGCGAGAAATTCGGATTTGATCCGGCTCGCTTCCAGTGCTTCTTTACGCGCCAGATCCAGTTCGATGTTCTGGATTTCGATGGTTTCCAGGTTCTGGCGCACGTCTTCGGTGGCCTGATCGACGCTGTGCTGCAATTCTTCGCGGGCGTTCTGCAGGGTGCCGGCCATGCGGTTGATGCCTGAGGCCAGTTCGTCCAGTTCCTGACTGCCGAGGGGCGGCAGACGGGTTTCCAGATGGCCGTCCTTGAGTTGCGCGACGGCTTGCTTGATCTGGCCCAGCGGCCGATTGATGGTGCGGCCCATGCGCACGGCGAGCAGGGCGGCACCGGCCAGGCCGGCGGCGATCAGCAACAGGCTGGCGAACAGGCTGCGATATCCGCGCAGCAGCATGCCGTTGTGCGACAACTCCAGTTCGACCCAGCCGAGCAACCGGTCGGATTCGGCTGGAATCAGTTCGCCGGCGAGGTTGCGGTGTTTGCCGAAGACCGGCATCAGGTAGCGGGTCGCGTCATTGCCACTGCGCCGTTGCAACTGCGTGCTGTCGCCGGTGGGGGCCTGATTGAGCATGGTCGGGCCGGCGTGGGCCAGCGGCGAGCGATCCGGCGCCAGAAAGGTTACCGCGCGCACATCCGGTTGTTCGAGGGATTGGGTGGCGATGCGTTCGAGCAGGTCGTTGTTGCCATGGCCCATGGCGGGGGCGACCAGCGGCGCCAGTTGCTCGGCGATCATTTCGCCGCGCTGCATCAATTGGGTCTGCAAGTCGGACTGTTGCGTCCAGGTGAAGTAACCGCCCAGCACCAACGCCATCAGGCTGGTCGGCAACAGGGTCAGCAACAACACGCGACCTTTGATTCCCAGTTTCTTGAGCACGCCCATCTCCTGCATCCCGCTGATCCGTTGACTCATGCGTGCATCCGGCACGCGACATGGGCGCAGTGTAGCGATTTGCTCGCAGGCAATCTCCGGAAAAATGCGCGCGCCATCGGTCGCCGCGCCGGTGCGCGTTTGTCCGGCAGGTCAAGCTTGTGTTGCCCCACGCCCGGCAATCTTGAATAATCGCCGCTCAACTGAGAATGACTTGCAGATACTCATGACTCCTGTTTCCGTTGGCCAGCCGCGCATTCTTTCCATCGAAGACGATCCGGTCCTCGGCGCCTACGTTCACGAACAGCTGGGCCGCAGCGGCTTTCAGGTGACCTGGTGCCAGAACGGCCAGGAGGGCCTGAGCATCGCCCGACGCCAGCCGTTCGACGTGGTGTTGATGGACATTCTGTTGCCCGGGCTGGACGGACTGAATGTGCTGACGCAATTGCGCCAGAGCCATTCGACGCCGGTGTTGCTGATGTCGGCTCTGGGCGCCGAGGCGGATCGCATCAGTGGTTTTCGCCTGGGCGCCGATGATTATTTACCCAAGCCGTTCAGCATTGCCGAGTTGCACGTGCGCATCGAAGCGATCCTGCGACGGGTGGCCCTTGATCGGCGTCCGCCGGCGCTTGCAACGCCGTTGACCACGGGAACCCTGCGCTTTGACGACGCACAGTGCGAGGTGTTTTTCCGCGACCAGGCGGCCGGCCTGACCCGCAGCGAATTCCGCTTGCTGGAAACCCTCGAGCGCAATGACGAGGAAGTCTTGAGCAAGGCCTTCCTTTATCAGCACGTTCTGCAACGCGGCTATGCTGCACACGATCGCAGCCTCGACATGCACATCAGCCAGATCCGCCGCAAACTCAAGGCCATCGGCTACACCGAGCGGGAAGTGCGCACGGTGTGGGGCAAGGGCTACGTATTGAGTGGCCGTGCCGATGAAGCGCTCTGAATTGCCGGGGCGCCATTCGCTGTTCTGGAAACTGGCGTGTCTGTTGGTCGCGTTCTGTCTGCTGATGATCTGGCTGAGCTGGTCATGGGGCCGCTACATGGAGGAGCGCAACCAGTTTCTCTCCGACGAGGCGCGCGGCACGCTTACCCGGTACGCGGCTGAGGCCGAACGGGCCTGGCAGCGCGGTCAGCGTGACGGTATTGACAGCTGGTTGCAGAGCATGGAATTGCGTGAGGCCGCTTGGGCTGGCGTGATCGACCGCAACTTGCAGTCGCTGAGCAGCGAACCGTTGAATGATCAGGAAGTGCAGCGCCTGACGTTTTTGCGCGGGCTTGACTGGCCAATCCACAAGCAGGGGCGACCGTGGTTGCGCGTGCCGTTTCCCCATGATCCTGCTACCGGCAGTTTAGTGATTGAACTGCCCGAACGTTTTTTGCCGGGGAAGTACCGGGTGTTCTGGCGGGTGATCACCAACGGCGTGATCCCTGGACTGTTCACATTATTGCTGTGCGTCGGCCTGTATCGCCTGCTGGTGGTGCCGCTGAACAACCTGCGCGAACAGGCCAACGCCTGGCGCGCCGATCAACTGAATGTGCGGCTGTCGAGCGGCATCACCCAGCGGCCGGACGAACTCGGTGAACTGGCCCGCGCCTTCGACTCGATGGCCGAGCGCCTGCAATCGACCGTTGCCTTGCAGCAGCAACTGTTGCGCGATTTGTCCCATGAGTTGCGCACGCCTTTGAGCCGGCTGCGTGTGGCCAGCGAAAGCGAGCAGGATCTGCGGCAACTGCGCGAACGCATCGGCCGTGAAGTCGACGGCATGCAGCGGCTGGTCGAGGACACCTTGCAATTGGCCTGGCTCGACACCGACCGCACGCCGTTGCCCGACGAGGCGATCCAGATTCAGGCCCTGTGGGAAATGCTCACGGATAACGCCTGTTATGAAAGCGGCTGGCCGAGCCTGCAATTGCAGTGTGCGGTGCCGTCGTCGTGCTGGGTGCGCGGCAACCTCAACACCTTGGCGCAGGCGTTGGAGAACATCCTGCGCAATGCCATTCGACATTCGCCCGAGGGCGGCATCGTGCGCCTCGACGGACGGCGTGACGGCGATTACTGGCATTTGTGGCTGGAGGATCAGGGCGGCGGAGTGGCGGAAGGGGATCTGGAGCGGATCTTCTCGCCGTTCACCCGCCTCGACGGCTCGCGGCCCGGAGACGGTGGATTTGGCTTGGGGTTGAGCATCGCGCGCAATGCCGTGCAGCGTCAGGGCGCAAGTATTTGGGCGGAGAACAGCGGGGCGGGGTTGCGGTTGAATTTGCGCTTGGTGGCTGATGACGGTGTTGGGCCGACTGACGCCTTCGCGAGCAGGCTCGCTCCCACAGTTGAACCCGGTTTGCCGCAGATTGTGTGATCAACGCTGATACCCCGGGGGGGGAGCGAGCCTGCTCGCGAAGAGGCCGTACGCTTCACCGCCCACTAAGGTGACCCACGGCAAAAGTCGCACCACTGGTGCGACTTTCAATCCCTTATTCCCATAAACCATAAGCACCGCACTTTGCGTGATATGGCCTGCGCAGGTTTGCCGGTATGATAGGCGCCCCCGCACGTCTGGATTGCGAATACGCCATGACCTTGCAGTACCCAACCATCGCCGATTGCGTCGGCAACACTCCGCTGGTTCGTTTGCAGCGCCTGCCTGGCGCCACCAGCAATACCCTTTTGCTCAAGCTCGAAGGGAACAACCCGGCGGGTTCGGTCAAGGACCGTCCGGCGCTGTCGATGATCACCCGCGCCGAGTTGCGCGGGCAGATTCACGCCGGCGACACGCTGATAGAAGCGACCTCGGGCAACACCGGGATCGCCCTGGCGATGGCCGCCGCGATCAAGGGTTACAAGATGATCCTGATCATGCCGGACAACTCCAGTGCCGAACGCAAGGCGGCGATGACCGCCTACGGTGCCGAGCTGATTCTGGTCAGCCAGGAAGAAGGCATGGAAGGCGCCCGCGACCTCGCTCAGCGCATGGAAGCCGAAGGCCGTGGCAAGGTGCTCGATCAGTTCGCCAACGGCGACAATCCTGAAGCGCACTACACCACCACCGGCCCGGAAATCTGGCGCCAGACCCAGGGCACCATCACCCATTTCGTCAGTTCGATGGGCACCACCGGGACCATCATGGGCGTGTCGCGCTACTTGAAAGAGCAGAACGACAACGTGCAGATCGTCGGTCTGCAACCGATGGAAGGCTCGGCCATTCCCGGCATCCGCCGCTGGCCGCAGGAATACTTGCCGAAGATTTATCAGGCCGACCGCGTCGACCGCATCGTCGACATGGCGCAAAGCGAAGCCGAGGACGTCACCCGTCGTCTGGCCCGCGAAGAAGGCATCTTCTGCGGCGTGTCCTCGGGCGGTGCGGTGGCAGCGATGCTGCGCCTGTCCAAAGAAGTTGAAAACGCGGTGATCGTCGCGATCATTTGCGACCGTGGCGACCGTTACCTGTCGACCGGCATTTTCGACGCGCCCAACTGATGGCCAAGCATGAGAGAGGCCTGCGCTTCCAGCCCACCGGCGGCAGCAAGGCCGCGCAAATTCCGACCGGCAAAAAGCAGCGCCTGACCATCGAGCGTCTGGCCAATGACGGTCGCGGTATCGCGTTTTTCGAAGGCCGCACCTGGTTTGTCCTCGGCGCCCTCGCGGGTGAAGAGGTCGAGGCGCGGGTGCTCGGCGCCCACGGCAAAGTGGTCGAGGCGCGAACCGAGCGCGTGTTCAAGGCCAGCGAATTACGCCGCCCGGCACCCTGTCCGCACGCCGGTCGTTGCGGTGGTTGCAGCGTCCAGCATCTGCCCCACAGCGAACAGCTTGCCCTGAAACAGCGCATGCTCGCCGAGCAATTGTCGCGCGTTGCCGGTGTCGAACCTGAAGCATGGGCAGCACCGCTGACCGGACCTGAATTCGGCTATCGCCGTCGCGCCCGCATCGCCGTGCGCTGGGACATGAAGGCGAAGAAACTCGAAGTCGGTTTCCGCGCCGCCGGCAGTCAGGACATCGTCGCGATCAGCGAATGCCCGGTGCTGGTACAGCCCTTGCAACCAATCATGACCCGGTTGCCGGAGATGCTTCGTCGGTTGAGCAAACCGCAGGCGCTGGGGCATGTCGAGTTGTTCAGCGGCTCGGCGCTGGCGGTGTTGCTGCGTCATATGGCGCCGTTGTCCGAAGCGGACCTGACGATCCTCAAGGAGTTCTGCGAGTTCCATGAAGCGCAATTGTGGCTGCATGGCGACGGCGAGCCGCAACCGGTCGATGCTTCGCAGTCGCTGGGCTATCGCCTGGAACAGTGGGATCTGGATCTGGCGTACCGCCCGGGGGATTTCATTCAGGTCAATGCAGGCGTCAACGAAGCGATGGTTGCGCAAGCGCTGGACTGGCTGAAACCCGGCAGCGACGAACGCGTGCTGGATCTGTTCTGCGGCCTCGGCAACTTTGCTTTGCCGCTGGCCAGAAGCGTGCGTGAAGTGGTGGCGGTCGAAGGTGTGCAGACCATGGTCGAGCGCGCTGCGGCGAATGCCGCTAGTAACAATTTGCATAACACAAAGTTTTTTCAAGCCGATTTATCCCAGCCTTTGAGCGATGCCGAGTGGATCGCAAACGGCTTTTCTGCGGTACTCTTGGACCCACCGCGTGACGGTGCTTTCGAGGTGGTGCGCAAGCTTGCGACCCTGGGCGCGAAGCGGTTGGTGTATGTGTCGTGCAACCCTGCAACTCTGGCGCGCGATACGGTCGAATTGATCAAACAGGGCTACCGGTTAAAACGTGCCGGGATTCTCGATATGTTTCCTCAGACGGCACATGTCGAGGCCATGGCGTTATTTGAAGCGAGCCAGGATGGCTCGTCATCCGTCTGACCTGTCCTGGCAGCGCTCGCTCGAGCCCCGCGAGCGCAAACGGGCAATGAAGGTCAGCGATTTGACGCATTGAATCTGCGTCGTAGGGAAGGTAAAGCAAGATGGTACAGGTGAGAGCACACCAGCCGATCAACACTGACGGCAGTATCAATCTCGAGGCTTGGCTCGATCACGCGGTCAGTGTCGATCTGGCACTGGATCGCGAAGCCTTGAAAGAAGCCTGTGAGTTCGCTCGCGAGGCCGAACAACAGTCCAACGCCGCGAAGAATCTGTGGTCAGAAGGCACCGGCAGTTTCAGTACCGGCCTTGAGATCGCCGAAATTCTCGCTGACCTCAAACTCGATCAGGATTCGCTGGTCGCGGCGGTCCTGTACCGTGGCGTGCGCGAAGGCCAGATCGAGCTCGCGGCCGTCAGCCAGCGCTTCGGCCCGGTGGTGGCCAAACTGATCGACGGCGTGCAGCGCATGGCGGCCATCAGTGCCAGCCTCAGCCCGCGCCAGTCGATGGTGATGGGCACGCAAGGGCAGGTGGAAAACCTGCGCAAGATGCTCGTCGCGATGGTCGACGACGTGCGCGTTGCCCTGATCAAACTGGCCGAACGGACCTGCGCGATCCGTGCGGTGAAAACCGCCGACGACGAAAAACGCAACCGCGTCGCCCGGGAAGTCTTCGACATCTATGCGCCGCTCGCGCATCGCCTGGGCATCGGTCATATCAAGTGGGAACTGGAGGATTTGTCCTTCCGTTACCTGGAACCCGACCAATACAAGCAGATTGCCAAGCTGCTCCATGAGCGGCGGCTGGACCGTGAGCGTTTCATCAGCGACGTGATGACCCAGCTCAAGGACGAATTGCAGGCCACCGGCGTCGACGCCGACATCAGTGGCCGGGCCAAACACATTTATTCGATCTGGCGCAAAATGCAGCGCAAGGGTCTGGAATTCAGCCAGATCTACGACGTGCGCGCCGTGCGCGTGCTGGTGCCGGAAATGCGCGACTGCTACACCGCGCTCGGCATCGTCCACACCCTGTGGCGGCATATCCCGAAAGAGTTCGACGACTACATCGCCAACCCGAAAGAGAACGGCTACCGCTCGCTGCACACCGCGGTGATCGGCCCGGAAGGCAAGGTGCTGGAAGTCCAGATCCGTACGCATTCGATGCACGAAGAAGCCGAACTCGGCGTCTGCGCGCACTGGCGCTACAAGGGCACTGACGTCAAATCCGGTTCGAACCACTACGAAGAGAAAATCTCCTGGCTGCGTCAGGTCCTCGAGTGGCACGAAGAACTGGGCGATATCGGTGGTCTGGCGGAACAGTTGCGGGTCGATATCGAGCCGGACCGGGTCTACATCTTCACCCCTGACGGTCACGCCATCGACTTGCCGAAGGGCGCAACGCCGCTGGACTTCGCCTACCGCGTGCACACCGAAATCGGCCACAACTGCCGTGGCGCGAAGATCAACGGCCGGATCGTCCCGCTCAACTACAGCCTGCAGACCGGTGAACAGGTCGAGATCATCACCAGCAAGCACGGTACGCCGAGCCGCGACTGGCTGAACCCGAACCTTGGTTACGTCACCACCTCGCGGGCGCGGGCGAAGATTGTTCACTGGTTCAAGCTGCAGGCTCGTGACCAGAACGTCGCGGCCGGTAAAACCCTGATCGAACGCGAGCTCAATCGCCTCGGTCTGCCGGCGGTGGATTTCGACAAGCTGGCCGACAAGGCCAACATGAAAACCGCCGAAGACATGTTCGCCGCCCTCGGTGCCGGTGACCTGCGTCTGGCGCAACTGGTCAACCTGGCGCAGCAACTGGTCGAGCCGGAACGCGGCAACGAACAGCTGGAGCTGATCCCGCGCAAGGCCACCGGTTACAAGCCGGGCAAGCGCGGCGATATCCAGATCCAGGGCGTCGGCAACCTGATGACGCAGATGGCCGGCTGCTGCCAGCCGCTGCCGGGCGATGCGATCGTCGGTTACATCACCCAGGGCCGCGGTGTGAGCATCCACCGTCAGGACTGTGCCTCGGTGCTGCAACTGGCCGGGCGCGAGCCGGAGCGGATCATCCAGGTCAGCTGGGGCCCGGTGCCGGTGCTCACCTATCCGGTGGACATCGTCATCCGCGCCTACGACCGTTCCGGTCTGCTGCGTGACGTCTCGCAGGTGCTGCTCAACGAGCGCATCAACGTGCTGGCGGTCAACACCCGTTCGAACAAGGAAGACAACACTGCGCTGATGTCGCTGACCATCGAGATCCCGGGGCTGGATGCGCTGGGGCGCTTGCTGGGGCGGATTTCGCAGTTGCCGAACATCATCGAGACGCGGCGTAACCGCACGCCTTGATGACCAACCCCGATCAACTGTGGGAGCTGGCTTGCCAGCGATTGCATCACCTCGATTGTCCTGATTCACCGAGGTGTCTGCATCGCTGGCAAGCCAGCTCCCACATGGTTTTGTGGTGAGAGATAAATGATGTACAGCCTTGAAGACCTGCTGCATTTGATGAGCCGTCTGCGCGACCCGCAGTACGGTTGCCCGTGGGACATCAAGCAAACCTACGCGACCATCGTCCCGCACACCCTCGAAGAAGCCTACGAAGTGGCCGACGCCATTGAGCGTGGCGACTTCGATCACCTGCAGGGCGAACTGGGCGATCTGTTGTTTCAGGTCGTCTATTACAGCCAGTTGGCACGGGAAGAAGGGCGCTTTGAATTCGCCGGGGTGATCGACAGCATCACCCGCAAACTGATTCGCCGTCACCCACACGTGTTCCCCACCGGTGATCTGTACGCGCCGCTGGACGTGCCGCGTCTGAGCGAGGAACAGGTCAAGCAGCGCTGGGAAGCGATCAAGGCCGAAGAGCGCGCCGAGAAATCCGTCACACCCGAACAACTGTCACTGCTCGATGACGTGCCCGCCACGCTGCCGGCCTTGTCACGTTCGGCCAAGTTGCAGAAGCGTGCCGGGCAGGTCGGTTTCGACTGGCCGGATGCCTTGCCAGTGCTGGACAAGGTGCGCGAAGAGCTCGATGAAGTTCTCGAAGCTATGTCCGAAAATGATCCCGCAGCGGTGGCTGACGAGATCGGCGACCTGCTGTTTTCCGTGGTCAATCTGGCCCGGCACCTGAAGGTCGATCCGGAAACGGCGTTGCGTGGCGCCAACACCAAGTTCGAACGACGTTTCCGATTTATCGAACAGGCATTGCGCGACACCCACCGTCCCATGGAAGATTGCACCCTCGAAGAGTTGGACGCCCTGTGGGGCGAAGCCAAACGCCAGGAAAAGAATGTGCCCAGCTGCGGCTGAGCAACTGCCCAAGTGAGTAAGCACCATGAGTATTTCCCTTCGCGATCAGTTGCTCAAAGCAGGGCTGGTCAACCAAAAGCAGGCCAAACAGGTCAGCAAGGACAAGCAGAAGCAGCAGCGTCTGGCGCACAAAGGCCAGATCGAACTGGATGATTCGCAGCAGCGCGCCGCCCAGGAAGCCATGGCCGAGAAGGTCAAGCGCGACCAGGAGCTGAACCGTCAGCAGCAAGAGAAAGTCGAGGCCAAGGCCCGTGCTGCGCAGGTCAAGCAACTGATCGAAGTCTCGCGTCTGCCGAAGCTGAACACCGAGGACTACTACAACTTCGTCGACGACAAGAAGGTCAAGCGCATTTCGGTCAACACGCTGATGCGCAACAAGCTCAGCAACGGTTCGCTGGCGATCGTGCACCACGGCGGCGGGTATGAAGTGATCCCGCGTGAGGCGGCCCTGAAGATCCAGGAGCGCGACCCGCAACGCATCGTCCAGCTCAATGTGCAGACTGAAGAGGTCAGCACCGAGGACGATCCGTACGCGGCCTACCAGATCCCTGATGACCTGATGTGGTAAAGCGATAAAGCTGTAACAACACAAACCCCGCTCATGGCGGGGTTTGTCGTTTCAATGCTGTGGTTGAATCAGGCGGATTTCAGATCCCGCTGCTGTTCTTGCAGTTCCAGTTCGGCCTTGTAGTTGTGGGCGTCGATTTCGTTGTGGAACATGCCGACCAGCAAGTCTTGTTGATGCACATCCCAGATCCGTACACCGGCGGCTACGCCTTCATGGGACATGTGTGAATCGTCGCGTTCAGTTACTTTTACAGTCATCTGCTAGCTCCAAATCTCAAGTTATCTGCAGCAAGGCGTGTGCAGGACTCTTTTATATGATTTGTTAGCTTGCTAAGTAAACGCTTGATTTGCGCAAGGTGTTGTTGCGTTTTTTGCAACAGTGCTGCAGCCCGCGTAATCCGCGACATTCGGTCGCAGGGCGAAAGGTTTCATGACAGAAGTTTCATTTTCAGAGCACCCTGGAACCCTGTGGGAGCTGGCTTGCCAGCGATGACGTCGGCACTGCAAACATCTTCGTTACCTGACACTCCGCTATCGCTGGCAAGCCAGCTCCCACAGGGATCAGCGGTGTTCCGGCTGATTTCTTCAGGCAAAAAAACGCCCCGAACCAGTCGGGGCGTTTTCAGGTGTGGCTCAAGCGGGGGGAATTACTTGCCTTCCCAGCGCTTCAGGACCAGCGTGGCGTTGGTGCCGCCGAAGCCGAAGCTGTTGCTCATCACGGTGTTGATGGTGGCGTTTTCGCGGGTCTTGGTCAGCACCGGCAGATCGGCCACTTCAGGGTCCAGCTCGTCGATGTTGGCGGAACCGGCAATGAAGTTGCCTTCCATCATCAGCATGCAGTAGATCGCTTCGTGAACGCCGGCGGCGCCCAGGGAGTGACCGGACAGGCTCTTGGTCGAGCTGATCGCGGGTGCCTTGTCGCCGAACACTTCACGCACACCTTTCATTTCCGCGACGTCGCCGACCGGAGTCGAAGTGCCGTGGGTGTTCAGGTAGTCGATTGGCGTATCTACAGTGGACATTGCCATCTGCATGCAACGGATCGCGCCTTCGCCACTCGGGGCAACCATGTCGTAGCCGTCGGACGTTGCGCCGTAGCCAACGATTTCGGCGTAGATCTTGGCGCCACGGGCCAGAGCGTGTTCCAGCTCTTCAACCACGACCATGCCGCCACCGCCAGCGATGACGAAACCGTCACGGTCGGCGTCGTAGGCGCGGGAGGCTTGTTCCGGGGTGTCGTTACGCTTGCTGGACAGGGCGCCCATCGCGTCGAACAGGAACGACTGGCTCCAGTGCTCTTCTTCACCGCCACCGGCGAAGACGATGTCCTGCTTGCCCATCTGGATCTGTTCCATGGCCGTACCGATGCAGTGAGCACTGGTGGCGCAGGCAGAAGCGATGGAGTAGTTCAGGCCCTTGATCTTGAACGGAGTGGCCAGGCACGCGGAAACGGTGCTGCTCATGGTCCGCGTGACGCGGTACGGGCCAACGCGTTTCACGCCTTTCTCGCGCAGGATGTCCAGCGCTTCCATCTGGTTCAGGGTCGACGCACCACCCGAACCGGCGATCAGGCCGGTACGCGGGTTGGACACTTGTTCTTCGGTCAGGCCGGAGTCAGTGATGGCGTCTTTCATGGCCAGGTAGGCGTAAGCCGCGGCGTGGCCGACGAAGCGATAGATCTTGCGATCAATCAGCTCTTCAAGGTTGAGGTCGATGGAGCCGGAAACCTGGCTACGCAGACCCATTTCAGCATATTCCGGGTTGAACCGGATGCCAGGGCGGCTTGCACGCAGGTTAGCGGAGACGGTCTCTTTGTCATTGCCCAGGCACGAAACAATGCCCAGACCAGTGATAACGACGCGGCGCATGCGAATAACCCTTAGAAGTTGTCAGTGGAGGTGAAAACGCCGACGCGAAGGCCTTCGGCGGTGTAGATTTCGCGACCGTCGACAGTCACCGAACCATCGGCGATGGCCAGGTTCAGCTTGCCCTTGAGGACGCGTTTGATATGAATGTTGTAGGTGACTTTCTTGGCGGTCGGCAGCACCTGACCGAAGAATTTCACTTCGCCCGAACCCAGCGCACGGCCACGGCCCGGCAGGCCTTGCCAGCCCAGGAAGAAGCCGACCAGTTGCCACATGGCGTCCAGACCGAGGCAGCCCGGCATCACCGGATCGCCTTCGAAGTGGCACGCGAAGAACCACAGGTCAGGGTTGATATCCAGCTCGGCGACCAATTCACCTTTGCCGTACTTGCCGCCTTCTTCGCTGATCAGGGTGATGCGATCCACCATCAGCATGTTCGGGGCGGGCAGTTGCGCGTTACCTGGGCCGAACAGCTCACCGCGACTGCAGCGCAGCAGATCTTCCCGAGTAAAGGCGTTTTGTTTGGTCATGCGAGCTCCTCAATAATCCCATGCGGCAGGTGGGGCAAATCTTCCCGGCCGATCGACGCGTTCATGCCTCGTACCGGCAGCCTACTCATAGACTATTGCGTTGTGGTGAAAGTCACAGCACCAAGGACATGAATGTACACTTGTGCACTGAAATTTTTATTCAAGCCCCTTTTGAGGCTTGTTCGGGTGCCTAAGACTGCCGCACTTTCGCTTTTCACGCCAGTCGCAGATGGTCGAAAAACCGTCACTACTGCACCCAGCGCTGCAGAATCTGTTGTAGGTCATTGCGTTTGAACGGTTTGGCCAAATAATCGTTCATGCCTGCCGACAGGCAAGTTTCGCGGTCGCCCTGCAGGGCGTTGGCGGTCAACGCGATGATCGGCACCTCGCGGCGTCCAGGCAGCAAACGGATCTGCCGGGTCGCCTCGTAACCGTCGATGATCGGTAAGCGACAATCCATCAAAATTACTTCGAATTCGCTGCCCTCGGCACTTCGCACCGCCTGCACGCCATCGGTTGCCACACTGACAGTAAAGCCCAGGCTGCGCAGCATCGCTTCAATCACCGTCTGATTGACCGGGTTGTCCTCCACCAGCAACACGTTGCGCCCTTCACCGTGGTCGTTGCCATTCAGTGCGCGCGGTGCGGCCAGTTGCGGCAACGCCTGCTTATAAAGGGCCAGGGGAATTTCCAGGGTGAACACCGAACCACGACCTTCCTCACTCTGCGCGCGCAAGGTGCCGCCCATGCGTTCGGCCAGGGTACGGGCAATCGGCAGACCGAGGCCGGTGCCACCGTAACGCCGGGAAATCGAACTGTCGGCCTGCTGGAAGGCGTTGAACATCAGCTCCAGACTTTCGGCCGAAATGCCGATGCCACTGTCGCGCACCGAGCAGGTGAACCAGAGCAGTTCGTGATCCAGCGACTGCCATTGCGCTTCGATGCTGACCCGCCCGCGCTCGGTGAATTTCAAGGCATTGCCGACCAGGTTGACCAGAATCTGCCGGATCCGCGTCGGATCGCCCTGCACCTGCAACGCGCGCATGTCCTCGGGGATGCGCAGGTTCAATGCCAGACCACGCTGCACCGCACTGTGCTGGAACGACTGGGCGCAGGCGCCGATCAGTTCGGCAAGATTGAAAGGAATGTGCTCCAGCTCCAGTTCCGAACGCTCGATCCGGGAGAAGTCGAGGATGTCGTTGATGACCTTCAGCAAGTGCTCGGTGGACTCCGACGCAAGGGCGGCATACTCGATCTGCTCCTCGGTCATGTCGGTGGTTTCCAGCAACTGCAACATGCCCAGCACGCCGTTCATGGGCGTGCGCAGTTCGTGGCTCATCATCGCCAGAAAATCGGATTTGGCGGTGTTGGCCTTTTCCGCTTCCTCGCGGGTCTGGATCAGTTGCGCCATCGCCTGGTGCTGTTCGCGGCTGGCCTGTTCCAGCGCTTGGGCGAGGTTGTTGATGTGCTGCGACAGGGCGCCCAGTTCGGTGTCATCGACGATCGGCAGCGGGGTTTTATAGTCGCCGTCCTGAATCGCCTTGACCGCATTGCCGATATCACGGATCGGCTGCGACAGGCTGCTGGCCAGGCGCCGCGCCAATACGAAGGTGAAGAGCAGGGCAAACAGCGCGAGGATCCCGGCCTTGAGGAGGATTTCCTGCTGGCGCTGACTGAAGGCATCGCTGGACAGCCCGACGATTACCCGTCCCAGATAGTCCTCGCTGGCGCCGCCATTGTTGACTTTGCCATCCTGAAAAAAATCAGTGTGCAGGGCGATTCGTTGCAGGCGTACCGGTGCCTGAAACACTTCCACCTGATGTGCGTGACTGTGGGCGGCGGCCGGTTGTTCGACGTACACCAGAATCCGGTTGGCGCTGTCCTGTACTTCGAGAAACCGCACGTTAGGCGTGGCCAGGGTGGCTTTGAGCAGACTCTCCAGCACTTCGTTATTGCCGGAGATCACGCCGTATTCGGTGGCGGGCGCCAGTTGGTTGGCGATCAGCTGGCCGGTGTGATTGAGCTCCTGGCGCAAATCCTGAATACGCACGAAGGTGAAGAAACTGATCAACAGTAGAGTCAGCAACAGCGCCGGGCCCAGGCTGATCAGCTGGGTGCGGGTGTTGATGTCCCAACGGCGACGGAAAATCATGGACGGCGTTCTCCTTCGGCCAGCGCTCTGGCAACAGACGCATCATTCAAGGGTTCGATCCCTAGGGAACGAGCGACCTGCGCGTTACTTGAGACTTTAAAACGTTCGGGATAGAGCGTTCGCGGCCAACTGGCCGGTGGCTGGTCGAGCAATTGATCGAGGATCGTCAGCCAGTCGTTCTGGTCGCTGTAACTGCTGGCGAGGCTGCCGGCGCGGACGAAGGCGACGTTGGGACCGACCAGCGCCACTTGCCGCGCGTAGCTGCTGAGCAGCAGGTTTTTCGCGGTTTTCGGGTTGTACAGGTCGGGATCGTCGAGCCCCAGCAACACGTCACTGTTTTTCAGCACCGATTGCAGCGGACGACTGTCGTGAATGTTGTCCCAGCGCTGACTGACAATTTCCAGATTCAGCGGTTGTGCGGCCAGGCTCAGCTCGTGGAGCAGAAATTCGCTGTGCTGATCGAACAGCACGCCGATGCGCCGTGCCTGCGGCAGAATCCGCCGGATCAGTTGCAACTGCCGGCTCAGTGGCGGATCGCTCCACAGCAGGCTCAAGTGCGGCGGTTGCGCAGTGCCGAGACGTTGCCGCGCCTGCAGGCGGCTGATGCGCAGCACCAGCGTCGCCGGGCCCTGGGCATCCTGCAGGCGCCAGTCGAGGCTGGGCAGGTCGAGCAGAATCAGACGCAGGCTGGACGGTAATTTACCCGGTGCCGGCAGACTCGCCAGCGGCTGGAAGTGCACGTTATCGGTGGGCCGCAACTCGCTGAGCGCCTGAACGAACGCCTGCACGCCGGCGCTTTCTTCGGCGCCGGTCAGCAGAATGTCGGCGGCCTGCACCGCCATGCCATGCAGCCACGCGGTCAAAAACAGGCACAAACCCGCCAGCCAGTGGCCAAGGGTTGGCGTCTTGTGAAACAGGCTGCCGCGCATCTAGAACTCCAGCTCGGCGCTGAAGTACATCACCCGGCGTTCGTCGTAATGGTTGTCGACGAAGGTGGTCGGCTGGTTATCGAGGCGCTGTTGCAGCACCCCGGCCAGTTGCAGGTGCGCCTTGCCCAGAGCGATGCGTTTGGCGATGCGTGTGTCGACCCGCTCGAAGCGGTAGCCGTTGAGTGCGTTGTCGCCGTAATAGAAGAGGGCGCTGTTCCAGCCGTGACCCCAATCGCGTAACCAGCCGGCGGAACCGCTGTTGCTCGCGGTGAATTGCTGATCGAGCGGATTGCTCGCCTCGGCGTCGACATAGGCGTAGGTGACGCGCAAACGGTCGGCCAGGCTCAGGCGCCAGTCGAGCTGGGTTTCCGTGCCGCGAAAACGCGAGCTGTTGGCGTTGCTGGCAATGTATTGGTTGTTGCGCAGCGGTTCGCTGATCATGCCGGTGATCTCGTCGTAGAACAGCTTCACATCGACGGCCAGCCCCAATTCGGCGAAGTAGCCGTTATAGCCCAGCTCCCGCGAGCGCATGTGTTCCTGTTCGAGGTCGCCCGGGCCGCGGGTCTTGACGAAATAGCGTGCCGACGACTGACCGTAGGCCGACGGCTGCAGATTCTTGACCAGGTAACTCCAGTTCACATTGTTCTCGAACATGTCCGGCGAGCGGATCGCCTCCGAGTACACCGCGCGCAGGCCGTGGCGCGGGTTGATCAGGTAATTGATCGCAACGCGTGGCGTCAGCGAACTGCCGATCAGTTGCGTGTCTTCGAACATCGCGCCGCCCTGCAACAGCCAGTGGTCAGTCGCGCGCCACTCCAGTTGGCCGAACGCCCGCCACGTGGTGTCGTCGAGTGTGCCATTGAAATAGGTCTCGGAATCGGCACGGTCGTAACGATAGTTCATGCCGCTGACCAGTCGCAGACTGTCGGACAGGCTGAGGGTGTCCTGCACTTCGAGGTCGTAACGCGATTCCCGGGCGCTCTGGTCGATATCGCCGCACAGGGTGCGACTGGCACCGTTGCGCCACTGATCGAGCACCTGATTGGCCAAGGCCATTTCCTGCGGCGTGCCGGGCGCGGCACCGGGACCGGTGAAACGGGTGATGTTGCGCGCCAGACGTTCGGTGTAGTTCGGGTTGAGCTGCCACAACTGCGTCAATTCAGGGCTGAACGACACCTCGGCATCGCAGGCGCGCCACACCTGCTGACGATCCCAATGCTGTGCCGAGCCTTGGATATAGACGCTGTGCTCGGGGTTGAGGTCGAGATTCCAGCGCACCGAGCCGGCGTAATCCTTGGCCACCACGTCGGAATTGTCCCCGGCGGCGGTAATCCCCGAGAACACCGGGCGGTAGGTGTAGGGCCGCTGGTTGGTGCCGTCCTTGGCGTTGACCTGCCAGTCGAGGCTCTGGTTGTCGCTGAGGGTGTGGCTGACCGCGAGGCTGAAGCGGTTCAAGCGGCGGCTGTCGCGGTAATCGGCACCGTTGCGATCGCTGTCGAAACCGTCGTCTTCCTGCCCGGACAACGACAGACGCAAATCGCCGCCATTCCAGCCGGTGCCCTGACTGGCATAAAAGTCGTTGATGCCGCGCTGACCACGGGTGTACTTCAACCGCGTGCCGTGGCTGTCGGCGGGGTGGCGGGTGATGATGTTGACCACCGCCATCAGCGCATTGGCGCCGTAGCTGACGGTGTTCGGGCCGCGAAACACTTCGATGCGCTCGATGTCTTCCATGGCCACCGGAATATCGCTCCAGTCCACCGTGGCGAGACCGGCGCGGTACACCGAGCGACCGTCGATCAGCACCTGCATGCGCCGCGCCTCGGTGGCGTTGGTCCCGTGATAATTGACCGCCGCCTGATTGCCGCTGATGTTGCCGACCATCATCCCCGGCACCAGACGCAGCAGTTCGCTGATGTCGCGGGCGCCGCTGGCGTTGATCAGTTCGCTGTCGAGCACGGTCATGCTGCCCGGTACTTCCGCCGGTGTCTGTTTCAGACGCGTGGCCGTCAGTACCTGGGGCAGTGCGTCGTTGTCCAGAAACAGGTCGTCCGCCAGCAATACCGGGCTGAACAACAGCGCCAGTAACACCGACGAACGCGCAGACGAAGGGCCAAAAGACACGGCACAACCTAGATAGCGAAGAATTGGCGCGCATGTTAACCGAGGGCAGCGACTTTTCCAGTCACGTTGCAGGCATTTTCCTAGGTTTTATTGGTCTTCTTCCTACAAGTGTCGGTAATTGACGCAGGGGCTGGCCGCGACTCGGTCGCCCCGTATAATGCCGGCATCGCCACTGGTATGGATTAACGGATTGCATATGACTGAACAGCGCCCGATTGCGGTCCTGGGAGGCGGAAGTTTTGGTACCGCCGTGGCCAATCTATTGGCCGAGAACGGCCATCAAGTCCGGCAGTGGATGCGTGACCCCGAGCAGGCCGAGGCCATTCGGGTCAATCGCGAGAACCCGCGTTACCTCAAGGGCATCAAGATTCTGCCGGGAGTGACCGCCGTCACCGACTTGCAGGCAACCCTCGACGCCTGCGAACTGTGCTTCGTCGCGCTGCCTTCCAGCGCACTGCGCACGGTGCTGGCCCCCCACGCCGAGCGCCTGAGCGGCAAGATGCTGGTCAGCCTGACCAAGGGCATCGAAGCCCAGACCTTCAAGCTGATGAGCCAGATCCTCGAAGAAATCGCCCCGCAGGCGCGCATCGGCGTGCTGTCCGGGCCGAACCTGGCGCGGGAAATCGCCGAGCACGCGCTGACTGCCACGGTGGTCGCCAGTGAAGACGAAGACTTGTGCAAGCAGGTACAAGCCGCGCTGCACGGTCGCACCTTCCGCGTTTACGCCAGTGCCGACCGCTTTGGTGTCGAACTGGGCGGGGCGTTGAAAAACGTCTACGCAATCATTGCCGGCATGGCGGTGGCGCTGGAGATGGGCGAGAACACCAAGAGCATGCTGATCACCCGCGCACTCGCCGAGATGACCCGGTTTGCAGTGAATCAGGGCGCCAATCCGATGACCTTCCTCGGTCTGGCCGGGGTCGGTGACTTGATCGTCACCTGCTCCTCACCCAAGAGCCGCAACTATCAGGTCGGGTTCGCCCTCGGCCAGGGCTTGAGCCTCGACGAAGCGGTGTCGCGTCTGGGCGAGGTGGCCGAAGGGGTCAATACCCTGAAAGTGCTCAAGGCCAAATCCCAGGAGGTCGGTGTGTACATGCCGCTGGTCGCCGGGCTGCACGCGATCCTGTTCGAAGGACGCACGCTGGAACAGGTGATCGGTCTACTGATGCGTGCCGAGCCGAAAACCGACGTCGACTTTATTTCCACCAGCGGTTTCAACTGATTCAACAGGAAGCGAACCATGAACGATCCGAAAACCGAAGCCAAGTACGAATCCATCCTCCTGCGGGTGCTGTGGATGATCGTCTACGTACTGGTCTGGCAAGTGGCGCAGTTCATCCTCGGCGCGGTGGTGCTGGTGCAACTGATCTATCGTTTGATTTATGGCGCTCCAAGCGCCGGCCTGATGAATTTCGGCGACAGCCTGAGCCAGTTTCTCGCGCAGATCGGGCGTTTCGGCAGTTTTCACAGTGACCAGAAACCGTGGCCATTCGCCGACTGGCCAACGCCGCGCACCCCGGAAGGTGAAGCGCCGCACGCCGTGCCACCGGCGCCGCATCCGGCTCGAGATGAGGAACCCAAGCTATGAAACTCTGGGTATTGCGTCATGGTGAGGCCGAGCCTTATGGCTCGCGCCCCGACTCCGAGCGGGAGCTGACTGAACACGGTCGTCAGGAAGCCTTGAAGAGTGCAGCCCGGTTGATCGGTCAGCCGCTGACGGCGATCTACGCCAGCCCCTATCTGCGTGCACAGCAGACAGCGCAGATTGTTCGCGAGGCGCTGGGTTTCGAGCCGGAAATTCGCACTGTCGAATGGCTGACGCCGGAGTCCGACCCGGACAAAGTCGCCGAGCAACTGGTGTCGGTCAGCAATGTACTGCTGGTCAGTCACAACCCGTTGGTGGGCCATCTGCTCAGCTATCTGCAACATGGCGCCGGGTATCCGCCGGAGAAAGTCAGCACCGCGGGGCTGGCCGAGCTGGAAAGCCCTGAACTGCTGATTGGCTCGATGACGCTTAACAGCCTCAAGCACCCATAACACCGTTCCCTGCAGGCTCACTCCTGCAGGGGCCGCGTGCGGACGAAATTATTTGTCTGAATTTTCCAACCAAGCACTTGCTTGGTTGACTACGCTTGCTCCAGACCCAAAAAACAGGAGCGAGTCGCATGTCTGCTGCCTTCCGATTGCCGCTGGACGTGTTTTACGAACGCGAGGCCCGGCATCCGCGCCAGCGCTTTCTGGTACAGCCCATCGGTGGCGGGCAGGTCGAGACCCTGACCTGGGCCGATGTTGGCCATCAGGCCCGGTGCGCTGCGCACTGGCTGCGCGCCCGGGAGTTGCCGCAAGGCAGCCATATTGCCCTGATCTCGAAAAACTGCGCGCACTGGATCATCGCCGATCTCGCCATCTGGATGGCCGGGCATGTCTCGGTGCCGCTGTATCCCAACCTCACCGCCGACTCCGTGAATCAGGTTCTCACGCATTCGGACAGCGTACTGGCGTTCATCGGCAAGCTCGATGACTGGCCCGGCATGTCCCGAGGCATACCGCAGGGGCTGCCGACCATCAGCCTGCCGCTGCATCCGCCCGGCGCGTTCGATTTCGCTTGGGACGACCTGCAAAGGAGCTCGCCGATCCGTGACGATCCGCGCCCTGCTGGCGAGCAACTGGCGACCATCATCTACACGTCCGGCACCACCGGCCTGCCCAAAGGCGTGATGCACAGCTTCGCCAACCTTGGGTTTGCCACGACTCATGGCACGCAACTGTTCGGGCTCAACGAGAACGACCGGTTGCTGTCGTACCTGCCGCTGTGCCATGTCGCTGAGCGGATGTTCGTCGAACTGGCGTCGATCTACACCGGGCAGACGGTGTTCTTTGCCGAGAGCCTCGACACCTTCATCACCGACCTGCAGCGGGCGCGGCCCACGGCGATGTTCGGTGTACCGCGGATCTGGACCAAATTCCAGATGGGTGTGTACGGCAAGATCCCGGCCAAACGTCTGGATTTCCTCCTCGGACTGCCGTTCATTGGCAAGCGGGTTGGGCACAAAGTGCTCGCGGGGCTGGGGCTGGATGCCTTGCGTGTGGCGTTGTCCGGCGCAGCGCCGGTGCCGCAGTCCCTGCTCGACTGGTATCAGACGCTTGGCCTCGAGGTGCTGGAGGTCTACGGCATGACCGAGAGTTGCGGCTACTCGCACATCTGCCTGCCAGGCCAGTACAAACAGGGCTGGATCGGCAAGCCGTGCCCGGAGGTCGAGGTGCGCATTGATGAGTCCGGCGAAGTGCAGGTGCGCAGTCAGGCGAACATGCTCGGCTATTTCAAGGAACCGCAGAAAACCGCTGAAACCCTGACCGGGGACGGCTTTCTGCGCACCGGCGACAAGGGCGAGCAGGATGACGAGGGGCGCTTGCGCCTGACCGGGCGGCTCAAGGAAATCTTCAAGACCAGCAAAGGGAAATACGTGGCTCCGGCACCGATCGAAAACCGCCTGGCGGTGCATTCACGGATCGAGCAGGTGTGTGTGGTCGGTGACGGCCTGAGTGCGCCGCTGGGCCTGTGTGTGTTATCGACGGTCAATCAGGACGAGGGGCGGGCGAGCCTGCATTCGAGCCTTGAGAAGCTGCTGGAAGAGGTCAACGCGGTGCTCGACAAACATGAGCGCCTGCGCCGGCTGGTGGTGGTCAAGGACAGTTGGGCGGTGGAAAACGGTTTCCTCACGCCGACATTGAAAATTAAACGCAATGTCATCGAAGACACTTACGGCGCGCGCTTCGAAGAATGGAGCGAGCGCAGCGAGGCGGTGCTGTGGCAGGATTGAGTGACGATCAAAACAACAAAGGAAGCCTGCGATGACCTTGTGGCGCACCACTCCGAACATCGAGCAGTTGAACGCAATCCAGAAAAACACCATCGGCGAAGTGCTGGATATCCGTTTCGAGTCCTTCGACGAGGAATCGCTGACGGCGAGCATGGTCATCGACCACCGCACCCACCAGCCTTACGGTCTGCTGCATGGCGGCGCCTCGGTGGTGCTGGCGGAAACCGTCGGCTCGATGGCCAGTTACCTGTGCATTGATGCCAGCAAGTTTTATTGCGTGGGGCTGGAGATCAACGCCAACCATTTGCGCGGCTTGCGCAGTGGGCGAGTGACAGCGGTGGCCACACCGATTCATATCGGCCGCACCACCCATGTCTGGGATATCCGCCTGACCAGCGATGAAGGCAAGGCCAGTTGTGTTTCGCGGTTGACCATGGCGGTGGTGCCGTTGGGCGAGCAGCCACCGGCGCGTTGAGTGGGTTTATTCAGTGATGCCCTCATCCCGGCCCGTGGGCCGGACGTGCGGTTTTCACGTTCTCCATCGACCTGAAAGATCGAGTCGAGTATCGGCTTTGAAAGCCATGAAGATCTGCTCCCACCCCTCGCCCCCTTGGGAGAGAGGGTCGGGGTGAGGGGGTAGCGATCTCCCGGACGCACCATCACGCTGACCAGACTGTCATCATTCCTGGCAGTTACGGTCATTGCCGGGAGGCGCGGTCTTACGGACAATCAACGCCACGTTTCCCGCTCATGGATTTACCCGCATGTCGCAACCGATCTTTTTCGCCCACGCCAACGGGTTCCCCTCGGGCACCTATGGCAAGTTGTTCGCGGCGCTGGCGCCCGAGTACCGGGTCGCGCATCTGGAGCAGCATGCCCATGACCCGCGTTTCCCGGCGGATGACAACTGGTACAACCTGGTCGACGAGTTGATCCACCATTTGCAACAGCAGGATCAACCGGTGTGGGGTGTGGGTCATTCCTTCGGCGGCGTGTTGCACTTGCATGCGGCGCTGCGTTGCCCGGAACTGTATCGCGGCGTGGTCATGCTCGATTCGCCGGTGTTGACCCGCACTGACCAGTGGGTGATCCGCGCTGCCAAGCGTTTCGGATTCATCGACAGACTGACCCCGGCCGGGCGCACGCTGGGACGCCGTGAAGAGTTTGCCGATCTCGACAGCGCGCGCAGCTATTTTGCCGGCAAGAGCCTGTTTCGCGGTTTCGATCCGGAGTGCTTCGACGCCTACCTGCAACACGGTTTGCACAAGGTTGGCGACAAGCTGCGCCTGCGTTTCGATCCGGCCACCGAAATCAGCATCTATCGCGGCGTGCCGCACACCAGTCCCGGCCGCACGCGACAATTGCAGGTGCCACTGGCAGTGGTGCGCGGGCACAAGAGCAATGTGGTCATGCGCCATCACACCCGCTTCGTGTCGCGCCTTGCCCAGGGCGAGGCGTTGAGCATGCCCGGTGGCCACATGTTCCCGCTTGAGCGCCCGCAAGACACCGCACGCTTGCTGAAGAACCTGTTCAACCGTTGGGAAGCCCGTCAGGACAAGGATTGCGCATGAGCCCGACCTTCGAAGAAGTGCGCCTGAGCCTGCCGCATATCGAGCTGGCGGCGCATTTGTTCGGCCCCGAGGACGGTCTGCCGGTGATCGCACTGCATGGCTGGCTCGACAACGCCAACAGCTTCGCGCGGCTGGCCCCGAAGCTCAAAGGCCTGCGCATCATTGCTCTGGACATGGCCGGGCACGGCCATTCCGGGCATCGTCCGAACGGTGCTGGTTATGCACTCTGGGACTATGCCCATGACGTGCTGCAAGTGGCCGAACAACTGGGCTGGCAGCGCTTTGGCCTGCTCGGGCATTCGATGGGCGCCATTGTTTCGCTGGTGCTGGCGGGTTCGCTGCCGGAACGCATCAGCCACCTGGCGTTGATTGACGGGGTGATTCCTCCTACCGACAAAGGCGAAAACGCCGCCGAGCGCATGGGCATGGCCCTGCAGGCGCAACTGGACCTGCGCGAAAAGCGCAAACCGGTCTACCACACCCTCGACCGGGCCATCGAAGCGCGAATGAAAGGCCTGGTGGCGGTCAGTCGCGAGGCCGCGCAGTTGCTGGCGCAACGAGGGCTGATGCCGGTGCCGGGCGGTTATACCTGGCGCACCGATAATCGTCTGACCCTGCCATCGCCGCTGCGCCTGACCGAGGAACAGGCGATGGCATTCGTTCAGCGCATCCAGTGTCCGGCGCACCTGGTGGTCGCGGCGGACGGCATGCTGGCCAGGCACCCGGCGCTGCTGGAGCGTCTACCCTTTAGCCGGGAACAGCTGCCGGGTGGGCATCATTTGCACCTGAACGACGAGGCCGGTGCCGACCTTGTCGCAGACTGTTTCAATCGGTTCTTCGCCATTCCTTGACTTGCTGCGGGCAACTGTCGAGGCTGGTCGGGTTGAAATGGGAGACAACCACGATGGATTGCTATACCGCTGCGACCCCGATCCGCCACGACATGTCTATCCGATGAGCCGGACTATGCGCTCACTCGGTCTGTTGGTGCTGTGCTGTTGCAGTTCCTTGTCATTCGCCGCCGATGTGCCGGGCAGTCAGGATCTGCAGATCGTGCCGCGTCTGGCCGATGCGCAAATCGTCGATTATCGGCCTCCGGTCGAGCTGGAGCGGATCTACCCGTTGGGCTCGATTCGCAAGATCAGCGGGCAGTTGCGCTTCGACGGGCAGGTCACTGCCCGTGGCCAGACCAGCTCGGTGACCTACGAATTACCCCCGGAACATTCCGCTACCGAGGCGTTTACCGCCGCGCGTGAAGCCCTGCAAAAACAGGGCGCCGGGTTGTTGTTCTGGTGCCAGGCCCGTGATTGCGGCGAAAGCAGCCTGTGGGCCAACGAGGTGTTCGGCAACGCCAAACTGTACGGTGCCGACGAGCAGCAGGCGTATCTGCTGTTGAGGCTGGCGGCACCACAGGACAACACACTGGTGGCGCTTTACAGCATCACCCGCGGCAATCGCAAAGCCTATCTGCACGTCGAGCAGTTCGAGGCGATGGCGCCGCTGGGCGAGCTGCTGCCGACCTCGGCGACCTTGCTGCGCCAGCTCAAGAGCACCGGCGAACTGCATTTTCCCCAATTGGTGAATGAGCCCGATGACACCTGGTTACGCCTGATTTCGCGTGGCCTGAACCTCGATACCACCCAGCGGGTGACGGTTTCCGGGCCCAAAGCCGAGGCCTGGCGCCAGGCCCTGATCAATCAGGGCGTGCGTGCCGCCCGGATGGAAACCGGCAGCGTCGACGGCGCTGGCCTGCGCATCGAGCTGTTGCGATAAGCTCTGGCGGGCGAGCACGAACCGCGTGTTCGCCTACTCTTGGCCTGACTGACTTTTTTTCGAGACCTTACATGCTCAATAACGATCGACTGCTGGTGCAGATCCTGCTGCTGGTGTTGTTTGGCGCCAGCCTGTGGGTGATGGCGCCGTTCTGGTCGGCGCTGTTCTGGGGCGCAGTACTGGCGTTTGCCAGCTGGCCACTGATGCGCCTGCTGACCCGCTGGCTCAATGGTCGCGAATCCCTGGCGGCGGCGATCCTGACCCTGGGCTGGATGTTGCTGGTGGCGGTGCCGCTGGTGTGGCTGGGGTTCAATCTGGCCGATCATGTGCGCGATGCCACGGCGTTCATCAAGGATGTACAGGTGGACGGCTTGCCCGAAGCGCCGGCCTGGCTCGGCACGTTGCCATTTGTGGGCGAACGGCTGGTGGGCATCTGGAACAGCATCGATCAGCAGGGCGCGGCCCTGATGGTGTCGGTCAAACCCTATCTGGGACAGGTCGGCAACTGGCTGCTGGCGCGCAGTGCGCAGATCGGTGGCGGGATTCTCGAACTGACCCTGAGCATTGTCTTTGTGTTCTTTTTCTACCGTGACGGGCCGCGACTGGCGGCGTTTGTTCATGGGTTGCTGCAGCGCTTGATCGGCGAACGCGCGGGTTATTACATCGAACTGGTGGCCGGTACGGTGCAGCGGGTGGTCAACGGGGTAATCGGGACGGCGGCGGCACAGGCCGTGCTGGCGCTGATCGGGTTTTTGATTGCCGGAGTTCCCGGGGCGTTGGTGTTGGGGATCGTGACGTTTCTGCTGAGTCTGATTCCGATGGGGCCGCCGCTGGTCTGGGTACCGGCCACGGCCTGGCTGGCGTGGAAGGGTGAGTATGGGATGGCGGTGTTTCTCGGGATCTGGGGGACGTTCATCATCAGTGGCGTGGATAACGTGCTCAAGCCGTATCTGATCAGCCGTGGCGGTAATCTGCCGTTGGTGATTGTGTTGCTAGGGGTGTTTGGCGGGTTGATTGCGTTTGGGTTTATCGGGTTGTTTATTGGGCCTACGCTGTTGGCGGTGGCTTATAGTTTGTTGACGGATTGGAGTAAGAGTCAGGTTCGGGTTGAGGATCGGCGTTGATTTTTTTGGGCTTTTTTTGGGGGGGGCATATCCGTTGCTGCGGTAATGGCGGCTTAGGGTTCCGCCCTTACGGCGGGTCACTTTTTCCAGACGCCGAAAAAGTAACCAAAAAGGCTTTACCCTGACGTTCGGCCCTCGCCTAGGCTCGGGTCCCTTCGCTCCGGGATCCATCCGGGGGCATCGCCTCCGGTTTGCTTCGCTGCACCTCCTCTCGATGTGTTTGGCTTCGCCAAACGGTCGCTACGCTCCCACCCCCGGATGAATCCCTCCACTCAGCCTGCCGACGGGCGCTGAGATCAAAAGCGGTACTCGAGCTAACGCTCATCGTGTTGAGTGGTGAGAAGCAAGGGCTGTGTGCTGCCTTTGCTTTTCTGTGGGAGCTGGCTTACCAGCGACGGCGGCCTGACAGCCGACCAAGCTCTTGCAGGCTGCCCACGATCCACCTGTAGGAGTGAGCCTGCTCGCGAAGGCGGCCAGCCAACCGACCAATCCCTAACTGAATGCCCCCAACCCACTGTGGGAGCTGGCTTGCCAGCGATGGCGGCCTACCAGCCAACCAACCTCTTGCAGACTGCCCACGCTCCACCTGTAGGAGTGAGCCTGCTCGCGATGGCGGCCGGCCAACCAACCAATCCCTAACTGAATGCCCCCAACCCACTGTGGGAGCTGGCTTGCCAGCGATGGCGGCCTGACAACCGACCAATCCCTAACCGAATGCCCCCAATCCGATGCAAGCTCCCGAAAGCTGCAATCTTTTGATCTTGCTTTGGCTCTGGCTCTGGCTCTGGCTCTGGCTTTTGATGTGGCTTTAGATCTCCAACCCCATCGGCAGGCCGAGCGGAGGTGTTCATCAGGGGGGTAGGCGCGCAGCGCCGTGCGGCGAAGCCGCATTCATCGAGAGGAGGTGCAGCGAAGCAAACCGGAGGCGATGCCCCCTGGTGGACACCGTAGCGAGGGAACACTGAGCCCCAGCGAAGTGCCGTACGTCAGGGAGAAGCCTTTTTGGTTACTTTTTCGGCGTCTGGAAAAAGTGACCCGCCGTAAGGGCGGAACCGTAATCAGCAACACCCGCAGCAACGGATATGCTCAAAAACCCCCAAACCCCAACCGAATTCCAACCCAATAACTGCCGAACACTGCGCACTCCAGCTCCCAAAAAAACCAAAAGATCGCAGCCTTCGGCAGCTCACACAGCCATTACGTGGCAACGTTGAGATATTTGCCCACCGGTGCCGTACTGGTCAGTGAATACTGCTTGCTCAGGTTGGCAATCATACGGTTCAGCGCTTCGGCAGTCGTCTGCGCAGAAGCCGTCTGCTCTTCATCCGGCCGTTCACCACCTGCCTGTAAAGCGGCTTTCAGCTCATCACTGCTGACACCGCCACTGCTGTCGCTATCCAGCACCTTGAGCAGAGCGGCGGTGTTGTCGGTGCTGGTGGTCGAGGTGCTGTCGCGGGTCTGCAGCGCGCTGCTCAGTTCGGTAGCGGTCACGCTGCCGTCGGCATCGGTGTCGAGCTGGCTGAACAGTTCGTCACTGTTCGCTTCTGGCGGTGGGGGCGGCGGGGTCAGGCTGGCGGTGAGTTCGTCCTGGCTGACAGTACCGTCCTTGTTCTTGTCCAGGGCCGAGAAGATCTGGTTGCTGTCGGCGCTGCTGCCGGCGCTGGTCAGGCCGCTGCTCAGTTCGTCGCTGCTGATGGCGCCGTCGCCGTCGGTGTCGAGGGCGCTGATCAGGGCGTCGGCCAGGTCGGTGTTCGGGGCCTGGTCGCGGGGCGGTGGCGGCGGGGTCATCGCGGTCATTTCTTCGGCGCTGAGGCTGCCGCTGCCGTCGCTGTCCAGATCACCGAACTGTTTGCTCAGGTTGACCAGCAGGCCATCGTCGGATTTCTCCGACAGGGCGCTATTCAGTTCGTCCTGATTCACCGCGCCGTCGCCGTTGCTGTCGAGTTTGGCGAACAGTTGCTTTTGCAGTTGCTGGCTGCGGGCGTTGTGCGTGGAGGTGCTGCTGGTACTGGTATAGCTCGTGTAGTTGCTGACGCTACCGATCATCGGACTCACTCCCTGGGATGGAAAACCGGTGGTGTACCGGCTTATGCAGACTCAAGGGGCAACGTGTCCTGGGTGTTTGGACTTTGTACCGGTGGTTACACAGATTGGCAGCGCACACAAACCTACAACGTCGGTGGTGTTCTCAGGTGCGCGGCAGGCGGATGATGGCGGTCAGGCCGCCGCCGGGTGTTTCTTCCAGATTCAGCTGCCCGCCCAGCCGCTGCGCCGCCTCGCGCGCGATGGTCATGCCCAGACCTACACCGCCGGAGTTGCGGTTGCGCGAGCCTTCCAGGCGATAAAACGGTTCGAACACCGCCTCACGTTTGTCTTCGGCAATCCCCGGGCCGTGGTCGATCACGCGAATCAGCAGTTGCTCGCGCTGATCCTGCAATTCGATGCGTGCCTGTCCGGCATAGCGCAAGGCATTGTCCATCAGGTTGTTGATGCACGAACGCAAGGCCATCGGCTGCACGGGCAACGGTGCGCAGTGGCCGCTGACCTGCACGTCCGCGCCCTGGTCCTGAGCGTTTTCGCAGAGCGATTCGACCAGGGCCTGCACGTCCATCAATTGCAGCGCCTCGCTGGTGCGCTGTTCGTGCAGGTAGGTGAGGGTGGCGTCGAGCATGTCGATCATGTCGTTCAGATCCTGACGCATCTGGCTTTGCAGCTTGTCATCGCTGATGTTTTCCAGGCGCAGTTTCAGGCGTGACAGCGGTGTGCGCAGGTCGTGGGAGACGGCGCCGAGCATCCGCGCGCGTTGCTGGACCTGTTCGCGAATGCGTTGCTGCATCAGGTTGAAGGTGTGTGCCGCTTGCCGCGCCTCCCGTGGGCCGGACTCGTCCAGCGGCGGGCTGTCGAGGTCTTCGCTGAGGCGCTCGGCGGCGTCGCTCAGGCGCTGGATCGGTCGACTGAGCAACTTGGCGCCGTACCACGCGGCAATCATCAGGGTGATGAACTGAAACGTCAGGGGCACCACCGGGCCGCCGAACCATGGGCGCGGTGGGTGTGGCGGGTAACGAAGGTCCCGTGGCAGCGGCTGCCCCTCGGCATTTTGCGCAAACTCCGGGGGCGGTGGTGGGGGCGGTGGACCGTAATGGTGAAACCAGGCAAAGGCCAGCAGGTGCGCCAGGACAATCGCCACGAACAGCACGCCAAACAGGCGGCCGAACAACGTGTCGAAGCGCGCTCGCATCAGCCGATGTCCCTGGCGTCGAACAGGTAACCCTCACCGCGCACGGTTTTGATCAACTGCGGTGCTTTGGGATCGTCGCCGAGTTTCTGCCGCAGGCGCGACACCAGCAGATCAATGCTGCGGTCGAACGCTTCGATCGAACGACCCCGGGCGGCATCGAGCAATTGTTCGCGGCTCAGTACCCGGCGCGGGCGTTCGATAAACACCCAGAGCAGACGGAATTCGGCGTTGGACAGTGGCACCACGAGGCCGTCGTCGGCGATCAACTGGCGCAAGACGCTGTTCAGGCGCCAGTTGTCGAAGCGAATGTTGGCTCGCTGCTCGGTACGGTCGTCGCGCACCCGGCGCAGGATGGTCTGGATCCGTGCCACCAGCTCCCGTGGTTCGAACGGTTTGGCCATGTAGTCGTCGGCGCCCAGTTCCAGGCCGATGATGCGGTCGGTGGGTTCGCAACGGGCGGTGAGCATCAGAATCGGGATGTCCGATTCGGCGCGCAGCCAGCGGCATAGCGACAAGCCGTCTTCGCCAGGCAGCATCAGATCGAGCACCACCACGTCGAAATGCTCGGCCAGCATCGCCTGACGCATGGCTGCGCCGTCGGTGACGCCGCTGGCGTGAATGTTGAAACGGGCCAGATAGTCGATCATCAACTCACGGATCGGCACGTCGTCGTCGACGATCAGGGCGCGGATGCTCCAGCGCTTGTCGTCTTTATGCTCATCCGTCATGGTGCTTTGGGTGTTGTGCATGGGGCTGTTCATCTGCCAGTAGGCCGCCAACCACAAAGATGGGCTGCGAGGTGGTGGTTTCAGCATAGGCGTCCTGCCGTGAGGCGGGAAGTGCTGATGTAAGGACGTGTTGCGGCTGGCGAGGCTAGCGTGGGCGCTTGTTGGCGGCGTGTCGGTTGTGTATCGGGATCGACACAATAGCAGCGAGCGCTATGCTGATCACGGCCGGCGCGACGATTTACCGATCATCGGGTGCCGCGCCGCCGCCGGTTCCGCTACAATGCGCGCCGATTTCGACTTGCCTGAGAGCCCATCCATGTCCGCCTGCCAGACTCCTATCATCGTCGCCCTGGATTTCCCCACCCGTGACGCCGCACTGAAGCTGGCCGACCAGTTGGACCCGAAACTGTGCCGGGTCAAAGTGGGCAAGGAACTGTTCACCAGTTGCGCCGCGGAAATTGTCGGCACCCTGCGTGACAAAGGCTTCGAGGTGTTCCTCGACCTGAAATTCCACGACATTCCCAACACCACCGCAATGGCCGTGAAAGCCGCTGCCGAGATGGGCGTGTGGATGGTCAACGTGCATTGCTCCGGTGGCCTGCGCATGATGGCGGCCTGCCGTGAAGAGCTGGACAAACGCAGCGGCCCGCAGCCATTGCTGATTGGCGTGACCGTGTTGACCAGCATGGAGCGCGAGGATCTGGCCGGTATCGGTCTGGACATCGAGCCCCAGGAGCAGGTGCTGCGTCTGGCGGCGCTGGCCGAGAAGGCCGGAATGGACGGTCTGGTGTGCTCGGCGCTGGAAGCCACGGCACTGAAAACCGCGCACCCGTCGCTGCAACTGGTGACCCCGGGGATTCGCCCGGCGGGCAGTTCGCAGGACGATCAGCGTCGCATTCTGACCCCGCGTCAGGCGCTGGATGCAGGTTCCGATTATCTGGTGATCGGCCGTCCGATCAGCCAGGCGGCGGATCCGGCCAAGGCACTGGCTTCGGTCGTGGCCGAAATCGCTTAAGCAAACACCGCAAAACCCCGTAGGCGTGAGCCTGCTCGCGATCACGGTGTATCAGTCAACATTGCCATTGCTTGATACACCGCGATCGCGAGCAGGCTCACTCCCGCAATTGTCGGGTGGTGGCCTCAGACTTTCAGCACCAACTTGCCGAAGTTCTCCCCGCTGAACAATTTCATCAGCGTTTCCGGAAAGGTCTGCAGACCTTCGACGATGTCTTCCTTGCTCTTGAGCTGCCCCTTGGCCATCCAGCCGGCCATTTCCTGTGCAGCACTGGCGTATTGCGCCGCGTAGTCCATCACCACAAAGCCTTCCATCCGCGCACGGTTGACCAGCAGCGACAGGTAGTTGGCCGGGCCCTTGACCGCTTCTTTATTGTTGTACTGGCTGATGGCGCCACAGATCACCACCCGTGCCTTCAGGTTCAAACGGCTCAGCACCGCGTCGAGGATGTCACCGCCGACGTTATCGAAATACACGTCGACGCCTTTCGGGCATTCGCGTTTAAGCCCGGCGATCACGTCTTCGTTCTTGTAGTCGATGGCGCCGTCGAAGCCCAGTTCATCGACAAGGAATTTGCACTTGTCGGCGCCACCGGCAATGCCGACCACGCGGCAGCCTTTGATCTTGGCAATTTGTCCGGCAATGCTGCCCACCGCACCCGCAGCACCCGAGAGAACCACGGTGTCGCCCGCCTTCGGTGCGCCCACGTCGAGCAGGGCGAAGTAGGCGGTCATGCCGGTCATGCCCAGCGCGGACAGATACACCGGCAGCGGCGCCAGTTTCGGATCGACTTTATAGAAACCTCTGGGCTCGCCAAGGAAATAATCCTGCACACCAATGGCACCGTTGACGTAGTCCCCGACCGCAAAACCCGGATTGTTCGAGGCGATCACCTGGCCGACACCCAAGGCACGCATGACTTCACCGATGCCCACCGGTGGAATGTACGATTTGCCCTCGTTCATCCAGCCGCGCATGGCCGGGTCGAGGGACAGGTATTGGTTCTTGACCAGAATCTGGCCTTGCGCCGGTTCGCCGACCGGCACTTCCTGATAGGTGAAAGTCTCGCGGGTTGCGGCACCCACCGGGCGTTTGGCGAGCAGGAACTGGCGATTGGTCTGGGAAGTCATGGCAGGCACTCAAACGGAATGAAGCCTTGTTGATAGACCTTCATCGACGATGTCGCAAGGTTGGCTGCCGGGGCGAATGCTGGTCGATCCAGTGCAGTGATAGTCACCCGCACAGGTTTATCACTGTGACGCATGGGCACCTAAACAGCCGTTTGATAGTGCTGACGCCCGACAGCCCCCGGTGGCTATGCTGCAAGTCTGCACACCCTCTGCATCCAATCCCTTCGAGGACATAACAATGAGCATGACGTTTTCCGGTCAGGTTGCCGTGGTCACTGGCGCTGCCAACGGCATCGGCCGCGCGACCGCCCAGGCGTTCGCCGCCGAAGGTCTGAAAGTAGTGGTGGCCGATCTGGACACGGCGGGGGGCGAAGGCACCGTAGCGCTGATTCGTACAGCCGGTGGCGAAGCGACCTTCGTACGTTGCAACGTAACCGTTGAAAGCGAAGTGAAAAGTCTGATGGACGAGGTGATCAATACCTACGGTCGTCTTGACTACGCCTTCAACAATGCCGGTATCGAAATCGAGAAGGGCAAGCTGGCCGAGGGCTCGATGGACGAGTTCGACGCGATCATGGGCGTCAACGTCAAAGGCGTCTGGTTGTGCATGAAGTATCAGTTGCCGCTGTTGCTGGCTCAGGGCGGCGGCGCGATCGTCAACACGGCGTCGGTGGCCGGCCTCGGTGCGGCGCCGAAAATGAGCATCTACGCAGCCTCGAAACACGCGGTGATCGGCCTGACCAAGTCGGCGGCCATCGAATACGCGAAAAAGAAAATCCGCGTCAACGCAGTGTGCCCGGCGGTGATCGACACCGACATGTTCCGCCGCGCCTATGAGGCGGATCCGAAGAAAGGCGAATTCGCCAACGCCATGCATCCGGTCGGCCGTATCGGCAAGGTCGAAGAAATCGCCAGTGCCGTGCTTTATCTGTGCAGCGACGGTGCGGCGTTCACCACCGGGCATTCCCTGGCGGTGGACGGCGGCGTGACCGCGTTCTGAAACCGTCCTGCCAGAAAACAACCCGCCTGCGTGCGGGTTTTTTTATGGGCGCGGATCGGTTCCATTAAACCGCTAAACAATGTGTATCAAAGGGTTAGAACGGGGGCTTTTGGCGGCGTTGTCGCACAGCCTGTGCGCCGCGGCTGTGATTTACTGCGGGCAGCAAAACGGACAGGAGTTTGCTTGCTCATGGAATTGAGAATTGACCGACAGGCAATGGTGCCGGTGGTGCAGCAGATTGTGGATGGATTGACGGGATGGATCCTGCAAAATGACGTACCACCGACGACCCGACTTCCCTCCGTGCGGCAAATCGCCCGCGACAATCTGTTGAGCCAGTCGTGTGTCGTCGAGGCGTGCGAGCGGTTGGTCTCGCAGGGGGTTCTGAGTGCGCGTCAGGGCGCGGGGTTTATCGTCGCTGCAACGCCATCGCTGTTGAGTGTCGAGGATGAATCTGGCTTGCTGGAGAGCCAGCAGGCCAGGTGTGGTGCGGTGTGTGGCGGCCCCCGTGGCCTGAAGCTTGGAAGCGGTGGTTTGCCGCAAAGCTGGCGTGAGCCGGACGACCTCAGCTACGCACTGCGTGAAGTGGCGCGCACCGACATGGCCAGCCTGTTCGACTACAGCTCGCCACTGGGCCTTCCGGCGCTGCGCGAGCAGATCGCCAGACGTCTCAAACTGTTCGATATCGAGGCGCGCAGCACCCAGCTGATGAGCACCAACGGCGCCAGTCATGCACTGGATCTGATCGTGCGCACATTGTTCAAGGCCGGTGACTGCGTGGTGGTCGAGACACCCGGCTATCCAGGGTTGTTCGACCTCCTGCGCTTGCATGGGCTGCGCATGCTCGAAGTGCGTCGCACGCCGAGCGGGCCGGATGTCGAGGCGCTCGAGGCGTTGCTGCGCCAGTATCGGCCCCGCGCCTTGTTCGTCAACAGCCACCACCACAACCCCACCGGCAGTTGCCTGACACTGGCCATCGCCCAGCGTCTTGTGCAATTGAGCAAAACCTACGATGTGCGTTTGATCGAAGACGATGTCTACGCCGATCTGCATACTGGCAACGGTACACGCCTGGCCGCGCTGGACGATGAGGGGCGGGTGATTTACGTGGGCAGCTTTTCCAAGACTCTGAGCAGTTCGCTGCGGGTCGGATTTGTCCTGGCCGACCGCGAACTGCTGGTGCGCTTGGCCCAGGTCAAGATGATCAGTGGCCTGGGTGGCAGCGGGTTCTCCGAGGCGGTGCTGGCCAGCCTGATGGCGTCTGGCGCGTATCGCAAACTGGTGCAGCGCCAGCGTCAGCGCTTGAATGCCGACCGCGCGGCAGCACTGCAGGCGCTGGAGGACGCCAATTGGCAGGTTTTCGGCAAGCCGACGGGCGGGTTGTTTATCTGGGCGCGTGCGCCGCTGGCCGATCCAGTCCGCGTACGAACGCAGGCGCAACGCAGCGGCGTGTTGCTGGCCGCCCCGGAGGCGTTCAGTCCCAGTGGTGAGACCAGCGACTGGCATCGGATCAACATCGCCTTCGCCTGCGATCCACGCGCCCGGCAGTTTTTCCGCAATACCGGTGTGGATCGACCTCCAGTGTTCTGAAAACGACGCGGACCTAGCTTTTTGCCATTATTCCGACGCCAGAGACTTGTGCCGGTGATTGGCCATTGCGAATCTTCGTCAACAGACTAAGGCAGAGGGCTACGCGCAATGATTTCGGCCGTGCAAGGACGTTTTGCCAACCTCGGTATGGCGAAAAAACTGGGTGTCGGGTTTGTGCTGGTTTTGCTGCTGACCGCTTTGGTGGCAGCCATCGGTGTCTGGTCCCTGCAAACCATCAGCCAGCGCTTCGAAGGGCTCAAACAGATGTCCTCGCTCAACAGCGGCCTGCTCAAGGTGCGTCTGCTCGAGCAGGAGTACGCCTTGCGCGGCAATCCGAAAACCGCTGATGCCTTGCGCAAGGGGGTGGACGAGCTGGTCGCTCAGGCCAACGAACTCAAGGCGCAATCGCCGGCCTACGTGACAGTGATGACGGATGTCGAACAGTCGCTGGGGGCTTATCGCAAGGCGTTCGATGAATTCGTTTCGTTGACCCAGGCGAAGGACCTTGCCCTGGAAATGGCCAGTTGGTCGGTCTCCAGCGTGGCCAACAACCTCGATGTGTTGCAGGCCGGGCTGGCCGATGATGGCGCGTATACCTTGAAAGACACCGAGGGCAAGGACGGCGCGCAGTTTATCGAGCAGGCCGGGCAGGTCAGTCAGGTATCGATGCTGATGCTGCAAGCGATGAACGAGGCGCGGGTGCGTCTGGATCAAAGTCGCAAGGGCGATGCCGACAGTGCCGGCAAGGGCAATATCGAGCAAGCCGCGCAGGCGCAGACGCAGGCCGAGGCGCTGAAGTTGACGGTCAAGGACGAAGGCTATCTGACGGTGCTCAACGAAGTCTCCGGGCACATTGCCGGCTTCAACGACAAACTGGCCGAATACACTGGGCTGCTGACCCAGGAAAAAACGGTCTACGAGCAATTGCATCAACGTGCCGCACAAGTGGTGGAGCGGGTGGATCAAGCGTCGGTCGCCGAAGACGCGGCGATGCAGGCCGAACTGAAGAAAAACTCGCTGCTGATCATCGGCTCGTCGGCGCTGGCGTTGCTGGTCGGGTTGATTGCCGCGTGGGTGATTACCCGGTTGATCGTTGCGCCGCTGCGCAGTGTGATTCAGGTTGCGCAGCAGATCGCGGCCGGTGATCTGAGTGCGACGGTGCAGGTCAACCGTCGCGACGAAATTGGCCAGTTGATGCTGGCCATGCAGCAGATGGGCGCCGGGCTGAGCACGATTGTCAGCGGTCTGCAGGCGGGGATCGAGCAACTGGCGAGTTCGGCGCAATCGCTGTCGGCGGTGACTGAGCAGACCAACCTTGAGGTCAGCAGCCAGAAGGAAGAAACCGAGCAGGTCGCCACCGCCATGAACCAGATGACAGCGACGGTGCATGATGTCGCGCGCAATGCCGAAGAAGCGGCGTTGGCGGCGCAGACAGCGGATGACAAGGTTGAGAGCGGTCAGCAAGTGGTGCGCCAGAGCATGGCGCGGATCGAGCAGTTGGCGGATTCGGCGACGTCGGCCAGTTCCAGCATCGACAGCCTGAGTGCGCAGATCCAGAACATCGGTACGGTGCTCGAGGTGATCAAAAGCGTCGCCGAGCAGACCAATCTGCTGGCGTTGAACGCGGCCATTGAGGCGGCCCGGGCCGGGGAGCAGGGCAGGGGCTTTGCAGTGGTGGCCGATGAGGTTCGCGCATTGGCCCGGCGTACGCAGCAATCGACCGAGGAAATCGAGCGCCTGGTCAGTGCGTTGCGTGCGGCGGCGCATTCCTCGGTGCAACAGATTCAGAGCAGCGGTGAACTGGTGAAGCTGGCGGTCAGCGATGCGCTGCAGACCGAGAGTGCGCTGGGCAGCATTGCGGCGGCAGTGTCGTTGATTCAGCAGATGAATCAGCAGATTGCGGCGGCGGCCGAGGAGCAGAGTTCGGTGGCTGAAGAGATCAACCGCAGTGTCACGAGTATTCGGGCAAGTGCGGATCAGTCTTCGCTGGCGATGCGGGGGAATGCGGCTTCGAGTGTTGAGCTGGCTCAGTTGGGGAGTGAGCTTAAGGGGATGGTTGGGCACTTTCGGCTTTGACTTGGCGGCCTCTGGGCCGCTGCGGGATTCAACCGGGGGCATCGCCTCCGGTTTGCTTTGTTGCACCTCCTCTTCGATGTGTCTGGTTTCGCCAGACGTCCCCGGATGAATTCCACCACTCAGCCTGTCGTTGGGACCTTGCAGATCAAAGTCAAACGCAGGCGAGCTGACACTCGGCCTTGTGGCAGGCTCGGTCATTGCGCGAGCCCGTCTGACAGCCCGGTATTTTCCTGACGAAGGCATTCTCTGCAGGCGCTGCCAAAGGTTGTGGACTTGGCATTGCCTGCGCTTACCTGTTTCGGTTTTGGTTTATCCGAGAATGGGGCTTGTGTCGCTTTCGAATGTTTTGTACGGGGGGACAAGGCTGATGTGGGTGATGGCTTGATGGCGGATGACTTCTGTCTGGTTGGCTCGAAGAGTCGGGTTTTGGATGATTACGGTGGCGGTATCAATGCTGACGATTTTTGCGTAGCGGCTGGTGATGCTGTTCTGAAAATCAAAATGCCCTTGCAGATAAACTTTATTGCCCGGACCGATGGCAGTGAGTTGCGACTGTGCAGCTAGGTTGTCCATAGTGACGTGTCCATTTTGTTATGAATGAAGGTTGCCAAATATGCGATCTCGTGAATTCAACTGAAAAGATCGAATGGGCTTCCAGGCAGTTCTGTTCGACAGCCATTCTGGGCAGCGGATTTGAGTGGAAACAGAAGACCACTCCTCTTTATCTGTAGGGTGTTTCTCTGTTTTCTCGGGGAGATAAATAAGCAGTAGCGCAGAGGGAAGTGTGTTTCAGCTTCGAAATGTTTAACGCGTGTACCGAGTTTGCTGTGTGTGGGAATGATCAACCCTGTGGGCTGGCTTGCCTGCGATGGAGGCCTCCCGCCCGACCAGATACACCCGGTCCCCCTGCGGTAGCGAGCCTGCTCGCGAAAGCGCCCCGACATTCATCCAGTTCCTATCGGATTCACACCCACAAGCCCACAAAAAAGCCACCTCTCGGTGGCTTCTCTTTCAACATCTGCAATCAGTCGTAAATCACTTTCTTCTTCCAGTCCGCATCGGCTTCGACGTCTTTGAGGCCGGCGGTCAGTTGGTTTTCTTCGCCTTCAACCGGGGCGATTTTGTCCATGACCTGGGCGTTGGCGCGGGCCAGCAGTTTTTCCAGGTATTGCAGTTGTTCGGAGTACATCTGGGGATCCTGCTGTTTGCGCAGGTATTGCACGCCGCGTTCGAAGGCGAGGCGGGCCTGGCCGGGCTGGTTTTGTTGCAGGGACTGTTGGCCGAGGTTGTTGAAGAACTCGATATGCAGCAGTACCAGGATGTGGCGGACTTCGCGGACCCACTGTTTGGCTTCGTTCGGCGGCAGGAAACCATCGTGGGCGGCGCGGGTGATCTGGCCGTGGAGGGCTTCGAGGAGGAAGCGCACGTCCTTGGCCTTGGCTTCGGTCAGGATCGGCGCTGGCGGGTTGTTGACCGGAATCGATTCGCCCTGGGCCACCAGCGCGCTCAGTTCGGTGATGCGGGCCTTGGTCGTGGCGCTGGTTTTTTCCAGGTTCAGCAGGCGCTGGCAGACGTTCAGTTCCAGGCGGGTCAACAGCAGTTTCAGTGCCGGGGTCATGAATTGGCCGGGGAAGGTCTCGGTCAATTCGCCACAGCGGCGCAGGCGGTCATTGAGTTCGACTTTGGTGCGGGCCTTCTCCAGTTTGTTGTTTTCCACCACATGGTTCATGTAGCCAATGGCGATCAGAATTGCGATCCCGGCTATGACAAGCAGGGTGATCATGAGTGGTGTCACCGGTAAGACCTCTTTATAGGGTTCGCATGCGAGTGTAGTGGTTGGCCTTTTAGGTGCCTAGCACCGCTCGACGTGTTGATTCGGCAGGTTCAACCTGTATCGGCCGCGCATGGCTTATATGAATGCTGGCGCTTGATGTGCAGATTGCCATCACTGGGGTGGACTATAACGCCTTGGCGAGTGGCGGAATATAGGCGTCAATCGTCGGGCGACGCAAAACCCCGATTGCTCCCGTAAACGACGTCGAAGTCATTGATTTAAATAAATTTATATCTGGGGGTTGACGACCTTCCAATCCATCCATAGAATGCGCGCCACTTGCAGCGTAAAGCACACAGCGAAACGCGGCAGGGAGTGAATGTTGTAGCGTGTCCCCTTCGTCTAGTGGCCTAGGACACCGCCCTTTCACGGCGGTAACAGGGGTTCGAGTCCCCTAGGGGACGCCAATGCGGGAATAGCTCAGTTGGTAGAGCACGACCTTGCCAAGGTCGGGGTCGCGAGTTCGAGTCTCGTTTCCCGCTCCAATTTTAAACAGCACTGCTTTCGGGCGGGGCTGAGTGAAACCAGAACCAAATCTCAGGATGAGGATCTGGACACCGAAACACACACCATGTGTTCCGGGTAGCGTGTCCCCTTCGTCTAGTGGCCTAGGACACCGCCCTTTCACGGCGGTAACAGGGGTTCGAGTCCCCTAGGGGACGCCATTTGCGGGAATAGCTCAGTTGGTAGAGCACGACCTTGCCAAGGTCGGGGTCGCGAGTTCGAGTCTCGTTTCCCGCTCCAAATTCAAAAGCGCCGCTCGGCTAAGAGCGGCGTTTTTATTTAAGTGAAAGTTGTAGCCTGTCCCCTTCGTCTAGTGGCCTAGGACACCGCCCTTTCACGGCGGTAACAGGGGTTCGAGTCCCCTAGGGGACGCCATTGCGGGAATAGCTCAGTTGGTAGAGCACGACCTTGCCAAGGTCGGGGTCGCGAGTTCGAGTCTCGTTTCCCGCTCCATATTCACAAAAACGCCGCTCAATAGAGCGGCGTTTTTGTATGCGCGTTTTTTGTGTTTGCCCTGCCTTTTACAATTTTCCTACAGCCGATCCGTGAGATCAGGACGCGTCTGACAGTCAGCGCGAGGCAATTCTGGGATAACGACTGGCCTTGCTCACCGAGCTTTTTCTGTTGATTCCGGAGATCCTTCAATGTCATTGAAATCAGTGTCGCGCGGCAGTTTGTCCGAGATCCGTGCCACCGCGCTTCTCGCGCTACCTCTGATGGTCGGCCATGTCTGCGCCGGGTTGATTGCCTTCGTCGACAACCTGATCGCCGGCAACCACGGCACCGACACGCTGGCGGCGGTAACGCTGGGCACCGCATTGTTGTGGCTGCCGATGCTGGTGCCGATTGGTACGTTGATTGCGTTGACGGCGTCGGTCGCGCGTTTACAGGGGGCGGATCGTACCCATGAAATCGCGCCGATCTTTCGCCAGGCATTGTGGCTGGCGCTGTTCATGGGGCTGTTGATGTTTGCATTTCTGAGCCTTGTGCCCCTGTTGCTCGCGCCTGCCGGGATCGCCGAGCAGATGATTCCCGGCGCTCAGGCGTTCCTGCATGCAGTGCGTTGGGGCAGTCCGGCGTTGACGCTGTTTTTCTGCATGCGTTATCTGTGTGAAGGGATGCACTGGATGCGTCCGACGATGATGTTCAGTTTCGGCGGTCTATGGGTGCTGGCGCCGCTGGGCTACGTGTTGACCAATGGCAAATTGGGCTTTCCCGAGTTGGGCGCGCAGGGGCTGGGGATCGCTTCGGCCGTGATGATGTGGCTGCAGGCATCGTTGTTTGCTGGCTATCTCTGGTTTGGCAAGCGTTTGGCGCATTTGCAGTTGTTTGCACGTTTCGATCTGCCGAGTCGCGCTGGGATCATGGATTTGTTGCGTACCGGCATGCCAATCGGCATTGCGATTCTGATGCAAGGCAGCCTGTTCATTGTGACTTCGTTGCTGATCGGGCGATTGGGCTCGACGTTTCTCGCGGCGCACCAGATTGCGGTGAACCTCGCGCAGCTGTGTTTCATGATCCCGGTGGCTGTGGCGGAGGCGACAACGGTTCGCGTGGGCCATGCGTCAGGGCGCGGCGATCTCCAGCGTGTCCGGCAAGCCGCTTGGGCCGGTTGCGTGATTGTGTTGCTGACGCAGAGCGTATCGGTCGTCATCTTGTTGTTGGGCAATGAAGCGATTGCCAGCCTGTATAGCTCCGACATCGCCGTCACGGCATTGGCCTCGACGCTGTTGTTGTTTGCCGCCGCTTTGCAGTTTCCCGATGGCTTGCAGATGCTTTCGGCGGGTGCATTACGTGGGCTGCAGGATACGCGCGTGCCAATGTGGCTGGCGGTTTTCTGTTATTGGGGCGTCGGTGTACCACTCGGCGCGGGTTTGGCATTTGGACTGGAGTGGGGGCCGCAAGGGATCTGGACGGGATTGATCACGGCGCTGAGCCTGGCGACGCTTTTGATGGGCACGCGATTTATCCATAGCAGCCGGGTCAGGGTGACTGCCATCAGTTGAAACAAAAAGGCCCGCCGATGAACATCGGCGGGCCTTTCGTTTGCCGGTGAGTTACCAGGACATCATCAAGCGACCGGCGAACAGGATCAGCACGACACCCATGGTGCGCTCGAACCAGTGCCCCATGCGCAGGAACAGCAGGCGCACCTTGGCGCTGGAGAAAAACAGCGCAACGATGACGAACCACAATGCGTTCACACAGCACATCCACAGGCCGTACAGCGCCTGGATGTTCAGCGGCGTGCTGGCGCTGATGATCGTGGTGAAGATCGCCAGAAAAAACAGCGTGGCTTTCGGGTTGGTGGCATTGGTCAGAAAGCCGGTGGTGAAAGCCTTGAGCAGGGTCTGCTCGACTGCCGGCTCGTCGACAGCTTTTTCCCCTTCAATTGCCGACTTGGGTTTGCTGCGCAACAGGCTGACACCCAGATACAGGATGTAGGCGCCACCGATGACCTTGGCCACGGTCAGCAGCCAAGGGGTGGTGTGCATCAATGCGCCGACGCCGAGCAATGTATACAGCACGTGCACGGAGATGCCCGCGCCGATCCCCAGCGCCGTGCAAATGCCCACGACTCGGCCGAAACGCACGCTCTGGCGGATAGTGACGGCGAAGTCCGGTCCGGGGGCGACCACGGCCAGAAAATGAATGGTGGCCAATGCCAGAAATTCGCCCAGGTAGTTCGATAACATCTCAGCTCCAGAAAGTCAGGGGTGAAGCATTGCCGCGGTAGCCGACAAAGAACGAAAGGCTCAAGCGCGGATCCGCCACACCCGGGGTTACCGAGTGCATGCAGCGTGAATTGAACATGATGAAATCTCCGGGATTCGGCCGTACTTCAAGGGTCGGAGGGCCGAGCAGGGCAGGGTCGATGCCATAACTGTCGCCACGCATTTCGTCGAACCGGTCAGCAGAAATGTCGTCATCCCACATCTGTAATGCGCCGCCTTCGGTTGGCATGTTCAGGTAAACATTGCAGGCAAACTGTGCTTCCAGGCTGCGAGCCTGAAAGCTGTCCGGGGCGTCTTTGGCAAAGATGTCGTGATGCGCGAGGAAGCACACTCCCGGTTTCACTACGCGTGACAACCCGACATACATTTTGCGCCCGTACAGGTTTTCCAGATGCGCACCGGCCGGCCATGACTCATCGAGCATGCAGCGCAACGTGTCGACGGGAGAGGAGTAGGGCGCGCAACGGTTACGCAATTCAGCGATGTTGCTGGTTGCACGCTCGAAATAGTCTTCGATCAGCAGCGGCTGGTTTTCTGCCTCATAGAACGCCATGCCGATGCGGCCGATGCTCGGTGCGTTGATATAGCCTTCAAAGCCTGGAGCGAGGATTTTGTCGCCAATCTGGATTGCCAATGCTTCGGGCAAAAAGCCTTTGACGCGGATGGCGAGGACTTCTTCGTTGGCCAGTTTTTTTATGCACGTCTCATCGAGACGCTCGACGTCTAGCATCATTTTTTGTAGGTCCATCTATCGGTAGTCAACGGAACCTGCGAATGCGGTTCCCCGGCGTCGGGCGATGCGTGCTGCACCGCCCAAAATCCTTAATCCACGCTGTAGTGGACCGACAAGGTGCCCTTTTTCTGCGCAAGGGACGCGATCGTGACTGTGCCCAGATCCTTCAGGCTACGTACATGGGTGCCGCCACAGCCGTAGGCGGGCAGCTCACCGAAACCGATTTCACGCACTCCTTCGCGCAACGAGGTCAGGCGTGGCAGGTCGTGTTCTATCCATTGGTTGATGCCGTATTGGACGCTTTGCGCATCGACTTCCCGGGCACCTTCTGCCGGTTTGAATTGCACCCGGCCTTCGTCTGGCCAGTGGTGCGCCTTGATCGGCGTCCAGCCCATTGCCTGGATAAAGTGGCCAATCAGGTGGCCGGCCGAATGCATGCGGGAATTGAAGCAACGCTGTTGTTCATCGACGCGAATCTGCGTCATGCCAGGCTTCACCGGCTGATCCACGTAATGCACGATCCGGTCGGGTTCCTGCACTACGCGCAGAACCCGGCTTTCATCGATCCAGCCAGTGTCGCAAGGCTGACCGCCGCCTTGCGGATGAAACAACGTGGCGCGCAGCACCACGGCAAATTCGTTCTCGTGGGGCGTGCAGTCGAGGACTTCCACATTGGCCTTGAGCTCATCACTATGGAAAAAGAGGCGAAGCGTCATATTCCATGCCCTTATTAAAATTTCTATTTTTATTATATGAATCGTGCAATAACGTGATAATCCGTTCAAACATCAAAGGACTTGTGCGCTGTGAGCATAAATCTCCCGCTACCCCTGCTCGGTGAAATGGCGATTTTCGTCAAGGTTGTCGAGACCGGAAGCTTCTCTGAAGCGGCCCGTCAGCTTGGCTCTTCGCCGTCAGCCGTGAGTCGCAGCATTTCGCGACTGGAAAAGGCCCTGGCCACGCGACTGTTGCAACGCACTACCCGCAAATTGCGTTTGAGTGACGGCGGAGAAGAGGTCTTCAAGCGTTGTCAGGAGATGGTCAGTGCTGCCAGATCGGTGATGGAAATCAGCGGCCAGTTCACCCACGAAGCGGAAGGCCTGGTGCGGGTCAGCGTACCGAAAGCGGTGGGGCGTTTCGTGATTCACCCGCACATGCCCGAATTCCTGCGGCGTTACCCCAAGGTCGATGTCGAACTGCTGCTCGAAGACCGACAGGTTGATTTGATCGACGACCATGTCGATCTGGCGATTCGTATCACGGATCGGCCGCCGGCCGGATTGGTCGGGCGGCAGTTGCTGACTATTGACCATCTACTGTGCGCCACACCGCAATACCTGGCTGAACACGGCACGCCGACGCACCCTCACGATTTGCTCAAGCACAGCTGCATTTATCTGGGGGAAACGCCGAGCGATGCGCGCTGGAAGTTCAAGAAAGGCAGCAAGGCGGTGACGGTGGGAGTACGTGGACGATACGCCGCGAACCACACGGGGGTGCGTCTGGGCGCGGTGTTGCAGCACCTGGGCATTGGCAGCCTGCCGTATTTCACTGCCCGATATGCACTCGAACAGAAGTTGATTGTGCAGGTGCTGCCGGACTGGACCTTCCTCGCTTCCTACCATGGCGGACTGTGGCTGTTACATTCGCCGACGCGTTATCTGCCACCCAAGTTGCGAGTGTTTATCGATTTTCTGGTTGAGTGCCTGGAGAAGGAGCCGACGTTGAGCAAGCCAGCGAGGACGGGGGCGCCGAACAATCTGGCGATGGCGTATGAACTGCCGGAAAGTGAGGGGCTTCTATAAAGCAAAAGATCGCACCTTCGGCAGCGCCTGCAATCCATGCAGGCGCTGCCGAAGGTGCGATATTTTGATCTGTGGAAACTTAGTGCTTGCTGTCCTGGGCGGACATCGCCAGCAGCTGTTTTTCCTGATTCCAGTCGAACGGTTCGTCGTTCTGTTCGGCTTCGTAGCGACGCTCTTCCAGAGCCTGATACAGGTCGATCTCTTCATCGGACAGGTAGTGCAGGCAGTCGCCGGCGAAGAACCACAGCAGATCGCGCGGGATCAGGTGGGCAATTTGCGGGTAACGGGTAATCACTTGAGTCAGGATGTCCTGGCCCAGGTATTGGCTTTCGATCGGATCGATCGGCAAGGATGCCAGCAGTTCGTCGAAGCGCTCCAGGAACAAGGCATGGCTTTCTTCGGGAACCTGTTCGGCCTCACCTACGGCGACCAGGATACTGCGCAGGTGGTCGAGCAAAACAAGATGATCGGCAACGACGTTGGACACGAGATAAGTCCTCAAGAGCAAAACGGGCGCGGGAGTATAAAGCTCCCGCGCCCGTTTTTATATGTTTGAGGGGATCAGCGCACTTTCCCCTCTGCCTGTTTCAGCTCCTCTTTGTCGAAATCATCGACGTCGATCACCTTGCGTCGTGCCGCTTCGGCATCGCGCAGACTCTGCGCTTCCGCCGGTTGCAACACCCCCGCTTCAAGTGCGGCATCAATGGCATGTTCGCCCGCGGCCGGTTTGACCTGACCGCTTTTCAGCGAGGTGTGCAGTTTTTTGTGCAGAGGCTGCGCGGCGTGCAACAGATCGCTGGCGTGTTGCAATGCGCCGACCGCATCGTCTGCCGATTGCGGGCGATAGCAGCCGGCAAGCAGCTCTTCCAGCGCCGGATCGCCCTTCGCGCGACCAATCACCCCGGCGACTTCGGCACCCAGTTTGTCCGACGGGCCTTTGTGGCGACGACCGAACGGGAACACGATGACCCGTAGCAGGCAGCCGAAGACTTTGTTCGGGAAGTTGCTCAGCAGTTCATCCAGCGCCCGTTCCGATTGACCGAGGCTTTCCTCCATCGCCCAGCGCAACAGCGGTTCCATGTGCGCGGGTGAATCCAGATCGTGATAACGCTTGAGCGCGGCGGAAGCCAGATACAGGTTGCTCAAGACATCGCCCAAACGTGCCGACAGGCGCTCGCGGCGCTTCAGTTCACCGCCCAGCAACATCATGCTGAAGTCGGCGAGCATGGCGAACGCCGCAGCCTGGCGGTTGAGGGCACGGAAGTAGCCCTGGCTGATTCTGTCGCCCGGTGCGTGTTCGAAGTGACCGAAGCCAAGGTTCAGCACCAGTGTGCTGGCGGCATTGCTCACGGCGAAACCGATGTGTTTGAGCAGCAGGCCGTCGAACTCTTTCAGCGCCTGATCCTTGTCCTCGCGCCCGGCCAGAGCCATTTCCTTGAGCACGAACGGATGGCAGCGAATCGCGCCCTGACCGAAGATCATCAGGTTGCGCGACAGGATGTTCGCGCCTTCCACGGTGATGAAGATCGGCGCGCCGTTCCAGCTGCGCCCGAGGTAGTTGTTGGGGCCCATGATGATCGCCTTGCCACCGTGCACATCCATGGCGTGGCTGATGCACTCGCGGCCGCGTTCGGTCAGGTGGTACTTGAGGATCGCCGACAGCACCGACGGTTTCTCACCGAGGTCCACCGCGTTGGCGGTGAGCATCCGCGCGGCGTCCATCATCCACGCGTTGCCGCCGATGCGCGCCATGGCTTCCTGGATGCCTTCGAACGCCGACAGTGGCACGTTGAATTGCTCGCGAATCTGCGCGTATTGGCCGGTTACCAGACTGGTGAACTTGGCCGCACCCGTACCGACGGCTGGCAGCGAGATCGAACGGCCGACCGACAGGCAATTCATCAGCATCATCCAGCCCTTGCCGAGCATTTGTTGACCACCGATGAGGAAGTCCAGCGGGATGAACACGTCTTTACCGGAGTTCGGGCCATTCATGAATGCCGCGCCCAGCGGCAAATGACGACGGCCGATTTCCACGCCGGCGGTATCGGTCGGAATCAACGCGAGGCTGATGCCGAGGTCTTCCTTGTCGCCCAGCAGATGCTCCGGGTCGTAGGCCTTGAACGCAAGGCCGAGCAGGGTCGCGACCGGACCGAGGGTGATATAGCGCTTTTCCCAGTTCAGGCGCAGGCCGATGACTTCCTGACCTTCCCACTGACCTTTGCAGATGATCCCGGTGTCGGGCATTGCCCCGGCGTCGGAACCGGCGAGCGGGCCGGTGAGGGCGAAGCAAGGGATGTCGTCGCCACGGGCCAGCCGTGGCAGGTAGTGATTGCGCTGTTCGTCGGTACCGTAATGCAGCAACAGTTCGGCAGGGCCGAGGGAGTTGGGCACCATGACGGTGGAGGCGAGGTCGCCGCTGCGGGTGGCGAGTTTCATCGCCACTTGCGAGTGAGCGTAGGCCGAGAACCCCTTGCCCCCGAATTCCTTGGGAATGATCAGGGCGAAGAAGCCGTGCTCCTTGATGTGCGCCCAGGCTTCAGGCGGCAGGTCCATCGCCTGGCCGATCTGCCAGTCGGTGACCATGGCGCAGAGTTCTTCAGTCGGACCGTCGATGAACGCCTGTTCTTCTTCGGTCAGTTGCGCCTTGGGATAGGCCAGCAGTTTTTCCCAGTCGGGACGACCGCTGAACAGCTCGCCATCCCACCATACGGTGCCGGCATCGATCGCGTCGCGCTCGGTCTGCGACATCGGCGGCAGGGTTTTCTTAAACCAGTTGAACAGCGGCGCGGTGAAGTGTTGGCGGCGCAGGTCAGGCAACAGCAACGGTGCGGCGACCACCGCCAACAGGACCCAGAGCACCACCAGCAGCCAGCCCGGTGCATGACTGAAAATACCCATTGCCAGCAGATAGACGGCAACGATGCCCAACGCCGGCAGCGGGGCGACGCGCCGGTGGGCGAGATACGCCACGCCAACGATCAAAACCAGTATCCACAACAACAGCATATTCAGTCCTCCGTGAACCAAGGCAAATCGACCCTCCAGAGCTTAGACGGCATCTGTAAAACCGGGTGGTCAGAGCAAGGTGATTGAAATCGTGGGAAACCCCGGATGGTTTTCGTAGGTTCGGTGGGCAACACGTGTGGGAAATCGTTCGCTCATCCCGCGCCTTTGCGTCCAAGTTTGGCCGAAACGTCGTTATCTCTGTGCTTGGGCTGTCGCTAGACTCGGGGCTCACCCAGGAGAATGTCGTCATGCACGAGTATCTGAGTCCCGGCCGCTTCATCGATAGTGACCACCCCGCCGTGGTGGAGTTCGCCGAACAGTACCGTGGAGCCAGCCGCGATCCGCTCGCGCAGGCGGTCAGTCTTTACTACGCCGTGCGCGAGGCGGTGCGCTACAACCCCTACACCTTCAGTCTCGACCCGCAAACCCTGTGCGGCAGCTATGCCCTGGCGACGGGGGAGAGTTATTGCGTGCCCAAGGCCACGTTGCTGGCCGGGTGCGCGCGGCATTGCGGGATTCCCGCGCGCATCGGTCTGGCCGATGTCAGAAATCATCTGTCGACCCCGCGTCTGCTGGAGTTGCTGCGCAGCGACGTGTTCGCCATGCACGGCTACACCGAATTGTTCCTGAACGGGCGCTGGGTCAAGGCTACACCGGCCTTCAACCAGAAACTCTGCGAACTGTTCAACGTCGCGCCGCTGGAATTCGACGGCATCCACGACAGTGTTTTCCACCCGTTCAACCGCGACGGCGCGCAGTTGATGGAGTACCTGGTCGATCACGGCCAGTTCGCCGATGTGCCGGAACAGTTCTTCTTCGAACACCTGAAAAAGTGCTACCCGCATCTGTTCGGCGATAAACAGGCGACGGTGCTGGGTGATATGCAGAGTGATTTGAGCCGTGTCTGATCCGGCGTATGCTGCCTGCCCACTCATTTGAAAAGAGGCGGTCATGCTGAAGATCTGGGGACGGAAAAACTCATCGAATGTCCGGAAGCCGCTGTGGGCCGCCGAAGAGTTGGGTCTGGCGTATGAGGCGATTGATGCCGGTGGCGCCTTCGGTGTGGTCGATACGCCTGAATATCGGGCGATGAACCCGAACGGCCGGGTACCGATGATCGAGGATGACGGCTTTGTGTTGTGGGAATCCAACGCGATCGTGCGCTATCTGCTGGCCAAACATGCGCCGAACAGTGCGTGGTACTCCGCCGATCCGCAGGCACGAGCCAGCGCTGACAAGTGGATGGACTGGACCACCTCGAGTTTTGCCGGTCCCTTCCGTACCGTGTTCTGGGGCGTATTGCGCACGCCCGCCGACAAGCAGGACTGGCCGGCAATCAACGCTGCGATCAAGGAATGCACCGAGCTGTTGAACATGGCCGAGCAGACGCTTGCCAGCCAGCCTTACCTGTCCGGAAGCGAAATCGGCATGGGTGACATTCCCCTCGGCTCCTTCATTTATGCCTGGTTCGAAATGCCCATCGAGCGTGCCGCGCAGCCGTATCTGGAAGCGTGGTATGCCCGGTTGAAGCAGCGTCCGGCGTATCAGAAAGCAGTCATGACCGCGTTGACTTGATAATAACTATCGACACACTTGACTGTACTTGTGTGGCGGCGGCAAGCACCATTGCGTTCGCGCGCCGTGGTTGTTTTGTTCGCCGCCCGGCCCAATCTTTCCTTTTCTTCCCTTCTTGGTGCGTAAATCCGATATGAGTTCCGCTCTGTCCATCCGGCAGCTAACCAAAACCTACGGCAACGGGTTCCAGGCCTTGAGTGGTATCGATCTGGACGTCGCCGAAGGTGACTTTTTCGCCTTGCTCGGCCCCAACGGTGCCGGCAAATCCACAACCATCGGCATTCTCTCGACCCTGGTGAACAAGACCAGCGGTACGGTGAATATCTTCGGCCACGACCTGGACAAGAACCCGGCAGCGCTCAAGCGCTCGATCGGCGTGGTGCCTCAGGAATTCAACTTCAACCAGTTCGAAAAGACCTTTGACATCGTCGTGACCCAGGCCGGCTACTACGGCATTCCGGCGAAAATCGCCAAGGAACGCGCCGAGCAGTACCTGACCCAACTCGGCCTGTGGGACAAGCGCGATGTGCCGTCGCGGTCGCTGTCCGGCGGCATGAAGCGTCGCTTGATGATCGCCCGGGCGCTGGTGCATGAACCGCGCCTGCTGATCCTCGACGAACCGACCGCCGGGGTCGACATTGAGCTGCGCCGGTCGATGTGGACGTTCCTCACTGAACTGAACGAGAAGGGCATCACCATCATCCTCACCACGCATTATCTGGAAGAGGCTGAGCAGCTGTGCCGCAACATCGGCATCATCGACCACGGCACCATCGTCGAGAACACCAGCATGAAACAACTGCTGGGCCAGCTGCACGTTGAGACCTTCCTGCTGGACCTGAAAACCGACTTGAACGTGGCGCCGCAATTGCTCGGCTATCCCGCCCGGTTGATCGACAGCCATACCCTGGAAGTCCAGGTTGACAAGTCCATGGGCATCACCGCGCTGTTCACTCAATTGGCGCAGCAGAACATCGAAGTGCTGAGCCTGCGTAACAAAACCAATCGCCTCGAGGAGCTATTCGTGTCCCTGGTGGAGAAAAATCTGTCGAAGGTGGCGGTATGAGTTCCGAATTCCGTCCCAACCTCGTCGCCCTCAACACCATTGTTTATCGGGAAGTCCGGCGCTTTACCCGGATCTGGCCGCAGACCCTGCTGCCGCCGGCGATCACCATGGTTCTGTATTTCGTGATCTTCGGTAACCTGATCGGCCGGCAGATCGGCGACATGGGTGGCTTCACCTACATGGAGTACATCGTGCCGGGGCTGATCATGATGTCGGTGATCACCAACTCCTACGGCAACGTGGTGTCGAGCTTTTTCGGCAGCAAGTTCCAGCGCTCCATCGAAGAACTGATGGTGTCGCCGGTATCGCCGCACACCATCCTGATCGGCTACACCGTTGGCGGCGTGCTGCGCGGCTTGATGGTCGGGGTGATCGTGACGATTTTGTCGTTGTTCTTCACCCATCTGCAGGTGCATCACCTCGGCGTGACTTTGCTGGTGGTGATTCTGACGGCGACGATCTTCTCGCTTCTGGGCTTCATCAACGCCGTGTTTGCGCGCAACTTCGATGATATTTCGATCATCCCGACGTTTGTGCTGACGCCGCTGACCTACTTGGGTGGCGTGTTTTATTCGATCACGCTGCTGCCGCCGTTCTGGCAGACCGTGTCGCTGGCCAACCCTGTGCTGCACATGGTCAACGCCTTTCGGTACGGCATTCTTGGTGTGTCGGATATCCGTATCGGCATTGCGATCACCTTCATGCTGGTGGCGACCGTGGTGCTGTATCTCGGTTGTGCGCGGTTGCTGGTGAGTGGGCGCGGGATGCGGACCTGATCCCAAACCGCGTCGCTGTCATCGCGGACAAGCCTGCTGCGACAGGGATTGTGTCGTTCACATAATTCCGGGCAAACCCGATTCTGTGAGAGCGGGCTTGCCCGCGATGGGGTTCATTCAGACGCTACAAAAAAACGGCCTCCAATGCGGAGGCCGTTTTGCATTCAGCGCATGCGGCTTTTCTTGCGCCGCGTCCATTGCCGCGCCACCCACCAGCGCCAATACATCATCACAATGCAGTAGGCGAGGGCACCGAGTACCAGCCCGCAGACCACCGAGCCCAGCAAAAACGGCTGCCACAACGTCGACAATTGGCCGCTGATCCATTCCCAGGTCAACTCATCCGGCAGATGCCGGGCAGGCACATCCATCAACCATGCCCCGGCCTGATAGGTGCAAAAGAACACCGCCGGCATGGTGATCGGGTTGGTCAGCCAGACCAGACTCACGGCGATCGGCAGATTGCCACGCACGGTAATGGCCAGCGCAGCGGCCACCAGCATCTGCGCCGGAATCGGCAGAAATGCAGCGAACAGGCCGACGGCCATCGCACGGGCCACCGAGTGGCGGTTGAGGTGCCAGAGGTTCGGGTCGTGCAGCAACTTGCCGAGAAAGCGTAAGGATTTGTGTTCCCTGATGCTCGTCGGGTCAGGCATGTAACGTTTGAATAAGCGCCGGGGCATAAGGCTTCTCGGTCGGTTAAGGCGGCAAGTATGTCTGGATTCTACGAAGCGCCCATTCAGACTTTGTGACAATTGTTGACGACGGTCGTGCCCGCCAAGCGCTATGCCTAAGTGCGGGACTCTCAAGGACGGGCTTATGCGCACAGGGATGATGGCGCTGGCAGTCGGTCTGCTGGTGCCGCTTTTTATGCCGGCGTTACCGCCGGTCGGGGTCGTGGTGCTGCTGCCGGTGGTGGCGTTGATGGTGTTGCCGTTTCGCAGCTATCCAGTGGCGTTTCTGCTGTTCGGCTTCACCTGGAGCTGCGTCGGTGCGCAGTGGGCGTTGAATGATCGACTCTCGCCAGTGCTGGACGGCGAAACCCGCTGGATCGAAGGGCGGGTGACGGGATTGCCGCAAACCAGCGATGGCGTCGTGCGCTTCGAACTTGCCGATGCCCGCTCGCGTCACGAGAAACTGCCAACGTTGCTGCGGCTGGCCTGGTATGCCGGGCCACCGGTCAACAGCGGCGAGCGCTGGCGATTGGCGGTGAAGTTCAAGCGCCCCGGCGGGCTGCTCAATCCGGATGCCTTCGATCATGAAGCCTGGTTGTTGGCCCAACGCGTCGGTGCGACCGGCACGGTCAAGGACGGGCAGCGTCTGCGCGAGGCACACTGGGCCTGGCGTGACAGTATTCGCCAGCGTGTGCTGGCGGTGGATGCGCAGGGGCGGGCCGCAGCGCTGGCGGCTTTGGTGCTGGGTGACGGCTCGGGGCTCAGTCGCGAAGATTGGCGCATTCTGCAACACACCGGCACCGTGCATTTGCTGGTGATTTCCGGCCAGCACATCGGCCTGTTGGCGGCGGTCATGTACCTGTTGGTCGCCGGATTGGCCCGTCTGGGCGTGTGGCCACTGCGCTGGCCATGGCTGCCGTGGGCCTGCGGTCTGGCGTTCGCGGCGGCGCTCGGCTACGCGTTGCTGGCCGGGTTTGACGTGCCGGTGCAACGCGCCTGCGTGATGGTGGGGCTGGTGTTGCTGTGGCGCCTGCGCTTTCGTCATCTGGGCGCGTGGTGGCCGCTGTTGCTGGCGTTCAATGGCGTGCTGTTGGTCGATCCACTGGCCGGGTTGCGGCCGGGGTTGTGGCTGTCCTTCGCGGCAGTGGCGGTGCTGATCTTCACCTTTGGCGGACGCCTCGGTGCCTGGCGCTGGTGGCAGACTTGGACTCGGGCGCAATGGCTGATTGCGATCGGTTTGTGTCCGGTGTTGCTGGCGCTGAACCTGCCGATCAGCCTCAGCGGGCCGTTGGCGAATCTGTTGGCGGTGCCTTGGGTCAGTCTGGTGGTGCTGCCACCCGCGCTGCTTGGCACGGTGTTGTTACCGCTCCCGTATGTCGGCGAAGGTTTACTGTGGCTGGCGGGTGTCTTGATCGACGGGCTGTTTCGCGGGCTGGCGCTCATTGCCGTACACTGGCCGGCCTGGGTGGCAGCTTCGATGCCGGTGTGGGTCTGGGCGATCGGCGCACTTGGCGCGTTGCTGTTGCTGCTGCCGCGAGGCGTGCCCATGAGGATTTTGGGCTGGCCACTACTGCTGATCCTGGCGCTGCCGCCACGCGAGCCACTGGCACACGGCCTGGCGGATGTCTGGCAATTGGATGTTGGCCAGGGCCTGGCGATTCTGATCCGCACGCGTCATCACACGTTGCTGTATGACGCCGGGCCGCGTTTCGGCGATTTCGACCTCGGTGAACGGGTGGTAGTCCCGGCCTTGCGCAAACTGCGCGTGGAACACATTGATCTGATGATGCTCAGCCATGCCGACGCCGATCATGCCGGCGGCGCGCTGGCGATCACACGCGGCTTGCCGGTGACGCGAGTCATCAGCGGCGATCCGCCGGGCCTGCCTGCCGAATTGAGTGCCCAAGCCTGCGAAAGTGGGCAGCAGTGGCAGTGGGATGGCGTCCGTTTTCGCCTCTGGCAATGGGCCGATGCCGACGACAGCAACCAGCGTTCCTGCGTGTTGCAGGTCGAGGCCAATGGCGAGCGCCTGTTGCTCACCGGCGACATCGACCTTCACGCCGAGCGGGTTCTGCTCGATAGCGCGCTGGCAGTCCCGACCCAATGGCTGCAGGCCCCCCATCACGGCAGCCGCACCTCTTCCTCGATGGCCCTGCTCAAGGTGTTGAATCCTGAAACGGTGCTGATTTCCCGAGGCCACGGCAATTCGTTCGGCCATCCTCATCCCACGGTACTGGCGCGCTATCGCAAACAGGGCCTGCGCATTTACGACAGCGCCGAGCACGGCGCGATTCATCTGCAACTGGGCAGGTTCAAACCGGCGCGGACGATGCGTCAACACCGGCGTTTCTGGCGTGATTCGCCAGTATTGGCCCGTTGATCGGAGCGCGCTTGAATGCACCATCACGGTCGTCGGGCCGGCGGGTCCTGATCGCGAAGCGGTATGGTAAAGTGGCGCACTTTTTCGAGGGGACTGTCACTGTGTGGGAATTGGTCAAATCCGGCGGCTGGATGATGTTGCCGATCATTCTGAGTTCCATCGCGGCCATGGCGATTGTCGCCGAGCGCCTGTGGACCCTGCGCGCCAGTCGCGTCACCCCCGAGCATCTGCTGGGCCAGGTCTGGGTGTGGATCAAGGACAAGCAGCTCAATAAAGAAAAACTCAAGGAATTGCGCGCCAATTCGCCGCTGGGTGAAATCCTTGCCGCGGGCCTGGCCAATTCCAAGCATGGTCGCGAGATCATGAAGGAATGCATCGAAGAAGCCGCCGGGCGGGTGATCCACGAGCTGGAGCGCTACGTCAACGCGCTGGGCACCATTGCTGCCATGGCGCCGCTGCTCGGCCTGCTGGGTACGGTGCTGGGCATGATCGATATTTTCAGTGCCTTCACCGGCTCCGGCATGACCACCAATGCATCGGTATTGGCCGGCGGTATTTCCAAGGCGCTGATCACCACGGCGGCGGGCCTGATGGTCGGTATTCCGTCGGTGTTCTTCCACCGTTTCCTGCAACGCCGCATCGACGAACTGGTGGTGGGCATGGAGCAGGAAGCGATCAAACTGGTCGAAGTGGTGCAGGGCGACCGTGACGTCGATCTGGCCGGGGAAAGAGCGTGAAATTCCGTCGCAAACCCCGGGAAACGGTGGACATCAATCTCGCGTCGCTGATTGACGTGGTGTTCATCCTGCTGCTGTTTTTCGTCGTGACCACCACCTTCACCCGCGAGACCCAGCTGCGTGTCGATCTGCCAGAGTCAGTCAGCGGTTCGCCCGCCGAAGACCAGCAGCTCAAGCAACTGGATGTCGCGATCAGCGCCGAAGGCGTGTTCTCGGTGAACAACAAGATTCTGCCGAAGAACGATCTGGCGACCCTCATGGAAGCCATGCAGAAAGAAGCCAACGGTGACACCAACATGCCGTTGTCGATCAGTGCCGATGGCAAGACTCAGCACCAATCAGTGATCACCGCCATGGATGCGGCCGGCAAGCTCGGTTTCAGCCATCTGCGCATGACCACGGTCGAGGCGGCGCCCAAATCCTGATGAGCCTGTCCGATCGCTTGCTCGCCGCGTGGTATCAGGGGCACCCGGCCCTGACGCTGTTGCGGCCGCTGGAAATGTTGTATCGCCGCGTGGTGGTCAATAAACGCCGGCGCTTTCTTGATGGTGAAGGCGCAATCTATCAGCCGCCGGTGCCCCTGATCGTCGTGGGTAACATCACCGTCGGCGGTACCGGCAAGACGCCGATGATCCTCTGGCTGATCGAGCACTGCCGGCGCAGCGGTTTGCGCGTGGGCGTGGTCAGCCGTGGTTACGGTGCCAAGCCGCCGCAATTGCCGTGGCGGGTCGAAGCCGACCAGCACGCCGCCATCGCCGGCGACGAACCGCTGCTGATCGTCCAGCGCACCGGGGTGCCGCTGATGATCGACCCTGATCGCAGCGCCGCCGTCAAAGCTTTGCTCGCCAGCGAGCCGCTGGACCTGATTCTCTCCGACGATGGCATGCAGCATTACCGCCTGGCCCGGGATCTGGAACTGGTACTGATCGACGCCGCCCGTGGCCTCGGAAACAAACGCTGCCTGCCGGCCGGTCCGTTGCGTGAGCCGATCGAGCGCCTGCAAAGCGTCGACGGTGTGCTGTTCAACGGCGCCACGGCCGACCGCGACGATGGCTTCGCGTTTCGCCTGCAACCGACCGCGCTGGTCAATCTGCGCAGTGGCGAGCGCAAGCCGCTCGAGCATTTTGCGCCCGGTCAATCGGTGCACGCAGTGGCCGGGATCGGCAATCCGCAACGTTTCTTCAATACCCTCGAAGCGCTAGACTGGCGGGCAATCCCCCATGCGTTTGCCGACCACGCGCAATACAGCGTGCAGGCCTTGAATTTCACACCGTCATTGCCATTGGTGATGACCGAAAAGGACGCGGTGAAGTGCCGTGCCTTTGCGGCTGACGACTGGTGGTATCTGGCGGTCGATGCCGTGCCGTCACCGGCCTTCGTGGCCTGGTTCGACACACAGTTGATGCGCCTGTTGCCCGATCGCCTTTTGCCTTAACTCTTTATCCAGGGAATGTTCATGGACACCAAATTGCTCGACATCCTCGCGTGCCCGATCTGCAAAGGCCCGCTCAAGCTCAGCGCCGACAAGACCGAACTGATCAGCAAGGGCGCCGGCCTGGCCTACCCGATCCGCGACGGCATCCCGGTGATGCTCGAAAGCGAAGCGCGCACCCTGACCACCGACGAGCGTCTGGATAAATGACCACTGCCTTCACCGTTGTCATCCCGTCGCGTTACGCCTCGACCCGTCTGCCGGGTAAACCGCTGCTGGATATTGCCGGCAAGCCGATGATCCAGCACGTCTGGGAACAGGCGAGCAAAAGCAGCGCCAGCCGTGTGGTCGTGGCGACAGACGATGCGCGCATTGTCGAGGCCTGCCAGGGTTTCGGCGCCGAAGTGGTGCTGACCCGTGAAGACCACAACTCCGGCACTGACCGCCTGGCCGAAGTCGCGGCGAAACTGGGCCTTGAGCCTGACGCGATCGTGGTCAACGTGCAGGGCGACGAGCCGCTGATCCCGCCGAGCGTGATCGATCAGGTCGCCGCCAACCTTGCCGCCCACACCGAAGCGCGCATGGCCACCCTGGCCGAGCCGATCGAGGACGTGCAGACCCTGTTCAATCCGAACGTGGTCAAGGTTGTCAGTGACCTCAACGGTCTGGCGCTGACCTTCAGTCGCGCAACCTTGCCGTGGGCGCGCGATGCGTTCGCCAAGAGCCGCGAGCAGTTGCCCGAGGGTGTGCCGTACCGTCGCCACATTGGCATTTATGCCTACCGCGCCGGTTTCCTGCAGGATTTTGTGAGCTGGGGCCCGTGCTGGCTGGAAAACACGGAGTCCCTCGAGCAACTGCGTGCCCTGTGGCACGGCGTGCGGATTCATGTCGCCGATGCGTTGATCGCACCACCGACTGGCGTCGATACCGTCGAAGACCTCGAGCGCGTTCGCCGCCTGCTGGAGGCCTGATGCGCGTTCTGTTCGTGTGCCTGGGCAACATTTGCCGTTCGCCCACCGCCGAAGGCGTATTGCGCCACAAACTGCGTGAAGCCGGGCTGGCGGATCGAGTCGAGGTGGCTTCCGCCGGCACCGGCGACTGGCACGTCGGCAACCCGCCGGACAAGCGCAGCCAGGCCGCCGCCAAAGTGCGCGGCTATGACCTGTCGGCGCAACGCGCGCAGCAGGTCAGCCGGGCCGATTTCGCCAGTTACGACCTGATTCTGGCCATGGACAACAGCAACCTGCGTAACCTCAAGGCGCTGCAACCGTCCACCGCCAAGGCCGAACTGGATCTGTTCCTGCGCCGTTATGCCGGGGTGGTCGATGAAGTGCCGGATCCTTATTACGACGGCGATCAGGGTTTCGAACAGGTGCTGGATCTCATCGAAGCGGCCTGCGACCAACTGTTGATCGAAGTGAAGGGCCGGTTATGAGTGTGCAACTGCAACGGCAGGTTTCCCTGAAACCGTTCAACAGTTTTGGCGTGGATGTTCGCGCGCAACTGTTTGCCGAAGCCCACAGCGATGCCGATGTCCGTGAAGCGCTGGCTTATGCTGCTGCGCATGACATGCCGTTGTTGGTGATTGGCGGTGGCAGCAACTTGTTGCTGACCGCAGACATTCCGGCGCTGGTGCTGCGCATGGCCACTCGCGGCATTCGCGTGGTGAACGATGACGGCAATCACGTCGTGATCGAAGCTGAGGCCGGCGAACCGTGGCATCCGTTCGTCCAGCACACCCTGGCGCAGGGTTTTTCCGGTCTGGAAAATCTCAGCCTGATCCCCGGCACCGTCGGCGCTGCGCCGATGCAGAACATCGGCGCCTACGGTGTCGAGATCAAGGACGTGTTCGCCGGGCTGACTGCGCTGGATCGCCAGACCGGCGAGCTGCGCGACTTCAGCCTGGAAGAATGCAACTTCGCCTACCGCGACAGCCTGTTCAAGCAGCAGCCGGGGCGTTGGCTGATCCTGCGCGTGCGCTTCAAGCTCGACCGGGTCGCCCATCTGCATCTGGACTACGGCCCGGTGCGTCAGCGCCTGACCGAGCAGGGCATCGAGCAACCGACGCCCACCGACGTCAGCCGGGCGATCTGCAGCATCCGTAGCGAAAAACTGCCGGATCCGGCGGTGCTCGGCAATGCTGGCAGCTTCTTCAAGAATCCGCTGGTATCGGCCGCTCTGGTTGAGCAGATCAAGGCGCAGCACCCGGATCTGGTGGCCTATGCGCAACCGGACGGGCAGATGAAGCTGGCCGCTGGCTGGCTGATCGAGCGCGCTGGCTGGAAGGGTTTCCGTGAGGCCGATGCCGGCGTGCATAAATTGCAGGCGCTGGTGCTGGTCAATTACGGCGCGGCCACCGGCCTGCAACTGCTGGAGCTGGCGCAACGCATCCAGAAAGATATTGCCGAACGTTTCAATGTCGAGCTGGAAATGGAGCCCAACCGCTATTAATGCAGCTACGAGCCTCAAGTTTTTAGCGGCGAGCTACAATCTTGATCGTGAGCCAGCTCCTGCTTGTGCTTGCAGCTTGTAGCTAGAAACTTGCAACTGAAAAGCCCTGTCTCAGCAGGGCTTTTTTGTTAACGATGGGTTAACTTAGCCAGCTAACGATAACCGTCATTTGCTTCACCAAAGGCCCGGTGCAGACGTTCGCGTCGGCACGAGAGAGCCTATTAGCCTGAGTTGATCTGCGTGAACCATCGCCAGCCTCCGGCGGCAGATTGCTCGACCCCATAACCACCAAGAATATGCGGGCGTGCCCATGATTACCCTGAAACTCAACGGTCAAGACCATCCTCTCGATGTCACTGAAGACATGCCGCTGCTTTGGGCCATCCGTGATGTCGCCGGTTACAACGGCACCAAATTCGGCTGCGGCATGGGCCTGTGCGGCGCCTGCACCATTCACATCGACGGCTTGCCCGCCCGCAGTTGCATCACCACCATCGGCTCGGTGGTCGGACAAAACGTCACCACCATCGACAACCTGCATGCCGATCCGGTCGGGCAAGTCGTCCAGCAAGCCTGGCTCGACAGCGCCGTGGCCCAATGCGGTTTCTGTCAGGGCGGGCAGATCATGTCCGCCACCGCGTTGCTCAAGACCAACCCGAACCCGAGCGATGAGCAGATTGAAGAGGCGATGGTCGGCAACATTTGCCGGTGCGGCACTTACAACCGCATCAAAACCGCGATCCGCCAGGCTTCCACTCATCTGAAGGAGGCCAAGGCATGAGCCGTTTGCCGAATGATTTTGCCCTGAGCAACCTCAGCCGCCGTGGTTTCCTCAAGGGTGTCGGCGCCACTGGCGCATTGGTGCTGGCCGCCAGTTGGGGCTGGCAGGACGCGTTGGCCGAAGATGCACCGAAGAAATTCGGCGCTGACGGCATGCCCAACGGCTGGATCGACGATCCGAAGGTCTACGTCAGCATTGCTGCGGACGGCACGGTGACCGTGGTCTGCAACCGTTCGGAAATGGGCCAGGGCGTGCGCACCAGCCTGACCATGGTCGTTGCCGATGAACTGGACGCCGATTGGGCCAAGGTCAAAGTCCGGCAAGCGCCGGGCGATGAAGTGCGGTTCGGCAACCAGGACACCGACGGTTCGCGCAGCATGCGCCACTGGTATGAGCCGATGCGCCGTTGCGGTGCGGCGGCCAGGACCATGCTGGAGCAAGCCGCCGCTGCACAATGGAAAGTGCCGGTGGGCGAGTGCCATGCGCAGTTGCACAAAGTCCTGCACAAACCGTCCGGTCGTGAACTGGGTTATGGCGAGCTCGCCGCTGCCGCCAGTGCGCTGGCCGTGCCGGCGCGCGACAGTCTGCGCCTAAAGCAACCGGCGGAGTTCCGCTATATCGGCAAGGAAGGCACCAAAGCCATCGACGGCGACGACATCGTCAACGGTCGTGCGGTGTATGGCGCCGATGTGCATTTTGACGGCATGTTGTTCGCCACTGTCGCCCGTCCGGCGGTGTACGGCGGCAAGGTCATGTCGGTGGATGACAGCGCCGCGCTGAAAGTCCCGGGTGTGCTTAAAGTCATTCAGATCGAAAGTCGTCCGTTGCCGTCGGAGTTTCAGCCGTTGGGTGGCGTGGCTGTAATCGCCAGCAACACCTGGGCAGCGATCAAGGGCCGCGAGGCGCTGAAGATCGAATGGGACGATGGCCCGAATGCCAGTTACGACTCGGTGGCCTATCGCAAGGAACTGGAAGCTGCCGCGCTGAAACCCGGCAAAGTGGTGCGCAACACCGGTGATATCGACAAGGCCCTCAGTGGCGCCGCGAGTACGCTGGAAGCGTCTTACTATTTGCCGCACCTGGCGCAGGCGCCGATGGAGCCGATGGTCGCCATCGCCCGTTACAAGGACGGCACTTGCGAAGCCTGGGCGCCAAGTCAGGCGCCACAGGTGACCCGTGAACGGATTGCCGAGCGCCTTGGCCTGCCTTTCGATAACGTCACCTTCAATGTCACGTTGCTGGGCGGTGGTTTCGGGCGCAAGTCGAAACCGGATTTCGTCGTAGAAGCGGCGATCCTCGCCAAGGAATTTCCCGGCAAGGCCGTGCGGGTGCAGTGGACGCGGGAAGACGACATCCATAACTCGTATTTCCACACGGTGTCGGCCGAATACCTGAAGGCCGGCGTCGGCAAGGATGGCATGCCGTCGGGCTGGCTGCATCGCACGGTGGCGCCGAGCATCACCGCATTATTCGCGCCGGGCATGAACCATGAGGCGGCGTTCGAACTGGGCATGGGCTTTACCAACATGGCCTATGCCATTCCCAGCGTGCGCCTGGAAAACCCAGAAGCGACGGTGCACACCCGGGTGGGCTGGTATCGCTCGGTGTCGAACATTCCTCACGGCTTCGCGATCCAGAGTTTCGTCGATGAACTGGCGCACAAGGCCGGCGTCGATCCGCTCGAGTATCAGATCAAACTGCTTGGCCCGGACCGGCAGATTGATCCGCGCACCCTCAGCGAAGAGTGGAACTACGGCGAATCTCCCGAGCGTTATCCAATTGATACCGGGCGCATGCGTGCAGTGCTGGAGACGGCGGCGAAGGCAGCCGGCTGGGGTCGCCAATTGCCCAAGGGCCGCGGCCTGGGGCTGGCGGTGCATTACAGCTTTGTCACTTATGTGGCGGCAGTCATTGAAGTCGAGGTCAAGGACGACGGCACGCTGATCGTGCACAAGGCCGATATCGCCGTCGATTGCGGGCCGCAGATCAACCCGGAGCGTATTCGCTCGCAGTTCGAGGGCGCTTGCGTGATGGGCCTGGGCAACGCGGTACTGGGGGAAATCAGCTTCAAGGATGGCAAGGTCCAGCAGGACAACTTCCATATGTACGAGGTGGCGCGCATGTCGCTGGCACCCAAGGAGGTCGCGGTGCATCTGGTGACGCCACCGGGTGACGTGCCGTTGGGCGGTGTCGGTGAGCCAGGCGTGCCGCCGATTGCGCCGGCGCTGTGCAATGCGATTTTCGCCGCCACCGGCAAACGCATCCGTGACTTGCCAGTGCGTTACCAGTTGCAAGGCTGGCAGAAGGCGCAGGCGTAATGGACAGCGCTGATCTCAACGTCCTGCGCAGCGTGCTGGAATGGCGCCGCGCCGGGCAGCGGGTGGTGTTGTTCAGCGTGGTGCAGACCTGGGGCACTGCGCCCCGCGCGCCCGGTGCGATGCTCGCGTTGCGCGAGGATGGCGTGGTGATCGGTTCGGTGTCGGGCGGGTGTGTCGAGGATGACTTGATCGCGCGCCTGCATGACGGACGGATCGCGAGCGACGGCCCGCCGGTGCAGTTGATTACTTATGGCGTCACCCGTGAAGAGGCGGCGCGCTTCGGTTTGCCCTGTGGCGGCACGTTGCGCCTGACTGAAGAGCGGGTCGGCGATCCGGCCTGGGTTGCCGAACTGCTCGCTCGATGCGAGGCCCATGAAATCGTCGCCCGTGAGCTGAATATCGCCACCGGTGAGGTGCTGCTGACGCCCGCCAGCCCAGCCGATTCGCTGCAGTTCGATGGTCAAACCCTGCGGGCGATTTACGGTCCGCGCTGGCGTCTGCTGTTGATCGGTGCCGGACAGCTGTCGCGGTACGTGGCAGAGATGGCGCGGTTGCTGGATTTCGAGGTGCTGATCTGCGACCCGCGCACCGAGTTCGTTTACGGCTGGGCAGAGCAACAGGGCCGTTTCGTTCCGGGCATGCCCGATGACGCGGTATTGAGCATTCAAACCGACGAGCGCACGGCGATTGTTGCGCTGACCCATGATCCTCGCCTGGACGACATGGCCTTGCTGACGGCGCTGGATTCACCCGCCTTCTATGTCGGTGCACTCGGCTCCCGGGTCAACAGTCAGAAACGCCGGGAGAATCTGGCTCAGCTAGGCTTGTCAGAAGCAGCCATTGCGCGATTGCACGGGCCGATCGGTCTGCACATTGGCAGCCATTCGCCGGCGGAAATTGCCTTGTCGTTGCTGGCGGAGATTGTTGCGGTCAAGAACGGCATCGCGTTGAAACAGAAAAAGCCGGCGGAGGGCACATGAGTCGATCCATTGCAGTGATCGTGCTGGCAGCGGGCGAGGGCAGCCGCTTTCGCCAGGTGGCCGGCGCGGACAGAGACAAGTTGCTGGCCGACTGCACCGGGCGCGATGGCGCGGTGCGGTCAGTGATCGAGCAGGTGTTGGTGAATCTGCCCGCCAGCCTCGACAAGCGTGTGCTGGTGACCACCGAGGCGCGACCGCAAGCGATGCGTATGGCGCAGGCCTACGGCTGTGAAGTGGTTTCCATAGGCACCACCGGAATGGGCGACAGCATTGCTGCCGGGATTGCTGCGTGCCCGAAAGCCGATGGCTGGCTGATTGTATTGGGGGATATGCCGTTTATCTTGCCGTCGACGCTTGAGCGGGTGGTCGCGGCCATGGCGGACGATGCCGTAAGCGTACCAGTGCAGGCAGGTGAGTTTGGCCATCCGGTGGGATTTGGGCGTTCGTTTGGCCCGGCGTTGTTGGGGTTGAGTGGCGATCGCGGGGCCAGGCCGCTGTTCAAGCAGGGGCGGGTGGTGGAAGTGGCGGTGGATGATCCCGGAGTGTTGTGGGATATCGACGTGCCTGAAGCGTTGGTGTTTCCCCGGTCCTGAGGCCTGAACGGATGACCTTGTGGTAGCGGGCAGAGATGTCGAAAACGAAGGCAAAAAAAAGCCCCGCCTGATTGCTCAGGCGGGGCTTTTTACTGGCTGTTGGAATCAGACGAGCGGTTTAGGCTCGTGTTCTTTTTCCTGGGCCACTTCGTGCTGCTCGACCGCGTCCTGAACGGAGCGTGGTGCTTCAGCAATCACCGACTCAACGACAGCTTCCTCTGCGGCCGGGGCAGGGGCTGCCTCGACTACTTCAGCAGCGACCGCTGGAGCTGCCGCAGCAGCCAGTTCGGCTTCTTTGGCCAGACGCTCTTCTTCACGCTTGCGACGACGCACTTCACGCGGATCGTTAGGCGCGCGACCGTTTGGCGTCAGGGCGCTGACCGGTGCTGCAGCTTCAACCACCGGGGCCGGAGTTTCTGCTACCACGGGCGCTTCGACAACCGGCGCTTCAACGACTGGCGCTGGAGCAGGTTGAACGGCTTCCACTACGGGTTCGGCAGCCTTGGCTTCTTCAGCGGCTGGGGCCTCGACTACGGGCGCCGGGGTTTCAGCGACGGCAGGCTCGGCCACCCAGTTGAACGCGGTTTGTTCTTCACGAACTTCACGCACGCTTTCAGTCACGGTTTCAGCGACGGTTTCAACAACTGGCTCTGCCACCATAGCTGGGGCTTCGACAACCGGCGCAGGCTCGGCAGCAGCTTCAACCTGAGGCTGAGCTTCGCGAACCGGTGCCACTTCGACTTCCGGAGCGGCGATCACTTCCACCGGCGTAGTCGCTTCGACAACCGGCGCTTCCACTGGAGCGGTTTCCAGGGTGGCGGCGGTGGCGCGTTCGGCTTGCTCGTGAGCCTGTGCTTCAGCCGGAGCGCTGATCACGCTGCTGGCAACAGCGGCGGTGACGGCCAGGCCGGCAGCCAGATCGGCAGTGCCTGGTGCTTCAGCGTTTTCGCCAGACTCGGATTCTTCCGAACCTTCGATTACGTTGCCGTTGGCATCACGCTGACGCTCACGACGGTTGCTGCGACGACGCTGACCACGGGAGCGACGACGCGGACGATCGCCTTCGGCGGTGTCTTGACCGTCTTCCGGCAGTTGCTCTTCGTTCGTAGTCACTTCTTCTTCGGCAACGGCAGCAGCGGCCTGCTCGGCACGTGGCTGACGCTCTTCACGCGGCGGACGCGGCGCGCGCTCTTCACGCGGCTGACGAGCCGGACGCTCTTCGGCAACGACAGCAGCAGCGGCGGCTGGAGCGGCAGGAGTGGCGTCCAGAGGTTCGCGCAGTTCACGCACACGCTCTTCACGCTCGCCACGTGGCTTGCGGTCTTCACGTGGGGCACGCGGTGCACGTTCTTCACGCGGAGCGCGTGGTGCGCGTTCTTCGCGGGCGGCTGGTGCTTCGCTGCGGGCTTCACGCGGCTCGCGGACTTCACGGGCTTCACGTGGGGCGCGTTCTTCACGCGGCTCACGCGGTGCACGTTCTTCACGTGGCGCACGTTCTTCGCGCGGCTTGCGTTCTTCATCGCGGCGACCATTACGGTTGCGGCTCTGCTGACGACCGTTGCGACGCTCTTCATTGCGGGCCGGACGCTCGGTGGCCGGTTTTTCAACCACCACCGGAGCGGCTGGCTCTTCCTTGGTGGCGAACAGGCTGACCAGCGATTTCACCAGGCCTTTGAACAGGCTTGGCTCTGGCGCGGCAACCGGTGCCGGTGCTGGAGCCGCAGGTGCGGCGACTTCGGTCGGCACCGGAGCGTTGGCGCGGGCCGGAGCGGTTTTGACCGCGGCTTCCTGGCGAACCAGGGTGCGGGTCGCGGCGGCTGGCTGGACTTCTTCGACTTCGGCAGCGGCAGCAGCGATCTCGTAGCTGGACTGGTTGGTCGCGGCTTCCGGGCTGTCGTCACGCAGACGCTGAACTTCGAAGTGCGGCGTTTCGAGGTGATCGTTCGGCAGGATGACGATACGGGCACGGGTGCGCAGTTCGATCTTGGTGATCGAGTTGCGTTTTTCGTTGAGCAGGAACGCGGCGACCGGAATCGGCACTTGAGCGCGCACTTCGGCAGTGCGGTCTTTCAGGGCTTCTTCTTCGATCAGGCGCAGGATGGCCAGCGACAGCGATTCAACGTCACGGATGATGCCGGTGCCGTTGCAGCGCGGGCAGACGATGCCGCTGCTTTCGCCCAGGGATGGACGCAGGCGCTGACGGGACATTTCCAGCAGGCCAAAGCGCGAGATGCGGCCGATCTGCACGCGAGCGCGGTCGGCTTCCAGGCATTCGCGGACTTTCTCTTCCACGGCGCGCTGGTTCTTGGCAGGGGTCATGTCAATGAAGTCGATGACGATCAGGCCGCCGATGTCGCGCAGGCGCAACTGACGGGCGATTTCTTCGGCGGCTTCAAGGTTGGTCTGCAGGGCGGTTTCTTCGATGTCGCTGCCTTTGGTGGCGCGCGCCGAGTTGATGTCGATGGACACCAGGGCTTCGGTCGGATCGATAACGATGGAGCCGCCGGAAGGCAGTTCGACGACACGCTGGAACGCGGTCTCGATCTGGCTTTCGATCTGGAAACGGTTGAACAGCGGCACGCTGTCTTCGTACAGCTTGATCTTGCTGGCGTACTGCGGCATCACCTGGCGGATGAAGGTCAGGGCTTCGTCCTGGGCTTCAACGCTGTCGATCAGCACTTCGCCGATGTCCTGGCGCAGGTAATCGCGGATGGCGCGGATGATCACGTTGCTTTCCTGGTAGATCAGGAAAGGCGCGGAGCGATCCAGCGAGGCTTCTTTGATGGCGGTCCACAGTTGCAGCAGGTAATCGAGGTCCCACTGCATTTCTTCGCTGCTGCGGCCAAGGCCGGCAGTGCGCACGATCAGACCCATGTCGGCTGGTGCCACCAGGCCGTTCAGCGCTTCACGCAGTTCGTTGCGCTCTTCGCCTTCGATGCGACGGGAGATACCGCCGGCACGCGGGTTGTTCGGCATCAGCACGAGGTAACGACCGGCCAGGCTGATGAAGGTGGTCAGGGCGGCGCCCTTGTTGCCACGTTCTTCTTTTTCGACCTGAACGATGACTTCCTGGCCTTCGCTCAGGACGTCCTTGATGTTGACGCGGCCTTCAGGGGCTTTCTTGAAGTATTCGCGGGAGATTTCTTTGAGGGGCAGGAAGCCGTGGCGCTCGGAGCCGAAATCGACAAAGGCAGCCTCAAGGCTTGGTTCGATGCGAGTGATACGGCCTTTATAGATGTTGGCCTTCTTCTGCTCGCGTGCACCGGATTCGATGTCCAGGTCGTAGAGGCGTTGGCCATCTACCAGTGCAACACGCAACTCTTCGGGTTGAGTTGCGTTAATCAGCATTCTTTTCATGTAGTACCGTCGGTTTCCGGGCTGCCGGAAACGGCGTTCGGCACACACGACTTCTCACGGTCGGTGTCAGGTGCGTCGGGAATGGTTGGCCATTCCCGTGTCCAGCGATGTCAGGCCAATTGGGCCGATACCGCGACGTACGCGTCCTGCTTGCTGTGGCTACATAAGCACTCAGTCAGGAGGAGGAATCAACCAGCGGCTGTGGACGAGATGAAGCGTCTTGATAAAGCCTATTGCTACACAGTCCGGCGGTTGTGCATCTCCACCCTACACGTATCCCTGATAATTCGGGTGCTGCCGCGCGCAGAATCCGCAGCGGGTTGGCATTTACCGTGAGCTCCGAAAGGGGAGGTCACGCATCATGGCTAATTCAGGCGATGTTTCCGAAACATTCGCTCGGGGTCATCTGCAGCTGACTGCACTTTGTGAACTGGCCTCGAATATTTGCCTGTCAGGCGAGTGAAAACTCTGCTCGACGGTGTAATTCAGGCCTCATGTCACCTGCGCTTGTTACAACTGCAAACTCCACCGTTACGTAGCGAAAGCCCCGTAGGACGGCCTCGCGTCCTGGTGAATTGCGTTGGTCAGGGCCGGTTTTTGACCGTGGTTCCGCTGTCCAGGCCGCTTTTGGCGGCGTTCGCGACTATAGCAGCAATGATTAAGTGCTTCAAATCCATAAAAATTGTTATCATCCGCGGCATGACAACTACTGCCCCTTCGACTCCAGGCGTTCAACTGCTTGAAGTCTCGCCGGAGTATGCCGGCCAACGAATCGACAACTTTCTCCTCGCCCGGCTCAAAGGCGTGCCCAAGACCTTGATTTACCGCATTTTGCGTAAAGGCGAAGTGCGTGTGAACAAGGGGCGGATCAAGCCCGAATACAAGCTGCAGGCCGGTGATATCGTGCGCGTGCCGCCGGTTCGCGTGCCTGAGCGCGACGAGCCGGTGCCTCTGGCGCAAGGCTTGTTGCAGCGTCTGGAAGCCTCGATTGTCTACGAAGACAAAGCCCTGATCGTGATCAACAAGCCCGCCGGCATTGCGGTTCACGGCGGCAGCGGCTTGAATTACGGCGTCATCGAAGCCTTTCGTCAGTTGCGCCCGGATGCCAAGGAGCTGGAACTGGTTCACCGACTTGACCGGGATACCTCCGGCCTGCTGATGATCGCCAAGAAACGCAGCATGTTGCGGCACTTGCACGCCGCATTGCGCGGTGACGGCGTCGACAAGCGCTACATGGCGCTGGTTCGCGGCAACTGGGCAACTTCGATCAAGCAAGTCCGTGCGGCGCTCGGCAAGAGCAATCTGCGCTCCGGCGAGCGCATGGTCGAGGTCGATGAGGAGGAGGGCAAGGAGTCGGTGACCGTGTTCAAGGTCCTGCGTCGCTTTGGCGACTTTGCCACCTTGATCGAGGCCAAGCCGATCACCGGCCGCACGCACCAGATCCGCGTCCACACGTTGCACGCCGGGCACTGCATTGCCGGCGACACCAAGTACGGCGATGACGGTTTCAGCAAGGAAATCCGTGATCTGGGCGGCAAGCGCCTGTTCCTGCACGCCTACATGCTGACCGTGCCGCTGCCCGATGGCGGTGAACTCAAGTTGCAGGCACCGGTCGATGAAATGTGGGCCAAGACCGTGGAGCGATTGAGTGCGCCCATCTGATTGCAAACTGCTGATTTTCGATTGGGACGGCACCCTCGCCGATTCCATTGGTCGGATTGTCGAGGCGATGCACTCTGCGTCCGCGCGTTCCGGTTTCGAGTTGCGTGATGATTTTGCCGTCAAAGGCATCATCGGCCTGGGCTTGCCCGAGGCGATCCGCACCTTGTATCCGGACATCAGCGATACCGAGATGACCTTGTTTCGCGAGTATTACGCCGATCACTACATCGCGGCAGAAGCCGTGCCTTCGCCGTTGTTCGATGGCGTTGTCGAGTCGATGGCGTCGTTTCGCGAGCAGGGCTATCACCTGGCAGTCGCGACCGGTAAAAATCGTCGCGGACTGGATCGGGTGCTCAAGGCCAATGGCTGGGAAGACTATTTCGATATCACTCGCGCCGCCGACGAGACTGCGAGCAAGCCGCATCCGCTGATGCTCGAGCAGATTCTCGCGCATTGCGGTGTGCGCCCCGAGCAGGCGTTGATGGTAGGGGATTCGTCCTTCGACTTGTTGATGGCGCGTAACGCGGGCATGGCGTCTGTGGCGGTGAGTTATGGCGCGCAGTCGATTGAATCGCTGCAGCAGTTCGAGCCGCGCCTGTCGATCGACCGGTTTAGTGAATTGCACGCCTGGCTGGGGCAGCAGGCTTAATACGTTTTTGCTGGGGTACAGCGCATGACCGACGAATGGAAAGCACCGGCCAAGGCAAGTGCCGACGACGGTGACGAGAAAAGCTGGAAACTATTGGAGAAAACCCTGCTGGCCGGCGTGCAGGAACAGCGTCGTTCGCGGCGTTGGGGGATTTTCTTCAAGCTGCTGACGTTTGTTTATCTGTTTGTTGCGCTGATTCTGTTCACGCCGCTGATGGACATGGAAAAGAGCGCCACCCGTTCTTCGAACTACACAGCGCTGATCGACATCACCGGCATGATCGCCGACAAGGAGCCGGCCAGCGCTGACAATATCGTCGGCAGTCTGCGGGCGGCCTTCGAGGACAAGAAGGTCAAGGGTGTGATCCTGCGCATCAATAGTCCAGGCGGCAGTCCGGTGCAGTCGGGTTACGTGTATGACGAGATCAAGCGTCTGCGGGGGCTGCACCCGGACACCAAGGTGTATGCGGTGATTTCCGATCTGGGGGCGTCCGGTGCCTATTACATCGCCAGTGCGGCGGATCAGATCTATGCCGACAAGGCCAGTCTGGTTGGTTCGATCGGTGTGACGGCGGCGGGTTACGGCTTTGTTGGCACGATGGACAAGCTGGGTGTCGAGCGTCGTACGTATACCTCGGGTGAGCACAAGTCGTTCCTCGATCCGTTCCAGCCACAGAAAGCTGACGAGACGGCGTTCTGGCAGACCGTGCTGGACACCACGCACAAGCAGTTCATCAACAGCGTCAAGCAGGGGCGTGGCGATCGCCTCAAGGACAAAGAGCATCCGGAGCTGTTCTCCGGGCTGGTCTGGTCCGGAGAACAGGCGCTGCCGCTGGGGCTGATTGATGGCCTGGGTAATGCCAGTTCGGTGGCGCGGGATGTGATCGGCGAGAAAGAGCTGGTGGATTTCACCGTTCAGGAATCGCCGTTTGATCGTTTCTCGAAGAAGCTGGGTGCCAGCGTGGCTGAGCAGTTGGCGATGTGGATGGGTTTCCACGGGCCTTCGTTGCGTTAATTCGTTTCAAGTCAAAAGATCGCAGCCTGCGGCAGTGCCTACAGAGATCGGTGTAGGCACTGCCGCAGGCTGCGATCTTTTGCTTTAAGGGATCTGCACGCCTTCGGCCAGCAGCATGTCGATCAGGCGAATCAACGGCAGGCCGATCAGGCTGGTCGCGTCAGGCCCTTCGGTGGATTGAAACAGGCTCACGCCCAGCCCTTCGGCCTTGAAGCTGCCAGCGCAGTCGTAAGGCTGTTCAATGCGCAGGTAGCGCTCAACGCGAGCCTGGTCCAGTTTGCGCATGTGAACGGTGAACGGCACGCAGTCGACCTGGCATTGGCCGGTCTGGCTGTTAAGCAGGGCCAGGCCGGTCAGGAAGATCACGCTTGCGCCGCTGGCGGCCATCAATTGTTCGCAGGCCTTGTCGAAGGTGTGCGGCTTGCCGATGATCTGCTCGCCAAGCACGGCGACCTGGTCAGAGCCGATGATCAGATGGTCGGGGTGGCTGGCGGCCAGTGCCCGGGCTTTCTGTTCGGCGAGACGTTTGACCAGTTCGATGGCCGATTCGCCGGGGCGATGGCTTTCGTCGATATCCGGCGAACTGCAGACGAACGGCAGGTGCAGGCGGGCGAGCAATTCCCGGCGATAAGTCGAGCTTGAAGCAAGTAATAAAGGCAGCATTGGCGTCTCCTGAGGCAGGCGCGAATTCTAGCGGAGGCACGCAAGTGACGGACAGGGCACAATTTCCTTTGACATGGGTGGGTGCATCCCTATAATGCTGCGCCTATGTTGAATGACCCGATTCCACCTCACGTTGACCCGCGCAAATTGGCTGACCGTGGCACCACCCTTCAAGGTGAACTGCTGCTGGCCGATTTGAAGAGACTCTGCGACCCGCTTTCCGACAATGTCGGTACGGTGCAGGCCAAATTCGTTTTTGAACGAGATGAACGTAAATCTGTGGTGATCCACAGCTTTATCGACACCGAAGTCAAAATGGTTTGCCAGCGTTGTCTTGAGCTGGTCACCCTGCCGATCCACAGCGAATGCAGTTACGCTGTAGTGAAGGAGGGTGCGAATACCCAGTCGTTACCGAAAGGTTATGACGTGCTGGAACTGGGCGAAGATCCATTGGATCTGCAGTCACTGATCGAGGAGGAGCTTCTGCTCGCCTTGCCCATTGTGCCTGCTCATCATCCGGAAGAATGCCAGCAGCCGGCGGGAGCAGATGAACCCGTATCGAGCGAGGACGAGGTAACGCGGTCCAACCCGTTCAGTGTATTGGCGCAGTTAAAGCGTGACCCAAACGTTTAGGAGTTAATCAATTATGGCTGTTCAGCAGAACAAAAAATCCCGCTCTGCCCGTGACATGCGCCGTTCGCACGACGCTCTCGAGGCTAGCACTCTGTCTGTAGAAAAAACCACTGGTGAAGTTCACCTGCGTCACCACGTATCGCCAGAAGGCGTATACCGTGGTCGTAAAGTGATCGACAAGGGCGCTGACGAGTAATCACTTGTCCGCTCAAGTCATCGCGATTGACGCAATGGGCGGGGACTTCGGTCCCCGCAGCATTGTTCAGGCCAGCCTTGCTTGCCTTTCTGCTACGCCCTCGCTGCACCTGACCCTCGTCGGTCAACCCTCCCTCCTTGAAGAATTGATCCACGGCCAATCGGCTGCCGATCGCGCGCGCCTGACGATTGTTCCGGCGTCCGAAGTCATCACCATGGACGAAAAACCGACCCAGGCCTTGCGTGGCAAGCCGGATTCGTCGATGCGTGTCGCCCTTGAACTGGTGCGTGATGGCAAGGCTCAGGCCTGTGTCAGTGCCGGTAATACCGGGGCGCTGATGGCGTTGTCGCGCTTCGTGCTCAAGACGTTGCCGGGCATTGATCGACCAGCGATGGTGGCGGCGATTCCGACGCAGACGGGTTATTGCCAGTTGCTCGACCTGGGTGCCAATGTCGATTGCAGTGCCGAGCATCTGCTGCAGTTCGCGGTGATGGGGTCGGTGGCAGCGCAGACGCTGGGGATTGCCCGGCCACGAGTGGCGTTGCTCAATATCGGCACCGAAGACATCAAGGGTAACCAGCAGGTCAAGCTGGCAGCGACTTTGTTGCAGGCGGCGCGAGGTATCAATTACATCGGTTTCGTCGAGGGCGATGGCCTGTATCGCGGCGAAGCGGACGTGGTGGTGTGTGACGGTTTTGTCGGCAATATCCTGCTCAAGTCCAGCGAAGGCCTGGCGACGATGATCGCGGCGCGCATCGAGGCGCTGTTCAGGAAAAACCTCGCGTCCCGGGTTGTCGGGGCGTTGGCGTTGCCATTGATGAAGCGCTTGCAGGCGGATCTGGCGCCGGCGCGACACAATGGCGCAAGTTTTCTCGGTCTGCAGGGCATCGTGGTGAAAAGTCACGGTTCGGCCGGGGTTCAGGGTTTTCAGAGTGCGATTCAGCGGGCCTTGATCGAGATCCAGGAAAATCTTCCCGAGCGTCTTCATGGTCGTCTGGAGGATTTGTTGTCTTAGGCGTTTTCGTCGGACAATGCTTAAATGTGACCGCCCGGTTCAAAGGGCCATCCAACTGTCAGTTTCTTGCGTCCCCACGTGGGGCGTCATTTTTCGACGACAAGATCATTAGGGGCTTGTTACATGTCTGCTTCCCTCGCATTCGTCTTTCCAGGACAGGGTTCGCAGTCCCTCGGCATGCTGGCCGAGCTGGGCGCGGAATATCCGTTGATCCTCGAAACTTTCAAAGAAGCCTCTGAGGCTCTGGGCTATGACCTGTGGGCGCTGACCCAGCAGGGTCCGGAAGAGCTGCTCAATCAAACCGATAAAACCCAACCGGCCATTCTGACCGCTTCGATCGCCCTGTGGCGTCTGTGGCTGGCGGAAGGCGGCGCGCGTCCGGCCTTTGTTGCCGGTCACAGCCTGGGTGAATACAGCGCGCTGGTCGCTGCCGGTAGCCTGACGCTGGCTGACGCGGTGAAGCTCGTCGAGCGCCGTGGTCAACTGATGCAGGAAGCGGTTCCGGCCGGGCAGGGCGGCATGGCGGCCATTCTCGGTCTGGAAGATGCCGACGTACTGGCGGCCTGTGCTGAGGCAGCGCAGGGCGAGGTGGTCAGCGCCGTCAACTTCAACTCGCCAGGCCAGGTGGTCATCGCCGGTGCCAAGGCGGCCGTTGAACGCGCCATCGAAGGCTGCAAGGCCCGTGGCGCCAAGCGTGCCATGCCGCTGCCGGTGAGCGTGCCGTCGCACTGCGAACTGATGCGCCCGGCCGCCGAGCGCTTCGCCGAATCCATCGCCGCCATCGACTGGCAGGCGCCGCAGATCCCGGTGGTACAGAACGTCAGCGCGCAAGTGCCGGCCGATCTGGAAACCCTCAAGCGTGATCTGCTCGAACAACTGTACAAGCCAGTGCGCTGGGTTGAATCGGTCCAGACCCTGGCCGCCAAAGGCGCGACCAGTCTGGTCGAATGCGGCCCGGGCAAAGTCCTGGCCGGTCTGAACAAACGTTGCGCCGAAGGCGTTTCGACTTCCAACCTCAATACCCCAGACGCTTTCGCTGCCGCTCGCGCAGCGCAAGCCTGAATCAGGAGAAGCTTGCATGAGTCTGCAAGGTAAAGTTGCACTGGTCACCGGTGCAAGCCGCGGTATCGGCCAGGCTATCGCGCTGGAACTGGGTCGTCAGGGCGCCATCGTCGTGGGTACCGCGACCTCCGCCAAAGGTGCCGAGGCAATTGCCGCCACGCTGAAAGAGCACGGCATTCAGGGCACCGGTCTGGAACTCAACGTCACCAGCGACGAATCGGTCAGCAAGGTGCTGGCGAGCATCCAGGAGCAGTTCGGTGCGCCGGCGATCCTGGTCAATAACGCCGGCATCACCCGCGATAACCTGATGATGCGCATGAAAGACGACGAGTGGTACGACGTGATCGATACCAACCTGAACAGTCTGTATCGCCTGTCCAAGGGCGTTCTGCGCGGCATGACCAAGGCGCGTTGGGGTCGAATTATCAGTATTGGCTCGGTGGTGGGTGCCATGGGCAACGCAGGCCAAGTAAACTATGCAGCCGCCAAGGCCGGTCTGGAAGGTTTCAGCCGGGCGATGGCGCGTGAAGTCGGTTCTCGTTCGATTACGGTCAACTCGGTGACCCCTGGGTTCATCGACACCGATATGACCCGTGAACTGCCTGAAGCACAGCGTGAAGCCTTGCAGACGCAGATTCCGCTGGGTCGTCTGGGGCAGGCTCAAGAGATCGCATCTGTGGTCGCTTTTCTTGCATCCGACGGTGCGGCATACGTCACTGGGGCTACAATCCCGGTGAACGGTGGGATGTACATGTAAGTAAAATGTGACGGATTGCTTCAAAAAAATGTCATACGAGCTGTCTAAAATCCGTTATAAAGCTGCAATCTATTTATAGGCAGAGGGCCGCAGGGTTTGAGGAGTGAAGCTTTCAGTTGAAAAGCTGAAAAGTCTTTCTATACACTTACCCACTGGCCAGCTGCCTGAATTTGTCCATTAGGAGTGAAAACAAGGTATGAGCACCATCGAAGAGCGCGTCAAGAAAATCGTTGCCGAGCAACTGGGTGTTAAAGAAGAAGAAGTGATCAACAGCGCTTCCTTCGTAGAAGACCTGGGTGCCGACTCCCTTGACACCGTTGAGCTGGTGATGGCTCTGGAAGAGGAATTCGAGACCGAAATCCCTGACGAAGAAGCTGAGAAGATCACTACTGTACAAGCTGCAATCGACTACGTTACTAGCCACCAGGCGTAATAGTTTGTAATCGTTGTTTGCTGTCATGGAAAAACCGCACTGCCATCATGGCGTGCGGTTTTTTCTTTAGGCCTGATGCAAAATCGTCATTTGAAAAAGGAGAGTGCTGTGTCGCGTAGACGCGTCGTAGTCACCGGTATGGGTATGTTGTCGCCACTGGGCACGGATGTGCCGAGCAGTTGGCAGGGCATTCTGGCTGGCCGCAGTGGCATTGGTCTGATCGAACACACCGACCTTTCTGCCTATTCCACCCGCTTTGGCGGCTCGGTAAAGGGCTTCAATGTCGAGGAATACCTGTCGGTCAAGGAAGCGCGCAAGCTCGACCTGTTCATCCAGTACGGTCTCGCGGCAGGCTTTCAAGCCGTGCGCAATGCCGGTCTGGAAGTCACCGATGCCAACCGTGAACGCATTGGCGTGGCCATGGGTTCGGGCATTGGCGGTCTGACCAACATCGAAGAAACCAGCCGTACCCTGCATGAAACGGGTCCGCGTCGAATCTCGCCATTCTTCGTGCCAGGCTCGATCATCAATATGATTTCCGGTTTCCTGTCCATCCATCTGGGGGCACAGGGGCCTAACTACGCCATTGCCACCGCGTGCACCACCGGTACGCACTGCATCGGCATGGCGGCGCGCAACATCATGTACGACGAAGCCGACGTGATGATTGCCGGCGGTGCCGAAATGGCTGCTTGCGGCCTCGGCATGGGCGGCTTCGGTGCCTCCCGTGCGCTGTCGACCCGCAACGACGAGCCGACCCGCGCCAGCCGTCCGTGGGACAAGGGCCGTGATGGTTTCGTCCTGTCCGATGGTGCCGGCGCCCTGGTCCTCGAGGAGCTGGAACACGCCAAGGCACGTGGCGCGACCATCTATGCCGAGCTGATCGGTTTCGGTACCAGTGGCGATGCCTTCCACATGACCTCGCCACCCGCCGATGGCGCCGGTGCTGCGCGCTGCATCACCAATGCATTGCGCGACGCGAAGATCAACGTCGATCAAGTGCAATACATCAACGCCCACGGTACTTCGACCCCGGCTGGCGACCTCGCCGAAGCCAACGCGATCAAGTCCGTGTTCGGTGACCATGCCTACAAAATGGCGGTCAGCTCCACCAAATCCATGACCGGTCACCTGTTGGGTGCGGCGGGTGCGGTCGAGGCAATCTTCAGCGTGCTGGCGATCAACAGCCAGGTGGCGCCCCCGACCATCAACCTCGATGAGCCGGACGAAGGCTGCGATCTCGACTTCGTGCCGCACACAGCGCGCAACATGGACATTGATGTCGTGCTGTCCAACTCCTTCGGTTTTGGCGGCACCAATGGCACCTTGGCATTCCGCCGGTTCGCAGGCTGATGGACAGCTGGGTCGACGGTCAACCGGCTGACACTCTGTCGCTGAAAGATCGCGGCCTGGCTTACGGCGACGGTCTGTTCGAGACCATCGCCGTGCGCAGCGGCCAGCCGCTGTTGCTGGATCGCCACCTGACGCGTCTGGCCGATGGCTGTGCGCGCCTGGCCATCGCGGCGGACTTCGATCAGGTTCGCCACGAACTGCTCGTTTATGCGGCGGCGATGGGCGAGGGCGTGCTCAAGCTCATCCTCACCCGTGGAGACGGCTTGCGCGGTTACGCGCCGGATCCGACGGCGTCTGGCCGACGCATTCTGCAAGGCAATCCTCCTGCGGCTTATCCGGTGGTTCATGCTGAACAAGGCATCCGCCTGTTTCCGTGCAGCACGCGTTTATCAAAGCAGCCGTTGCTTGCCGGGCTCAAACACCTCAATCGACTGGAACAGGTTCTCGCCCGGGCCGAATGGCAGGACAGCGAACACGCCGAAGGCTTGATGCTCGATCAGGCCGGTCGCGTCATCGAAGGAGTGTTCAGCAATGTCTTTGTGGTGCGCGACGGGGTGCTGATCACGCCGGATCTGAAGCGCTGTGGTGTCGCCGGCGTGATGCGTGCCGAAATATTGTTTCAGGCCGAGTCACTGGCCATTCCCACCCAAATCGCCGATATCAGCCTCGAACAGCTGCAATGGGCTGATGAAGTTTTTGTCTGTAACAGCGTGTATGGCGTCTGGCCGGTTCGTGCCTATGCTGCGCTGAGCTGGCCGGTTGGCCCGCTCACCCGTAAACTGCAAGCCATTGCCCGCGCCCTACTGGATGCCTGATTCGTGAGACGTAAACTTTTGCTGCTGCTGGAAACCGGACTGGTTCTGGCAGGGCTGCTGATGGGCGCCAGCGCCTGGAAGATTCACTCCGCACTGGAACAGCCCCTGAACATCACGCAGGAAGAACTGCTGGATGTGCCGAAAGGCTCGACCCCGACCCGTACTTTCCTCGAACTCGAAACCGATGGCGTCATCAAGGATGCATTCTGGTTGCGGATTTACTGGCGCTTCAATCTCGCCGGCACGCCGATCCACAGCGGTGAATACCGCATGCAGCCGGGCATGACCGTCAACGGCCTGATCGACTTGTGGAAGCGCGGTGAAGTGGTGCAGTACAGCCTGACCCTGGTTGAAGGCTGGAATTTCCGTCAAGTGCGCGCCGCGTTGGCGAAAGACGAAAAGATCGAGCAGACCCTCAACGGTTTGAGCGACAGCGACGTCATGACAAAGATCGGCCACAAAGGGGTGTTCCCGGAAGGGCGGTTCTTCCCGGATACCTACCGCTTCGTGCGCGGGATGTCTGACGCCGAGCTGCTGAAGAAGGCGTTCGATCGACTCGATGAAGTGCTGGCCAGGGAGTGGGAAAAACGCTCCGCCGATGCGCCCTACACCGAGCCCTATCAAGCGCTGATCATGGCCTCGCTGGTCGAGAAGGAGACCGGAGTGCCACAGGAGCGCGGGGAAATTGCCGGCGTCTTTGTGCGCCGTATGGCCCTGGGCATGCAGTTGCAGACCGATCCGACGGTCATTTACGGGCTGGGCGATCGCTACACGGGCAAGCTGACCCGTGCCCATCTCAAAGAGCCGACGCCTTACAACACTTACGTGATTCCCGGTTTGCCGCCGACGCCGATTGCTATGGTCGGGCGTGAAGCGATTCACGCCGCGCTGAATCCGGTCGACGGCACCAGTCTGTACTTTGTGGCGCGTGGCGATGGCAGCCATGTGTTCTCCGATGATCTGGATGCGCATAACAGTGCCGTGCGCGAGTTCCAGCTCAAGCGACGTGCCGATTACCGTTCGAGCCCGGCGCCGGCGACTGCGCCTGAAGCAGCTCCGACAACCGAGGAAGCGATTCCTGCGGCATCACCGGACACCGCACCGCAAGCACTGCCACCGGTTACGCCGCCGCAGCCCGCGCCGGAACCGGAAGCCGCCGCCCCGAAAAACGCGCAATGACTTTGATTAAGGACTGCCTGTGACTGGCTTGTTTATTACCCTGGAAGGCCCGGAAGGCGCCGGTAAAAGCACCAACCGCGAATACCTCGCCGAGCGCCTGCGCGCCGCAGGTGTTGAGGTGTTGCTGACCCGTGAGCCCGGCGGTACGCCCCTGGCTGAACGGATTCGCGACGTGCTGCTGGCCCCGGCCGACGAAGTCATGAACCCGGATACAGAGTTGCTGCTGGTGTTCGCGGCGCGTGCCCAGCATCTGGCCGAAGTGATTCGCCCGGCACTGGCCCGCGGCGCCGTGGTCCTGTGTGATCGTTTTACCGATTCGACTTACGCCTATCAGGGCGGCGGCCGTGGTTTGTCGCTGGAGCGGATCGCCACGCTGGAAACCTTCGTGCAGGGTGACCTGCGTCCGGACCTGACGCTGATTTTCGATCTGCCGGTGGAAATCGGCCTGGCTCGCGCCAGTGCCCGTGGCCGTCTGGATCGTTTCGAGCTGGAAGGTCGGGCATTTTTCGAGGCCGTGCGTAACGCGTTCCTCAAGCGTGCCGAAGCCGATCCTGCGCGCTATGTGCGGATCGACGCCGGTCAGCCGTTGGCCAAGGTTCAACAATCGCTGGATACCCTGATTCCGAATTTGCTGGAGCTGAGCCGTGGCTGAGGCCTATCCATGGCAGGACAGCCTCTGGCAGCAACTGGCCGGACGTAGCCAGCACGCCCACGCCTACCTGCTGCATGGTCCGGCCGGCATCGGCAAACGTGCGCTGGCCGAACGCTTGATGGCCAGCCTGCTGTGCCAGCGCCCGACGCCTGAGGCTTGCGGCGAGTGCAAATCCTGCCTGCTGCTCAAGGCCGGTAGTCACCCCGATAATTACATCCTCGAACCGGAAGAGGCCGACAAGGCCATCAAGGTTGATCAAGTGCGTGATCTGGTCAGCTTCGTGGTGCAGACCGCGCAGCTGGGTGGGCGCAAAGTGGTGTTGATCGAGCCGGTCGAGTCGATGAATATCAATGCTGCCAACGCCTTGCTCAAGAGTCTGGAAGAACCGTCCGGCAATACCGTGCTGCTGCTGGTCAGTCACCAGCCGAGCCGTTTGTTGCCGACGATCAAGAGTCGTTGCGTGCAGCAGGCCTGTCCGCTGCCGGGTGAGGCGATGAGCCTGCAATGGCTGGCCCAGGCATTGCCGGACTGTTCCGCAGAAGAGCGTGTCGAACTGCTGACGCTGGCGGCCGGTTCGCCGTTGGCGGCTGTCAGCCTGCAGTCGCAAGGCGTGCGCGAACAACGCGCGCAAGTGGTCGAAGGCGTAAAGAAGCTGCTCAAGCAACAGCAATCCCCAACGCAACTGGCCGAGGAATGGAAAAACATTCCGATGCTGCGCCTGTTCGACTGGTTCTGTGACTGGTCGAGCCTGATCCTGCGCTATCAACTGACTCAGGATGAAACCGGCCTCGGCCTGACCGATATGCGCAAGGTCGTGCAGTACCTGGCGCAGAAAAGTGCCCAGGGTAAAGTGCTCGATATCCAGGACTGGATTCTCGCCCAGCGCCAGAAAGTCTTGAGCAAGGCCAACCTCAATCCGGCCCTGCTGCTGGAGGCGCTCTTGGTGCAATGGGCGGGATTGCCTGGTCAAAGATAAGAATGTGTACCTAGACTCTGAACATCAGCAGTGGAGGTCATCATGAATGAACCCGCCAGCCCGGGGCCGCGTAACGGCATCTTGTCTCTGACCATCAAGGACAAGTCGGTGCTTTATGCCGCCTACATGCCATTCATCAAGAACGGTGGCCTGTTCATCCCGACCAACAAGAGCTACAAGTTGGGCGATGAGGTGTTCATGCTGCTGAACCTGATGGACGAGGCCGAAAAGATTCCGGTCGCCGGCAGAGTCACCTGGATCACGCCCAAGGGCGCGCAGGGCAATCGCGCTGCCGGTGTCGGCGTGCAGTTCAACGAGGGCGACAACACCGCCCGCAGTCGCATCGAAACCCATCTGGCCGGAGCCCTGAAGTCCGACCGTCCCACCCATACGATGTAAGTAGCCGTGTTTTTATGCTCGTAGATTCCCATTGTCACCTTGATCGCCTCGACCTCGCCGCCCATGACGGCTCGCTGGATGCTGCACTCGACGCAGCGCGTGCACGCGGGGTCGGGCACTTTCTGTGCATCGGCGTGAGTGCCGATAATGCTGCCGATGTCAAAGCCCTGGCTGAGCGTTATGCCGACGTCGATTGCTCGGTCGGCGTGCATCCTCTGGACGTGCAACCTGGCGCGGCCCCGGCGCTGGACTGGCTGCTGGAAGAACTCAATCACCCGAAAGTGGTGGCGATCGGTGAAACCGGTCTGGACTACCACTACGAGCCGGAAGCTGCCGAGTTGCAGCAGCAATCCTTCCGCCTGCACCTGCAAGCCGCCCGGCAGACCGGCAAACCGGTAATCATCCATACTCGCGGCGCCCGTGCCGATACCCTTGAGCTGCTGCGCGAAGCGGCACTGCCTCAGGCCGGTGTGCTGCATTGCTTCACCGAAGACTGGGACATGGCCAAGGCGGCGCTGGACATGGGGTATTACATTTCCCTGTCGGGCATCGTCACGTTCCGCAATGCCGATGCGCTGCGCGACGTCGCGAGCAAGGTTCCGGCGGATCGCCTGCTGGTGGAGACCGACTCGCCGTATCTGGCGCCGATTCCTTATCGGGGCAAACCGAACCTGCCGCAATACGTGCGCGAAGTGGCGGAGTTTCTGGCGATGCTGCGTGGGGAAAACTACGAGCGGTTTGCCGAGCAGACCACTGAAAATTTCAAGCGGCTGTTCCCGCTGGCCTCTGTCAAATCTGCCATGTAGGCGTTGCCGAAGGCTGCGATCGGTTGATCTTGCTCTTGGGAGATAAAGTCAAAAGATTGCAGCCTGCGGCAGCGCCTGCTGGTGAGCGATCATCAAATCGCAGGCAAAAAAAACCCGGGTTCTGGGGGGTGAATCCGGGTTAAGACCATTAGGAGTAAAACAAAGGTACGCGGTCCCTTGGTACCTTTATCGGCGCGGCACTTGGGGGAGATGCCGCCCGACAGTTCAAGTATTGATCAGTCTGGCGTTCAGTCCAGTTAGCCGGTCGGGGTTTTTAAACAAATTTGGAATACGTTCGCTTCGGTTGAGTTCTCATTGCGCCCCAATCGTTCTCAAAACGAACGGGAAACACAGATATGGTCGGATGATCCGTGCATTTTTGTGCAAGTTAGGCATAATACGCGGCTTCGAATTTTGACCCTTCAGACCTTTTCTTATGCACAAAGAACCTCGTAAGGTCCGTGAGTTTCGTCGCCGCGAGCAAGAAATTCTCGATACCGCGCTCAAGCTGTTCCTCGATCAAGGTGAAGACAGTGTCACCGTCGAGATGATTGCTGATGCCGTGGGTATCGGCAAAGGCACGATCTACAAGCATTTCAAGTCCAAGGCCGAGATCTATCTGCGGCTGATGCTCGATTACGAGCGCGATTTGAACGAGCTGCTGCATTCGGCCGATGTCGACAAGGACAAGGAAGCATTGTCCCGTGCCTACTTCGAATTCCGCATGCGCGACCCGCAGCGTTATCGCCTGTTCGACCGTCTCGAAGAGAAGGTGGTCAAGGGCAATCAGGTGCCGGAGATGGTCGAGGAGCTGCACAAGATCCGTGCCTCGAACTTCGAACGCCTGACCCTGCTGATCAAGGGCCGCATCAGCGAAGGCAAGCTCGAAGACGTGCCGCCGTACTTCCACTACTGCGCATCCTGGGCACTGGTGCACGGCGCGGTCGCGCTGTATCACTCGCCGTTCTGGAGCAATGTGCTGGAAGATCAGGAAGGTTTCTTCCAGTTCCTGATGGACATCGGCGTGCGGATGGGCAACAAGCGCAAGCGCGACCCGGAAACCCCGAGCAGCTGAATCATTCAGCGACCTGATGGCGCCATGATTTCGCTACATGACGCAGTACCGCAGGAATATACTCAGGCATAGGGCTTGCTAAAACTTGATTTGTGAGTCAAGTTTTAGCGGCTCGAATTTCTATCGCCGGAGTGATCATGATCGTTGACCGTCAAGGCAGGCGTTTTCGCAATTTGCGGATCAGTCTGACTTCCGCCTGCAATTACGCCTGTACCTACTGCGTGCCCAACGGCAAGCGGCTGGTGGCTGCGCAGGATGAGCTGTCGGCCGAAGCGATGGCACGCGGTGTGGCGTATCTGATAGAAGCCGCCGGGATCGAGCGCTTGCGCATCACCGGTGGCGAGCCGCTGGTCAGCCCCAAACTCGAGTCATTCATGACTGCCGTCGGCCGGATGGGGCTGGAAGACATCAGCCTGACCACCAATGGCCAACTCCTCGCGAAGAAACTGCCGCTGCTGGTGGATGCCGGTCTGCGCCGGATCAACGTGTCCCTCGATACCCTTGACGCCGGTGCGTTCCGCAGCATCGCCCGTGGCGGCGATCTGGCGAGCGTGCTCGACGGCATGGACCAGGCGAAAGCGGCGGGGCTGAAGATCAAGGTCAACATGGTGCCATTGCGCGGGCAAAACCTCGATCAGGTCATGCCACTGCTCGATTACTGCCTGGAACGTGGCTATGAGTTGCGCTTCATTGAGTTGATGCGCATGGGCCACCTCGCCACCGACTCCAATGCCTTCCTGCAACAGTTTGTCAGCCTGCAGCAACTGCTGAGCCTGATTGGCGAGCGCTACGAATACGCCCAGGCCGATGCGCCGGTGGACGCCACCGCTGTGCGTTATGCGATCCCGGGCGTCGGTCACTTCGGCGTAATCGCCAATGAAAGCGTGCCATTCTGCCGGACTTGCTCGCGTTTGCGCCTGTCGTCCACCGGTTGGCTGCATGGCTGCCTGTCGTCGAGCAACCGCCACTATGTCGGCGATCTGCTCGACAAGCCGCGCCATCAGGCTCTGCCGGCGTTACAGCGCTTGCTGGTCAAGGCGTTGGGTGACAAGCAGGAAGTGGCTTTTTCCGGTGGCGCGACGGTCATGAAGATTATTGGCGGCTGAGCTCCCTCGCCACAAATGCCTCATTTCAAATTCGATACCTGTAGATTTCTGTGAGCTGGCGCAAAAGCTGCATTCAACGGCCATTCGCCGGTTTTCCGTCACCGGCTTCTGGAGGATGAGGATGCGTAGCCTGGTTTTGCTGCTGGCCGTTTTGGCGCTTGGCGGCTGTATGACTGTCAGCGATATGGCCGAGGGCACTCGCTATCAGATGAGCGACGCGGGGCTGCTGGATCACAGCGACAGCCGCCGGGTGAACAACTTCCGCATTCAGCCGGACTCGTTCATCTACATCGCCCAGGGTTCGTTCGCGCCGCCGGGTGGTTCCTATCCACGGCCGAACGTGGTCGCCGAAGAAGCCTTCAAGGGCTTTGTGGAATACTTCCCGATGGTTCGTCGCGCCCGTGCGCCGGAAGGCCTCGATCAGGCGATGGGCGAAGCCCGCGATGCTGGCGCGCATTATTTGCTGTACACCCGTTTTGCCAAGGCTGACGACCGCATCGGCAACTCCGACGAGTGGCTCGATCAGGAAGCCGTGGATCGCGTGGGCATCGACGGCGGGGTGATTCAGATCATGTTGATCGAGACCAGCACCCAGTATTTGATTGATACTGCACGGATCAAGAGTCGTGGCGGTTTACTGACGTTCCACGACAACAAGCCTGAAGACCTGATCGGCCCGCCACTGGCGCAATACGCGCGCAGCCTGCTGGGAGTCGGCGACCAATAAGCCAAGGAGAACGCCATGAGTGGCCCGCAAAAAGCCAATGACCTGTTGGGACAGATCCCCAAAACCAAAGGCCTGCCGCCGGTGCACTTGTGGAACCCGGACTTCTGCGGCGACATCGACATGCGCATCGCCCGCGACGGCACCTGGTATTACCTGGGTACGCCGATCGGGCGCAAGCCGATGGTCAAATTGTTCTCCACGATCATGCGCCGCGACGGCGATGATTACTTCCTGATCACCCCGGTCGAGAAGGTCGGGATCAAGGTCGACGATGCGCCGTTCGTGGCGATCACCGTGGAAGTCGAAGGCGAGGGTGAAGCGCAGGTGCTGCGGTTCACCACCAATGTCGATGAGACGACCGAGGCAGGGCCCGAGCATCCAATCCGCGTCGAGATCGACCCGGCGACACAGGAACCGGCGCCGTATGTGCATGTGCGCACCAACCTTGAAGCGCTGATCCATCGCAATGTGTTCTACCAACTGGTGGAGCTGGCGGTCAGTCGTGAAGTCGATGGCCAGCGCTGGCTTGGCGTGTGGAGCGGCGGCGAGTTCTTCCGCATCGGCCTCGAACCCTGATCCAAAACAAAAAAATCTGCAGGAGTGAGCCTGCTGCATTTGTTTTGCGTTTCCGCAGTAAATCCTGATTGACACCCAATCATATGATCATTAGCGTAAACACCCATCGCGAACCGCTTTGAGGTGTTCATGTCCAGCAGCTTTCATGTGTCGACCGTCGACTGGCTGGGCAGCTGGATCGCCGCTGGCCAGGTCAAACCGGGGCAGACCCTCAAGGTCGAAGCGGATTTGGGTGAACAACTTGGCGTCAGCCGCACCGTCATCCGCGAGGCGATCAAAACCCTGGCGGCCAAAGGCATGCTCGAAGTCGGGCCGAAGGTCGGCACGCGGGTGTTGCCGGTACGGCGCTGGAACCTGTTCGATCCGCAAGTCGTCGGTTGGCTGTCGCGTAATGGTTTGCCGGAAAACTTCGTCGATGACTTGCTCGATCTGCGCCGCACCATCGAGCCCATGGCCGTGCGCTGGGCCTGCGAGCGCGCCACCGTGGAACAGATCGAGACGGTGCAACTGGCTTACAACGCCCTGGAGCGAGCCGTGGACAGCGGCGTTGATTACAACCGTGCCGACCAGTCGTTTCACGAGTCCATTCTCGCGGCGAGTCATAACCAGTTCATTGAGCAAATGGTCCCGGCCCTCGGCGCCTTGCTGGCGGTGTCGTTCGAGGTCTCGGCTGCCGACCCGGATGAGCTGCGCCGCACCTTGCCGATCCACAAGGACATGGCCGAGGCCATCGCTGCCCGGGATTCGGCGCGCGGGGTGTGGGCGTGCATGACCCTGATTGATAACGCCGACCTGGCCATCAAGCGCTTCTACCCGAAGGTGATGGCCGACAAGAAAGCCAGCTGACAACCTAAATCCCCCTGTAGGCGCGAGCCTGCTCGCGATAGCGATTTATCAGTGCCAGACATCCCGACTGACCCGACGCCATCGCGAGCAGGCTCGCCCCTACAGTAAAAACAACAACATGAAGGATTCAACATGACGTGGACCGCCGTAACCCAACACCGCGCCCGACTCGGTGAAGGTCCGTTCTGGGACGCGCCGACCCAGGCGTTGTACTGGGTCGATATCGCCGGCAAACAGGCCCTGCGGCTGATCGGCCAGAACGTGCAGATCTGGCAGATGCCGGAGCACGTGTCCGCGTTCATTCCCTGTGCCAGTGGCGATGCCCTGGTCACCCTCAGCAGCGGTGTCTATCGTCTGGACCTTGACTCCCCGGGCCTCGAACCGCGCCTGACCCTGTTCTGCGTCGCCGACCCGCAACCGGGCAACCGTGCTAACGAGGCTCGTTGCGATGCTCAGGGTCGACTGTGGCTGAGTACCATGCAAAACAACATCGGCGAGCAGGGCGAGGATCTGCCGGTCATTCGGCGCTCTGGCGGTCTGTTTCGGGTCGATGCCGATCAACGTGTGACGCCCTTGCTGCGCGGTCTGGGGATTCCCAACACGCTGTTGTGGAGCAATGACGGCACCACGCTGCTGTTCGGTGACAGCCTCGATAGCACGCTCTATCGCTATTTCATTCACACCGACGGCAACCTCGACACTGCTTACGTCTGGTACGGCCCCGATCAGCACGGCGGCCCGGACGGTTCGGCGATGGACGCCGAAGGCTACGTGTGGAATGCGCGCTGGGATGGCAGTTGCCTGTTGCGCCTGACTCCGGATGGCGACGTTGACCGCAAGATCGATTTGCCCGTCAGCCGACCGACCAGTTGCGTGTTTGGTGGTGAAGACCTGAAAACCCTGTACATCACCAGTGCCAGTAGCCCGCTCAACCACCCGCTGGATGGCGCGGTGTTGTCGATGCGCGTCGAGGTGGCCGGTAAACCGTGCACCCGGTTTGCGGGATAAATCCCAAAATATGGGATGCAAAATTATATATTGAGATTATTTGTCGGTCGGGTTTATAGTCGGCTCCAGCAGTAACACGCACTCACACTTAAAAAGAACAAAACAGGTGAAGTGATGCAGCGAATCCATCTCGCACTCCCGAGCGGAGTCCGCGTCTTGCAACGGCCCACAGCCGTCAGCGGCGCCTGCCTGTTTCGTTCCACACGCCTTCCAGACCGGACATCGGCAGATGCCCGGTTTTTTTGTGCCTGCGAAACAGGAGTCCTGATCCATGGCTGAACCCCTTTCCCTGCCGCCGGTGCCCGCACCGCCGAAGGGCGAGCGTCTGAAAAATAAGGTTGTGCTGCTCACCGGCGCCGCGCAAGGCATTGGCGAAGCCATCGTCGCAGCGTTCGCCACGCAGCAAGCCAGGTTGGTGATCAGCGATATCCAGGCCGAGAAAGTCGAGCGGGTCGCCGCGCACTGGCGCGAGCAGGGCCATGACGTGCAGGCGCTCAAGGCTGACGTGTCGCGCCAGGAGGATCTGTATGCGATGGCCAGACTGGCTGTGGAGCGGCACGGGCGCATCGACGTGCTGGTCAACTGCGCCGGAGTCAATGTGTTCCGCGATCCGTTGCAAATGACCGAGGACGACTGGCATCGCTGCTTCGCCATCGACCTCGACGGCGCCTGGTACGGGTGCAAGGCCGTGCTGCCGCAGATGATCGAGCAAGGTGTCGGCAGCATCATCAACATTGCCTCGACCCATTCGAGCCACATCATTCCCGGCTGCTTCCCGTATCCGGTGGCCAAGCACGGCCTGCTTGGCCTGACCCGCGCCCTCGGCATCGAATACGCGGCGAAGGGCATTCGCGTCAACGCCATCGCCCCGGGCTACATCGAGACGCAACTGAACATTGATTACTGGAACGGCTTTGCCGACCCGCAGGCCGAACGCCAGCGCGCACTCGATCTGCATCCGCCCAAGCGCATCGGCCAGCCGATCGAAGTGGCGATGACGGCGGTGTTCCTGGCCAGTGATGAAGCGCCGTTCATCAACGCCGCGTGTATCACCGTCGATGGCGGGCGCTCGGTGATGTACCACGACTGAACGCAGCGGCTTTCAGGCGGATAAGTCCGTTTGAAATCCAATCATCATACGATATGACTATTTTCGACAGGTTTTGCAGGAACACGCTTTAACGCTTTTCAAACATTGCTCAAAAAAAATAACAAGGAGTCAGCTTATGAAACGTCGTTTCGGGATTCGTACCCTGTGCAGTGCTGCCCTGGCGGTCACCGCGTTCAGCCTGAGCAGTGCGCTGCTCGCCGCCGACACCGTGAAGATCGGTTTTCTGGTCAAGCAGGCGGAAGAACCGTGGTTCCAGACCGAGTGGGCCTTCGCCGAAAAAGCCGCTAAGGACAAGGGCTTTGAACTGATCAAGATCGCCGTGCCGGATGGCGAGAAAACTCTCTCGGCCATCGACAGTCTGGCGGCCAATGGTGCCAAGGGCTTTGTCATCTGCCCGCCGGATGTCTCGCTCGGCCCGGCGATCATGGCCAAGGCCAAACTCAATGACCTCAAAGTGATTGCCGTCGATGACCGCTTCGTCGACGCCAACGGCAAGTTCATGGAAGACGTGCCATACCTCGGCATGGCCGCGTTCGAAGTCGGCCAGAAGCAGGGTAACGCCATGGTTGCCGAAGCGAAGAAACGCAACTGGGACTGGAAAGACACCTACGCGGTGGTCAACACCTACAACGAACTCGACACTGGCAAGAAGCGCACCGACGGTTCGGTGAAATCCCTGGAAGACGCCGGTATGCCGAAGGATCACATCCTCTTCGCGGCGCTGAAAACCCTTGATGTGCCGGGCAGCATGGACGCCACCAACTCGGCATTGGTGAAGCTGCCGAGCGCGGCGAAGAACCTGATCATCGGCGGCATGAATGACAACACCGTGCTCGGCGGCGTGCGCGCCACCGAAGCCGCCGGGTTCGCGGCGGCCAACGTGATCGGCATCGGCATCAACGGCACTGACGCCATCGGCGAGCTGAAGAAACCCAACAGCGGCTTCTTCGGTTCGATGCTGCCGAGCCCGCACATCGAAGGCTATAAAACTGCCGAGATGATGTACGAGTGGGTCACCACCGGCAAAGAGCCGCCGAAGTACACGGCGATGGACGACGTCACCCTGATCACCCGCGAGAACTTCAAGCAAGAGCTGGAAAAAATCGGCCTGTGGAACTGACGGCTGCTCGAACGCTGTGAAGAGGTGGCTTTATGCACGCGCAAGTACAGACACATGAACAGGGCCGCGCCGGCAGCCTGCGCTTCAACGGGATCGGCAAAACCTTTCCCGGGGTGAAAGCGCTGGACGGCATCAGCTTCGTCGCCCATCCAGGTCAGGTTCACGCCTTGATGGGCGAGAACGGCGCCGGTAAATCGACCCTGCTGAAAATCCTCGGTGGCGCCTACATTCCGAGCAGCGGCGAGTTGCAGATCGGCGAGCGGACGATGGCTTTCAAGTCCACGGCCGACAGCATCGGCAACGGCGTCGCGGTGATCCACCAGGAGCTGCATCTGGTGCCGGAAATGACCGTGGCCGAGAACCTGTTTCTCGGTCATCTGCCGGCCAGTTTCGGTTTGATCAATCGCGCCACGCTGCGCCAGCAGGCGTTGAATTGCCTCAAAGGCCTGGCCGATGAAATTGATCCGCAGACCAAGGTCGGGCGCTTGTCCCTTGGCCAGCGGCAACTGGTCGAGATCGCCAAGGCGCTGTCGCGCGGTGCCCATGTGATTGCGTTCGACGAACCGACCAGCAGCCTCTCGGCCCGCGAAATCGACCGTTTGATGGCGATCATCGGGCGTCTGCGCGACGAGGGCAAAGTCGTGCTTTACGTGTCCCATCGTATGGAAGAAGTGTTCCGTATCTGCGACGCCGTTACGGTATTCAAGGACGGTCGCTACGTGCGCACCTTCGATGACATGAGCCAGTTGACCCACGATCAACTGGTGACCTGCATGGTCGGTCGCGACATTCAGGACATCTACGATTATCGCCATCGCCCACGTGGCGCGGTGGCACTGAAAGTCGATGGCTTGCTGGGTCCTGGCCTGCGCGAGCCGGTCAGTTTCGAGGCGCACAAGGGCGAGATTCTCGGCCTGTTCGGTCTGGTCGGGGCAGGGCGTACCGAGCTGTTTCGATTGCTCAGCGGCCTGCAGCGCAATACCGCCGGACGCCTTGAATTACGCGGCCATGAATTGAAGTTGCGCTCGCCGCGCGACGCGATTGCGGCGGGCATTCTGCTGTGCCCGGAAGACCGCAAGAAGGAGGGCATCATTCCTCTGGCCAGCGTGGCCGAGAACATCAACATCAGCGCCCGTGGCGCCAACTCCGGCCTTGGCTGCCTGCTGCGCGGAATGTGGGAGAAGGGCAACGCCGACAAGCAGATCAAGGCACTGAAAGTGAAAACGCCCCACGCCGGCCAGCCGATCAAATTCCTTTCCGGCGGCAACCAGCAGAAGGCCATTCTTGGCCGCTGGCTGTCGATGCCGATGAAGGTCCTGCTGCTCGACGAACCGACCCGTGGCATCGACATCGGCGCCAAGGCCGAGATCTACCAGATCATCCACAACCTCGCCGCCGATGGCATTGCGGTGATCGTGGTGTCCAGCGACCTGATGGAAGTGATGGGCATTTCCGACCGCATTCTGGTGCTCTGCGAAGGCGCCCTGCGCGGCGAAGTCAGCCGCGATCAGGCCAATGAATCCAACCTGCTGCAACTGGCTTTGCCGCGCCACCGCGCTGACGGCGTAGCGAACTGAGAGGTGACTATGATGACAACCCAAAACGAAACCCTGCCCAAAGAGCGCAAACCTCTGGACATGCGCCGCTTCCTCGACGACTGGGTCATGCTGCTAGCGGCCGTGGGCATTTTTGTCGCCTGCACCTTGCTGATCGACAACTTCCTTTCGCCACTGAACATGCGTGGCCTGGGCCTGGCGATTTCCACCACCGGCATTGCCGCGTGCACCATGTTGTATTGCCTGGCGTCGGGGCATTTCGACCTGTCGGTGGGCTCGGTGATTGCCTGCGCCGGGGTGGTCGCGGCGGTGGTGATGCGCGACACCAACAGCGTGTTCCTCGGCGTCAGCGCGGCGCTGGTAATGGGCCTGATTGTCGGGCTGATCAATGGCATCGTGATTGCCAAGCTGCGCGTCAATGCGCTGATCACCACGCTGGCGACGATGCAGATCGTCCGTGGCCTGGCTTACATTTTTGCCAACGGCAAAGCGGTGGGCGTGTCGCAGGAGTCGTTCTTCGTCTTCGGCAACGGCCAGTTGTTTGGCGTACCGGTGCCGATCCTGATCACCATCGTCTGCTTCCTGTTCTTCGGCTGGCTGCTGAACTACACCACCTACGGGCGCAACACCATGGCCATCGGCGGTAACCAGGAAGCGGCATTGCTGGCCGGGGTCAACGTTGACCGGACCAAGATCATCATCTTCGCCGTGCACGGTGTGATCGGCGCGCTGGCCGGGGTGATCCTCGCCTCGCGCATGACCTCCGGGCAGCCAATGATCGGTCAGGGTTTCGAGCTGACGGTGATTTCGGCATGCGTATTGGGCGGGGTGTCGCTGAGCGGTGGGATCGGCATGATCCGGCATGTGATTGCCGGGGTGTTGATTCTGGCGATCATCGAGAATGCGATGAACCTGAAAAACATTGATACGTTCTACCAGTATGTGATTCGCGGTTCGATTCTGTTGCTGGCCGTCGTCATTGACCGTCTGAAGCAGCGCTAAAATCAAGAGCCCCTCACCCCAGCCCTCTCCCAGAGGGAGAGGGGGCCGACCGAGGTGTCTTGCGTGATCCGTCGACCTGAGAGTTCTCGTCGATTATGGATTCGTCATGCATCGACCTGAAAGATTGGGTCAATTATGGATTCCGTAAGCCACTTTCAGGTCGATGTATCTCCCAAATATCCCCCATTCAGTTCCCTCTCCCTCCGGGAGAGGGTCAGATAGGGGGCCGACCGAGGTGTTTTGCGTCATGCATCGACCTGAAAGATTGGGGCAATTATGGATTCGGTAAGCCACTTTCAGGTCGATGTATCTCCCAAATATCCCCCATTCAGTTCCCTTTTCCTCCGGGAGAGGGCCAGAGAGGGGCCGACCGAGGTGTCTTGCGTAATCCGTCGACCTGAGAGTTCTCGTCGATTATGGATTCGTCATGCATCGACCTGAAAGATTGGGCCAATTATGGATTCGGTAAGCCACTTTCAGGTCGATGTATCTCCCAAATATCCCCCATTCAGTTCCCTCTCCCTCCGGGAGAGGGCTAGGGTGAGGGGCTTTTGATCTTCTCGCCTTTTGTCCGCCCCCCTAAATTTAACTTGCTCGCCCGCATCCGTTTCGGGTATCAATTTGTACATGATTAGACAGGTACGATTTGACAAGAAACAACGGGTGGTCGACGAACTCGTCCGGCGCATCGAAAGCGGCCTCATGGAGGACGGCTTTCTGTTGCCCGGGGAGCATCAGTTGGCTCAAGAATTCAAGGTCAGCCGTGGCACGCTGCGTGAAGCGCTGGCCGAACTGAAGCGGCGCAATTACATCGCCACGCAAAGCGGGGTCGGCTCGATCGTCACGTTCGACGGTGTAGTGCTCGACCAGCGCAGTGGCTGGGCGCAGGCGCTGGCCGACAGCGGCGTGCTGATCAACACCGAAGTGCTGCGCCTCGAAGCCGTGACCCGGCCAGACCTGCTCTCGCGTTTCGGCACCGACCAATTCATCACCCTCGACCGTCGCCGGCGCTCCAATGACGGCACGCTGGTGTCTCTTGAACGCTCGTTGATGCCGGCCACCGGCGGCCTGGAAAGCCTGCCGCGCGTCGGTCTGATCGACAATTCCCTGACCATCACCCTGGCTGCCTATGGCTACATCGGCGAGCGCGGCGATCAGTGGATCGGCGCCGAACCGCTGAGTGCCGTGGACGCCGAATTGCTCGGTCGTCCGGTGGGCACCGTTTTCCTCAAAGCCTTGCGCACCACCTACGACCGGCAGAACCGTTTCATGGAGCAGGTCGAAAGCTTGCTCGATCCGGTGCATTTCCGCCTGCACCTGCAGTTTGGAGAATCGAAATGACCGCGTTCAACCGTGCCCTCGGTGCGTTTTACGGCCTGGCCCTCGGTGATGCGCTGGGCATGCCGACGCAGTCGCTGAACCGCGAAACGATCAAGACCCGCTTCGGCCGGATCACCGATCTGCAGGACGCCGGTCCCTTGCAACCGATCGCCGCCAATATGCCCAAGGGGTCGATCACCGATGACACCGAACAGGCGATTCTGGTCGGTGAGTTGCTGATCGAAGGCAAGGGCCGCATCGAGCCGGCGATCCTCGCGCAGCGTCTGATCGAGTGGGAAGCCGAAATGCAGGCCAAGGGGTCGCAGGATTTGCTCGGACCCTCGACCAAACGTGCCATCGAGATGATCCTCGCCGGGCATTCGGCCGAAGAGGCCGGGCGCTACGGCACCACCAACGGCGCAGCGATGCGCATTACTCCGGTAGGGATCGCGGCGGACGTCGCCGAGCCCCAGCGCTTCATCGCCGCCGTGGTACAGGCCTGTCAGGTCACCCACAACACCACGCTGGGGATTTCCAGTGCCGCGGCGGTGGCAGCGGTGGTCTCGGCCGGGATCAACGGCATGGACCTTGGCGAAGCGCTGAACCTCGGACAGCAGATTGCGCAACAGGCCGAAGCGCACGGGCACTGGGTCGCCGGTGGGCGTATCGCTTCGCGGATCAGTTGGGCGCGCAGCATCAGCGTCGACAGTGACAAGGCGTTGTTGGCGGACTTGCTGTACGACGTGATCGGCACGTCGGTGGCGTCGCAGGAATCGGTGGTGGTGTCGTTCGCCCTGGCGCAGCAAGTGGCGGTCGGCGAGATGAGCGCGTTCGATGCATTGTGCATGGCCGCCAGCCTGGGCGGTGACACCGACACCATCGCGGCGATTCTCGGCGCCATGCTCGGGGCCTGCCTGGGCCTTGAGAGCTGGCCGGTGCCGATGATTGCCACGGTGAAAGCGGTCAATCATCTGGAGCTTGAGCCGTTGGTGCAGGGGCTGTTGGCCCTGCGTTGACGGGGCTGACGCCATCGCTGGCAAGCCAGCTTCCACAGGGATTGGGCCTGTCTCAAGGTTAACTTTGAACCTGTGGGAGCTGGCTTGCCAGCGATAGGCGCACCGCATAATCGAATTTTCAACCCGCAATGGATCGCGCAGACAGGCCGAGGACGGCCGGGATGTCTTGTCGTTCTGCATCATTGCCACAACCACAATAAAGGCAAACAGGAGCACAGTTCATGAGTTCATCAAACGCCGGGCAAAGCGCCGGACAACTGGAGACCCGGGGTATCGAACCCGTGCCGGAAGCCGAGTGCAACGGCCATCCGCTGCAACTGTTCTGGGTCTGGTTCGCCGCCAACATTTCCATTCTCGGTCTGCCGCTGGGCGCCACGCTCGTCGCGTTTCGCGGGCTGGCGATCTGGCAGGCGATCATCGTTGCGATTGTCGGCGCAGCCGGTTCGTTCGCGGTGGTGGGGATCATCTCGATCGCTGGCCGTCGTGGCCGTGCGCCGAGCCTGACCTTGTCGCGAGCGATCTTCGGTGTGCGCGGCAACATTGGCCCGACGCTGGTCTCACTGATGTCGCGGCTGGGCTGGGAAACCGTCAACACCACCACGGCGGCATTCGTGTTGCTGTCGCTGTGTTCGATCCTGTTCGGCTCGCCGGTGGAAGCGAAGAGTGCGCCAGTGCTGACGCTGATCTTCATCGCGATTTTCGTCCTGCTGACCCTGTCGGTTTCCGGCCTCGGCCACGCCACCCTGCTGGTGATCCAGAAGTGGGCGACTTATGTGTTCGGCGCGCTGAACATCCTGGTCGGCGGTTTTCTCTGCGCGACCATCGACTGGAGCGCGGTGTTCAACGCCACCCCGGCGCCGCTGAGCGCAATGATCATCGGTATCGGCACCATGGCTGCCGGCACCGGGATCGGCTGGGCCAACGCCGGTGCCGACATGTCGCGCTATCAGCACCGCAGCGTCAAAGCCGTGCGTCTGGTGGCGTCTGCCGCGTTCGGCGCCGGGATTCCGCTGGTGCTGCTGATTACCCTCGGCGGCCTGTTGTCGGTAGGCAACAATGATCTGGCGTCGGCGACTGACCCGATCGTGGCGATCCGCGACATGCTGCCGACGTGGATGGCCGTGCCATACCTGATCACTGCATTCGGCGGCCTGCTGCTGTCGAACAACCTGTCGGTGTACTCCGCCGGCCTGACCACGCTGACCCTCGGCCTCAAAGTCAAACGCGTCTACGCAGTGGTGGTGGACATCGTCGCGATCTTCGCCGGTTCGATCTACTTCATGCTGATTGCGGATAGCTTCTACGGCCCGTTCATCACCTTCATTTCCCTGCTGGCAGTGCCAATCACCGCGTGGGTCGGGATCTTCGTGGTTGATCTGATTCACCGCCACTACTACAGCCCCAAAGACCTGCTCGACGTCAGCCCGAGCAGCGCTTACTGGTATCGCGGCGGCATCGAATGGCGCGCGTTCGGCGCGTGGGCGATTGCCATCGTGCTCGGCTTCAGTTTCACCACCATTGGCACCACTGCCGAGAACGTCTGGTTCAAGGGCTTTCTGTCCGACTCGTGGCTGGGCCACAACGGTCTGGGCTGGATCGTGACCTTCGTGGTGGCCGGTGGCATTTATTTCGTCCTCGGCGGGGCGAAAGACCGCCGCGCTGCGCAAGTCGAGCGTGCTCATGCCTAAGATGTTGCACACCGGCCAGGTCATCATCGACTTGGTCATGGCCGTGGAAAAATTGCCGCAGGTCGGCGGTGATGTGCTGGCGCAATCGGCCGGTTTCGAAGCCGGCGGCGGTTTCAACGTGATGGCCGCTGCCGTGCGCAATGGCTTGCCAGTGGTTTATCTCGGTCGCCATGGCTCCGGGCGCTTCGGTGACCTGGCGCGTCAGGCGATGAATGACGAAGGCATTCATATCGGCATCCAGACGCCTGCGCCACGCGACACCGGGATTTGCGTGGCACTGACCGATGCGTCAGCTGAGCGCAGTTTCATTTCCTATATCGGCGCTGAAGGTGAGGTGACGGCGGAGGATCTGAACAGCGTTGCGGCGGAGGCAGGCGATTACGTTTATCTCAGCGGCTACAGCTTGCTGCATGAAGGCAAGGCGCAGGCGTTGCTCGACTGGACGTTGGCCTTACCGGATACGATCAACGTAGTGTTCGATCCGGGGCCTTTGGTCGAATCACCGGACTCACCGCTGATGCAGGCGCTGTTGCCGCGCATCGACGTGTGGACCAGCAACAGTGTCGAAGCGCTGCGGTTTACCGGCGCTGAAGAGATTGCATCAGCACTTGATCGTCTCTCTGAGCATCTACCCAAAGACGTATTGATGGTGGTCCGCGACGGTCCGCAAGGCTGCTGGATTCAACAGCATGGCGAGCGCCGGCATGTGCCGGGGTTTGTCGTTAAAGCGCTGGACAGCAATGGTGCTGGGGATGCGCACGCCGGGGTATTTGTCGCAGGGTTGGCGCAGGGAGTGAACGCGCATGAGGCGGCACGCAGGGCGAATGCAGCGGCGGCTCTGGCGGTGACCCGGTGGGGGCCGGCGACTTCGCCGGAGGCTGCTGAAGTCGATGCGTTTATCCGCGAGTCACTCTGCGACTGATTTGTCGCTATCGCGGGCAAGCCAGCTCCCACAGGTTTTGATGGTGAACTGCTGCCGCAGGCTGCGATCTGTTGATCCGGAAAATCAAAAGATCGCAGCGTGCGGCAGCACCGGCATGATCACGCGTTCACACAATCACCGCGCCGCGTCGTCGAGCTTTCGCGCCGCTTCAACCCCGGCCGCGCTGAGCTTGATCGGCAGGTTCAACGAGTGTTCGCCGGCCTCGTTGCAGGTCACATGACCATGGTGGATCAATCCGCGATCCTGCAGGGCGGCGAGGGCGCTGGCGACGACTTTTTCGCCGCGGTAATTGTCCAGCACCTCCTTGCCCAGACCACTGGGGTGAGCGTGCAACAGGCGGGTGAGGACTTCTTTTTCCAGGTTTTTATCGACGTTCATGGTTACCTCTTCATGGATGTGAACAGGACGCTCGCGTCGGCGAACTACTGACTGCCGCCTTCGGAGCCCGAACCACCGGTGGTGGTTTTCGAGCCGATGCCGTGGCCGGCGTTATCGGGTGTAGCGGGGGAGTCAGGGGTGTTCATGCCACCCTGGCGGCCGGGATCGCTGCCTTGGGTGCGTGGGTCGGTGCCGGTGGCCGGTGGCTGGTTGATCAACGGAACACCGGAACCATCGGTGTTCATGCCGGGGGCACTGTTGATAACGGGGGCTCGCGGAGCCGGAGTCGGATCGGTGGGGCCGGTGCCCGCTGCGGTGGTAGAAGCGGCAAAAACCGCGGGACTCAGCAGGGCGGCGAAAACGAGGGCAGTCAACCTTGACGGGATCATAGGGCGTCTCCAGTGATTGAAATCCTTACCTGTCGTTGGTCTGCCCTCTTGTCCGATTGGTGCCTGATTAACGACGAACGGTCGAGTCGCAGGACGATCAACCGATGTCGATTTCCTCCTTGAACTGCTCCATGAAACCCTTCAGGCGTTGATGGCGGATCTGCGCCAGACCTTGACCGGCAGCGGTCTGGAAGCCCTCGGCCAGGTGCAGCAGTTTGGTCTGGAAGTGGTCGAGGCAAAAGCGCATGTCGTCGTAGTCGCGCTCTTTTGCTTCGGGATCATGTGGGTCATACAGCGCCGAACCCATGCGCCCGGCGACGTAGAACGTGCGAGCAACGCCGAGCATGCCCAATGAGTCGAGCCGGTCGGCGTCCTGGACGATTTTTGCCTCAAGCGTGAGCGGGCTGATGTTGGCGGAAAAGCTGTGGGCTTCGATGGCGTGGGCGACGCTGCTGATCTTGCTTTCGGGCCAGTCCAGCCCGGCCAGCACATTGGCGGCTTTCTTTGCGGCAAGACGCGAAGCCTGTGAGCGCAGCGGCGAGTTCTTTTCCACGGACACGCAATCGTGCAGCAGCACGGCGGCGAGCAACACTTCCAGGTCTCCACCTTCCTCGGCCTGCAAGGTGCGTACGTTGTGCCAGACCCGTTGCAGGTGGGCGAGGTCATGGGCGCCGTCTTCGGAGGGTTCGAGGGCGTGGGGCAGCAATTCGCGGGCGAGGATGGTCAGAGGGGTAAAAGCGTTGGCAGACATAAGTGTTCTTTCAGTTGAGTTGAGCTTCTGTGGCGAGGGAGCTTGTTGAATCGTCGCGCCGTTCCGCGCGACTGCGCGGCAGTCGCAAAACCTGGAAAACAAGCCCTGTCTGATAGATCACATTGGATGGAATTGGGGCCGCGCGCAACCCAGCGGGAGCAACCTGCCTCGCCACAAAAGCCATGCAGCTTTAGTATGGCGCTTTCCATTTCCGACAAGGCCCGTCCATGACGATCGAAATCCGCCCGGCGACCCCCAGCGATGCTCCGCAAATCCTCGCCTTCATCACCGAACTGGCAGATTTCGAAAAGGCCCGCCACGAAGTGATCGCCAGCGTCACCGACATCGAGCGCAGCCTGTTCAGCGAAGGCGCTACCGCCCACGGTCTGATCTGCCTGCGCGACGGCTTGCCGATCGGCTTCGCGGTGTTCTTCTTCAGCTATTCGACCTGGCTCGGCAGCAACTGCCTGTACCTCGAAGACCTCTACATCACCCCGGAACAACGTGGCGGCGGCGCCGGCAAAACCCTGTTGCGCCACTTGGCGAAAATCGCCTGCGACAACGACTGCGGCCGTTTCGAGTGGAGCGTGCTGGAGTGGAACACCCCGGCCATCGACTTTTACAAATCCCTCGGCGCGCAGCCGCAGGAAGAATGGGTGCGCTATCGCATGGACGGCAAAGTGTTGCGCGAGTTCGCCGAGGGCTGAACAACAATGTTGGCGACCCCGTGCTGATTTGATTGTCGCCAGCCCTCTAGTCCGGCACTCTACGCGCCATTTTTGCGCGATCACGGACGACACCTGCAATGCCTCTGGCAAAATTTCTCCACGCCCGTGGAGCCTTCGCAGCGTCAACGAGTGACCGGCGATGAGCGGACTACGGGCGTCAATGCGTCTGTATGGCCTGGTGAAAAACTCGGGTTCCAGCGACAACCCCACGCGTCAACCGGTCGACATTCTGTGCATGACAAATCGCAGGGGCGGCAGCGCGATTCGTGCGTTCGTGTCACGCCTTGATGCCGAGTTGATGACGCGCAGTTCCGGGCTCGCCGATTACCGCATGGTACCGCTGCGCACCTTCGATCCGACGGCGTTTATCGACGCTCATCAAGGCTGGCTGACGCTGCACGTCTGTTGCGGTTTCGTCGCCCCCGCCGGGCATTCGCTGCTCAAGGACGGCGGGTTGATGCCGATGGGCTGGTACGTCTATTCCGAGATCGGCCAGTGGACGGCCCAGCATCATCTCGACCTCGGCGCACAAATGGCCGAGCTGCTGCAATCGACTTACGAGCGTAATCACCTGCGCAACTACAACGCCTGGCTCAACGAACTCGACGACGCCTCGCCGGCCGAACTGGCCTGGCAAACCGACGAAGCCTGGCGACACCTGCAAACCGCCGCATCACCCGACAGCCGTGAGCATCGCCACGCCCTGTTCGACCCCGTCGACAACCGCTGGCGCTTCGCCGCGACCGACATCGATATTCATCAGCCGCACCCGGAACCCCTGAAGCAAGGAGCTTTGAATTGAGTGGTAAACCCGCTGCACGCGTCACCGACCCGACCGCCTGCCCACTGCCAGGCCATGGCACCAACCCGATAGCCTCCGGCTCTCCGAACGTCTTCTTCGACGGACTCGCCGCCGCGCGCATGACCGATAAATCGGCGTGCGGCAGTCCGATTACAGGAGCCGTTTCCGGCACCGTATTCATCAACGGCCTGAACGCGGCCACGCTCGATAGCACCGGTGGCCACGGCAATGTCGTGGTTGGTGGTTCGGGGACGGTGATCATTGGGCAGAGTGGTGGAGGGGCGGCGTTTAGTGGGTTGTTGCCGATGCCGGTGCATTTTACGGACAGGTTGCAAGTGGTGAATGAGGACACCGGAGAGCCGGTGCCCTACCACCCCTACACGATTCAGCGCGGCGATGGCAGTGAGGAACCGGGAATTACGGATGCGTTGGGATTCACCCATACCGTCAGCTCGCATTTGGCTGAAACTATAAATTTGTTTGTGGAGTGATGATAAATGGCAGAAGGAAGTGCGACAGCAGACACTCCAGAAGTGCCGGTAGCTAGAAGGAATCCAGTTACCCATACGCTCACTTGTAAGACTGATCAGTCTGTTAAGCAAGCATCGGTAAAATTGCGGGATGTAATGGTATTTCTTGTTGGCGGGGCGGGCGATCAGGAAAGATATTATGTTGATGGCCCTAACCACAACGTCGATTACGTTCGAGACATGGTTGATGCAGATATCGAAGCTCTAGAAATCAAGAAGTACTGCACTACCTTGCCTCTTGGTTATAACGCGTTCATGAGTGAAGAGGATCTGGAAAATAATGTAATTGGTAAGATTTCAAACTGTAATACCGCCGTTTACATTATCGGTCATAGCTTGGGTGGGTGGAATGGCGCGCACCTATCGGCTGTTTTGTCCGATCGTGGATTTAAAGTCAAAATGCTGGTCACCCTAGACCCTGTAGGCCACGGAAAAATTGTCTACGGTATTTCGAAGATATACAGGCAGGTTCCTCAGCCAAAAGCGGAATATTGGGTGAATATCAGAGCTGCTGCAGTTGATTGGAATTTATCGGACGTCGTTGCGGATTTTGGTGAGCAATGGGAAATCTCCGCTGGACCGAATGTAATGGGACGGCTGGACATCAATCACGCGGATGCTAACTTTATGTACGCGCGACCTTTGCCTGGTGGCAAGTCAGCTCGACAGATTTTAAGGGAATCAATTTTGAAATGGACCAAGGAGTAACGTTTTGTGAGATTTATAACGTTGGCAGTCATGATTCTGATGGTCTCTGCGTGTTCTTTGAATCATGGTCGGCCTATCGCTAATTTACAGTACTCAAAGACTGATCGGCTTCGCAGTACCGGGATTTATCAAATTTATTTTTCGTCAGACGTAGAACTGCTTCAGTTGTTCAAGTCGTCTATTGGTCAGGGCCTTGTATGTTCGTTAACGGACGATCAAGATTTTTCACAGGCGCACCGTATAAAGCAATCCGGTTTCGGGTTCATTGAAAAAGTGTCAACTGATTCACTGATCTATAGGGCGGATGTTCTTTTCGATGAGCAGGTAGATGATAAGGGTGAGGAAAGACGTCTCAAAGGAGATTTATTAGTCCCGTTTTTGAAATCCAGAGATTCCATTTCTTGTGTGTTTAGAGTTCATTCGACTACTTACAAAACGTATTTCTCGAAGATCATGCAAGTCCCGAGTGTAGATTTGATGAATCCGGGAACTGCAGAGTAGCCGCATATTTTAGCGGCCTTGCCTACTTTGAAGGCCGTTTCCACCATGACCAGTTCGTGTCCATATTATGGGTTACGACCATTGGGTAATAATAAGACGGCTCGCAGTATTTTTAATAAATTGGTTTCGAATTTCTTCAAGGAGTGAAGCTCGCACCACGATATTTTTTTGATCTGTTCGGTAAATAACGATCATCACTACTTCTTCGATCCGAATGTGCATGAACTCCGGTTTGCAGAGGAAGAATTTTTAATCTGAAAAATCCCAAAATATGGGATGCAAAATTACATATTGAGATTTACCGTCTGAGAGGTCTATAGTCCGTCGCACTCACTGCCAAAAACAAAACAGGTGAAGCGATGCAGGCGCAATTGATCGCGCTCGATTGGGGGACGACCTCATTACGTGCTTACAAACTCGCGGCGGGCGGGGTGGTGCTGGAGCAGCGTGCGCTGGCGTCCGGGATCATGCAGTTGCCCGCGACTGCGCGAGTCATCAACGGTCGCGAATGCACTGACGGTTTTGAACTGGCCTTTGATGACGCGTGCGGCGACTGGCTCGACGCGCAGCCGGATCTGCCGGTGATCGCCTGCGGCATGGTTGGCAGCGCCCAAGGCTGGCGCGAAGCGGCCTACTGCGAAACACCGGCAAACGTCGCCCATCTCGGAAATTCCCTACAAACACTGGTCAGTCTGCGCGGCACGCGGGTGCACATCGTGCCGGGCGTGATTCAGCGTTCACACTTGCCCAACGTGATGCGCGGCGAAGAAACCCAGGTCCTCGGCGTGCTGCAGAATCTGCCGGCCGAGGCGAGCGGCGATCTGTTGATCGGTCTGCCGGGCAGCCATTCCAAATGGGTGGAGGTGGTCGATGGCTGCATCACTCATTTCGATACCTTCATGACCGGCGAAGTGTTCGCCGTGCTCAGCGAACACAGCATCCTTGGCCGTACCCAACAGCACGGCGCGGCTTTCGATGGCCCGGCGTTCGACCGTGGCGTGCAGGTGGCGCTGTCGGTGGACGGCGAGTTGGGCGTTCTATCGACGCTATTCAGTGCCCGCACCCTGGGCCTGACCGGCGAACTCGGCGCCAGTGCGCAACCTGATTATTTGTCCGGCCTGTTGATCGGTCATGAACTGGCGGCACTCGCCACGGTTCAGCGCCGCCGCCGCAACAGCGCGCAGCTTCCTTCGATCATCCTCATCGGCAATGCGCAACTCTGCGCGCGTTACAGCCGTGCCCTCGACGCCTGCGGTTTCGCCGCGGTGACGCTGGCCGAGCAGGCCACCGAGCGTGGTTTGTGGCAACTGGCGCTGGCCGCCGGACTGCTCGATTCCTCATCCCGTTAACCCTGACTGGAGGCCTGACATGCTCAAGCAAGCATTGGCGCAAAACGGTCTGATCGCGATCCTGCGTGGCCTGCATCCGCAGGAAGCCGCTGCGGTCGGAGAAGTCCTGTATGCCGCTGGATTTCGCGTCATCGAAGTACCGCTCAATTCCCCTTCGCCGTACGAAAGTATCCGCATCCTGCGCAAGACCTTGCCCGCCGATTGCCTGATCGGTGCCGGCACGGTGTTGACCCCGGAACAGGTCGAGTTGGTGAAAGAAGCCGGCGGGCAAGTGATCGTCATGCCGCACAGCGACGCCAAGGTCTTGCGCGCGGCGAAAGCGGCGGGGCTGTTTCTGTCGCCAGGTGTGGCCACACCGACCGAAGCATTCGCGGCGCTGGCGGAGGGCGCAGACATTCTCAAGCTGTTCCCCGCCGAGCAGATGGGCCCGGCGGTCGTCAAAGCCTGGCTGGCGGTGTTGCCATCCGGGACGGTTCTGGCGCCGGTTGGCGGTATCACGCCGGACAACATGCAGGCGTTCATCGACGCCGGCGTGAAAGGTTTCGGCCTCGGTTCCGGGCTGTTCAAACCGGGCATGACGCCGCAGCAAGTGGCGGTGAACGCCGAGGCCTACGTGGCCGCGTGGAAGGCGCTTGGTTAAGACTTTTTGGCGCTGCGTGCGCTGCATCTAACAAGAGAGACAAACAGATGAAAATCACCAAACTCACCACCTTCATCGTCCCGCCGCGCTGGTGCTTCCTCAAGGTCGAAACCGATGAAGGCGTGACCGGTTGGGGTGAACCCGTGGTTGAAGGTCGAGCGCACACCGTGGCCGCTGCCGTCGAAGAATTGTCCGACTACCTGATCGGCAAAGACCCACGCAATATCGAGGACATCTGGACGGTGCTGTATCGCGGCGGCTTCTACCGTGGCGGCGCGATTCACATGAGTGCGCTGGCTGGTATCGATCAGGCGCTGTGGGACATCAAGGGCAAGGCCCTCGGCGTATCGGTCAGTGACCTGCTCGGTGGGCAGGTGCGCGACAAAATTCGCGTGTACTCGTGGATCGGTGGCGACCGTCCGGCCGACACCGCGCGCGCGGCGAAAGAGGCGGTGAGCCGTGGTTTCACCGCGGTGAAAATGAACGGCACCGAAGAACTGCAATTCCTCGATACCTTCGAAAAAGTCGATCTGGCGCTGGCCAACGTCGCTGCCGTGCGTGATGCGGTCGGGCCGAACGTTGGCATCGGCGTCGACTTCCATGGCCGCGTGCACAAACCGATGGCCAAGGTGCTGATGAAGGAACTCGATCCGTACAAACTGATGTTCATCGAAGAGCCGGTGCTCAGCGAAAACTACGAAGCATTGAAGGAGCTGGCGCCATTGACCAGCACGCCGATCGCTCTCGGCGAGCGGCTGTTCTCGCGCTGGGACTTTAAACGGGTGTTGAGTGAAGGCTACGTCGACATCATCCAGCCGGATGCCTCCCACGCGGGCGGCATCACCGAGACCCGCAAGATCGCCAACATGGCCGAAGCCTACGACGTGGCGTTGGCGCTGCATTGCCCGTTGGGACCGATTGCGCTGGCCGCGTGTTTGCAATTGGACGCGGCTTGTTACAACGCGTTTATCCAGGAGCAGAGCCTGGGCATCCATTACAACGAGAGCAACGATTTGCTCGACTACGTGAAAGACCCACGGGTGTTCGACTACGACCAGGGTTTCGTGAAGATTCCGAACGGGCCGGGACTGGGTATCGAGATCAACGAGGAATATGTGATCGAACGCGCCGCCGTCGGCCACCGCTGGCGTAACCCGATCTGGCGCCATGCCGATGGCAGTTTTGCCGAGTGGTGATTTGTCTCTGACACACCACCCCCCCTGTGGGAGCGAGCTTGCTCGCGAATGCGGCAGGTCAGTCAGATTGATGCAGGATGTGCCGCCGTCTTCGCGAGCAAGCTCGCTCCCACAGGGTGCAGTGCAGGCCATAGGCCGACCTCAAATAATCATAAGAAGAGGCACCCCCCATGCCACCGCAAACCCTCACCGGGCAGGCGTCTTTAGTCACGCCCAGCCGCAAGCGGTTTTTCATCATGGTGCTGCTGTTCATCACCGTGGTCATCAACTACCTCGATCGCAGCAATCTGTCGATTGCCGCGCCCGCGCTGACCAGCGAACTGGGCATTGATCCGGTTCACGTCGGGCTGATTTTCTCGGCGTTCGGCTGGACCTACGCCGCGATGCAAATCCCCGGCGGCTGGCTGGTCGATCGCGTGCCGCCGCGCATTCTTTATAGCGTCGCGTTGCTGCTGTGGTCGCTGGCCACGGTGATGCTCGGCTTTGCAGCCAGCTTCATTGCGCTGTTTGTGCTGCGCATGGCGGTCGGCGCGCTGGAAGCGCCGGCTTATCCGATCAATAGCCGTGTGGTGACGACCTGGTTTCCTGAGCGCGAGCGGGCCACGGCGATTGGTTTTTACACGTCGGGGCAGTTTGTCGGGCTGGCGTTTCTGACCCCGGTACTGGCCTGGCTGCAACATGAGTTCGGCTGGCACATGGTGTTCGTCGCCACCGGTGCGGCGGGGATTGTCTGGGCGGCGATCTGGTACGCGGTGTATCGCGAGCCACGAGACTTCAAAGGCGTCAACCAAGGCGAAATCGACCTGATTCGTGAGGGCGGAGGGCTGGTCGATATTCAGCAGGAGACGGCCAAGGTCAAAGCCAGGTTCAGCTGGACTGATCTGGGTATCGTCCTGACCAAGCGCAAGTTGTGGGGCATCTACCTCGGCCAGTTCTGCCTGAACTCGACGCTGTGGTTCTTCCTCACGTGGTTCCCGACCTATCTGGTGAAATATCGCGGCATGGACTTCATCAAGTCCGGCCTGCTGGCGTCGCTGCCATTTCTGGCTGCTTTCGTCGGTGTTCTGTGCTCGGGGTTCTTTTCCGACTTGTTGATTCGGCGTGGCTGCAGCGTCGGGTTTGCGCGCAAGTTGCCGATCATTGGCGGGCTGCTGATTTCCACCTCGATCATCGGCGCCAATTTCGTTGAATCGACACCGCTGGTGATTGCCTTCCTAGCGCTGGCGTTTTTCGGCAACGGGCTGGCGTCGATCACCTGGTCGCTGGTTTCGACCCTCGCTCCGGCACGTTTGCTCGGTTTGACCGGCGGGGTGTTCAACTTCATCGGCAACCTGTCGGCAATTGCCACGCCGATTGTCATCGGTTTCCTCGCCAGCGGTGATTCGTTCGCCCCGGCAATCACCTACATCGCGGTTCTGGCGTTGATCGGTGCGTTGTCCTACGTGCTGCTGGTGGGCAAGGTCGAACGTATCGAGTTGTAGTGCTCCGCCTCGGGCGACCATAATGCCGCCCGTTCCCTCGCTCAACGGTAAAGGCTGGATATGCAGGAAGACGCCCCGGAAAAAACCAAGGACGCCGCACCCACCGGCACTCAGACACTGCTTCGCGGCCTGGGCGTGGTGCAGGCGGTGGCCAGTGGCGCCCGCGATCTGAAAGAGATTGCCCGGCTGATCGGCACCACGCGCAGCACCACCCATCGCTTGGCCAGTTGTCTGGTGGATGAGCGCTACCTGCGCGTGGTCCCGCAAGTGGGTTATCTGCTGGGGCCGAAGCTGATCGAGCTGGGGTTTCAGGCACGCGAAGAGTTGCCGCTGGTGAGTCTGGCCGGGCCGTATCTGGACGAGTTGTCGGCGCTGACCGGGGACACCGTGCATCTGGGTATTCGTGAAGGTGACGAGGTGCTGTATCTGCTGAAGAATCCGGGGCGCAATGGCCCGGAAATGCGTTCGCGGGTCGGCCATCGCATGCCGCTGGCGCGAACCGGGATCGGCAAGGCGTTGATGCTCGATGACTCGCCGCAAGACTGGCAGCGCCTGTACGACATCAGCCTGCCGGCGGGTGGGAAAAGTCAGTTCTGGCCGCAACATCCCCAGCAATCGTGGGAACAGCTTGAGCAGCGCATGACCGATTACGTGGCCGGCGGCTACGCTTTCGATCTGGAGGACAACGAACCGTCGATCCGCTGCGTGGCGGCACCGATTCGTGATGCGAGCAAGCGCATTGTGGCGGCGATCAGCATCGCCAGCACCGTGCCGTACATGCCGCTGGAAAAAATGGCCGAGCTGATCCCCCTGATCAAAGGGGTCACAGCCCGGCTGTCGGCGGAGCTTGGCTTGAAGGTGTGAGGGCTTAAACCTTGAGCGTCGCCATGTCGATCACGAAGCGGTATTTCACGTCGCCGGCGATCATCCGCGCGTAAGCCTCGTTGATCTGGCGGATGTCGAGCATTTCGATGTCGCAGGTGATGTTGTGCTCGGCGCAGAAATCCAGCACTTCCTGGGTTTCGGCGATGCCGCCGATCAACGAACCGGCCAGCACGCGACGGCCCAGCACCAGGTTGGCGGCATGCACCGGCGGGTCGATCGGCTCGATCAGTCCCACCAGAATATGCACGCCATCAAAGCGCAGGGTTTGCAGGTACGGGTTGAGGTCGTGCTGCACCGGAATGGTGTCCAGCAGGAAATCGAACTGGCCTGCGGCGGCAGCCATCTGTTCGGCATCGGTGGAGACGATCACATGATCGGCACCCTGACGACGACCTTCTTCGGCCTTGCTCGCCGAACGGGTGAACAACGTCACTTCCGCGCCCAGGGCCTTGGCGAATTTGATGCCCATGTGGCCAAGGCCGCCCATGCCGAGGATCCCGACCTTGTCACCGGCCTTCACGCCGTAGTGCTTGAGCGGCGAGTAGGTGGTGATGCCGGCGCAGAGGATCGGCGCGGCGCTGGCCAGGTCGAGTTTTTCCGGGATGCGTACCACGAAGTGCTCGCTGACGACGATGCTGTCCGAATAGCCGCCCATGGTGTTGCTGCCGTCGACCCGGTCCGGGGTGGCGTAAGTCATGGTCGGGCCTTCGAGGCAGTATTGCTCGAGGTTCTGCTGGCAGGCGGCGCAGGTGCGGCAGGAGTCGACCATGCAGCCAACGCCGACCAGATCTCCGACTTTATGTTGGGTGACGTTCGCACCGACGGCGGTGACTTTTCCGACGATCTCGTGGCCGGGCATCAGCGGATACACAGCGATGCCCCATTCGTTGCGGGCCTGGTGGATGTCGGAGTGGCAGACGCCGCAATACAGGATCTCGATCGCCACGTCGTCAGCGCGAGGGCTGCGGCGTTCGAATTTCATCGGGGCGAGGGGAGTGGTGGCCGATTGAGCGGCATAACCGATAGCGGTGTACATGAATAACCTCGCAGAAGCAGTGACAGGTGAGGTGGCGCATTCTGGGCGTCGTCTGTCGCGGCGGCCATGACGATTCCTCCGGGTCTCATGCCTAATCCTCCGGCATGCAGGTTTCGGCGAGCGCATGGGCAAAAGGATCTGCGATGATGCTTGCATGCCTTTTTCCGTGACTTTTTTGAAGACCCCTCCGATGCAGTTGACCCGCCATCTTGATGCCAATGCCACGCTGGTTTCGCTGATCGAGCCGCTGGCGCTTTGCGACGGTTACAGCCAGACCGGGCTGCCGGGCGTGCAGGTCTTGCGCGCCAGTTGCGACGTGGCGCGTGGCCCGCATATTTATGAGCCGAGCCTGATGATCATCGCTCAGGGCAGCAAACTGGCGTTTCTCGGCCCGCGCACTATGGAGTACGGCGCCGGGCACTATCTGATTCAGGCGCTGCCGGTGCCGTTCGAGTGCGAAACCTTTGCCTTGCCCGATGCGCCGTTGCTGGGCGTGTCGGTGGCCATCGACCGGGTGCTGCTTGGCGAGTTGGTGCTGGCCATGGGGCTGGCGCCGGGGCGGCACATTCCGGCGCAGACACCGGAGTCGATGACCTCGGTGGTGCTCGATGATGACATGCGCGGCTGTGTCGAGCGCTTGCTGCGCTGCCTGCACGATCCGCTGGAGCGCCAGATTCTCGGACCGGCGCGGGTGCGCGAATTGTTGTTCACCGCACTGCGCGGGCCGCAGGCCGATGTGTTGCGTGCACTGGTGGAGCAGCAGGGACAGTTTGCCCGGGTCGCTGCGTCGATCAGTCACCTGCATGCGCATTACACCGAACCGTTGAATGTCGAGACCCTGGCCAGTTGCGCGAACATGAGTGTTTCGTCCTTTCACGAGCACTTCAAACGCAGCACGTTGCTGTCGCCGGTGCAGTACCTGAAGCGCTTGCGATTGCTCAAGGCGCAGACGTTGCTGGTGGCGGAAGGGCTGGGCGTGGCGCAGGTGGCGCATCGGGTGGGGTATCAGAGCACGTCGCAGTTCAGTCGCGAGTACAAGCGTTACTTCGAGCGCAGCCCTGGCGACGAACGCGTGGCCTGAGTCTGCGCGGATCCCTTGTAGGAGTGTTGAAACAGAAATCATGGGCAACAAAAAGGCCCCCATTTCGGGAGCCTCGTTGTTCAGCGGTACGACTTACATGTTCGGGTAAGTCGGGCCACCAGCGCCTTCCGGCGTGACCCAGGTGATGTTCTGCGAAGGGTCCTTGATGTCACAGGTCTTGCAGTGCACGCAGTTCTGGGCGTTGATCTGGAAACGCTTCTCGCCGTCTTCCTTGGTGATCACTTCATACACGCCGGCCGGGCAGTAGCGCTGCGCCGGTTCGTCGTACAGCGGCAGGTTCTTGCTGATCGGGATGCTCGGGTCGGTCAGCTTCAGGTGGCACGGCTGCTCTTCTTCGTGGTTGGTACCGGAGATGAACACCGAGCTCAGTTTGTCGAAGCTGAGTTTGCCGTCCGGCTTCGGATAGTCGATCTTCTTGCAGTCGGCGGCCAGCTTCAGGCATGCGTAGTCCGGCTTGGTGTCGTGCAGGGTGAACGGCAGTTTGCCGCCGAAGATGTTCTGGTCCAGCCAGTTGAAACCACCGCCGACAATGGCGCCGAATTTGTGGATCGCCGGCCCGAAGTTACGGCTGGCGAACAGTTCGTCGTACAGCCAGCTCTTCTTGAAAGCGTCGACGTAGGTGGTCAGCTCTTCGGTGCCATCTTTCTCGGCGAACAGGGCGTCAGCCACCGACTCAGCGGCGAGCATGCCGGACTTCATCGCGGTGTGGCTGCCCTTGATCTTGGCGAAGTTCAGGGTGCCGAGGTCGCAACCGATCAGCGCACCGCCCTTGAAGACCATTTTCGGCAGCGAGTTCAGGCCGCCTTTGCAGATCGCACGGGCGCCGTAGCTGACGCGCTTGCCGCCTTCCAGATACTGAGCCAGCACCGGGTGATGCTTGAGGCGCTGGAACTCGTCGAACGGCGACAGGTAGGTGTTGCTGTAGGACAGGTCAACAATCAGTCCGACCACCACCTGATTGTTTTCCAGGTGATAGAGGAACGAGCCGCCGGTGTTTTCGGTGCCCATGATGTCCAGCGGCCAGCCGGCAGTGTGGACCACCAGGCCTGGCTGATGTTTGGCCGGGTCGATTTCCCAGATTTCTTTCAGGCCGATGCCGTAGTGCTGGGCGTCGGCATCGCTGTCGAGGTTGAAGCGCTTGATCAGTTGCTTGCCGATGTGGCCACGGCAGCCTTCGGCGAACAGCGTGTACTTGCCACGCAGTTCCATGCCTGGGGTGTACAGGCCTTCTTTCGGGTTGCCTTCGCGGTCGACGCCCAGATCACCGGTGATGATCCCGCGAACCACGCCTTGCTCGTCGATCAGTGCTTCCTGAGCGGCGAAGCCCGGGTAGATTTCCACGCCCAGGTTCTCGGCCTGCTGGGCCAGCCAGCGGCACAGGTTGCCCAGGGAAATAATGTAGTTGCCTTCGTTGTGCATGGTCTTGGGCACAAAGAAGTCAGGAATTTTCTGCGCGCTGTCGGCGTTTTTCAGGACGAAAATATCGTCGCGGGTAACCGGAGTGTTCAGCGGGGCGCCGAGTGCTTTCCAGTCCGGGAACAGTTCATTCAGAGCACGTGGTTCGAACACGGCACCGGACAGGATGTGTGCGCCGACTTCGGAGCCTTTTTCGACCACGCAGACGCTGATTTCCTTACCGGCTTCGGCGGCCTTCTGCTTCAGACGGCAGGCGGCGGACAGGCCAGCGGGGCCGGCACCGACGATGACCACGTCGAATTCCATGTATTCGCGTTCCACAGGCTATCTCCTACTCAAGGCTCAACAGTTTTTTTTCTAATTTGGAGGTTCGGTGACGCATCCGTTATTGCCTTTACGTTAACGTCAAGGGTAATAATGGGCAAACCACCTTTCTCTCTAGGCGGCGCATTATATCTACACCACTCTCAGCGTCCAATACAAACGTTTGTTTGAATCGGCTCCAGCCCAGAGAAATCAAAGAAGCGCGGCTTATGAATGGTCATTTTGCTGTATTGACCGGAATAGGCGTTCCGGTCAAGATACGAGCGGTTTTGCGCTCGTCGTAGGCAGACTGGCGGTTTCAAGAGCACCTCTAAAGACAGGGCACAGGCCGTAGAAGGTGATGCGCAGTGCAGGTCCGGCGCGCAGTTTACATGGCGTGAAGAGCAATGACTGGTCGGTCACCCCTGACGAACGGTCAGGGCTGTTCATAAAGTGAAATCACCCCGCACCCACGTCGGCGTTTTTAGAGGTGCCCTTTAGCCTGATGAGCATCAACCGCCAGGTTCGCCTAGGCGACTTTCTTTTCACCGGAGAGTAACGAGGAATCCATGAAGGTTCTTGTAGCTGTCAAACGCGTTGTGGATTACAACGTCAAGGTTCGCGTCAAGGCGGACAATTCCGGCGTCGATCTCGCCAACGTCAAGATGTCGATGAACCCGTTCTGCGAAATCGCAGTGGAAGAAGCCGTACGCCTGAAAGAGAAAGGCGTTGCGACTGAAATCGTCGTCGTCTCCATCGGCCCGTCCACCGCTCAGGAACAGCTGCGTACCGCACTGGCCCTGGGTGCCGACCGCGCCATCCTCGTCGAATCGGCTGAAGACCTGACTTCGCTGGCCGTGGCCAAGCTGCTCAAGGCTGTGGTCGATAAGGAACAGCCGCAACTGGTGATCCTGGGCAAGCAAGCGATCGACAGCGACAACAACCAGACCGGCCAGATGCTCGCAGCACTGAGCGGCTACGGTCAGGGCACGTTCGCCTCGAAAGTCGAAGTCTCCGGCGACAGCGTTGCCGTGACCCGCGAAATCGACGGCGGCGCGCAGACCGTTTCCCTGAAACTGCCAGCGATCGTCACCACCGACCTGCGTTTGAACGAGCCGCGCTACGCGTCCCTGCCAAACATCATGAAAGCCAAGAAGAAGCCTCTCGAAGTGCTGACTCCGGACGCTTTGGGCGTTTCCACCGCCTCTACCAACAAGACCCTGAAAGTCGAAGCGCCGGCTGCACGCAGCGCAGGTATCAAGGTCAAGTCGGTGGCTGAACTGGTCGAGAAACTGAAAAACGAAGCGAAGGTAATCTAAATGACTATCTTGGTTATTGCTGAACACGACAACAAAGTGCTGGCCCCGGCCACACTGAACACCGTGGCTGCTGCTGCCAAAATCGGCGGCGATGTCCACGTTCTGGTTGCAGGTCAAGGCGCTGGCGCCGTGGCTGAAGCCGCTGCGAAAATCGCGGGCGTGAGCAAAGTCCTGAACGCTGACAATGCCGCTTACGCGCATCAGCTGCCGGAAAACGTTGCGCCGCTGGTTGCCGAACTGGGCAAGAGCTACAGCCACATCCTGGCTGCCGCTACTTCCAACGGCAAAAACATCCTGCCACGCGTTGCCGCGCAGCTGGACGTTGACCAGATCTCCGAGATCATCTCGGTAGAAAGCGCTGACACCTTCAAGCGTCCGATCTACGCCGGTAACGCCATCGCTACCGTACAGTCGACCGCTGCGATCAAAGTGATCACCGTGCGTGCCACCGGTTTCGACCCGGTTGCCGCTGAAGGTGGTTCGGCTGCTGTTGAAGCCGTTGCTGCTGCGCACAACGCCGGCACTTCCAGCTTCGTCAACGAAGAGCTGGCCAAGTCCGATCGTCCGGAACTGACCGCTGCCAAGATCGTCGTTTCCGGCGGCCGCGGCATGCAGAACGGCGACAACTTCAAACACCTGTACGCCCTGGCCGACAAGCTGGGCGCAGCCGTGGGTGCTTCGCGCGCTGCGGTCGACGCAGGTTTCGTCCCGAACGACATGCAGGTCGGTCAGACCGGCAAGATCGTTGCGCCACAGCTGTACATCGCCGTCGGTATCTCCGGCGCGATCCAGCACCTGGCTGGTATGAAAGACTCCAAAGTGATCGTTGCGATCAACAAGGACGAAGAAGCACCGATCTTCCAGGTGGCCGATTACGGCCTGGTGGCGGATCTGTTCGAAGCCGTCCCTGAGCTGGAGAAGCTGGTCTAATCCGGCGGCTTCACTTATAAAGAGCCCGACCTTTTGGTCGGGCTTTTTTTTGTCTCGCATTTGAGTGGAGCGTGTTGCCATGGATCTGCGCCGCAGGTTGTTATTGGGATTGATCCTCTTGCCGGGAATGGCGGCGGCCGCCGGCAAGTGTGAGCGCCTCGTCGTCACCGGCAGCCCGGACGCGCCGCCGTATCTGTGGCAGGACCCGCAGAATCCCAAACAACTGATGGGGGCCAGCGCCGACTTGTTACAGCAGATCGCCAAGGATCTGGGTATCAAAGTCGAGTTGCTCTACGCCGGTAAACGCTCGCAAGCCCTTGATGAAGTGCGCAGCGGGCGCATGGACATGCTCGCCGACGCGCCGCTGACCCTCAATGAGCTGGAAAACCTCGACTACATCCATCCGCCGTTGCTGGAAAACGATTATCTGGTGTGGACCCGCAAAGGCTCGACGCTGGTTTACAGCGAGGCCAAAGACCTGCACGGCCACACGGGCGCGTTGTCGGAAAAGTCTCGCATGACCCAGGCATTTGGCACTTTCGCCGAGCAGAATCTGACCCTGACCCGGACAGCCAACCTCACCCAGGCTTTTCAGAAACTTCTGCTGGGCGAGGTGGAATATGTCCTCGCTGGCCGCTACTCGGGCATGGCCGCCGCGCAGGCGCTGGGGATGGCCAATGACTTGTTGGCCTTCGAACAACCGATCGACCGGCCGGGCCTGTTCCTCGCGGTTTCCCATAACTCGGCCTGCAACGATCCGTGGTTGCGCGGACAGTTGGCCAAAAAGATGACAGAATTGCCCGCGTCCGGACTGACGGAAGCCGCGCTGCAACGCAATATCGAGCGCTGGAAGGCGCAGCAGCAACAGCCGCAACAACCCGTCAGCGCCCCAAAACAGTAGGGATTCTTAGTGAGTATTCGACCTCTTTTCGCGGCTGTGGCCGTTCTGGCCCTGGCCGGTTGCGCAACCGATCCGGCACCCATTGAACAAATGCGTTTGACCGAGCAGGCCATCACCCAGGCCAAGGCCGTTGGCGCCACCGCTGATGAAGTGCCTGAAATGAAACTGGCCGAAACCAAATACGACCGCGCCAAAGGCAACATGGCCGATGAGTCTTACCGCAACGCACGCATGCGGTCAGAGCAGGCTGAACTCGATGCGCGTCTGGCGGAAGCCAAAGTGCTGACGCAAAAGAGCGAAGAGCAGGTGAACGTGCTCAATACCCGCATCATCCGTCTGCGCAAACAACTGGGGGATGCCCAATGAGCCGCAAGTCCACCGTGCTCGGCGGTCTGATCCTCGCCGGTTGCGCCAGTCTGTACGGCTGCGCCGGCCAACACAGTGAATCCGCTTTGCAAGAAGCCAGCGCCGACTTCCAGAAGGTCAAGGAAGATTCCAACGTGTTGCGTATCGCGCCGAAAGACGTGATCCGCGCCGGTGAGTCGCTGGCCCGTGCCGATCGCCTGTCGACCTATTGGGGCAGCGGTTCGGACGTGGTGCATTACGCCTACCTGAGCCAGCGTTACAGCGAAATCGCCCGCGAGCACACCAATCAGGTGCTCAACGAGGAGCGCGCGGCCAAGCTCGAACTGGAACGTCAGCGCCTGCAACTGGCCTTGCGTGAGTCGAAGTTGCTCAGCGTGCAGCAGCAAGGCAAGTGGCTTGAAGAGCAGATCGTTGCGCTGGCCACCACCCAGACCGACCGTGGTCTGGTGATGACCCTCGGCGATGTGCTGTTCGATACCGGTGAAGCAGAGCTGAAGAATTCGGCCAACCGTGTCGTGCTGAAGATCGTCCAGTTCCTGCAACTGAATCCCAAACGCGTGGTGCGCATCGAGGGTTACACCGACAGCACCGGCGGCAAGCAGGAAAACCTCAAGCTGTCCCGCGATCGCGCGCAAGCGGTGGCCGACGTGCTGATGGACCTGGGCATCGACGACAAACGCATTCAGGTCGAAGGCTACGGCGACGAATACCCGGTGGACGCCAACGCTTCCGAGCGCGGGCGGGCACAGAACCGTCGCGTGGAAATTGTCTTCTCCGATGAAAAAGGCCAGCTCGGCGCCGCCCGCTGAGGGTTGCGTCTCTGGAAAGCCCGGCCTGTCATGCAGTGCCGGGCTTTTTTACGTCTGTCGAATGGCTCGCAAATCCGTACAGTCGGGGGCAGACACCGCACTGTATGGTCGAGTAATGTGGCAACTGTCCCAGTACACTTCTAAACTGTTCCGGTATTGTTTCACACAAGAATAAAATGCCCGTGAAATCGAGTGCTGCGTCATGACCAATCTCTTGCTCTACCAACGTATTGCTCAGCAACTGGCCGAAGACATCCGTCGTGGCGTCTATCAACCGGGAGAACGCGTGCCGTCGGTGCGCAAGATGAGTTCGCAGCTCAACGTCAGCCATGCCACGGTGTTGCAGGCTTACGCCAACCTCGAAGATCAGGGGCTGATTCGGGCGCGCCCGCAATCCGGTTATTACGTCCACCAGACGCCCGCCCTGACCGCGCCGACGCCCGACATTGCCCGGGTCGAGCGGCCGGGATTGGTCACCCGCAGCAGCATCATTCAGCAGGTTCTGGTCGAGTCACGCCGTGAAGGCGTCTTCCCGCTCGGCGCTGCGGTGCCAAGCGTCGATTATCTGCCGGTGCGCGCACTGCATCAGCAACTGGCCAAGGTCACGCGCTTCCATAGCCCACGGGCGTTCAGCTACATGTTCAGCCCCGGCTTCGAGCCGCTGCGCCGGCAGGTGGCGATCCGCATGCGCGACGCTGGCGTGGTCATCGACCCGTCGGAAGTGGTGATCACTCACGGCTGCGTCGATGCCTTGCAGATGTCGTTGCGGGTGCTGACCCGTCCGGGCGATCTGATCGCCGCCGAATCGCCGACCTATTATGGGCTGTTGCAACTGGCCGATCTGCTCGGTCTGAAAGTCATCGAAATCCCCAGCGATCCCGCTACCGGCATGAGCCTCGAAGCATTGCAACTGGCCGCCAACCAGTGGTCGATCAAGGCCCTGGTGCTGACCACTCGCCTTAGCAATCCACTGGGCGGGACCATGCCGGAGGAGCGCCAGAAACAGCTGTTACGCCTGGCGTCGGACTTCGACATCCAGATCGTCGAAGACGACATCTATGGCGAGTTGATGTTTGAACAGGGGCGCACCAAGGCGCTCAAGGCCTATGACCGTCTTGACCGGGTGATCTACTGCTCGAGCTTCTCCAAGACCTTGTCGCCGGGGGTGCGCATCGGCTGGATGATTGCCGGCAAGTATCAGCAGGAAATCCAGCGTCTGCAGACCTTCAGCACCCATTCGGCCTGCAGCGTGACGCAGATGGCGATCGCCGCTTATCTGGAAAACGGTGGTTATGACCGGCATTTACGGTACATCCGCCAGGAATACCGGAAAAACCTCAGCGCCTTCCAGCTGGCAGTGCAGCAGTACTTCCCCGAAGGCACGCAAATGACCCGGCCCACGGGCGGTTTCATCTTGTGGGTAAGCTTGCCGGGCAGGGTCAACACCCAGGAATTGCATGTCCGCGCCTTGCAGCAGGGCATCAGCATTGCACCGGGTCTGATCTTCAGTAATACCGAGCAATTCAACCACTGTATCCGCCTCAATTGCGGCATTCCGTGGAACCGCGAGGCGGAGCGGGCGTTGATGACGCTCGGCCTGCTGGCGACTCAGCTGTGTCAGGAGACGGCGGGCGGATTTTAAGCCAGCAGTGGCTCGTGCTTGTCTTGTAGCGCTCAACAAGCGAGCATATGGCCCTCTGCCGTTAGTGTTGTAGGGTCCATGAAAGCGATTTTTTCTGCCGCCGGAGTCATCTTGGGTTTGCTACTGATCAGTCATGCGCCGAGTGCCTTGGCGGCAGCCGTTCAAGAAAAGCCGGCAACGGCTACCTCAGAAAAAAAGCCTGCAACGAGCGCAAAAGCGGCCCCGGACAAAAAATCGCAGCAGAAGAAAGCCGCCCCGGTGAAGAAGCGCCCGCCGATTGCGTCGAAATCAAAGTCGGCCAAAGAACTGGTGAACACACCGTTGCCGCCCGCCAGGCTCGACCTGAGTCTGCCCAAGGACATGGTTCAGGAGCTGAAACCGCCCGGCACCGTGGTGCTGCCGAAGCACGATCAGATCCTGCCGCAGTTTTTTGGCGAGAAAAACAGTGGATTCCAGCTCAACGGCCGCTTGCTCAGCAACGAAATGCAGTTGCAACTGCGCAACGAAGACCGCCGGGAAATCGAAGGCGCGGCGCTGGATTTCGAATTCAAGCAGTAATTCCTGCTCACCTGTGACCCGCAGACCAGACGCTTTGTCGGAGACTGGTCAGTCACATTCACTTATCGGTAAAAACCCCGGATCAGGGAATTTTAAACAGCCGTTTTAGCGGTTACTCTGTTCCGCGTCTCTTTAGCACATTACCCGTCGTGAGGATTTGCCCGTCATGAAATGCCGTGAAGGCTGTGGCGCTTGCTGCATTGCCCCTTCCATCAGTTCGGCGATTCCCGGCATGCCTGATGGCAAACCTGCCGGCGAACGTTGCGTGCAACTCTCGGTCGAAAACCTGTGCAGCATTTTCGGCCAGCCGGAGCGTCCCGCTGTCTGTTCCGGTTTTGCCGCCGATGTCGAAGTCTGTGGCAGCAGCTCGGAAGAGGCGATCAGGTTGATCGGCTGGTGGGAGCAAATGACGGCGGCGTGATGTGTCAAACGAACGGAACTTCAACAATAAGGAATAAGACTATGGGTTCGCTGCATCGTATCGCTGTGTTGTGTGGTTTGACTGCCGTGCTGGCTACTTCGGCGGTTCAGGCTGAAGACTGGAAGGTCGCCAAGAACGAAGACGGCATCAAGGTTTCCCTGAGCGAAGTGCCGGGTTCGGACTACAAGTCCTATCAGGGCGTGGTCTTGATGAAGACCACCATCGCCAAACTGCGCGCACTGCAGGAAGACGTTTCCGGCGCCTGTGCCTGGATTCACGAATGCAAGACCCAGAAACTGCTCAAGCACGAAGGCGATCAGAGCTGGACCTACACCCAGTTCAACACGCCATGGCCAGTCACTCCGCGCGATTCGGTGCTGCACATCACCACCGTCGAAGGCGCCGATGGCAGCCTGACCCGCAACCTTGAAGGCGTACCGAAGTACGTGCCGGAAGAGAAAGGTTTCGTGCGCGTTGCCCAGGTCAAGGGTTTCTGGAAGTTCGTGCCCAAGGGCGATCAGGTCGAAGTGACCTATCAAGTCCACACCGAGCCGGGTGGCAGTGTGCCGGCGATGGTGGCCAACAAGTTTGTCGTCGATGCGCCGTTCAACACGCTTAAAGCGTTGAAAGAACGCGCCGAGAAGTAATCGCCGCCGGTTGAGCAAAACGCCCCGATCAAGTCGGGGCTTTTTTGTTTTGTCGCTATATTGTGTTTCCAGATATGCGTTGAACGAAATTTTCACAACGTGTTCAAGACAATTCGCCCGCGCCGTTGGCACGCGGCCGCGCTACTGTGGCATTAAATGAAAGTGTCCGGCACCGAGGCAGTAATCAATGGTAATGGTGCGGGTGATCGTGCAACATTTGCGCACCGCGCAAGCCCCGGGGTCTGGAATGGCCAATAGAGGGCATGGCGCCGCTGTATTTTTGCAACTTTAACTTCCAATGGGTCCTAAAACGACATGGCAAACCCGGACGCCCTGAATCAGCAGCGATCTTCTGCTCGCCTGCTGCAACCGACCGTCAAATCGCATCTGGCCTACACGCTGCTTTGTGCACTGGTCATGATGGTGATGTTTTCCGTGCTGCGCCTCGCGCTGCTGGTCTACAACCGCGAGATGATCCTCGACACCCCGGCTTCGACCTTCATTGAAGCGTTCGCCAACGGCCTGCGTTTCGACCTGCGCCTGGTGGTGTACATTTGCATTCCGCTGGTGCTGGCGCTGTTCAGTGCCCGCGCCATGGCCGTGCGTGGTTTCTTCCGTCTGTGGCTGACGATCGCTTCGAGCATCGCGCTGTTCCTCGGCCTGATGGAGATGGATTTCTATCGCGAATTCCACCAGCGCCTCAACGGCCTGGTCTTCCAGTACGTGAAAGAAGACCCGAAAACCGTTATGAGCATGCTCTGGTACGGTTTCCCGGTGGTCCGTTACCTGCTGGCGTGGGCGATCGGCACTGTCATCCTGACCCTGGCGTTCAAAGGCGCCGACCGTGCGACCCGTCCACGCGGCCCCTTCAGTGGCGGCAACGTCGGCACCCGTCAGGTGGCGCCGTGGTACACCCGCCTGGCGGTGTTCGTGGTCTGCCTGCTGATCTGCGTCACCGCTGCTCGTGGCACCCTGCGTCAGGGCCCGCCGCTGCGCTGGGGTGACGTGTACACCACCGAGTCGAACTTCGCCAACCAACTGGGTCTCAACGGTACGCTGTCGCTGATCGCTGCCGCCAAGGACCGCATGGGCGAAGATCGCAACAACATCTGGAAAGCCACCCTGCCACAGGAACAGGCGCAGAAAGTCGTGCGCGACATGTTGCTGATGCCCGACGACAAACTGGTCGATACCGACATCGCCGCCGTGCGCCGTGAATACACGCCGCCCGCCGACAAGACCTTGCCGATCAAGAACGTCGTTGTGATCCTGATGGAAAGCATGGCCGGTCACTCGGTGGGTGCTTTGGGCGCGCCGGGCAACATCACCCCGTACCTCGACAAACTGTCGAAGGAAGGCCTGCTGTTCGACCGCTTCTTCTCCAATGGCACGCACACCCACCAGGGCATGTTCGCGACCATGGCATGTTTCCCGAACCTGCCGGGTTTCGAATACCTGATGCAGACCCCGGAAGGCAGCCACAAGCTCTCCGGCCTGCCGCAACTGCTCAGCGCGCGCAAGTATGACGACGTCTACGTCTACAACGGTGACTTCGCCTGGGACAACCAGTCGGGCTTCTTCAGCAACCAGGGCATGACCAACTTCGTGGGTCGTAACGACTTCGTCAACCCGGTGTTCTCCGACCCGACCTGGGGCGTGTCCGACCAGGACATGTTCGACCGCGGTCTGATCGAACTGAAGGCGCGGGAAAACGGCAAGCCGTTCTATGCGCTGCTGCAAACCCTGTCCAACCACACGCCATACGCTTTGCCGACACCCTTGCCGGTCGAGCGCGTGACCGATCGTGGCAGCCTCAACGAGCACTTGACCGCCATGCGTTATGCCGACTGGGCGTTGGGTCAGTTCTTCGAGAAGGCGCGTAAAGAGCCGTACTTCAAGGAAACCCTGTTTGTCATCGTCGGCGACCACGGTTTCGGCAACGAGCGTCAGATCACCGAAATGGACCTGGGCCGCTTCAACGTACCGATGCTGATGATTGCGCCGGGCATCCAGGAAAAGTTCGGTACCCGTGACCACACCGTGGGCACGCAAATCGACATCGTGCCGACCATCATGGGCCGTCTGGGTGGCGAAGTACGTCATCAGTGCTGGGGCCGTGACCTGCTCAACCTGCCGGAAGGCGACACCGGCTTCGGTGTGATCAAGCCGTCGGGCAGCGAGCAGACCACTGCCATCGTCACCGCTGACCAGATTCTCGTGCTGCCGAAGGATAAAGAAATGGCACCGAAGATCTGGCAGTACCAGTTGGGCGCCAATCCGCATGCCGAGATCGTGCCGGATGCACCGCGTACCGCTGAATTGAAACTCAAGCTCGAATCGTTCCTGCAAACGGCGACCAAGAGCCTGATGGACAATACCGCCGGCGTGATTAACGGCAAGCCGGACTGATAAAAAAACGCTGCATAAAAAAGAGGCCCCTGAGGGCCTCTTTTTTTGTCCTGCGTTTTATATCCTGCCGAGTAACAGCAAGACCAGCAGCACTACCAATACCACGCCAATAATGCCCGACGGGCCATAACCCCAACTTCTGGAGTGCGGGAAGACCGGCAGACCACCGATCAGCAACAGGATCAGGATAATGATAAGAATTGTGCCCATGTCGATTTTCCTTGTTGATAGTATTCGAGAAGTCTTGATGTTCAGGGGCGGCTGGTAATTAACTAAATCCAGACGGCTTACAAATTCCGACTGTTGTGCATGAAAAAAAATTCAATGTTTTTTTAATGTATTTGGATCGCTCCCTTATTTCCTTTGAAACAAAAAAATCGCGGCCTGGTTCCTCTCGGCCGCGCCTGCACGAATCTTGTAGGCGCTGCCGAAGGCTGCGATCTTTTGATCCTGTATTCAGCAGTCTGATGGAGCGTGGAGGGCTAAGGATCCTTCGCTACACTCCGCGCATCTTCCCCGGAACAACAAGGCTGTCTGCTATGCAAAATCGCATGATGATCACTGGCGCGGGCTCGGGTTTAGGTCGGGAAATCGCGCTGCGCTGGGCGCGTGAAGGCTGGCAACTGGCCTTGTCCGACGTCAGCGAGCCCGGTCTGCAGGAAACCCTGAAAATGGTGCGCGAAGCCGGTGGCGACGGTTTTATCCAGCGCTGCGATGTGCGTGATTACAGTCAGCTCACGGCGTTCGCCCAGGCCTGCGAAGAGAAGCTTGGCGGCATCGACATCATCGTCAACAACGCCGGCGTGGCATCGGGCGGGTTCTTCAGTGAGTTGTCGCTGGAAGACTGGGACTGGCAGATCGCGATCAACCTGATGGGCGTGGTCAAGGGCTGCAAGGCATTCCTGCCGCTGCTGGAGCAAAGCAAAGGCAAGATCATCAACATCGCGTCCATGGCGGCCTTGATGCAAGGCCCGGCCATGAGCAACTACAACGTCGCCAAGGCCGGTGTCGTAGCGCTGTCGGAAAGCCTGCTGATCGAACTGGCGCAACAGGAAGTCGGCGTGCATGTGGTGTGCCCGTCATTCTTCCAGACCAACTTGCTCGATTCGTTCCGTGGGCCGACCCCGGCAATGAAAGCGCAGGTCGGCAAGTTGCTGGAAAGTTCGCCGATCAGCGCAGCAGACATCGCCGACTATATCTATCAGCAAGTCGCCGCCGGCGAATTCATGATCCTGCCCCATGAGCAGGGCCGCATGGCCTGGGCCATCAAGCAGAAGAACCCGCAACTGCTCTACAACGAAATGACCGCGATGGCGGAAAAAATGCGCGCCAAGGCCAAACAGAACAACGGCTGAGCTTGCCCGGCGGGTGTCGCGTGGTTAGGGTGGCCGCAATGGTCACCCTGACGAGACGCTTCGATGCTCAATTACTTGTGGTTTTTCCTTGCGGCGCTGTTTGAAATCGCCGGTTGTTTCGCTTTCTTCATGTGGCTGCGTCAGGGCAAAAGTGCCCTGTGGGTGATTCCTGCGTTACTCAGCCTGACCCTGTTCGCCCTGTTGCTGACCCGCGTTGAAGCGGCCTACGCCGGTCGCGCCTATGCCGCGTATGGCGGGATTTACATTGTCGCGTCGATTGGCTGGCTGGCCGTGGTCGAGCGCGTTCGCCCGTTGAGTTCGGACTGGATCGGCGTGGCGTTGTGTGTGATCGGCGCCAGCGTGATTCTGTTCGGTCCGCGCTTCTCGGTTGCTTGAATTGACGGTTTTGTACGAAACGTCTGACGGCCTGTCGGCGTGGTGGGTGTAAGGCAAGACTGATTTGCCGGGCGCGCATTGTGTCGCACCGGCAAGCCGCGCATCTTCAGGGTTCGTTAACCCGGAAGGACGAATCCCATGCTTGTACTCAGCCGCGTCGTCGGTGAATTGATTTCAATCGGCGACGACATTTCCCTGCGCGTTCTGTCAGTGAACGGTTCCAGTGTGCGTTTCGGCGTCGAGGCGCCCCAGAAAGTCAACGTGCATCGCGCCGAAGTCTATGAACGGATCCAGCGCAAGCAGGCCTCTGAAAAGGCCCGCTGACGGGCTCAGTCGAACAGGTGCTTGGGCACGTCGTGCTTGAGCATCAATTGGCATTGCTCACTTTCCGGGTCGAAGACGATCAGCGCCTGGCCTTTGGTCAGGGCCTGGCGTACGCGCAGGACACGGGTTTCCAGCGGCGTGTCATCGCCGTTGTCGGTGCCGTCGCGGGTGACGAAGTCCTCGATCAGGCGGGTGAGGGTGTCGACTTCAAGTTGGTCGTGGGGAATCAGCATGGGCACCTCGGTTCAATCAAGGTCAGGATGCTACGGCGATTGTCGGTTGCCTGCCAGTTTTGTGTGGGGTGTACCGGCCTCATCGCTGGCAAGCCAGCCCCTACAGTTTTTGGTTGGACCACAGGGCCTGTGAGCGGCACAAGCCCTGTGGGAGCTGGCGTGCCGGCGATGCGGGCAGTCCAGCCGCTACAGTAACCGAATCAACTGTCGGAACGCTGCCCCACCAGACTGTCCACCGACGGCACCCGCGTATCACTTTCCATCTGCGTGTCGTGCTCGATCTGATGACTGAACCGGTCGAGCGACGCATTGGCCGGCGCCGCGTCGCTGGCAAACACCGGCGGACTCAGAATATAGGCCCCGAGCAAGCGACTGAGCGCCGCCAGGCTGTCGATGTGCGTGCGCTCGTAACCGTGGGTGGCGTCGCAGCCAAAGGCGAGCAGGGCGGTGCGGATGTCGTGGCCGGCGGTCACCGCCGAGTGGGCATCGCTGAAGTAATAGCGAAACAGGTCGCGGCGCACCGGCAACTCGTTTTCACTGGCCAGGCGCAGCAAATGCCGTGACAGGTGATAGTCGTACGGCCCGCCGGAATCCTGCATCGCCACGCTCACCGCGTGTTCGCTGGAATGCTGGCCGGGGGCGACCGGTGCAATGTCGATACCGACGAATTCACTGACGTCCCACGGCAATGCTGCCGCCGCGCCGCTGCCGGTTTCTTCGGTGATGGTGAACAGCGGATGGCAGTCGATCATCAATTCCTGACCGCTGTCGACGATCGCCTTGAGCGAGGCGAGCAGCGCTGCAACCCCGGCCTTGTCATCCAGGTGACGGGCGCTGATGTGACCGCTTTCGGTGAACTCCGGCAACGGATCGAACGCCACCACGTCACCGACACTGATGCCCAGCGAATCGCAATCGGCCTTGGTTGCGCAGTAGGCGTCCAGACGCAGCTCGACGTGATCCCAACTGATCGGCATTTCGTCCACGGCGGTGTTGAATGCGTGTCCGGACGCCATCAACGGCAGCACGCTGCCGCGAATCACGCCATTGTCGGTGAACAGGCTGACGCGGCTGCCCTCGGCAAACCGGCTCGACCAGCAGCCGACCGGGGCCAGGGTCAAACGCCCGTTGTCTTTCACGGCGCGCACGGCCGCACCGATGGTGTCGAGGTGCGCCGAGACCGCGCGGTCGGGGCTGTTTTTCTTGCCCTTGAGGGTGGCGCGGATCGTGCCGCGACGGGTCATCTCGAAGGGAATGCCAAGTTCTTCCAGACGCTCGGCGACGTAACGCACGATGGTGTCGGTGAACCCGGTGGGGCTGGGAATGGCGAGCATTTCCAGCAGGACTTTTTGCAGGTAGTTCAGATCCGGTTCAGGGATTTGTGTGGTCATGGAAACTCCTGATGAGTTGAGGCGCATCGATGGTTTCGATGAGGGAAAATTTGTGGTGTCTGTTGCGGCCCCTTCGCGAGCAAGCTCGCTCCCACATTTGGAATGCGTTCCTCTGTGGGAGCGAGCTTGCTCGCGAAGGCGTCAGTGGACGCGCTGCATGATCAAGAAACAGCCGGCTGACTGTGCGGAAACAGCAGATCGACAAACCGCTCCGCCGTCGGCTGCGGTTCATGGTTGGCCAGCCCGGCCCGTTCGTTGGCTTCGATAAACACGTACTCCGGTTGATCCGCCGCCGGCACCATCAAATCGAGACCAACCATCGGAATGTCCAGCGCCCGTGCTGCGCGCACGGCGGCATCGACAAGGGTCGGGTGCAGGATCGCCGTGACATCTTCCAGTGTGCCGCCGGTGTGCAGATTGGCGGTGCGCCGCACGAACAGATGCTCACCGGCCGGCAGGATGCTGCTGTAGTCATAACCGGCCGCGTGCAGGGTGCGTTGGGTTTCGTGATCCAGCGGGATCTTGCTCTCGCCACCGGTCGCCGCCTGACGGCGCCGGCTCTGCGCTTCGATCAACGCACCAATCGAATGGTGCCCGTCACCGACCACTTCCGCAGGCTTGCGAATCGCCGCCGCCACCACGTCAAAGCCAATCACCAGAATCCGCAGATCGAGGCCTTCGTGGAAGCTTTCCAGCAGCACCCGGCTATCGAATTGTTTTGCGGTTTCGATGGCGCGCTGCACCTCTTCGATACTCTGCAAATCCACCGCCACGCCCTGGCCCTGTTCACCGTCGAGCGGCTTGACCACCACTCGCTGATGCTCGTCGAGAAACGCCAGGTTGTCGTCGGCATTGCCCGCCAACTGTTGCGACGGCAGGTTGAGGCCGGCGGCTTTCAGCACCTTGTGGGTCAGGCTTTTGTCCTGGCACAGGCTCATGCTGATCGCGCTGGTCAGGTCGCTCAACGATTCCCGGCAGCGCACCCGGCGCCCGCCATGGCTGAGGGTGAACAGCCCGGCGTCGGCGTCATCGACCTGAACGTCGATGCCACGTCGATGGGCTTCTTCGACGATGATCCGCGCATAGGGATTGAACTGCGCCTCCGGTCCCGGGCCGAGGAACAACGGCTGGTTGATGCCGTTCTTGCGTTTGATGGCAAACGTCGACAGGTTGCGAAAACCGAGCTTGGCGTAGAGATTCTTGGCTTGACGGTTGTCGTGCAACACCGACAGGTCGAGATAGCTCAAGCCGCGACTCATGAAGTGCTCGATCAGATGACGGACCAGCACTTCACCGACACCGGGCCGCGAGCATTGCGGATCGACCGCCAGGCACCACAGGCTGCTGCCGTGCTCCGGGTCGTTGAACGCTTTGTGATGATTCAGGCCCATGACGCTGCCGATCACCGCGCCGCTGTCTTCATCTTCAGCGATCCAGTACACCGGGCCGCCCTGATGATGCGGGGTGAGCCGCGTGGCGTCGATCGGCAACATGCCGCGCGCCTGGTACAGCACATTGATCGCCTGCCAGTCCGCCTCGCTCTGCGCGCGACGAATGCGGAAGCCGCGAAACACCCGCGTCGCCTGACGGTAATCGCTGAACCAAACGCGCAAGGTGTCGGACGGATCGAGAAACAACTGGGTCGGTTCAAGACCGAGAATCTGCTGCGGCGCGGCGACGTACAGCGCGATGTCGCGCTCGCCGGGTTGCTCGTTGAGCAATTCCTGCGCCAGCGTCGCCGGTTCAGGAAAGGTGTGGCCGATCAGCAGCCGGCCCCAACCGCAATGCACGGCGATAGGGTCGGCGCCGAGTTCGCTGCCGTCTTCGGCCAGACGCGCCTGCAAGCGTTCATACGACGGTGTCTGACCGCGCAGCAGGCGTTGGCTGATAGCCGTGGCGTGGGGTTTCATCAATCAGATTCCTTGTTCACTGAGCCACAGGTTCAAGGCCGCCAGTTGCCACAGTTTCGAGCCGCGTAACGGGGTCAGTTGGCCTTGCGGATCGGTCAGCAGTTTGTCGAGCATCGCCGGGTTGAACAGGCCGCGATCCTGACTCGGATCAAGCAGCAGTTCGCGCACCCAGTTCAGCGTGTCGCCTTGCAAATGCTTGAGGCCGGGCACCGGGAAGTAGCCTTTTTTGCGATCAATCACTTCGCTCGGAATGACCCGTCGCGCCGCCTCTTTGAGCACCTGTTTGCCGCCGTCAGGCAGCTTGAAGCGACCAGGCACACGAGCCGACAGTTCGACCAGGCGATAGTCGAGAAACGGCGTGCGAGCTTCCAGGCCCCAGGCCATGGTCATGTTGTCGACACGTTTGACCGGGTCATCCACCAGCATCACCGTGCTGTCCAGGCGCAGGGCTTTGTCCACGGCGGCATCGGCGCCCGGTTGGGCGAAATGTTCCTTCACGAAGTCGCCGGCAGCGTCATTGGCCGTCAGCCATTTCGGCTGCACGGTGGCAGCGTAGTCGTCGTAGCTGCGGTCGAAGAATGCCGCGCGATAGGCCGCGTACGGATCCGCCGCACCGTCCACTTGCGGGTACCAGTGATAACCGGCGAACAACTCGTCGGCGCCCTGGCCGCTTTGCACTACCTTGCAGTGTTTGGCCACTTCGCGAGACAACAGGTAGAACGCGATGCAGTCATGGCTGACCATCGGTTCGCTCATCGCGCGGAAGGCAGCAGGCAGTTGTTCGATGATCTCTTTTTCGTCGATGCGCAACTGATGGTGCTGCGTGCCGTAGTGTTTGGCGATCAGGTCCGAATACTGGAACTCGTCACCGCGCTCGCCGCCAGCGTCCTGGAAACCGATGGAAAAGGTCGACAGGTTTTCCACGCCGACTTCCCGCAGCAGACCGACGAGCATGCTCGAATCGACACCGCCGGACAGCAGCACACCCACATCCACCGCCGCACGTTGGCGGATCGCCACGGCTTCGCGGGTGCTGTCGAGCACGCGGTCGACCCAGTCTTCCAGCGTCAGGTTTTTCTCATCCTCGTGCGGGCCGTAGGGCAGGGTCCACCAGGTTTTCTGTTCGGTGGTGCCATCGGCTTCAACGCGCATCCACGTGGCGGGCGGCAGCTTTTCGATGCCGGCCAGCAAGGTGCGCGGGGCCGGGACCACCGCGTGGAAATTCAGATAGTGATTGAGCGCCACCGGGTCAAGGATCGGGTTGATGTCGCCGCCCTTGAGCAGCGCCGGCAGGGCCGAGGCGAAACGCAAACGCTGACCGGTGCGCGACAGGTACAACGGCTTCACGCCGAGACGGTCGCGAGCGATGAACAGGCGCTGGGCGTCGCGCTCCCAGATGGCGAAGGCAAACATACCGTTGAGTTTCGGCAGCATTGCTTCGCCCCAGGCGTGGTAACCCTTGAGCAGCACCTCGGTGTCGCCACCGGAATAGAACGCGTAACCGAGCGCTTCGAGTTCGGCGCGCAGTTCCGGGAAGTTGTAGATCGCGCCGTTGAAGGCCAGGGACAAGCCCAGTTGACTGTCGATCATCGGCTGCGCCGAGCCGTCCGACAGGTCCATGATTTTCAGGCGACGGTGGCCCAGGGCAATCGGCCCTTGAGCATGGAAGCCCCACGCGTCGGGGCCGCGAGGCGCCAGGTGATGGGTGATTCGCTCAATGGCTGCAAGGTCTGCAGGGTGTTGATCAAAACGTAACTCGCCAGCTAATCCGCACATAAAATCCTTACCGGTTTTTCCGTTGGGGAGGGTGATTCTCAGTCAGGCCAAAATGGCCGTTACTCAGAAACTGACCCGGTGCAGTTGTGGGAGTTTTAGAACGATGAGTTATAAGGGGCGGCGACTGACCAGCGGCCAGTCGCTCTTTTTCATTTGCCGCGAATCAACGTGCGCAAGGCAAAACGGTTGGGATGGCAGGCTTCGGCGACGCTTCTGGGCAGGGGCAGCGGCTCGTTGTCCAGCCACGCCGCCAGCAGTTCGCCGGACAGCGGTGCGGTGATCAGCCCGCGTGAGCCGTGGCCGCTGTTGACATACAAGCCGTCGAGCCACGGGCAGGCAATGTCCGGCACTTGTCGCGCATCCTTGCTTAACGCCGCGTAGGCCTGAGCGAAGGCTTCGCGGTCGGCCAGCGGACCGACAATCGGCAGATAATCGGGGCTGGTGCAGCGAAAGGCGGCGCGGCCCTCCAGCGTTTCTGCAGGCAGGTCATTGATGTGCAGACGCGCCACCAGATCGCCGGAGATCTCCTCAAGCATTGCCAGATTGCCCAGGTGTTCGGCGGTCGTCGGTGTCAGGTCATCGCTGGTGAAATCGAAACTGGCGCCCAGTGTGTGTTCGCCCAGGCGTGCCGGGGCGACATAACCTTCGGCGCAGACCACGGTGCGTAGCGTCTGGCTTTCCGTGGTTTGCGGCAGGCGCGTGATCTGCCCGCGAATGCGTTTGAGCGGCAGCTCGGCACTGTGTGCAAAGCGTTTGATTTCCGCAGCGCCGGCCAATACCACCACCGGTGCGCTGGCGAGCACACGGTCGCCGGCGAGGGCTTGCCACTGACCCTCGACCTTGCGCAGTTCCAGCGCCTCGTGATGCTTGAGCAATTCGATGTTCGGTTGCGCGGCCTGTGCCTGGCACAGCGCGGGCGGATGCACCCAGCCGCCTTCGGGGTAATACAAGCCGCCGTGGCTCAGTCCGACCCCGGCCTGAATCTCGGCCTGCGGCTGGTCGAGCCAGTGCACCAGATCTTCCGGGAACGCCGCCGCCAGTTGCGCGTGGCGCTCGGCTTCCTTTGTATTGAATGCCAATTGCAGCACGCCGCAATCGTCCCAATCCGAGCCGCGTTGCAGGGTTTCCAGCAGGCGGCGGGTGTAGCCGAACCCGCTGACGATCAGTTGCGACAACGCGGTGCCGTGGGCCGACAGCTTCAGGTACAGCACGCCCTGTGGATTGCCCGATGCTTCCTGCGCCACGTCGGCATGCCGTTCCAGCAGGCTGACCTGCCAGCCCCGCGCCGCGAGACTGGCGGCGCTGGCGCACCCGGCCAGCCCGGCCCCGATCACCAATGCCCGGCGCTCACCGGTCAGCGGGGCAGGGCGGGCGAACCACGGTTTGTCTGGCGCGGGTGGCGCAACGTCCTGCGGCCAGCCGACAAATTCACCGCGCAGGATTTCCCACTTGTGGCCGATGCCCGGCGTGCGTTTCATCTTGAACCCGGCGGCATTGAGCAAGCGCCGCACCCAACCGGTGCTGGTAAAGGTGCTGATAGTCGAGCCGGGCGCGGCCAGGCGGGCCAGTTCTACGAACAGTTCGGCGGTCCACATGTCCGGGTTTTTCGCCGGGGCGAAGCCGTCGAGAAACCACGCGTCGATCTGCGCATCGAGCTGCGGCAATTGCTCCAGCGCATCGCCGATCAACAGCGTCAGCGTGACCCGGCCATTGCCCAGAATGAGCCGCTGAAAACCCTGATGGATCGCCACGTAATGGGTCAGCAACTGATCGGCCAGCGACTTCAGCTGCGGCCACAAGGCCAAGGCCCGCTGCAAGTCCGCAGGGCTCAGCGGATACTTTTCGACGCTGACGAAATGCAGGCGCGCCCCGGCCACCGCATGTTGCTCGAACAGCTGCCAGGCGCAGAGAAAATTCAGCCCGGTGCCGAATCCGGTTTCGCCGATCACCAGTCGCCCGTGCGCTGGCAACGCGGCAAAACGTTCGGCCAGACGGTTCTGTTCGAGGAATACATAACGGGTTTCTTCCAGACCTGACTGATCGGAAAAATACACGTCATCGAACACCCGCGAACGCGGGCGTCCCTGGTCATCCCAGTCGAGCTGGGCGTGGGGCAATACGGGTTTCATGGCAGGCTCGGCAATCACAAGGCGGCCATTCTAGCCGATCGGGCGCTGGGTGCTTGATCCATGGCAAGGGGGGCCAGGGTCGAATGCAGGATCATCAGCGGCTTTTGTGGCGAAGGCGCTTGCTCCCGCCGGGGTGCACAGCAGCCCCAAAACCGGTGAACGCGATGTGTCTGGAGGACCGTGGTGGCAGGTCTTGCGACTGCTGCGCAGCTGAGGGGGAGCAAGCGCCCTCGCCACCGTTGTTCATTCATTTAACTCACCTTGGCGGAGGAATTTCTCCGCCATCGCCGTGCCCAATCCGCTAGTCTTGCTGCATTCTGGAAGGAGCCGTCCCATGTTTGAATCCGCTGAAATCGGTCACGCCATCGACAAAGAAACGTACGACGAGGCGGTGCCTGCGCTGCGTGAAGCTTTGCTGGAAGCGCAGTTCGAGTTGCAGCAGCAGAAACGCTTCCCGGTGATCATTTTGATCAACGGCATTGAAGGGGCCGGCAAGGGCGAGACCGTCAAGTTGCTCAACGAGTGGATGGACCCGCGTCTGATCGAGGTACGCACCTTCGATCAGCAGACCGATGAAGAGCTGGCGCGGCCACCGGCCTGGCGTTACTGGCGGATGCTCCCGGCGAAGGGGCGGATGGGGGTGTTCTTCGGCAACTGGTACAGCCAGATGCTTCAGGGGCGGGTTCACGGTCTGTTCAAGGATCCGCGCCTGGATCAGGCGATCAACGCCGCCGAGCGTCTGGAAAAGATGCTCTGCGACGAAGGCGCGCTGATCTTCAAGTTCTGGTTTCACTTGTCGAAGAAGCAGATGAAGGCGCGGCTCAAAGCCCTGGCCGATGACCCGCTGCACAGCTGGCGCATCAGCCCGCTGGACTGGCAGCAATCGCAGACCTACGACAAGTTCGTCAAATACGGCGAGCGCGTGTTGCGCCGTACCAGCCGCGACTACGCGCCGTGGCACATCATCGAAGGCATGGACGCCAATTACCGCAGTCTGGCGGTCGGCAAGATTCTGCTCGAAGGTCTGCAAAATGCGCTCAGGCGTCAGCAGGTGCACACCGAAGAAGTCAACGCGGCACCGCTGGGTACGGCGGTCGATCAACTGAACCTGCTCGACAGCCTCGACCTCAGCCAGCAGTTGGAAAAGAAAGACTACGAAGAACAACTGATCACCGAGCAGGCGCGGTTGTCCGGGCTGATGCGCGACAAACGCATGCGCCGCCACGCTCTGGTTGCGGTATTCGAAGGCAACGATGCGGCGGGCAAGGGCGGGGCGATCCGTCGAGTGGCGGCGGCGCTCGATCCGCGTCAGTACAGCATCGTGCCGATCGCCGCGCCGACTGAAGAGGAACGTGCGCAACCGTACTTGTGGCGGTTCTGGCGGCACCTGCCGGCGCGGGGCAAGTTCACCGTGTTCGACCGCTCCTGGTATGGCCGGGTGCTGGTGGAGCGGGTCGAGGGCTTTTGCAGCCCGGCCGACTGGCTGCGCGCCTACAGCGAGATTAATGACTTCGAAGAACAGATTGCCGACGCCGGGGTCATCGTCGTCAAGTTCTGGCTGGCGATCGACAAGGACACGCAGATGGAGCGCTTTCAGGCGCGGGAGCAGATTCCGTTCAAGCGCTTCAAGATCACCGAAGACGACTGGCGCAACCGCGACAAGTGGGACGCCTACCGCGCTGCCGTGGGCGATATGGTTGACCGTACCAGCACCGAAATATCGCCGTGGACGCTGGTCGAGGCCAATGACAAACGCTGGGCACGGGTCAAGGTGCTGCGCACCATCAACCGTGCGCTGGAAGAGGCGTTCGAGAAGTCCGACAAGCGCACGAAAAAGCACAAGGACTGAACCGATGGGCACGCATACGCGGGGTGAATGATTGTCGCGGTCGGCGATGAGGTGGACTTATGCTCGGTCCACTCTCAACCGACAACAACAATGAGGTATGCCATGCGTGAAGTGGTGATCGTCGACAGCGTGCGGACCGGCCTGGCCAAGTCCTTTCGCGGCAAGTTCAACCAGACCCGCCCCGATGACATGGCGGCCCATTGCGTCAACGCGCTGCTGACACGCAATGACATCGACCCGGCCAGCGTCGAGGACTGCATCGTCGGCGCCGGTTCCAATGAAGGTGCGCAGGGCTACAACATCGGCCGCAACGTGGCAGTGCTCTCGCGCCTGGGCACCCACGTGGCCGGCATGACCCTCAATCGTTTTTGTTCCTCGGGTTTGCAGGCGATCGCCATTGCCGCCAACCAGATTGCCTCGGGTTGCAGCGATATCATCGTCGCCGGCGGCGTCGAGTCGATCAGCCTGACCCTGAAAAGCGTCAACACTGATCACCTGATCAACCCGCTGCTTCAACAGCAGACGCCGGGTATCTATTACACGATGGGCCAGACGGCCGAAGTGGTGGCGCGCCGTTATGGCGTGAGCCGCGAGGACCAGGATCGCTATTCACTGCAAAGTCAGATTCGCACGGCACAGGCGCAGGCTGCGGGGTTGTTCGATGACGAAATCGTACCGATGGCCGTGAAGTATCGGGTCGAGGACAAAACCAGCGGTGAAGTGCAGGTACTCGACGGTGTCGTCGAGCGCGATGACTGCAACCGCCCTGACACCACTTATGAAAGTCTGGCGGGGCTCAAACCGGTGTTTGCCGAGGACGGTTCGGTGACCGCGGGGAACTCCTCGCAACTGTCCGACGGGGCCTCGATGACGCTGGTGATGAGCCTGGAAAAAGCTCTGCAACTGGGACTGAAGCCGAAAGCGTTTTTCCGCGGCTTCACCGTCGCCGGTTGTGAGCCTGACGAGATGGGCATCGGCCCGGTGTTTTCGGTGCCGAAACTGCTCAAGGCCAAGGGCTTGCAGGTGGCGGACATTGATTTGTGGGAGCTGAACGAGGCGTTCGCGTCGCAGTGCCTGTACAGCCGCGATCGGCTGGAGATTGATAACGAGAAGTACAACGTCAATGGCGGCTCGATTTCCATCGGCCACCCGTTCGGCATGACCGGGTCGCGGCAGGTCGGGCATCTGGTGCGCGAGTTGCAGCGGCGTCATCTGCGTTACGGCATCGTCACCATGTGTGTGGGCGGCGGGATGGGGGCGGCGGGGTTGTTTGAGGCGGTGCGCTGAATCAGGAAGAAAGTTGTTGGCTGATAGATTGCTATCGCGAGCAGGCTCACGCCTACATTTTGGAATATGTTCCCTGTAGGAGTGAGCCTGCTCGCGATTGAATCAATCCGGTGACCGATTGGAATCCACAACCTGCATCCGCGCGATATACGCCTTTATTTCCAGCTCAGCCTTTTGCGCACTGGCAAACGGCCCCTCCAGGGTATTTTCCCGAGTGCTGAAGAACAGCTCGCCATTGACCCGACACAACCGCTCACTGCGAAAATGCGTCGCGGGGGCGCTGTCCTGAGCGCGCATACCGTACATGATCGGCCTCCTTGGTATGAAGTCAGTGAATGCATCCCATGAGCTTATGCCTGAAGCACTTGGCGCGCCTGGCCAGACGATCAACGGCAATCCGTCAATTTAATGCTGCGACCTGCACAGTTTCATTCGCGGCCTGGCCTGAACTGTCCCTGTGTTGCGCCTGCATGCGGGCCTAGAATGACCGCTCTTGTCAGCAGGCATTGGGGTTCGCATGCACATTTCATCCGGTCGCTGGGTTTACGGTCTGTTCCTGGCGCTGCTGACCGCGTTTTTGTGGGGCATTTTGCCGATCAAACTCAAGCAGGTATTGCAGGTGATGGACCCGATCACGGTGACCTGGTTTCGCCTGATGGTCTCGGGCGGCTGCCTGTTCATTTATCTGGCCTCGGTCAAGCGTCTGCCGAGCCGTAAAGTGCTGGGGCCCAGAGGCGGTTGGCTGGTGCTGATGGCGGTGCTCGGGTTGGTGGGCAATTACGTGCTGTACCTGATGGGCCTGAATCTGCTCAGCCCCGGCACCGCGCAACTGGTGGTGCAGATGGGCCCGATCATGTTGCTGATCGCCAGCCTGTTTGTGTTCAAGGAGCGTTTCAGCATTGGCCAGGGGATCGGGCTGGCGGTGCTGCTGATCGGGTTTGTGCTGTTCTTCAATCAACGTCTGGCTGAATTGCTCACCTCATTGTCGGACTACACCGCCGGCGTGTTGCTGGTGCTGTCGGCCTCGACGGTCTGGACGTTCTATGCGCTGGGTCAGAAGCAGTTGCTGACGGTGTGGAATTCGTTGCAGGTGATGATGGTGATCTACCTGTTCTGCGCGCTGTTGCTGACACCCTGGGTGCATCCGCTGGAGGCGCTGGCGCTGAGCCCGTTGCAGGGCTGGCTGCTGCTGGCGTGCTGCATGAACACGCTGATTGCCTATGGCGCATTTGCCGAGGCGCTGGCGCATTGGGAAGCGTCGCGGGTCAGTGCCACGCTGGCGATCACGCCATTGGTAACCTTTGGTGCGGTGGCGCTGGCGGCGTGGATATGGCCGGAGTATGTGCATGCCGAGCAGATCAATGGTCTGGGCTATGGCGGGGCGGTGCTGGTGGTGCTGGGCTCGGCGCTGGTAGCGTTGGGGCCGTCGTTGATTGCCGGACTCAAGGCGCGGCGGATGAAGATGGCAGCAGGCTAACCGCGTCAGGGCCATCTCGAGCAGGCTCACTGCTACAGGGGGGAACGCATCCCCCCTGTAGCAGTGAGCCTGCTCGCGATGACTTATTAAGCAATGCTACAAAATCAGCCCTTGGCGCCAGCCTCGATCATGTTCTCCGGCCGCACCCAGGCATCGAACTGTTCATCGCTCAGATACCCCAGTTGCAGCGCCGCCTCACGCAAGGTCAGGCCTTCGCTGTAAGCCTTCTTGGCGATTTCCGCCGACTTGTCGTAACCGATGTGCGGGTTCAGCGCCGTCACCAGCATCAGCCCGCGCTCCAGGTGTCTGGCCATGACGTCGGCATCCGGCTCAAGCCCGGCGATGCAGTGCTGCTGGAAGTTGCTGCAACCATCGGCGAGCAAGCGGATCGATTGCAGCACGTTATGGATGATCACCGGTTTGAACACGTTCAACTGCAAGTGACCCTGGCTCGCGGCGATGCCGATCGTCACGTCATTGCCCAACACCTGACACGCCAGCATCGACAGCGCTTCGCACTGGGTCGGATTGACCTTGCCCGGCATGATCGAGCTGCCCGGCTCGTTCGCCGGCAGCTTCACTTCGGCAAACCCTGCGCGTGGGCCGGAACCGAGCAGACGCAGGTCGTTGGCGATTTTCATCAGCGCGACGGCGAGGGTTTTCAGCGCGCCCGACAGGTTGGTCAGCGGTTCATGGCCGGCCAGTGCCGCGAACTTGTTCGGTGCGGTGACGAAGGGCAGGCCGGACAGCGCGGCGAGCTCTGCGGCAATCGCCTCGCCGAAGCCGTGTGGCGAATTCAACCCGGTACCGACCGCCGTGCCGCCCTGCGCCAGTTCACACACCGCCGGCAGCGCTGCGCGAATCGCCCGTTCGGCGTAATCCAGTTGCGCGATGAAGCCGGACAGTTCCTGACCGAAGGTGATCGGTGTGGCGTCCATCATGTGTGTACGGCCGGTTTTCACCAGTTTCATGTGGCGTGCGGCGAGTTCCGCCAGGCCGCCGGACAGCTCGGCAATCGCCGGCAGCAGTTGCTCTTGCACCGCTTGCGCGGTGGCGATGCTCATGGCGGTGGGGAAACAGTCGTTGGAGCTTTGCGAGCGGTTGACGTGATCGTTCGGGTGCACCGGCGTCTTGCCGCCGCGCGGGTTGCCGGCCAGTTCGTTGGCGCGACCGGCGATCACTTCGTTGACGTTCATGTTGCTCTGGGTGCCGCTGCCGGTCTGCCAGACCACCAGCGGGAACTGGTCGTCGTGCTGGCCGTCGAGCACTTCGTCGGCAGCCTGTTCGATCAGGCGGGCGATGTCGGCGGGCAGGTCGCCGTTGCGATTGTTGACCCGGGCGGCGGCTTTCTTGATCAGGGCAAGGGCGTGCAGGACCGGCAGCGGCATGCGTTCCTGACCAATGGCGAAGTTGATCAGCGAGCGTTGCGTCTGAGCACCCCAGTAGGCGTCGTCCGGGACTTCGATCTGGCCCAGGCTGTCGGTTTCGATACGGCTCATCGTGCACACTCCTGTTGGTCTGTTTGCGCAGTTTAGGCCCGGTCAGGCCCAGGTGGTTCCATCGGGGCGATTGTTGACCGGTAAAACCCGGTCAATCAAGCGCGGCAAGGGGCGGGGGTTGAGCCACAGCGTTTTTTAGGCGCAGAATGGGCGCCCTTGGGGTTTGACCTCGCCTGTTAGAAAAGGAAACTCGATGACTCGTCTTCGTGCCATCTGTACCGCGGTTGCACTGGTTTGCGCCAGCGGCCAGGTGCTTGCCGATACCGCCAGCCACAACGCCAGTGCCGAAGCTTTCCTGACCCTGGCGCACGCTGACAAACTGGGTACTCCGGTGTACATGCAAGTGCAGCAAATGTTCGCCCAGCGCTTTGAACAGACCAAAGCCCCGGAGTCGAAGAAAGCCGTACTGGAAACCTACCAGGCCAAGGCCAACGCCGCCCTGGACCAGGCCATCGGCTGGAACAAGCTCAAGCCTGACATGGTCAAGCTCTACACCAGCAACTTCAGCGAGTCCGAGTTGAAAGACCTGGTTGCGTTCTACCAGTCGCCACTGGGCAAGAAGGTTCTGGAAAAAATGCCGCAGCTGACCCAGCAATCGGCCCAGATGACTCAAGCCAAACTGGAAAGCGCCGTGCCGGTCGTCAACAAGCTGCTCGACGACATGACCAACGAGCTGGCACCGAAAGGCGCTGCGCCGGCCAAGAAGAAGTAAGCGGAGTTCGTGATGACCATGCAACAACGCATCGAATCGACGCTGGGCCTGCTTCAGCCTGAACATCTGCAGGTGCTGGATGAAAGCCACATGCACAGTCGCGGGTTACAGACTCACTTCAAGGCAGTGGTGGTCAGCGCGCAGTTCGAAGGCCTGAACCGGGTCAAGCGCCACCAGAAAGTCTACGGCACGCTCGGCGAGCTGATGGGCGAGTTCCATGCGTTGGCGCTGCACACCTACACCCCGCAGGAATGGGCAGAGGTGGGCGCCGCTCCGGCGTCGCCAACCTGTGCAGGAGGAGGGCACTAAAAGCAGCTGCAAGCTTTGAGCTCCAAGCCGCAAGTTAAAGCACTGCGCTGTCAGCTTGTCGCTTGAAGCTCGCCGCTTGAAGCTGCTTTTTTGCTAGAATCCGCAACGCGCCGTTCAACCGGCGCGTTTTTTTTTGAATCCGGTTCACCCTTTGCGAGGGTAGCCACCTGGAGAAATACCCATGACACAACCGATTGTCGTGGCGGCACTGTATAAGTTCGTCACCCTCGAAGATTACGTCAACCTGCGCGAGCCCCTGCTGCAAGCGATGGTCGACAACGGTATCAAAGGCACTCTGCTGATCGCCGAAGAAGGCATCAACGGCACGGTGTCCGGCAGCCGCGAAGGCATTGATGGCCTGCTCGCCTGGCTGAAGAACGACCCGCGCATGATCGACATCGACCACAAAGAGTCGTACTGCAACGAGCAGCCGTTCTACCGTACCAAGGTCAAACTGAAGAAAGAGATCGTCACCCTCGGCGTCGAAGGCGTGGATCCGAACAAAAAGGTCGGCACCTACGTCGAGCCGCAAGACTGGAACGCCCTGATCAGCGACCCGGAAGTGCTGCTGATCGACACCCGCAACGACTACGAAGTGTCGATCGGCACCTTTGAAGGCGCCATTGATCCGAAAACCACCAGTTTTCGCGAATTCCCCGACTACATCAAAGAACACTTCGACCCGGCCGTGCACAAGAAGGTCGCGATGTTCTGCACCGGCGGTATCCGCTGCGAGAAGGCCTCGAGCTACATGCTGGGCGAGGGCTTCGAAGAGGTCTACCACCTCAAGGGCGGTATCCTGAAGTACCTCGAAGAGGTGCCGCAGGAAGAAACCAAGTGGCAGGGCGACTGCTTCGTGTTCGACAACCGCGTGACCGTGCGTCACGACCTCAGCGAAGGCGACTACGATCAATGTCATGCCTGCCGCACACCGGTCAGCGTTGAAGATCGCGCTTCCGAGCACTACGTGGCCGGCATCAGTTGCCCGCATTGCTGGGACAAGCTGAGCGAGAAAACCCGCCGCAGCGCAATCGATCGGCAAAAACAGATCGAACTGGCCAAGGCGCGCAACCAGCCGCACCCGATCGGCTACAACTATAAGCAAGCATCTACCGAGGCTTAATCATGTCTGCGCGCCTGCTCTATGTGATGGATCCGATGTGTTCCTGGTGCTGGGGGTTCGCTCCGGTGGCCAAGGCACTGGTCGAGCAGGCGCAGGCCGCCGGGGTGGAGTTGCACTTGGTGGTTGGCGGCTTGCGCACCGGCAGCGGTGCGGCACTGGAGCCGACCACTCGGCGCTACATTCTCGAACACTGGCAAGCGGTCACCGAGGCGACCGGTCAGCCATTCAAGTTCGACGGCGCATTGCCGGACGGATTTGTCTACGACACCGAGCCTGCCTGCCGCGCGATCGTCACGGCGCGCAGCCTGGCACCGGATTGCGCGTGGACCTTGCTCGGCCTGATTCAACACGCGTTTTACGCTGAAGGTCGCGATGTCACCCAGGCCAGCGTGTTGGTCGATCTGGCCGAACAGGCGGGCGTACCGCGCATCGAATTTGCCGAACACTTTGACCGCGCCGAACAGCACGAAGCCACTCTGGCGGATTTCAACTGGGTGCAGGATCTGGGCATCGCCGGTTTCCCGACCCTGCTCGCCGAACGCAATGGCCAACTGGCGTTGCTGACCAATGGCTATCAACCGCTCAGCGAGCTGTCGCCGTTGCTCGGCCGCTGGCTGGAGCGCGCAGCCTGTGCCTGACCTGGCCGATGACACGTCAGCCGTAAAGCGTGTCGACCGGCTGAGCTGGGCAGAAGTCCGGCGACTGGCACTTCATCACAAAAAATCCTTGTGGATCGCCAATGGCGTCGCCGTGCTGGCAACGCTGTGCAGCGTGCCGATTCCGTTGCTGCTGCCGTTGCTGGTGGATGAGGTGTTGCTCGGTCACGGCGATGCCGCACTGAAAGTCATGAACCACGTACTGCCGGGTATGTGGCAACAAGCGGCGGGTTATATCGGCCTGATGCTGGTAGTCACGCTGACCCTGCGCTGCAGTGCCCTGTGTTTTGGCGTGTTGCAGTCGCGGTTGTTTGCGCGACTGGCCAAGGACATTGTTTATCGAATCCGCGTGCGCCTGATCGAACGCCTCAAGCGTATTTCCCTCGGCGAATACGAGAGCCTCGGCAGCGGCACAGTGACCACGCACCTGGTCACCGATCTGGACACCCTCGACAAGTTCGTCGGCGAAACCCTCAGCCGCTTTCTGGTGGCGATGCTGACCCTGGTCGGCACGGCGAGCATCCTGATGTGGATGCACTGGAAACTCGCGCTATTGATCCTGCTGTTCAACCCGCTGGTGATTTACGCGACGGTGCAGTTGGGCAAACGGGTCAAGCACCTGAAGAAACTCGAGAACGACAGCACCTCGCGTTTCACCCAGGCGTTGAGCGAAACCCTCGATGCCATTCAGGAAGTGCGCGCCGGCAACCGTCAGGGTTACTTTCTGGGTCGCCTCGGTCTGCGCGCGCAGGAGGTGCGCAACTACGCGGTCAATTCGCAGTGGAAAACCGACGCTTCCAACCGTGCCAGCGGTTTGCTGTTCCAGTTCGGCATCGACATCTTCCGTGCGGCGGCGATGCTCACGGTGTTGTTCTCCGACCTGTCGATCGGCCAGATGCTTGCGGTGTTCAGTTACCTGTGGTTCATGATCGGCCCGGTCGAACAACTGCTCAATCTGCAATACGCCTACTACGCCGCCGGCGGCGCGCTGGCGCGGATCAACGAACTGCTGGCGCGCGCCGATGAGCCGCAATATCCGGGCGGTGTCGATCCGTTCAAGGGTCGCGAAACCGTCGGCATCGAGGTTCAGGGCCTGAGCTTCGGTTATGGCGATGAGCTGGTGCTGGATCAGATGAACCTGTCCATTGCCCCGGGTGAGAAAGTTGCGATCGTCGGTGCCAGTGGCGGTGGCAAAAGTACCCTCGTGCAGTTGCTGCTGGGGTTGTACACGCCGTTGGCCGGTACCATCCGCTTCGGTGGTTCGACCCAGCAGGAAATCGGTCTGGAGCTGATCAGGGAGAACGTCGCGGTGGTGCTGCAGCACCCGGCGCTGTTCAACGACACGGTACGCGCCAACCTGACCATGGGCCGCACCCGCAGTGACGAAGCCTGTTGGCAGGCACTGGAAATCGCTCAGCTCGAAGCGACTATCCGCGCCTTGCCGGATGGCCTCGACAGTATCGTCGGGCGCTCCGGCGTGCGCCTGTCCGGCGGTCAGCGCCAGCGTCTGGCTATCGCGCGGATGATCCTCGCCGAGCCGAAAGTGGTGATCCTCGACGAAGCAACCTCGGCCCTCGACGCCGCCACCGAATACAACCTTCACCAGGCCATGGCGCGGTTCCTCAATGGCCGCACCACGCTGATCATTGCCCATCGTTTGTCAGCGGTGAAGCAGGCTGATCGCGTGCTGGTGTTCGATGGTGGTCAGGTCGCCGAAGATGGCGATCATCAACAGTTGATTGCCGACGGCGGTCTGTATGCCAAGCTTTATGGTCACCTGCAGCAGATCCAGCGCCCTTGAGTTTCGAGCCGATTTCTGTGCTTAGTGCTTGAATTGCATTGAGTAAAATCACTCGGAACGCCCGCACAGTCCCGCCATTTGCACAATCGACCTAGAGGACGGCCAAGCTGTCCCTTTGACTTGGCGAAAATTAGCCTAGGCTGAGCTGTCAGGAGCGGGATTTTCCGGTGTTCATCTGGCAGTGCTTGCGCAAGGGATCTCATGAAGCAAAAGCGGACTCTCGGAACGCCACGGTTGTTGGGCATCGTCTGGCCATTTATTGCCGTCGTGTTGTTTCAAGCGTTATTGGGCGGCGTGAGTCTTTACGTGCTCTCGGCGGTTCGCGGTTACGTCGCCGGCGAAAGTCTCTGGTCCAAGGGCCAGAAAGACGCGATTTACTACCTTAATCTCTACGCCGACAGCCGTGACGAGGCGATCTTCCTCAAGTACCGCACTGCGATCGGTGTACCGCAAGGCGGGCACCAGTTGCGTCTGGCGCTGGATCATCAGCCGCCGGATCTGGCCGCAGCGCGCGAAGGCATTCTCAAGGGGGGCAACCACCCGGATGACGTTTCCAGCCTGATCTGGCTGTACCTCAACTTTCGCCATTTCAGTTATCTGGAGACCGCGATTGACCGCTGGACGGTCGGTGACGCCTATCTAATCGAGCTGGATAACGTGGCGCAGGAGATGCACCGCAGCATTTCACAGAACAATGCCGGCAGCGCCGATATCCAGCGCTGGAAGGCACGGATTTTCGCCATCAACGATGGCGTGACCCCAGCCGCAAAAGCCTTCAGCGATGCCTTGGGCGAAGGCTCGCGGATGATTCTGCGGCTGCTGCTGTTAACCAATCTGGCCACGGCGCTGGGGCTGATCGTGCTGGCCTTGTGGCGCACGCACAAGCTGCTCAAGCAGCGTCATGCCTTTGCCGAGGCGTTGCAACTGGAGAAGGATCGGGCGCACGTTACCTTGCATTCGATCGGCGACGGGGTGATCACCACCGATGTCGACGGCGCCATCGACTACATGAACCCCGCCGCCGAAGCCATGACCCACTGGAAGGCCGAACAGGCGGCGGGCCTGCCGCTGGCGGCGTTATTCAATCTGCTCGATGACAACGCCCAGTCCGAAGGCCTGACCCTGATCGAGCACATTCTCAGCGGCAAGCTCAGTGGCGGCAGCGAGCATTCGAAACTGATCCAGCGCCTGGACGGCAGTACGGTGTCGGTGACCCTGGTCGGCGCACCGATCCGCAATGCCGGCAAAGTCAGTGGCACCGTGCTGGTGCTGCACGACATGACGCAGGAACGGCAATACATCGCCAACCTTTCGTGGCAGGCCACCCACGATGCGCTGACCGGTCTGGCCAACCGCCGCGAGTTCGAATATCGCCTGGAGCAGGCGCTGCACAACCTCACCCGCCAGGCCGGGCGGCACGCGCTGATGTTCCTCGATCTGGATCAGTTCAAGCTGGTCAACGACACGTGCGGCCATGCGGCGGGGGATGAGCTGTTGCGGCACATCTGCACCCTGCTGCAGTCGGGATTGCGCGAAGGCGACACCTTGGCGCGGCTCGGCGGCGACGAGTTCGGCATTCTCCTGGAAAACTGCGCGCCGGACGCGGCAGAAAAAATTGCCGAGGCACTGCGCCAGACCGTGCAGAACCTGCATTTTGTCTGGAAGGGGCGGCCCTTCCTCACCACCGTCAGTATTGGCCTGGTGCATGTCGCCCAGACCCCGACGACCCTGGAAGCGTCCCTGCGGGCGGCAGACATGGCCTGCTACATGGCCAAGGAGAAGGGGCGTAACCGCGTGCAGGTCTACCACGCCGACGATTCCGAACTGTCCCTGCGCTTTGGGGAAATGGCCTGGGTGCAACGCCTGCACATGGCGCTGGAAGAAAACCGCTTTTGCCTGTACGCCCAGGAAATCGCTCCGCTCAAGCCCAGTGACGGCAAAGGCGGGCACATCGAAATCCTGCTGCGTCTGCATGACGAGGCCGGTCGGATGATTCTGCCGGACAGCTTCATTCCTGCCGCTGAGCGCTATGGTTTGATGAGTCAGCTGGATCGTTGGGTCGTACAAAATGTTTTTAAGGTTATTGCTCAATGTATTGCCCAGGAACAGCAAGGGCCATTAGCAATGTGTGCGATTAATCTGTCAGGCATTACTATAGGAGATGACGCGTTTTTGCACTTTCTGCGAGAACAGTTTGTTAACTACGCTATACCTCCTGAAATGATTTGTTTTGAAATTACTGAAACCAGTGCAATTTCAAACTTGGGCAGTGCAATTAGATTTATCAATGAGCTCAAAGGCTTAGGTTGTTACTTCTCGCTAGATGACTTTTGTGCCGGAATGTCTTCGTTCGCTTATCTGAAACATTTGCCTGTAGACTTCCTGAAGATCGACGGGAGTTTCGTAAAGGATATGCTGGACGACCCGATTAACCGGGCAATGGTCGAAGTGATCAATCACATCGGGCATGTCATGGGTAAGCAGACAATTGCCGAGTTTGTTGAAACCACCCAGATCGAGCAGGCACTGCTTGAAATTGGCGTGGATTACGCTCAGGGTTATGTCATCGAGCGCCCGCAATTGTTTACCTGCGACAGTTTGCAAAGTCGGCCCGCCAGACCGCAACCGCTGTTATTCAAAGCGCCTGGCACGTTCCGTTGAAGTCTCTCGCCGATCCTTACAATCACAAATCAAAAGGAGCCGAACAGTGATCGACACATTCAACCGAACCGGACCACTCATGGAAGCTGCAAGTTATCCCGGCTGGGCACAACAGCTCATTCAGGACTGCAGCGAGAGCAAGCGCCGGGTTGTCGAACATGAACTTTACCAGCGCATGCGTGATAACAAACTCAGCGCCAGGACCATGCGTCAGTACTTGATTGGCGGCTGGCCGGTGGTCGAGCAGTTTGCGTTGTACATGGCGCAGAATCTCACCAAAACCCGATTTGCCCGTCACCCCGGCGAAGACATGGCGCGCCGCTGGCTGATGCGCAATATCCGCGTCGAGCTCAATCATGCCGACTATTGGGTGCACTGGAGTCGGGCGCATGGCGTCAGCCTGGAAGATCTTCAGGCCCAGCAAGTGCCGCCGGAACTGCATGCGCTGAGTCACTGGTGCTGGCACACCAGTTCGGCCGACTCGTTGATCGTCGCCATCGCCGCTACCAACTACGCCATCGAGGGCGCGACCGGGGAGTGGTCGGCGCTGGTTTGCTCGACGGGCGTATACGCGGCGGCGTTTCCCGAAGAAGATCGCAAACGCGCGATGAAGTGGCTGAAGATGCACGCCCAGTACGACGATGCCCACCCTTGGGAAGCTCTGGAAATCATCTGCACGCTGGCCGGCCTGAACCCGAGCAAGGCGTTGCAGGCCGAATTGCGCCAGGCCGTGTGCAAAAGCTATGACTACATGTACCTGTTTCTGGAACGCTGCATGCAACTGGAGACGTCGGAACGCTTGCTGGTCAACCGAGAGCGCAGGGTAGTCGTCGAGAGCTGATACACCGCGTAAAAATGTAGGAGTGAGCCTGCTCGCGATAGCGGACTGTCGGTCAACATCAGTGTTGGATGTCAGATCGTCATCGCGAGCAGGCTCACGTCTACAGTAGTTTTGTAGTGTCTGGAAAGGCTTAGCCCGCCATCGCCAGGCGGTTACGACCTTCGCGCTTGGCCACGTACAACGCACTGTCGGCGCGACGCAGCAGGCTGTCGGCCGATTCGCCGGGCAACAGCGTCGAGCAGCCGAGGCTGACCGTCAGTTCGATCAACTGGCCATCGGCGTAATACTCCGCCGCTTGCGCCGCATAGCGCAGTCGCTCGCCGACCATCGCTGACGCTTCGCGGCCGGTGTTCGACAGCAGAATCAGAAACTCTTCGCCGCCATAGCGAAACACCATATCGACGTTGCGCAACTGACCCTTGATCGAGGCGGCCACGGCTTTGAGCACATCATCGCCTGCACTGTGGCCGTGACTGTCATTGACCCTTTTGAAGTGGTCGATATCCAGCATCAGCACTGACAATGGTTGCAGGTGCCGGCGCGACATTTCGATCTCGCGTTGCAGGGTCTGCTCCATGGCGATGCGGTTGCCGGCACCGGTCAGCGGATCGCGCAGGGCGCTCTGGGTCGCGGCGCGGTAGAGCAGGGCGTTGCGCATCGGATACAGCAACACCGACAGCAGCGATTCGAGGTGCCCTTGCTCCTGATCGTTGAAGCGCTGATTGCGGCGGAACACCAGTTCGCCCATGTGCTCGCCTTCATGGCTCAGGCTATAGCTGACGGAATGATGACCGCGAGCACCGAACTCCAGGCGCAAGTCGCTGCCCTTGTGCACATAGTGCAAGGCGTCCAGCGGCACGAGGCGCTGAACTTCGCGGAAAAACAGACCGAGGATGCGTTGCGGTTCGAGGCTGGTTTGCAGTTGCAGGCTCAGTTGCTGGCGCAATTGCGCGAGACTGGCGGGCCGCTCCAGAAGTGGCGGCTGCTGACCGAAACCCAGGCGTTGCAATTTGGCGCTGTCGAAGTCAATTGCATTGGTCTGGGAAGGTGATTTCATATGGCGTGAGCCCCTAAGCAGTAAGTCTGTCTTACAGGCTGGGTGAGAGCGGCTATGGGCTGCGCGTCATACTGATCCATCAGTCCCGTAGGACATTTGGCGTAAGTTTAGTCTGCCTGATGTCGATTAGTCAGCTATCGAAATCGCCCCGGCGCCACTGCCTTCACACGGCATGCTTTGAGGGAATTTAGAGCGAAAGTCGTGCCATTCAGTTCAGGTTAATTAAAGCCTTTTGTATTCAATGGCTTACGATCTTGATGGGGAAAACAGCGCTGGATTTTTGACTGGCTGGTGACGGTCGGTGCTGGTAAAAGCCTGCCGCGACGGGAATCCGCCGCGGCAACAAAAGCGACGTATGGCACTACTGAGCGTTGAATGCCTGGCCGTTGATACCCGTACTGTCCGGGCCCATCAGGTAGAGATAGACCGGCATGATCTCCTCGGGCGTCGGATTGTTCAGCGGGTTTTCCCCCGGATATGCCTGGGCGCGCATGCTGGTGCGGGTGCCACCCGGGTTGATGCTGTTGGAGCGAACTGGTGCCACGCCGTCGACTTCGTCGGCCAGGGTTTGCATCAGGCCTTCGGTGGCGAACTTCGACACACCGTAAGCGCCCCAGTAAGCCCGGCCCTTGCGGCCGACGCTGCTGGAGGTGAATACCACCGAAGCGTCCTGCGACAGCTTGAGCAACGGCAGCAGGGTGCTGGTCAGCATGAACATGGCATTGACGTTGACCTGCATGACCCGCATGAAGTTGTCGCCGGAGAGTTGTTCGATTGGCGTGCGCGGGCCAATGATCGAAGCGTTGTGCAGCAGGCCGTCAAGGTGGCCGAATTCGTTTTCGATCATCGCCGCCAGTTCATCGTATTGATGGGGCAGGGCGGTTTCGAGGTTGAACGGAATTACCGCCGGTTGCGGGTGACCGGCCGCTTCGATTTCGTCATAGACCTGGGTCAGATTGGCCTCGGTCTTGCCCAGCAGCAGGACGGTAGCGCCGTGGGCCGCATAGGTTTTCGCGGCAGCTGCGCCGATGCCACGACCGGCTCCGGTGACCAGAATGACCCGATCCTTGAGCAATTCGGGGCGAGCGGTGTAATCAAACATAAAAACCTCACAATCCATTCATGAAGACCTGCTTCGCACTTGTGGCGAGGGGATTTATCCCCGATGGGTTGCGAAGCAGCCCCAGCATTCTTCCAGTTCGATTTGACGTGCAGGTTTTACGGCGGCTTCGCCGCCGATCAGGGATAAATCCCCTCGCCACAAAGGCATCCTGCAAACAGTCAGGTCAGCAACTGCAGAGTGCGCTGTCCAGCACCTTGCGCAGCTCCAGCGGATGATCCACCACTACGTCCGCGCCCCAGTGCCGCGGGTTGTCGTCCGGGTGAATGTAGCCAAAGGTCACTGCGCAGGTCTTGGTGCCGGCATCGCGCCCTGACTCGATATCGCGCAGATCATCGCCCACAAACAGAACGGTCGATGGATCCAGATCAAGCATTTTGCATGCGAGGATCAGCGGTTCCGGATCCGGCTTGCTGTTTTTCACGTGATCCGGGCAGATCAGCAGTGCAGAGCGCTCGGCCAGCCCCAGTTGCTGCATGATCGGCTCGGCAAAGCGCAGCGGCTTGTTGGTGACCACGCCCCAGATCAGATTGGCTTTTTCGATATCGGCCAGCAATTCGCCCATGCCATCGAACAGCTTGCTGTGCACGGCGCATCCCACCAGGTAGCGTTCGAGGAACTCAAGGCGCAGCTCCTCGAAGCCCGGCGATTCCGGGTCCATCGAAAACGTCACCGCGACCATCGCCTTGGCGCCGCCGGAAATTTCGTCACGGATGTGCTTGTCGTTCATCGGCGGCAGGCCGCGGTCCGTACGCATGGCCTGGCAGATGGCGATGAAGTCCGGCGCCGTGTCGAGCAGGGTGCCGTCCATGTCGAAAAGAACTGCTCTGATGGCCATCGGCTTATTCCTCGCGCAGGGTCTGGATCATGTAGTTGACGTCAACATCGTTGGCCAGCTTGTAGTGCTTGGTCAGCGGGTTGTAGGTCAGGCCGATGATGTCCTTGACGGTCAGGCCAGCCATGCGACTCCAGGCGCCGAGCTCGGACGGGCGGATGAATTTCTTGAAGTCGTGGGTGCCGCGCGGCAGCAGCTTCATGATGTATTCGGCGCCGATGATGGCGAACAGATACGCCTTCGGGTTGCGGTTGATGGTCGAGAAGAATACCTGGCCGCCGGGCTTGACCATGCGGAAGCAGGCGCGGATCACCGACGATGGATCCGGCACGTGCTCAAGCATCTCCAGGCAGGTGACCACGTCGAACTGCTCGGGCATTTCTTCGGCCAGGGCTTCGGCGGTGATCTGCCGGTATTCGACGTTGACGCCGGATTCCAGCTGATGCAGTTGCGCAACGGCCAATGGCGCTTCGCCCATGTCGATGCCCATGACAGTGGCGCCACGCTGGGCCATGGCTTCGCTGAGGATGCCGCCGCCGCAACCGACGTCGAGGACTTTCTTGCCGGCCAGATTGACTCGTTCGTCAATCCAGTTGACCCGCAGCGGGTTGATGTCGTGGAGCGGTTTGAACTCGCTCTCGCGGTCCCACCAGCGGTGGGCCAGGGCTTCGAATTTGGCGATTTCGGCGTGGTCGACGTTGCTCATGATCAATTCCTCGAAAAACTTGAAAAAGGCTGTAGTCCCGGAGTCTGTCCCGGGGTGTTTACGATTCGGTGTGGCCGCTGATGCGCTGTCCCCAGGCGCGGGCGGTGGCGCCCAGCTGTTGTTCATCCATACGCGTCAGGCGCCGGTCGTCGAGTAACTGTTTGCCGGCGACCCACAGGTGCTTCACGCAGTCGCGACCGGTGGCATAAATAAGTTGCGAAACCGGGTCGTAGACCGGTTGCTGCGCCAGGCCGGACAGGTCAAAGGCGACGATGTCGGCGGCTTTGCCGATCTCCAGCGAACCGACTTGCGCTTCGATGCCCAGGGCTCGCGCGCCGTTGAGGGTGGCCATGCGCAGTGCGCGATGAGCGTCCAGTGCGGTGGCCGAACCGGCGACGGCTTTGGCCAACAGGGCCGCGGTGCGGGTTTCGCTGAGCAGGTCGAGATCATTGTTGCTCGCTGCACCGTCGGTGCCGATCGCGACATTTACCCCAGCCTGCCACAAACGTTCTACCGGGCAGAAGCCGCTGGCCAGTTTCAGGTTCGATTCCGGGCAGTGGATCACGCTGGTGTTGCTTTCTACCAGCAGCGCTAGGTCGTCATCGCTGATCTGCGTCATGTGCACGGCCTGGAAGCGCGGGCCGAGCAGGCCGAGGCGACCGAGGCGCGCCAGCGGGCGCTCGCCACGCTGCTCGACGGCTTGCTGCACTTCGAAGGCGGTTTCGTGCACGTGCATATGAATCGACGCGTCCAGCTCCTCGGCGATCACGCGGACTTTCTCCAGGTTCTCGTCGCCGACGGTGTAGGGTGCATGAGGGCCGAAGGTGATCCTGATCCGCTCGTGGTGCTTCAGATCGCCGAACAATTCGACGCCCTGACGAATGGCTTCATCGGCGCTGCCAGCGCCCGGGATCGGGAAATCGAGGATCGGAATGGCGATCTGCGCACGAATGCCGCTGTTGTGCACGCGCTCGCTGGCGACCTTCGGGAAGAAATACATGTCAGAGAAACAGGTGATGCCGCCCTTGATCTGCTCGGCGATGGCCAGGTCGGTGCCGTCACGGACGAAATCTTCATCGACCCATTTGGCCTCGGCCGGCCAGATGTGGTTTTCCAGCCAGGTCATCAGCGGCAGATCATCGGCCAGGCCACGGAACAGCGTCATCGCCGCGTGGCCGTGAGCGTTGATCAGGCCCGGAGCGAGCAGCATGTCCGGCAATTCACGGGTTTCAGTGGCGTTACACTTCAGTGCTTCGACGCGTGGGCCGATAAATACGATGCGACCGTCGCGGATCCCCAGGCCATGCTCTTTGAGCACGACGCCAGCGGGTTCGACAGGTACCAGCCAGGTCGGCAGCAATAATAAGTCGAGCGCAATGGCAGGTTTCGGCATCGAGGTCGGTTCCAGTGCTTTTGTAAAGGATGGCGAAGTATACCCGAGCGTCTTCGCGGGGGGATCGCTATAATCGGCGGCTTTTGTTCATGAGTGCGGGGTGAGGGATGCGCGATCGACTGTTGGCTGCGGAGAAAGTAAAGGCCATCGTTTGGCGAGACGGCGCGCTCCACCTGCTGGATCAGCGTGTTTTGCCATTCGAGGAAACCTGGATCGCCTACACCAGTGCCGCGGGCGTGGCTGAAGCCATTCGTTCGATGGTGGTGCGTGGCGCGCCGGCCATCGGCATCAGTGCCGCGTATGGCATCGTCCTCGCGGCCCGTGCCCGCGTGGCCGAAGGTGGCGACTGGTATGCGGCGCTGGAAGAGGATTTCGCCTTGCTGGCCGATTCTCGTCCGACCGCAGTCAATCTGTTCTGGGCGTTGGGTCGCATGCACGATCGGCTGGATCGTCTGAAAGAGCATGCCGATCCACTGGCCGCGCTTGAAGCCGAAGCTATCGCCATTCATGAGAGTGACCGCGAAGCCAACCTGACCATGGCGCAGCTCGGCGTCGATCTGATCCGCAAGCACCAGGGTAATGCGCAGGCGATCCTGACCCACTGCAATACCGGCGCACTGGCCACCGGCGGTTTCGGTACGGCGCTGGGGGTGATACGCGCCGCTTATCTGGAAGGCATGGTCGAGCGTGTCTACGCCGACGAAACCAGGCCATGGCTGCAGGGTTCGCGACTGACCGCCTGGGAACTGGCCAACGAAGGCATCCCGGTCACGTTGAACGCCGACTCCGCCGCTGCGCACATCATGAAAACCAAAGGCGTGACCTGGGTGATCGTCGGCGCTGACCGGATTACGGCCAACGGTGATGTGGCCAACAAGATCGGCACCTATCAGCTGGCCGTGAACGCCATGCATCACGGCGTGCGTTTCATGGTGGTGGCGCCGAGTTCGACCATCGACATGACTCTGGCCAGTGGCGATGACATTCCGATCGAAGAGCGTGATGGCGCCGAGTTGCTGGAAGTCGGTGGCAAGCGTGTGGGGGCGGACGTCGAGGCGTTCAATCCGGTGTTCGACGTCACCCCGGCGGATCTGATTGATGCAATCGTCACCGAAAAGGGCATCGTCGAGCGTCCGGATACGGCGAAAATGGCTCAGTTGATGTGCCGCAAGCGCCTGCATTGATTGGCTTGATATCTGCGCTGTTCTCTTCGCGAGCAAGCTCGCTCCCACAGGTTTTGTGAGCGCCACAGAACCCTGTGGGAGCGAGCTTGCTCGCGAAGGGGTCCTAAATGTCAATAAACATCGCTAAACCAAGCCTCAATTCTGCATTCAAAGAAGCTCTGAGCTTCTCTGGTCCCCTTTAAGCCTGTCACCGGTCAACTAACTATGCTCCATGCGCATCTGGGGGATAGGTGCGTGGCGGCTCTTGTGATAACATCCGGCGTTTTCCGAGGCAGCTTCACGGAGCTGTCTTCACTGCGCAAATCCGCGATCCAATGTTGATTTGTCGTAAGTCGGTGCATGGCACTCGGCCGGCCCCGACGAGCTTCGTTGCTCCCACATGGATATGACGAAGTTTCACCAGAAAAAGGAATCAGGCTTCTCATGGGCGAACTGGCCAAAGAAATCCTCCCGGTCAATATCGAAGACGAGCTGAAACAGTCCTATCTCGACTACGCGATGAGCGTAATCGTCGGCCGTGCACTGCCGGATGCGCGCGATGGCCTCAAGCCCGTGCACCGTCGCGTACTGTTCGCGATGAGCGAGCTGGGCAACGACTTCAACAAGCCGTACAAGAAATCTGCCCGTGTTGTCGGCGACGTGATCGGTAAGTATCACCCGCACGGTGATACTGCGGTGTACGACACCATCGTTCGTATGGCTCAGCCTTTCTCCCTGCGCTACCTGCTGGTAGACGGTCAGGGCAACTTCGGTTCGGTCGACGGCGATAATGCTGCGGCCATGCGATACACCGAAGTGCGCATGACCAAGCTGGCGCACGAGCTGCTGGCTGACCTGCACAAGGAAACCGTGGACTGGGTGCCGAACTACGACGGCACCGAAATGATCCCGGCGGTCATGCCGACCCGTATCCCCAACCTGCTGGTCAACGGCTCCAGCGGTATCGCCGTGGGTATGGCGACCAACATTCCGCCGCACAACCTCGGTGAAGTCATCGACGGTTGCCTGGCGCTCATCGACAACCCTGAGCTGACCGTCGATGAACTGATGCAATACATCCCCGGTCCGGACTTCCCGACCGCCGCGATCATCAACGGTCGCGCCGGCATCATCGAAGCCTACCGTACCGGTCGTGGCCGTATTTACATGCGCGCCCGCTCGATCATCGAAGACATCGACAAGGTCGGTGGTCGTCAGCAGATCGTTATCACCGAGCTGCCGTACCAGCTGAACAAGGCGCGTCTGATCGAGAAGATCGCCGAACTGGTCAAAGAGAAGAAGCTCGAAGGCATCACCGAGCTGCGTGACGAGTCCGACAAGGACGGTATGCGCGTCGTGATCGAGCTGCGTCGCGGCGAAGTGCCTGAGGTGATCCTCAACAACCTCTACGCCCAGACCCAGCTGCAATCGGTATTCGGCATCAACATTGTTGCGCTGATCGACGGCCGCCCGCGCATCCTGAACCTCAAGGATCTGCTGGAAGCCTTCGTCCGTCACCGTCGCGAAGTGGTCACCCGTCGTACCGTGTTCGAACTGCGCAAGGCGCGCGAGCGTGGTCACATCCTCGAAGGTCAGGCCGTTGCTCTGTCGAACATCGACCCGGTCATCGCCCTGATCAAGGCTTCGCCGACCCCGTCGGAAGCGAAAGAGGCGCTGGTCAGCACCCCATGGGAATCCTCGGCGGTGGTGGCGATGGTTGAACGTGCCGGTGCGGACTCGTGCCGTCCGGAAAACCTCGATCCGCAATACGGTCTGCGCGAAGGCAAGTACTTCCTGTCGCCAGAGCAGGCGCAAGCCATTCTCGAACTGCGTCTGCACCGTCTGACCGGTCTGGAGCACGAGAAGCTGCTGGCCGAGTATCAAGAGATCCTCAACCAGATCGGCGAGCTGATCCGCATCCTCAACAGCGCCGTGCGCCTGATGGAAGTGATCCGCGAAGAGCTGGAAGTGATCCGCGCCGAATACGGCGACGTGCGCCGCACCGAAATTCTCGATGCCCGTCTCGACCTGACCCTGGGTGACATGATCCCGGAAGAAGAGCGCGTCGTGACCATTTCCCACGGTGGCTACGCCAAGACCCAGCCATTGGCGGCGTACCAGGCTCAGCGTCGTGGCGGTAAAGGCAAATCGGCGACTGGCGTCAAGGATGAGGACTACATCGCTCACCTGCTGGTTGCCAACAGCCACACCACGCTGCTGCTGTTCTCCAGCAAGGGCAAGGTGTACTGGCTCAAGACTTACGAAATTCCGGAAGCATCGCGCGCCGCCCGTGGTCGTCCGCTGGTCAACCTTCTGCCGCTGGATGACGGTGAATACATCACCACCATGCTGCCGGTCGAGGAATACACCGAAGGTCACTACATCTTTATGGCGACCGCCAACGGCACCGTGAAGAAGACCCCGCTGGAATCCTTCAGCCGTCAGCGCAGCGTCGGTCTGATCGCGCTGGAGCTGGACGAAGGCGACGTGCTGATCTCCGCGGCCATCACCGATGGCGAGCGTGAAGTGATGCTGTTCTCTGACGGCGGCAAAGTCACCCGCTTCAAAGAGTCCGACGTCCGTGCGATGGGCCGTACCGCCCGTGGTGTGCGCGGCATGCGTCTGCCAGAAGGGCAGAAGCTGATTTCGATGCTGATCCCGGAAGAAGGCAGCCAGATCCTCACCGCTTCCGAGCGTGGTTATGGCAAGCGCACCGCGATCACCGAGTTCCCTGAGTACAAGCGTGGCGGCCAAGGCGTGATCGCCATGGTCAGCAACGAGCGTAACGGCCGTCTGGTCGGTGCGGTGCAGGTGCTCGACGGGGAAGAAATCATGCTGATTTCCGATCAGGGCACCCTGGTGCGTACCCGTGTCGACGAAGTGTCGAGCCTGGGTCGTAACACGCAAGGTGTGACGCTGATCAAGCTGGCCAAGGATGAAACCCTGGTCGGTCTGGAGCGGGTTCAGGAGCCGTCGGAAGTCGAAGGTGAAGAGCTTGAAGGTGAAGAGGGCGAGGAGTTCGAAGGCAGCGTCGTGAGCGACGATGCTGGCGAAGACCAGCAACTCGACGCCGCAGCAGACGAAGAACCGCAAGAATAAGCGGGCAAACGAGGGGGCGGATGAGAATTCGCCCCCTTGTTATTTGTCCGGTATGAAATATCGACGCCCATGATGAACCCTGTGGGAGCGAGCTTGCTCGCGAAAGCGGAGTAACAGGCGACATTGTTGTTGAATGTCAGTCCGCTTTCGCGAGCAAGCTCGCTCCCACACACGATTGGCGCCGACTGATATGTGATACCACCAAATCAGAGCGAGATTGGATGTGAGCAAGCGAGCCTATAACTTCTGCGCCGGTCCTGCGGCGCTTCCTGAAGCTGTCCTGCAGCGCGCCCAGGGTGAACTCCTTGATTGGCACGGCAAGGGTTTGTCGGTCATGGAAATGAGCCATCGCAGCGATGAGTTCGTGTCCATCGCCACCCAGGCCGAGCAGGATCTGCGTGACCTGCTGAATATCCCGTCGAACTATAAAGTGCTGTTTCTGCAAGGTGGCGCCAGCCAGCAATTCGCGCAGATTCCACTGAACCTGTTGCCTGAAGGCGGCTCTGCCGACTACATCGACACCGGTATCTGGTCGCAGAAAGCCATTGAAGAGGCCTCGCGCTACGGTCACGTCAACGTTGCCGCTACCGCCAAGCCTTACGACTATTTCGCCATCCCGGGCCAGAACGAGTGGAACCTGTCGAAAGACGCCGCTTACGTTCACTACGCGCCGAATGAAACCATCGGCGGTCTGGAGTTTCAGTGGATCCCGGAAACCGGCGACGTGCCGCTGGTGGCTGACATGTCTTCGGACATTCTGTCGCGTCCGGTCGATATCTCGCGTTTCGGCATGATCTACGCCGGCGCGCAGAAGAACATCGGCCCGAGCGGCATCGTCGTCAACATCATCCGCGAAGATCTGCTGGGCAAGGCCCGTTCGCTGTGCCCGACCATGCTCGACTACAAGGTCGCGGCCGATAACGGCTCGATGTACAACACCCCGCCGACCCTGGCCTGGTACCTGTCCGGCCTGGTGTTCCAGTGGCTGAAAGAGCAGGGCGGTGTCGAAGTCATCGCCAAACTCAACGACGTCAAGCAGCGCACGCTGTACGATTTCATCGACGCCAGCGGCCTCTACAGCAACCCGATCAACAAGTCCGACCGCTCGTGGATGAACGTGCCGTTCCGTCTGGCTGACGACCGTCTGGACAAGCCGTTCCTGGCCGGTGCCGACGCGCGTGGCCTGCTCAACCTCAAGGGCCACCGCTCCGTGGGCGGCATGCGCGCCTCCATCTACAACGCCGTCGACATCAACGCCGTCAATGCGCTGGTGGCGTACATGGCTGAATTCGAGAAGGAACACGGCTGATGTCCGAGCAAGAACTCAAGGCACTGCGCGTTCGCATCGACGCTCTGGACACCAAGGTCCTCGAGCTGATCAGTGAGCGTGCGCGTTGCGCCCAGGAAGTCGCGCGAGTAAAGATGGCCTCGCTGGCCGAAGGCGAAGTGCCGGTGTTCTATCGTCCCGAGCGTGAAGCTCAGGTGCTCAAGCGGGTGATGGAGCGCAATCAGGGGCCGCTGGGTAACGAAGAGATGGCGCGGTTGTTCCGCGAAATCATGTCCTCGTGCCTGGCGCTGGAGCAGCCGCTGAAAGTGGCTTATCTGGGGCCTGAGGGCACTTTCACCCAGGCGGCGGCCATGAAACACTTCGGTCACGCGGTGATCAGCAAGCCGATGGCGGCGATCGACGAAGTGTTCCGTGAGGTGGCAGCAGGTGCGGTGAATTTTGGCGTGGTGCCGGTGGAGAACTCCACCGAGGGCGCGGTCAACCACACGCTGGATAGCTTCCTCGAACACGACATGGTGATCTGCGGCGAAGTCGAGCTGCGCATTCACCATCACTTGTTGGTTGGTGAAAACACCAAGACCGACAGCATCAGTCGCATCTACTCCCACGCGCAGTCGCTGGCCCAGTGCCGCAAGTGGCTGGACGCGCACTACCCGAATGTCGAGCGCGTGGCGGTGTCCAGCAACGCCGAAGCGGCGAAGCGGGTCAAGGGCGAGTGGAACTCGGCGGCGATTGCCGGCGACATGGCGGCAGGGCTGTATGGTCTGACGCGTCTGGCGGAGAAGATCGAAGACCGTCCGGACAACTCGACGCGCTTCCTGATGATCGGTAACCAGGAAGTGCCACCGACCGGCGACGACAAGACTTCGATCATCGTCTCGATGAGCAACAAGCCCGGCGCGCTCCACGAGCTGCTGGTGCCGTTCCATGACAACGGCATCGACCTGACCCGGATCGAAACCCGTCCGTCGCGCAGCGGCAAATGGACCTACGTGTTCTTCATCGACTTCGTCGGCCACCACCGTGATCCGTTGATCAAAGGTGTGCTGGAAAAGATCAGTCAGGAAGCAGTAGCACTCAAAGTGCTGGGTTCCTACCCGAAAGCAGTTCTCTAAGGGCGGTAGCAAATGAGTGGCAACTTCCTCGCTCTGGCACAGCCGGGCGTGCAACAACTTTCGCCGTATGTTCCGGGCAAGCCTGTGGATGAGCTGGCCCGCGAGCTGGATCTGGATCCGGCGAAAATCGTCAAACTGGCGAGCAACGAAAACCCGCTGGGCGCCAGCCCGAAAGCGCTGGCGGCGATCCGTGAAGAGCTGGCCGAGCTGACCCGTTATCCGGACGGCAACGGTTTTGCACTGAAATCCCTGTTGGCCGAGCAGTGCCGCGTCGAGCTGAGCCAGGTCACTCTGGGTAACGGTTCCAACGACATTCTCGAGCTGGTGGCGCGCGCCTATCTGGCGCCGGGCCTGAACGCAGTGTTCAGTGAGCATGCGTTTGCTGTCTATCCGATTGCGACTCAGGCCGTTGGCGCTCAGGCCAAAGTGGTTCCGGCCAAGGATTGGGGGCATGACCTGCCGGCCATGCTCGCGGCCATCGACGCCAACACCCGCGTGGTATTCATCGCCAACCCGAACAACCCGACCGGTACCTGGTTCGGCGCCGAAGCGCTGGACGAGTTCCTGCAGGATGTGCCGGAGCACGTTCTGGTGGTGCTGGACGAGGCTTACATCGAGTACGCCGAAGGCAGTGATTTGCCGGACGGTCTGGACTTCCTTGCCGCGTATCCGAACCTGCTGGTTTCGCGCACCTTCTCCAAAGCTTACGGTCTGGCGGCACTGCGCGTTGGCTACGGTCTGTCGACTCCAGTGGTCGCTGACGTGCTGAACCGCGTTCGCCAGCCGTTCAACGTCAACAGCCTCGCCCTCGCGGCAGCCTGTGCAGCATTGAAGGACGATGAGTATCTGGCGCAAAGCCGTCAGCTCAACGAGTCGGGCATGCAGCAACTGCAAGCCGGTTTCCGTGAGCTGGGTCTGGGCTGGATCGAATCCAAAGGCAACTTCATCTGCGTCGATCTCGCTCAGGTCGCTGCCCCGGTGTTCCAGGGACTGCTGCGCGAAGGCGTGATCGTGCGTCCAGTGGCCAACTACGGCATGCCGAACCACCTGCGGGTGACCATCGGTCTGCCAGCGGAAAACAGCCGCTTCCTCGAAGCGCTGCGCAAGGTTCTGGCTCGTGGGTGATGTCACTGCACTGCAATCTGCTGCACCTATGATCGGGCGCCTTGTGGTGGTCGGTCTGGGGTTGATCGGTGGTTCGTTTGCCAAAGGCTTGCGTGAAAGCGGCGTGTGTCGCGAAGTGGTCGGGGTCGATCTCGACCCGCAATCGCGCAAGCTGGCGGTCGAGTTGGGGGTGGTGGATCGTTGCGAGGACGATCTGATCGCCGCGTGTCAGGGCGCCGACGTGATTCAGCTGGCGGTGCCGATCCTGGCCATGGAAAAAGTGCTGGCCCGTCTGGCGAGCGTTGATCTGGGCGCGGCGATTCTCACTGATGTCGGCAGTGCCAAGGGCAATGTGGTGCGTGCGGCGACCGAGGCGTTCGGCGGCATGCCGGCGCGTTTCGTGCCGGGGCATCCGATTGCCGGTTCCGAGCAGAGCGGGGTGGAAGCTTCCAACGCTGAACTGTTCCGTCGGCACAAGGTGATCCTGACACCGCTTGAGCAAACCGATCCGGCGGCGCTGGCGGTGGTCGATCGCTTGTGGCGCGAATTGGGCGCAGACGTCGAGCACATGCAGGTCGAGCGTCACGATGAAGTGTTGGCTGCGACCAGTCATCTGCCGCACCTGCTGGCCTTCGGTCTGGTCGATTCGTTGGCCAAGCGCAATGAAAATCTTGAGATCTTCCGTTACGCTGCGGGCGGTTTCCGCGATTTCACAAGAATCGCCGGAAGCGACCCGGTGATGTGGCACGACATCTTCCTCGCCAATCGCGAGGCTGTCCTGCGCACACTCGATACATTTCGCAGCGACCTCGACGCCTTGCGCGACGCGGTCGATGCAGGGGATGGGCACCAATTATTGGGCGTCTTCACGCGCGCCCGGGTTGCCCGCGAGCATTTCAGTAAAATCCTGGCCCGCAGGGCCTATGTGGACGCTATGAATTCCAACGATCTGATCTTCCTGGCTCAACCTGGTGGCCGCCTTTCCGGTCGGATTCGCGTACCGGGTGACAAATCGATTTCCCACCGCTCGATCATGCTCGGCTCCTTGGCTGAAGGCGTGACTGAAGTGGAAGGTTTCCTCGAGGGCGAAGACGCCCTGGCGACCTTGCAGGCTTTCCGCGACATGGGTGTGGTCATCGAAGGCCCGCACCACGGCCGCGTGACCATTCACGGTGTCGGCCTGCACGGCCTGAAACCGGCACCGGGCCCGATCTATCTGGGCAACTCCGGTACGTCGATGCGCCTGCTGTCCGGCCTGCTGGCCGCGCAGGACTTCGACAGCACCCTGACGGGTGACGCTTCGCTGTCCAAGCGTCCGATGAATCGCGTGGCCAATCCACTGCGTGAAATGGGCGCCGTGATCGAAACCGCTGCCGAAGGTCGTCCGCCGATGACCATTCGCGGAGGTCACAAGCTCAAGGGGCTGACCTACACCATGCCGATGGCCAGCGCCCAGGTGAAATCCTGCCTGCTGCTCGCCGGCCTGTACGCCGAAGGCAAGACCACTGTGACCGAGCCGGCTCCGACTCGCGACCACACCGAGCGCATGCTGCGTGGTTTCGGCTACCCGGTCAGCGTTGAAGGTGCGACGGCTTCGGTCGAGTCCGGTGGCAAGTTGACTGCGACCCACATTGAAGTGCCGGGTGACATCTCGTCGTCGGCATTCTTCCTGGTGGCAGCGTCGATCGCCGAAGGTTCGGAGCTGGTGCTTGAGCACGTCGGCATCAACCCGACTCGTACCGGTGTTATCGACATCCTGCGCCTGATGGGTGCGGACATCACTCTGGAAAACCAGCGTGAAGTCGGCGGCGAGCCTGTGGCTGACCTGCGCGTGCGGGCAGCTAAGCTTAAAGGTATCGAGATTCCGGAAGAGTTGGTCCCGTTGGCGATCGACGAATTCCCGGTGCTGTTCGTGGCTGCTGCCTGTGCTGAAGGGCGCACCGTGCTGACCGGCGCTGAAGAGCTGCGGGTCAAGGAATCGGATCGTATTCAAGTGATGGCGGACGGCCTGTTGGCGCTGGGCGTCAAATGCCAGCCGACTCCGGACGGCATCATCATCGACGGCGGCCAGATCGGCGGCGGCGAAGTGCATGGTCACGGCGATCACCGTATCGCAATGGCTTTCAGTGTGGCCTCCCTGCGTGCCACCGCACCGATCCGCATCCATGATTGCGCCAACGTCGCGACGTCGTTCCCCAACTTCCTCGCATTGTGCGGGCAGGTCGGCATTCGTGTGGCACAAGAGGCTCAGTCGTGAAAAACATTGCACCGGTCATCACCATTGATGGGCCAAGCGGCTCGGGCAAAGGCACCGTAGCCGGGATTCTGGCCAAGCGTCTGGGCTGGAACCTGCTGGATTCCGGTGCGCTTTACCGTTTGCTCGCCTTTGCCGCGCATAACCATGGCGTTGATCTGACCAATGAAGAGCTGCTGAAGAAACTCGCCGCTCATCTGGATGTGCAGTTCATTGCGGCGACCGAAGGTCAGTTGCAGCGAATCATTCTGGAAGGTGATGAAGTCAGCGATGTCATTCGCACCGAAAGCGTCGGTTCCGGCGCTTCGCAAGTGGCTGCATTGCCCGCCGTACGCGAGGCGCTGCTGCAGCGCCAGCGTGCTTTCCAGGAAGCGCCGGGCCTGGTGGCCGATGGTCGCGACATGGGTACGGTGGTGTTTCCCGATGCACCGCTGAAGATTTTCCTGACCGCCAGTGCCGAGGAGAGGGCGCGCCGTCGATATTTGCAGTTGAAGGGCAAAGTCGAGGGTGTTAGTCTGTCGAGTCTGCTAGATGAGATCCGTGCACGCGACGAGCGTGATACCCAGCGCGCAGTGGCCCCGCTCAAACCGGCGGCCGACGCGATACAGTTGGATTCCACGGAGTTGTCCATCGATCAGGTGCTTGAACGCATCATGAGCGAGATCGCCATTCGCGATATCGCCGGGTGACCAAGAAGGTTGCAGGGGACCAGTCATAGTCCTGCGGCGCTTCTTCTATATGAAACTAACCCACACCGTCTGGGGTGTGGAGATGGGCGTATCCTTCGCCCTCATTTACAGGAATTAAAATGAGCGAAAGCTTTGCGGAACTCTTTGAAGAAAGCCTAAAAACCCTGAACCTTCAGGCAGGCTCCATCATCACCGGTGTTATCGTTGATATCGATTACCAAGCTCGCTGGGTAACCGTTCACGCTGGCCTGAAGTCTGAAGCACTCATCCCGCTTGAGCAGTTCTACAACGACGCTGGCGATCTGACTATCAATGTCGGTGACGAAGTTCACGTTGCGCTGGACTCGGTTGAAGACGGTTTCGGTGAAACCAAGCTGTCCCGTGAAAAAGCCAAGCGCGCTGAATGCTGGATCGTTCTGGAAGCAGCCTTCGCAGCTGAGGAAGTGGTCAAGGGCGTTATCAACGGTAAGGTTAAAGGCGGCTTCACTGTCGACGTTAACGGCATCCGTGCGTTCCTGCCAGGCTCCCTGGTTGACGTCCGTCCAGTGCGCGACACCACGCACCTGGAAGGCAAAGAGCTGGAATTCAAGGTCATCAAGCTGGACCAGAAGCGCAACAACGTTGTCGTTTCCCGTCGCAGCGTCCTGGAAGCCGAGAACTCCGCCGAGCGTGAAGCTCTGCTGGAATCCCTGCAGGAAGGCCAGCAAGTCAAAGGTATCGTCAAAAACCTCACCGATTACGGCGCATTCGTCGATCTGGGTGGCGTGGACGGCCTGCTGCACATCACCGACATGGCCTGGAAGCGCATCAAGCATCCTTCCGAGATCGTCAACGTTGGTGACGAAATCGACGTTAAGGTTCTGAAATACGATCGCGAACGCAACCGTGTTTCCCTGGGCCTGAAGCAACTGGGCGAAGATCCATGGGTTGCTATCAAAGCCCGTTACCCAGAAAGCACTCGCGTTACCGCTCGTGTAACCAACCTGACTGACTACGGCTGCTTCGCTGAGCTGGAAGAAGGCGTTGAAGGTCTGGTACACGTTTCGGAAATGGACTGGACCAACAAGAACATCCACCCTTCGAAAGTCGTACAAGTCGGCGACGAAGTGGAAGTCATGGTTCTGGACATCGACGAAGAGCGTCGTCGTATCTCCCTGGGCATCAAGCAGTGCAAGTCGAACCCGTGGGAAGACTTCTCTGGCCAGTTCAACAAGGGCGACAAGATCTCCGGCACCATCAAGTCGATCACCGATTTCGGTATCTTCATTGGTCTGGACGGCGGCATCGACGGTCTGGTTCACCTGTCCGACATCTCCTGGAACGAAGTGGGCGAAGAAGCCGTACGTCGTTTCAAGAAGGGCGACGAGCTGGACACCGTTATCCTGTCGGTTGATCCAGAGCGCGAGCGCATCTCCCTGGGCATCAAGCAACTGGAAAGCGATCCGTTCTCCGAGTACGTCTCGGTTAACGACAAAGGCGCAATCGTTACTGGCACCGTGAAAGAAGTTGACGCCAAAGGCGCCATCATCGTTCTGGCCGACGATATCGAAGCGACTCTGAAAGCCTCCGAAATCAGCCGTGACCGCGTTGAAGACGCGCGCAACGTTCTGAAAGAAGGCCAGCAAGTAGAAGCCAAGATCATCAGCGTTGATCGTAAGAGCCGTGTAATTCAGCTGTCGATCAAATCGAAAGACGATGCTGAAGAGAAAGAAGCTATCCAGAGCCTGAACTCCGTTCAGGAAGCTCCAGCCGATACCACTATGGCTGCTCTGCTGAAGCAAGCAATGGCCAAACAGAACTAAGTTCTGCTTGATCATGAAAAAGGGCGACTTCGGTCGCCCTTTTTTGTGCCTGCGATTTACCGATTTTTGCCGTCCTTTTTTATGAGTGTGCTTGTAGGTGAAACCAAATCATTTACCTGATGGTCTGTTTCTTTAATCGGATCAATCGCCTATTCACGACTAAGCTAGGTCTTAAGCGTGTAGTCGTCGGGCTTCGCCTGGCATAAGGAAGTGAATGAACAAGTTTATCGTCCTCTTGGCTGCTGTGGTTCTAGCGGGCTGTACCACCAGCGCCAAGACCCATGCGGTGCGAGGTGTCAGTGGCATAGAGATAGACTGCTCCGGATTGGGCTCTGGCTGGGACAAGTGTCAGCGGCGTGCGGCGAAGGAGTGCAAGGGGGCTGGATACAAGGTGATCACGCGATCTGACGATGCCAGGGATGAGGAGGAGTTTCCTTTTGGCTTCAACCCGGCAGGCTACGTCACCCGCACGATGCTGGTGATATGCCGGTAGAGCGTGTTTGCGGGTTTGATGCCCTGAAAACGGGCGTTTCGGCGCCGAGGAAGATATGTCAATCCCTGGGCTGTTCAAAATCTTCCGGGCGTGCTAAAACCTTTCAAGCGCTGATCTAGCTGCTTGAAAAAGAAGGGAAAAATATGACGAAGTCGGAGTTGATCGAACGAATTGTCACCCATCAAGGGCTACTCTCATCCAAGGATGTGGAGCTGGCCATCAAGACCATGCTTGAACAAATGTCCCAATGTCTGGCGACCGGTGATCGTATCGAGATCCGTGGGTTTGGCAGCTTCTCATTGCACTATCGTGCCCCGCGCGTAGGCCGCAATCCAAAAACCGGCCAGTCGGTCAGCCTTGACGGCAAATTCGTTCCGCATTTCAAGCCAGGTAAAGAGCTGCGTGATCGGGTGAACGAAGAGGAGGACGAGATTTGACAGTCGCGACTCTGCAGGGAGTTTTTCATGCGTAATCTCAAGCGCATGCTTCTTGGCGCATTCATTCTTTTGCTGGTGTTGGTTGTTCTGGCATTCGTTCTGGAAAACCAGCAATCGATCTCGCTGATATTCCTCGGCTGGTCGGCTCCACAACTTCCGGCATCGCTTGTAATGGTTTTGGCGTTGCTTGTCGGTATGTTGATTGGTCCAATACTCGCCTGGTTTCTGGGGCGTTCGTCCAGAGCCTCGCGCAAGCGTCTGGTCTGAAATGGCAGCGGCGGGGTATCTGTCGAAATTGCGCTCTGGTCCATCTATATCCATTAGTAAATCGTTCATTAAGCTGTAAAATGCCGCCCTTATTCGATAGCGGCCTGTTTGCGCGTCGTCAAAGGCTGGCTTCGGCAGACGCCTTTCGATGTAATGACAGTTGCGATCATGGACCGGACAGCGCTCGATTGGCGGTACTGTCAGCAACTCAAGGGTATGGTTTCGCGTGAAAATTCTAGTGACCGGCGGCGCCGGGTTTATTGGCTCGGCAGTTATTCGTCATATTATTTCCAATACAACCGACTCCGTAGTGAACGTCGACAAGCTGACGTATGCCGGTAATCTTGAATCGCTGGCGCAAGTCAGTCAGGACGAACGTTATGTTTTCGAGCGAGTGGATATCTGCGATCGCCAGCAGATAGACCGTGTGCTGCAAGCGCATCAGCCGGATGCGATCATGCACCTGGCGGCAGAGTCCCATGTCGACCGTTCGATTTCCGGGCCCTCCGAATTCATTCAGACCAACATCATTGGTACGTACACCTTGCTGGAGGCAGCACGCCACTATTGGCTGGCCCAGGACGATGTGCGCAAGGCCGCTTTTCGCTTCCACCATATCTCGACGGATGAGGTGTACGGCGACCTTGAAGGGCCTGAAGACCTGTTCACCGAAGAGACACCCTATCAACCGAGTTCGCCATATTCGGCCAGCAAGGCCAGTTCCGATCACCTGGTGCGTGCGTGGGCCAGAACCTACGGCCTTCCGACCCTGGTCACCAATTGCTCGAACAACTACGGTCCGTGTCACTTTCCCGAGAAGCTCATTCCGCTGATTATCCTCAATGCGCTGGAAGGCAAACCCTTGCCGGTGTATGGCAAAGGTGACCAGGTACGTGACTGGCTTTATGTCGAGGATCATGCCCGCGCGCTTTATAAAGTCGTGACCGAAGGTGTGGTCGGCCAGACTTACAACATTGGCGGCCATAACGAAAAGCAGAATATTGAAGTAGTGCACACGCTGTGTGCGTTGCTCGATGAGTTGCGCCCCGATTCGGCCTATTGCCCGCACGCCAGTCTGATCACTTATGTGCAGGATCGACCTGGCCACGACCAGCGTTATGCAATCGATGCCAGCAAGATCCAGCGTGAGCTGGGCTGGACGCCAGAGGAAACCTTTGAGACCGGGATCCGTAAAACGGTCGAATGGTATTTGAGCAATGCTGATTGGGTTGCACATGTGAAGAGCGGCGCCTACCAGCAATGGATCGATCAGAATTATGCGGATCGTTCGAGCCAGTGATGAAAATTCTGCTGCTTGGCAAAAGCGGGCAAGTCGGGTGGGAGCTTCAGCGCTCGCTCGCTCCGCTCGGCCAGTTGATTGCCCTTGATCGTCACGGCGCAGATGGCCTTTGCGCAGATCTCTGCGACCTCGTCGGGCTGCGCGCCACGATTCGCACGCTTCGTCCCGATGTCATTGTCAACGCTGCTGCATACACCGCCGTCGACAAGGCTGAGGTCGAGACGCAACTGGCCGATTGTGTGAACGCTCAGGCCAGTCAGGTCATGGCTGAAGAGGCGGCGGCCTTGGGGGCATGGCTGATTCACTATTCGACCGACTATGTATTCAACGGCCAGGGAACCACGCCCTGGGTGGAAACAGATGCCGTCGATCCGCTGAATCATTATGGCGCGAGCAAAATGGCTGGTGAAAACGCCATTATTGCCTCGGGCTGCAAACATCTGATTTTTCGAACCAGCTGGGTTTACGGCGCCCGGGGCAGCAACTTTGCCAAAACCATGATGCGCCTGGCCAAAGAGCGCGAAACCCTGAAGGTCATTTGCGACCAGATTGGTGCGCCAACGGGGGCGGATCTGATTGCCGATGTCACCGCTCTGGCGATTCAGCGCGTCAAGCTGGATCCGCAGTTGTCCGGCGTGTACCACCTGGTGGCCGGCGGGGAAGTGTCCTGGCATGGTTATGCGTCCTTTGTGATTGACTTTGCCCGTACCTGCGGCGAAGCGTTCGCGGTCACTGCGATCGACCCGATTCCTACCAGCGCCTATCCGACGCCGGCGTGCCGTCCCTTGAATTCTCGTTTGAATACACGGAAGTTGTGTGACGCCTTTTCTCTACACTTGCCGGACTGGCAAAGTGGTGTAACCCGAATGCTCAGGGAAATTCTGAATAAATGATCAAGACTAACCGTAAAGGCATCATTCTGGCCGGCGGCTCGGGGACTCGTTTGCACCCGGTCACCCTGGGCGTGTCCAAGCAGCTGCTGCCCATCTACGATAAACCGATGATTTTTTACCCGCTGTCGGTACTGATGCTGGCAGGCATGCGTGAAATCCTGATCATTTCCACCCCGGAGGACTTGCCGAATTTCCGCAAGTTGCTGGGTGATGGCAGCCTGTACGGGATCGAGTTGAGTTATGCCGAACAGCCAAGTCCCGACGGGCTTGCGCAAGCCTTCATCATTGGTGAAGAGTTCATTGGCGACGACCCTTGCTGCCTGATTCTCGGCGACAATATTTTCTACGGACAATATTTCACCGAGAACCTGCGCTCCGCCAATGCCCAGCCTTCGGGGGCGACGGTCTTCGGTTATCACGTTTCCGATCCGGAGCGTTTCGGGGTGGTGGAGTTCGATGCCAACGGCAGCGCGCTGAGCATTGAAGAGAAGCCGCAAAAACCGAAATCCAATTACGCGGTCACCGGCCTGTATTTTTACGATAACCAGGTCGTGGAAATCGCTAAAAACATCAAGCCTTCAGAGCGTGGCGAGCTGGAAATTACCGACATCAACCGCGCTTATCTGGAACAAAAGACGCTCAACGTCGAAATGTTGGGTCGCGGTTTCGCCTGGCTGGATACCGGTACACACGACTCGCTGCTTGAAGCCGGTCACTTCGTGCATACCATCGAGCATCGCCAGGGCTTGAAGGTCGCTTGCCTGGAAGAAATCGCGTATCACAACGGCTGGATTACCGCTGAGCAGGTCGATGCCCAGGCACAACGCCTGAAGAAAACCGGTTATGGTCAATATTTGCAGAAGTTGCTGGATCAGCCGTCGCATTGATGGCCGTTTTGCCCTTGGCGTCGGTCTGTTGCATTCAATTGTCGAGTTATTAATAGCGGGCAGCCGCTGTAGAATGGCCGACAGTATCGGGCAATGTATTCGACGCTTGTAAAGGTGCGAGTGTCATGGGTTCCGTCGCCTTGAAGCGGGCAGACGGGGCAAGGGTCCTTCACCTGATTCGGTGCAGGAACGACTAGAAACATAACTGAGCCTGCTTTCCTGAAGATCACCGCAGGAAAGGGGATTAAGGACTTAGAGCATGGAACTGATTCCCGTAATTTTGTCTGGCGGAGTGGGCAGCCGGTTGTGGCCTGTTTCCCGTGAAGCCCATCCCAAGCCCTTCATGGATTTGCCGGATGGCCAGAATCTGATCCAGAAGACGTTCCTGCGTGCTTCACGTCTTGAAGGTGTCGTGGAAGTCCTTACGGTGACCAACCGTGAGTTGCTGTTCAAGACTGAAGACGAGTACGGGGTGGTCAATACCGCCAAGCATGCGCAAGGGTTCATCCTCGAACCGTTCGGGCGCAACACTGCGGCGGCAGTAGCGGCGGCAGCATTGCAACTGGAGGCCACTCATGGCCCCGACGCCCATATGCTGGTGCTGGCAGCCGATCACCTGATCAAGGACGAAAAGGCCTTCGCCGCCGCAGTTGCCAGCGCGGTTGCGCTGGCAGGTGAAGGCTGGCTTGTCACTTTCGGTATTCAGCCGACGTATCCTGAAACGGGCTTTGGCTACATCGAAGCGCAAAAGGATGCCCCGCTCAACGGTGGTTTGAAGGTCGCGCGGTTTGTCGAAAAGCCGGATCTGGAAACCGCACAGGCTTACGTAGGTGCTGGCAACTACTTCTGGAACTCGGGCATGTTCTGCTTCCGTGTCGGCACCGTTCTGGAAGAGCTGCGTCTGCATGCGCCCGACGTCGTCGAGGCTGTTGCCAAAACCATCGAGGTGTCGCGTCTGACCTCGTCCAGCAAATACCGTTGCCTGGCTCTGGATAGCGAAAGCTTCGCCCAGGTGCCGGATATCTCCATCGACTATGCGCTGATGGAGCGCTCGGACAAGGTCGCGACCATTCCTTGCGATATCGGCTGGAGTGACATCGGTTCCTGGAACGCCGTAAGCGAATTGACTGCGCCAGACGAAAACGGCAACCGCTTCGAAGGTGAAGTGCTGTCTCACGGTTCGCGCAACAACTATGTGAACAGTGAGGGGCGTCTGACAGCTCTGGTCGGTGTGGAAGACCTGTTGGTCATCGACACCCCGGATGCGGTGATGATCGCCCACAAGGACCATGCCCAGGATGTGAAGCACATCGTCAACCAGCTCAAGGCCTGCAGTCATACGGTGCATTTGCTGCATCGCACGGTCCACCGGCCATGGGGTACCTACACCACCCTGGAAAATGGCGAGCGCTTCAAGATCAAGCGTATCGTCGTGAAACCGAAGGCTTCGCTCTCATTGCAGATGCATCACCATCGCAGTGAGCACTGGATTGTTGTCAGCGGGATGGCCGTGGTGGTCAACGACCAGCAGGAACTGATGCTCAACACCAACGAATCGACGTTCATTCGTGCCGGACACCAGCATCGCCTGATGAACCCGGGCGTGATTGACCTCGTCCTCATTGAAGTGCAAAGCGGCGATTATCTGGGTGAAGACGATATCGTGCGTTTTGAAGACAACTACGGCCGCGTTGACAAGTAACCGCGTGCTGCCAGTCATAAGCCTGGTCGGTGATTGTTTTGCCGATCAGGCTTATTTGCATGTGCCCACCTGCGACTTCAATCCCTATAGATGACACACAGCCGTGGCGCTCCCCATCCGCCGTCTCGGACTACCAGGCAAGAGATCAAAATGCATACCCCGATCAAAACCCGATGCTTCAAGGCTTATGACATCCGTGGCGAAGTGCCGTCCGACCTGAACGAGGATGTCGCTTATCGAATTGGCCGTGCAATGGTCGTTGAGCTGCAAGCTAAAAGCATTGTGCTGGGGCGAGACATGCGCCTGGAAAGCCCGATGCTCGCCGAGGCGATGACCCGGGGTTTGAGGGAGGCGGGCGCGGATGTCATAGATATCGGACTGTGCGGTACCGAAGAGGTCTATTTTGCCACCAGTGCATTCGGTGCCGACGGCGGGGTGATGATCACCGCCAGCCACAATCCAAAAGGCTACAACGGGATGAAGCTGGTCAAGTCGCAGTCGCGACCGATCAGTGGCGACACAGGCCTCAATGCGATTCGTGACCGGGTGGAAAGCGGCGATCTCGGTGCGCTGGCGGACAAGGCTGGTGAAGTTCGGCATGAGCTCGATAAGAGCCGCTACATCGATCACTTGCTCACCTATATCAACGTCGCAGAGCTCAAGCCGCTGAAAGTGCTGGCCGATCCGGGCAATGGCGCGGCCGGTCCGGTGTTGCAGGCCCTGATCGACAAGCTGCCGTTCGAATGGGTAGTGATCAATGCCGAGCCAGATGGCCATTTTCCCAACGGCGTACCCAATCCGCTGCTGCCGGAAAATCGCGAGCTGACCCGCCAGGCGCTGCTCGACAATGGCTGTGATGTCGGGCTGGCATGGGACGGCGATTTCGACCGCTGCTTCTTTTTCGATGAAACCGGCCGGTTTATCGAAGGCTATTATCTGGTCGGGTTGCTGGCAGAAATGCTGCTCAAGCAACACCCTGAAAGCAAAATCATTCATGACCCGCGCCTGACCTGGAATACCATTGATCAGGTGGAGCAGGCCGGTGGTGTGCCGGTGTTGTGCAAGACCGGGCATGCCTTCATCAAAGAGCGCATGCGTCTTGAAGATGCCATTTATGGTGGCGAAATGAGCGCTCACCACTATTTCCGCGATTTCGCCTACTGCGACAGCGGGATGATTCCCTGGTTGCTCGTGACGGCCCTGATGTCCACCACGGGCAAGACCCTGGCGCAACTGGTCGACGAGCGCATTGCTGCCTATCCGTGCACCGGCGAGATCAACTATCGCGTCGAGGATGTACCGGCGATGCTGCAGAAGGTTCTGGCGCATTATTTGCCGCAGAATCCTGAGATCGACAGAACCGACGGCATCAGCGTTTCCTTTGCCGACTGGCGTTTCAACCTGCGCGGCTCCAACACCGAACCGCTGTTACGGCTCAATGTCGAAGCCAGAGGCGATCAGGCGTTGATGTGGGCGCGTTTGAAAGAGATCGAGCTGTTGATCAAGGGCGCTTGAGTCTTCGTTTCTTTGGTATTCGACGGCGCCCGAGTCTCGATGAGCGAACCATTGCGGTGCGGGTGCAGGTTGTGAAATATCAATTCAATAGGTTCCTATTTTGAAAACGGTTTTATTGTTAAGCACCTATCCGATCGCCTCTCCCCGACACGGGGGGCAGGTCCGGGTTGCCAATATCGCGAAAACCTTTGGCGAAAATGGCTGGAGTGTGACTCATCTGGCGGTTTATGAGCCGGAGGGCTATCCGCCTTCGAGCCTGGGAGCCAACGATGTCAGTTTTCCCGCTGGCAGCCCCTTCCGGAAATACAAGGGCACCTATGTTCCCTTGATCAACGACTTGCTTTCGGGCGAATTCGCCGCATCGGAACAAGGCGGGTTCGCAGACATTCTCAAGAAATTGCCGCCGGTTATCGACGTGATTCATGTCGAGCAGCCGTGGCTGTGGCCCTTGGTACTGAAGATCCGTCAGATGCCGCAGCACGCCAATGCGTGCCTGATTTACGGATCGCAGAACATCGAGGCTCCGCTGAAGCAGGAAATCCTCGACAGCTACGCTATCAAAGGTGCGGAGCCGGTCATCGCGGATATCGAGGCACTGGAGCGCAAGGCGGCTCTTGAAGCCGATATTGCCGTGGCCGTTACCCAGGCGGATTACGACATTCTCCAGGCCTGGGGGGCGAAGAAACCACTGCTTGCCTCCAATGGAATCGCGCCTTGGTCGGCGAAGCCGGAGCTGCTCGCCAGCTGGAAAGAGCGTCTGCCGCAGTCTCCGTGGATTCTCTATGTTGCCAGCGCCCACCCGCCTAATTTCAAGGGCTTCAATGAGTGCCTCGGCAGTTCACTGGCGTGCATACCGCCGGATAGCAAACTGGTGGTGGTCGGCAGTGTGTGTGAGCACCTTGAGGCAGCGCTGCGTGACAGTCGCTGGGGACAGCTGAATCTGTCGCGTCTGCAGCTGCTCTACATGCTGCCGGATGAAGACCTGGATGCCGTGAAAACGCTGGCGCATGCGTTCCTGTTGCCGATTCCTCATGGTGGCGGTTCCAACATCAAGACGGCCGAAGCCATCTATTCGGGCAAGTACGTCATTGGCACAGAGTCGGCTTTCCGTGGCTTTGAGCAGCACCTGAATCTGCCGGAAATCAGTGTTGCCCGTACGCCGGACGAGTTTCATGCGGCGATTCGCCTGCGCCTGACGGGGCCGGCAACCATTGATGCCAACGGGCCGGACAGGGTTTCCCGCGAACCATTGACCTGGGTCCGTAGCCTTGAGTCGATCCCGCATGCAGCGGCAGAAGTCATTGAAAAGAAGGCGCAAGCATGACCACCTGGTTTGATGTAACGACCATTCTCGGCTGGCGTCGGCCGGCGGTAGGCATTATTCGCACGGAGGCAGAGGCTGCCACCCATGCACTTGAGTTGATTGCTGCGGGCGAAGATGTGAAGTTTTGCTTCTACAGTCATGCCACCGGTTACAGCGCAATTGACGCAGCCGAGGTCGCTGCCACCCTGAAAAGAATTTCTGGCGCGCACATGCCTGCGCCAGGCCGGATCGCTGCAGGCAGTTCGAATAAAAGTTCAATCGAGGCCCGGTTGAAAGAAAAGGCAATCAAGGTACTCAATCGCCTGCCGCCCAAGGTGAGCGGGCGCATTTATCAGTTCTTTCAATTGCGTCGTACCTCCATTGTCGAAGCCGTGATTGGTGTTCGACACCTGAAGTCGGCGACTCTGGCGTTCTTCAGGCCAGCCAATCGCAGCCATGTGTTCAATCCTTCGTTTCACAAGGTGCGCACCGGCGGTCATCCTTTTGCAAAGGGCGATAGTTACATCTCGGTTGGGCTGGACTGGGACAACAAGAACCTGCCGCATCTTTATGAACTCAAGAAGCAAGTTGGTCTGCGCGTCGTTCTTTTCTGCTACGACGTGATTCCGGTAAGACTGCCGCATCTGTGCGTCGGTGATGTGGCCGCCAAGTTTGCCAACTACTTTGCCGATGTTGCGTGGTGTGCGGACAAGATCCTGTGTATCTCGGAATGCACGCGCAAGGATCTGGTCGCGCTACTCGAAGAGTTGGGTGCCCCTGTGCCCGAGACAGCGGTGGTCAAGTTGGGTTGCCAGCTCTCCCATGAGTTGAGCGACACCATCAGCGCAGATGTGCAGGCCTTGTTGAAAGAGCGCTTCGTATTGTTCGTGTCGACGATCGAGCGCCGCAAGAACCATGAGGTGCTGTACCGTGCCTATACCCGTCTGATCGATGACGGAGTCAAGGATTTGCCGAAACTGGTGTTTGTCGGGATGCCGGGTTGGGGGGTAGGTGATTTGTTGTCGGATATCGCGCTTGACCCGCGGACAAAGGACTACATTCGCATCCTCAACAACGTTTCGGATTCTGACCTCATGCACCTGTATCGCAACTGCATGATGACGGCATTCCCGTCCTTGTATGAAGGCTGGGGTTTACCGGTTGCAGAAAGCCTGGCTGCCGGCAAGTACTGCCTGGCCTCCAATGCAGCGTCGATTCCCGAGGTGGGCGGGGAACTGCTGGATTATCTGGAGCCATGGGATGTGTCGGCGTGGGTCGCCGAACTGCAGAAGTATGCTTTTGATCCGCTGGCACTGGCGGCCAAGGAAGAAGCGATCAAGCGTGACTACAAACCCGTTGCCTGGAAAGACACGGCACAGTTTGTTTTTGGAAGTTTGAAGCAACATTAACGCGGGCGGTTTGCGGTGGATCAGATGCTGATCCACCGCACGTCCGGTTCAGACGATCGTATTGGTATTGAAGATGCTCAAGGGCTTGAGGATCTCCGGAGTCCCGAGCAATTCAGGGCTGGCTGACCATTTTTCGATGATGGTCGCAAAATGATCGACTGCCGAAATCACCACCTTCGCTCGAAGCACGACCGGAATGGCTTGTTCCAGCTTGTGAGCGTAATTCTCGGCGGTGAAAGTCTCTTTGGCCCATGCTTGCGCCTGTTTGCCGATCTCGGCGGCCGAAGATGGCTTGCTGCGCAGCGAAAGGAAAATCTTTTTCAGATCTTCAATCTCGTTGTCGGGCGACACTTTCAATACATATTGGTCCGGTAGTTCCTTGTAGAAACCGGTGTCGGTGACGATCGTGGCTTTGCCATAGAGCATCGCTTCAATGGCTGAAGCAGAAGCGGCTTCCAGGCTAGGCCAGCGCAGGCAACTGATCACGTCGGCTTCTCTGATGGCTTCGGACAGCGTGGCATCGTCGACTTCGTTGGAAATGATCAGTTCGACCCCACCCTTGGCGGCCATTTCGGTCAGTTTACTTTCGACGTCCGGAAGAATGGCGCCTACCAGGCGATAGCTGATGTTCTTGCGCAATGAAGCGTTGCTTGCGATGGCCTTGATGCAGCTTTCAACCCGCTTGTTCGGGTTGACATGGCCGATCGTCAGCACCTTCAGTTTGCCGTCACCTTTGCGTTCTTCTTCGGCGTCAACAGCTCCCGGTGCATCGTAGGCCAGCGGCGTCACGAAAACCGGACCTGCACACGCAGCCATTACCCGCTTGCAGCCCCAGTTACTGTGGGTGATCACACCGGTGGCCATCGAGCTGATCCATTCGGTCAGCGGGGCAGTCTCGCGTGTCGAGCTGATAAAGGTGGCGCTGTCACTGACATTGAAGTAGTTGGTGGCAATTTTGCCGCCATACCACTGAGTCAGGATGTCATTGGCCTCATCGCGTCGTTGTTGCGCCCAGCCCCAGAACAGGTGGCCAAGAAAGAAATCGTGCAGGCAAACAATGCCCGGGGCCTTATGCAGCCAGGCCACGCCACCTTCATGAAACTCGTAATTGTCGCCGATCTGGTAGACAAGGCAGTCGGCGCTGGCCACTTCTTGAGCAACCTGCTCTTCGTCGGTCCAGGGGATGGCGGTGCAACCAAAGTCGTGCGGCTCTTTGGCCAGGACATGGGCGCTCTCGGTTCGTACCAGAACAACGTGATGCTGCTGGCTCAGCAGTGCACGCACCACGAGGCGCGTCATCCGGCCAATGGCAGAGGATTTGACGCCGGGTGTGAATATGACAAGTTTCATTTGAGAAGCGCCTCGATGGTCTCGGGCCAATTGATGCCCAGCGTATTCCACAGCGCCTGGGCGCCTTCACCATACTGGATGGTCCGGGTCTTGCTCTCAAAAGCGGCATTCATGGCTTCCGCGAGACTTTCGGCGGTGGGTTCTGCCCGCCAGCCGGACTCGTGGGGGGTGACCAGGCCAAGGATCCCGCCACTGTCTGTCGTGGTGATCAGCGCTTTGCGCGCCGTTGCAGCTTCCATGGCCACATAGCCCAGCGAATCTTCGTCAAAAGGGATGTAGGCGACGGCGAGCGCCTGATTGACGTAGTTGACGTAGGTGGCACGGGGCAGGAAGCCAAGGTCAAGCTTGACGCGGTCATGCAGGCCGAATTCGTTGATGATCGAATGCAGTTGCAGCGTATCGGCATGGGACTCGGGAGGGCCGGCAATGACCAGCTTGACGCGTTGATCGGCTTTGGCGAGCGCCTGCAGGAGCAGGTACTGACGCTTCATGCTGTTGACGCGGCCACCGGCAAAAATATAGTCGCCATACTCCCCGCCGGTGAGCGCTTCCGGGTCGTTGACCGGCGGCAGCAGCACCTGCGAATCGAACCCGTTGTATTTGAGCAGGCGCTGTCGCGTGACTTCCGAGTTGGTGTAGATGTGGCGGCTCTCGGCGAAGGTTTCGTTGTCCGCGTTGATGATGGCGTTGCGAATGTCCGTACCGCTTTGGTCCGCTGGCAGATTGGTATGCCCGACATCGTACAGGTCGTAGGCCTGACGATATTGATGCAGCAGCCACAATGACTTTCTGTGGTGGCGGACCAGATACGCCGGAAACTTCAAGGCGATGACGTGATCGGTGTTGAAGATTTCCATGGTGCGCGTCATCAGCATCTGGGAGGGGATGCGCGAGGCAGGTTCCCACTGAGCCGGTATGCGCATGACTTCGGCATCGTGACCGGCAATGATCAGGTTTCTTTGCAGATTGACAGCCAGCTCTTCCGCACCGCCCCAGATGAACGGGGCCATGTTGTTTACAATCAGGACTTTCATGCCAACAGACGCTCCAGCACATGTGACCAGGAAATTTTCAAGTCAACCAATCGCTGTTTGGCGTTCTTGCCCATGGCTTCGGTGTTGCTCCGATCCCTGTACAGCTTGTCCATCGCCTGGGCCAGGGACTCGGGCGTCGGTTCGGCGATGTAGCCGTTATAGCCGTCCTTGACCAACTCCAGCACGCCACCCGAGTCGGTGGTGGTGAGAATCGGTTTTTCGGCGTGACTGGCTTCCAGGCTCGGATAGCCGTAGGAGTCCTCGTCGACCGGCAGGTAAGCGGCGGCGAGACATAACGACAGATGCTCGACCTTTTCCTCTTCAGTGATCCAGCGATCATCAAGGGTCACGCGATCTTCGAGACCGAATTCCTCGATCTTCTGCCGCAGGGAAATACCGTAGTCAGGCCCGGCCCCCGTTCCCAACAGACGCAGGCGAACCGGCGTCGTGGTATAGCTCAGTGCATCGATCAGCAAGTGCTGGCGCTTGTGATGTTCGAGGCGGCAGATATAAGCGATCTCGTCGTTGTATCCGGCGCAAAAGAACCGTTCCGATTCGAATACAGGCGGGTAGAGCACCTCGCTGTCGACATCGTTATAGGTCTTGAGTCGGTTGGATACGACCTTGGAGTTGGTGAAAATGGTCTTTGCTTCGCCCAGTGCCCTGGTATCGGCGTCAGCCAGTGCATCGCGGATGGCGCGATGCTTGGCGTTGTCCGGAAAGTCGCGATACGGGCTGTCCCACATATCGTAGAACGCACGGATATGGTGGATAAACCAGAGGATTTTATGCGGGTGAGGAATCAGGTGCGACTGGGGTCGGAAGCAGATGATCCGATCGGCGGCCTGAAGGTCCACCCAACGCAGCGCCATCATCTGCTGGAACAGCAGATCCGGTGCATCCAGTTCAGGCAGGTAGACGACTTCGACCTGATGCCCGGCAGCCGTCAGGGTAGAGGCCAGCCAGTCGACGATATTTCTTCCGCCCCCGCGGATAAAGGGCACAAAAGTGGAGCAAAGGGCGATTTTCATCAGTCTGCCAGGACCTCACGCAGGCTGGCTGCAATTCTGATGATGTCTGCCTGAGTCAGGTCCTGGTGCGTTGGCAGGTTGATGCCGCGGCCCGACCAGAGGTCCGCCACAGGGTAGACATTGTCTTCCTTGTAAGGTGGCAGAACGTGCATCGGATAGAAAACGGGGCGGGTTTCGATGCCCATCGCATCCAGTTTCTGCATGACCGCGTCGCGTTTGTGCTCGTCACCATCGGCCAGGAAGATGTTGTACATCCAGAATACCTGTTTGGCCCAGGCGGCCTCGGTTGGCAGAACGATCTTGCCCTTGAGGTCTGCCAGCGCTTCGTTGTACCAGCCGGCCAGACGATCGCGATCGGACAGTGCAGTGGCAATGTTTTCCATCTGGGCCAGACCGATGGCTGCCTGGATGTTGGTCATGCGGTAGTTGTAGCCAATCACCGGGAACCAGTACCGACGATTCGGATCCATGCCCTGACCACGGAACAGGCGCAGTTTGGCGGCCAGTTCATCGTCGTTGGTGGTGATCATGCCGCCTTCGCCGGTGGTGATGATCTTGTTGCCGAAAAAGCTGAAGGTCGCACAAGTCCCCAGGCTGCCGACTTTGCTGCCTTTTACTTCGGCACCGTGCGCCTCGGCAGCATCTTCCACCACCCAGAGGTTGTGTTTGCGGGCGATTTCATTGACGACATCCATTTGTGCAGGATGGCCATAGAGGTGCACCGGGATAATGCCTTTGGTTTTTGCAGTGATCTTGCTTTCGATCGTCTGCGGATCGATGTTCATGGTGTCGGCGCACACATCCACCAATACCGGGGTCGCCCCGCAATAGCGCACTGCGTTCGCCGTGGCAATGTAGGTCACCGTCGGGATGATGACTTCGTCGCCCGGTTGCAGGTCCAGTACTACCAGGGCCAGGTGCAGCGCAGTCGTGCCGTTATTGGTGGCGATCGCATGCTTGACGCCGCAGAAGGCTGCAAAGCTTTCTTCGAAGGCGCCGATGTATTTGCCGTTGGAAGAGATCCAGTTGGTGTCCAGGCAATCCAGCACGTAATTGCGTTCATTGCCGGCGAGCTTTGGTTGTGCAACAGAAATACGTTTCATGTTTCTTCCTTCAAATTTTGTGTAGAGCTTTGGCTGGCACGCCGACTACTGTGGTTGCCGACCCGATATTCGAAATGACCACGCTTCCGGCACCGACCATGACCGACTCACCGATGTGGATCTCGGGAATGATTTTGCTGCCGACACCGATAAAGCTCAGGGGGCCCACCTGCACGTTGCCCGCCAGCGCGCACTGAGGGGCGATATGTGCCGCGGCTCCAATCACGCAATCGTGGTCAATGGTGGCGCCGGTGTTGATGATGCAAAGGTCCGAAATCGTCGCCTCGGCATTGATGACCGCACCGGCCATCACCGCAATGCCTGTTCCCAGCAAGGCTGAAGGTGAAACCACCGCCGCCGGACTGATGGCATTGACCAGGCGGAACCCCATTTCGGTGACTTTCCGGGCCAGCTTGTTTCTCAGTGAATTCGAGCCGATGGCAATGAACGCCTGTTCGTATCCGTCCTGACGCAGGGCTGCAAGGTGATCGTCGCTTTTGAGTACGGGGATGCCCAGGCAGGTATCCGGGCTGTCCGGATTACCAACGCAATAGGCCACCTTGTCGCCTTGCGCATGCAGCAGTTCGATGCACACCTTCGCGTGCCCGCCGGCACCGACCACGATGACTTCAGTCTTCATGCGTCCTCACCTCGGGCCAGCCGCGTATTGTCCACGCGTTCACCCGGTGGGGCGTCTGCTACCGGGATATTGTTGCCGAGGCTTTTCTGTTCTATCCGGTCCAGTTGCTGTTGCAGACTTTCCAGCGAGTGCTGGCTGGAAAAGATTTTCTGTGACAACCGGGTCTGGATTTTCGCCGAGTTTGCCAGGCGCTGAAACTCCAGGACGATCTGCTGGTGCTGCTGATACTGGATCTTTTGCAGCTTGCTGAACTCTTCCAGCATTTCCTGGCGGATGGCTGCGGTGAAGTAATTGCGTAGACGAAACAAAAGCGGGCGGGTCAGCGGTCGGGCGACGCGCAAGCTGTGGTGAGCGATGCGACGAAGCGTCTGCTTTGTGTAGTGGCGAATGATCAGGCGCATGCCTGGCTGCATTGGCGCGACGTCCTCGGGTACGGCGGGACCCGTTTCGATGGTGTGTTTTGCGTGCAGTCGTCTGGATGCCAGGGTGAAGGCCACCTGGATATCCACGCCATTGCGCTTGGTACTGTTCATTGACTCAAGCTCCGAAATAGGCAGCGGTGACCGTCGCCGGGTCGCCATCCATCTTTATTTTGCCGTGTTCCAGCCACAACACCCGATTGCAGGTGTGCATGACCAGTTCGCGCGAATGGCTGGCGATTACCAGGATATTGGTCGACTTCACCAGCTCGTTCATGCGGATTTCAGCCTTGTGCTTGAAGCCTTCATCGCCCACCGAGAGCCATTCGTCCATCAACAGGATTTCCGGTTTGATCGTCGTCGATACCGCGAACGCCAAACGCAGGTGCATGCCTGACGAGTAGGTACGGATTGGCATATCGACGAAATCGCCCAATTCGGAAAACTCGATGATCTCGTCCAGCTTTTCGGCGATCTGTGCCTTGGTCATCCCGAGGATGCCGCCACGCAGGAAAATGTTCTCCCGCCCGGTGGCTTCCGGATCCGTGCCCAGCGAGATGTCGATCAGCGAGCCGATTTCACCCTTGATCACGGCAGTGCCAGTGGAGGGCTCGTAAACGCTGCTGAGCAGGCGCAGCAGGGTGCTCTTGCCGGCGCCGTTATGTCCAAGCAGTCCGACGCGATCGCCGTCGCGCAGGGTAAACGTCAAGTCTTCCAGTGCTCTGACAACTACGCGACCTTGTTGGTCCGCACCCAACTGACCGCCGGTCGCAACCTGCATCAGACGCTTTTTCAGGGATCGGCCGTTAGCGTTGTAGATCGGGAAATCTACACAAACATTTTTGAATTCGATCAAGGACATTAGTAGTTCTTCTTAGAGCCAGTAAGCGATACGGCGCTTGTAGCGACCGTAGACCACGAGCGCAATGGCCCAGCCGACGACGGCCATGCCCAGGGAAACCCACCAGTTGGTGGCAGTTGGCAATTGACCGATCAGCGGCGAACGAACCACCGACATGATGTGATAGGCCGGGTTCAGGTCCAGCAGGTACAGCCCGGCACGCTGTGGCAGCAGGCTTGGCATCCACATGATCGGTGTGAGGTAGAACACGACCTGCAACAGACTCCCGACGATTTGCGGGAGGTCGCGGTAGCGTGCGCAGAGAATCCCCAGCAGCAGGGCAATCCACGTCAGGTTGAGCAGTGCCACGGCGAAGCCCGGAATGCTCAGCAGCGCCAGCCAGGTCAGTGGCTTGCTGACCGCGAGCAGCACCAGGGGAAAGATCACGATGTTGTGACCCAGAATCAATATGTTGCGCCAGATCATGCGCATGATGTGCGCGAATAGCGGGATCGGCAGTTGTTTGATGATGCCTTCGGCCGCAATGAACCCGGTGCATCCTTCAGTAATGACCGTGGACATGAAACTCCACAGGATCATGCCGATGGCGAGGAATGGAAGGAATTCCTGAATCGGCGAATTGAAGATCTGGCCGAAAACCACGCCGATGGTACCGATCATGACGCCCATGCTGATGGTCAGCCAGAACGGTCCCAGTGCCGACCTTCTATAGCGCTGCCGGACGTCTTGCCAGCCTAGCATCCCTACTAATGAGTAGCGCCTTGTCGCGGCGATGATGTCCGACACGGCGATACTTACTGAACCATTGCGCATTAATAGCACCAGATTGTTGATCAAAAAAACACGCCATTTTAGGCTGGGGGGCGGGGAGTGTCACCCTTTCTACATTATTTCTTTGTACTGTGCGGTGCGCAGTGTCAGGTAGCGGCATGAAGCCCGCAACTTCCTGATTTTTATAGTGGGTGCCGGAGAGTGGAGTCGTGCAGAATGCAAGCCTTGTCAGTCGAAAGACTGTCACGCAATGCTGGCATTATGACTCTGTTACGTGTTGCCAGCAGCTTTGGTATCGTCGTCACGAACCGCATTCTGTATGATCTGCAAGAACTTGCGGCTCGTCGCATAGAGCTCAATGGCGCACATGACACAGCAGGGCCTGGCAAAGGCTCTTTAATGGAGTTTAGAGGAATCGCATGAAAGCTATCGTTACTGGCATTACTGGGCAAGACGGCGCCTACCTGGCGGAACTGCTGCTGGAAAAGGGTTATACGGTGTACGGCACCTACCGTCGGACCAGTTCTGTCAATTTCTGGCGCATCGAAGAGCTTGGGATTGAAAAGAATCCCAACCTGCATCTGGTCGAGTACGACCTGACCGACCTGTCGGCCAGCATCCGTCTGCTTCAGACCACCGAAGCGACCGAGGTCTACAACCTCGCGGCCCAGAGTTTCGTAGGCGTGTCTTTCGATCAGCCGCTGACTACCGGCGACATAACTGGTATGGGCTGTGTGAATCTTCTGGAAGCGATCCGTATCGTTAATCCGAAGGTGCGCTTCTATCAGGCTTCGACGTCCGAAATGTTCGGCAAGGTGCAGGCGATTCCTCAGGTTGAAAGCACGCCTTTCTACCCGCGCAGCCCTTACGGTGTTGCCAAGCTGTACGCTCACTGGATGACCATCAACTACCGCGAGTCCTACGGTATCTTCGCGACCAGTGGCATCCTGTTTAACCACGAATCGCCACTGCGCGGCCGTGAGTTCGTGACCCGTAAAATCACTGACTCCGTTGCCAAGATCAAGCTCGGCCTGCTCGACAAGATGGAACTGGGCAACCTCGACGCCAAGCGCGACTGGGGCTTTGCCAAAGAGTACGTCGAAGGTATGTGGCGCATGCTGCAGGCCGATGAGCCGGACACCTTCGTATTGGCCACCAACCGTACCGAAACCGTGCGTGATTTTGTCACCATGGCCTTCAAGGCTGTCGGCATTGATCTGTCCTGGAGCGGCGTTGCAGAAGACGAGCAGGGTACTGATGCGGCCACCGGTAAAGTGCTGGTCACGATCAATCCGAAGTTCTATCGCCCGACGGAAGTGGAACTGCTGATCGGCAATCCGGCCAAGGCCAAGGCTGCCCTGGGCTGGGAGCCGAAAACCACGCTGGAAGAGCTGTGCCGCATGATGGTGGAAGCTGACCTGCGTCGAAATGAAAAAGGATTTTCGTTCTGATGAGTACTGCCGGTAAACGCGCGCTGATTACAGGTATTCAAGGTTTCACTGGGCGGTACATGGCTGCTGAGCTTCAAGCCAGCGGGTATGAGGTGATAGGGCTGGGATCCCAGCCTTCGGATGAGCCTGGATACTTTCAGGTTGATCTGGCCGACGGTACTGCTCTGCGTGACGTGCTGGCAACTATTCAACCGGATGTCGTCATCCATTTGGCGGCGTTGGCGTTCGTCGGGCATGGTGCTGCCGATACTTTTTATCGGGTCAATCTGATAGGCACGCGGCACTTGCTCGAAGCCATTGCGGCGTGCGGCAAAGTGCCTGACTGCGTACTGCTCGCCAGTAGCGCCAATGTCTACGGCAATGCCTCCGCCGGACTGTTGAGCGAAACCACGGCGCCTGCGCCGGCCAACGATTACGCCGTCAGCAAGCTGGCCATGGAATACATGGCCAGTCTCTGGCACAACCGCCTGCCGCTGGTGATCACCCGGCCGTTCAACTACACCGGCGTCGGCCAGGCTGAAAGCTTCCTGTTGCCGAAGATCGTCGCCCATTTTCGTCAGCGTGCTGACAAGATCGAGCTCGGCAACCTGGATGTCTCGCGGGATTTCAGTGATGTCCGGGCAGTGGTCAAGGCTTATCGCGGTCTGATCGAAGCCCGGCCTTTGGGGCAAACGGTCAACGTGAGTTCTGGCAAAAGCCACTCGCTTCGTGAAGTCATCGACATGTGTTCGGCGATCACCGGTCACCAGATCGAAGTGGAAGTTAATCCGGCATTTGTCCGCGCCAATGAAGTAAAAATCCTGTGCGGTGACAATTCCCGTCTTTGCGAACTGGTCAAAGGGTGGGATACACCCGGTCTGGACCAGACGTTGAGCTGGATGCTTTCGGCGGAATAAAATGAAGCTAGTCCTGTCTGTCGAGCCGATCCGCTTTCCGCTGACCGGCATCGGCCGCTATACCTATGAACTTGCGCTGAGACTTCAGCAAAGTCCTGAAATCACTGATCTGCAATTTTTTGCCGGTCGACGTTTTTTGCCTGAACTGCCGACCGCTGCCAATGAATCCGGCAGTGGTTATGGCTTGAAGCGTGCGGTACAAAAGAACTTTCTCGCCGTAGAGGCTTATCGGTTACTGATGCCGATGCTGCGCAAGGCAGCCCTCAAGGGACATGGCGATTTTCTGTATCACAGCCCCAACTATTATTTGCCGCCCTTTGCTGGTCGAAGTGTGGCGACCTTTCATGATCTTTCGCCCTTCACCTGGGCCCATTGCCACGCGCCGCAACTGGTGCGTTATCTGCAAAAGGAACTGAAAACCACGTTGGTGAGGGCTGACGCGCTGATCACCGATTCGGAGTTCACTCGCCAGGAACTGGCGAGTTATTTCTCTTGGCCGGTCGAACGTATTCATACCGTGCCCCTGGCGAGTTCTCCAGAGTTCTACCCGCGGCCGCTCGAAGCGTTGCGCAGTGTTCTGGCTCGGCACGGTCTGGAGCCGGGTGGCTATACACTTTTTGTCGGCACCATCGAGCCGCGCAAGAACATCGAGACATTGCTCGTGGCCTATAGCCGCTTGCCGCTGGCGGTACGAGCCCGTTGGCCGTTGATCCTTACCGGCTACCACGGTTGGCGCAATGACACGATTCACGAAAAACTCGAAAGCGCCAGGCGCGAAGGCTGGGCGCATTACCTCGGGTTCGTTCCCAGTGAAGACTTGCCTGTACTGTTTGCGGGCGCACGCCTGTTCGCCTTTCCATCGCTCTATGAAGGTTTTGGTCTGCCCGTTCTGGAGGCCATGAGCTCCGGTGTGCCGGTGGTCTGCTCCAATAGTTCCTCGTTGCCTGAGGTGGCGGGCAACGCCGCTCTGATGTGCGCCGCAATGGATGTCGATGAGCTGACGCGCTTGATCGAGCGAGGGCTGACTGATCAGGCCTGGCGTGAAATCGCCGTCGTCAATGGAATGAAACATGCCCAAGGCTTTTCCTGGGAGCGTTGCGCCAGGGAAACCTTGCAGGTCTATCGAAAGGTAATCGACGGAAAATGATCAAGGTTCTGCACTTTTTCAAAACCTACTATCCGGAAACGATGGGGGGCATCGAGCAAGTCATCTTCCAGATAGCCCAGGGCGGTGCCGAGCATGGATTTTCGTCCGAAGTGCTGTATCTCAGTGAGCGGGGCGCGGCGCGCAACGAAACGGTTGGTAATCACATTACCCATCGTTCAAAGCTTGATCTGCATGTCGCTTCGACCGGTTTCTCCCTGTCTGCGTTCAAGGACTTTGCCGAGTTGGCGAAAGCGGCGGACGTGGTGCATTTCCACTTTCCCTGGCCGTACATGGATCTGGTTCATTTTGCGACCCGCCATGGCAAGCCCTCCGTGGTCAGCTACCACTCCGATATCGTCAAGCAAAAGACCCTGCTCAAGCTGTATCAGCCGTTGATGAACCGCTTTCTGGGCAGCGTTGATTGCATCGTCGCCTCGTCGCCGAACTACGTGCAAAGCAGTCCTGTGCTGTCTCGGTTTCGCGACAAGGTCGAGATCATTCCCTATGGTCTGGACAGGGCGACCTATCCGTCGGTCTCCGAGGCGAAGCTTGATTTTTGGCGCGGCAAGGTCGGTTCAAAGTTTTTCCTGTTTGTCGGTGCGCTGCGTTATTACAAAGGGCTCGACTACCTGCTCGACGCGGCGAAGATCACTGGGTTGCCTGTGGTCATTCTCGGGGGAGGGCATCAGGAGGCCGAGCTTAAGGCGCAAGCTGCGCGGCTCGGACTTTCCAACGTGCATTTTCTGGGTGGTTTGGCCGATGACGACAAAGCTGCGTTGCTGACCCTGTGCCATGCGTTTGTTTTTCCATCGCACCTGCGGTCGGAATCGTTTGGCATTTCGCTGCTTGAGGCGGCGATGTATGGCAAACCGCTCATTTCCTGTGAAATCGGTTCGGGCACGACCTATATCAATATCGCCAACGAAACCGGTTTGGTGGTTCCCCCACGTGATTCTGTGGCGCTCGCCAATGCAATGTTGGCTTTATCGAGCAATCCTGAGCTCGCAAAGATCATGGGCGAGAATGCGCTTCAGCGCTATTTGAAGGTGTTTTCGGCGGACTCAATGGTGTCTGCGTACGCTTCAATATACCGGCGCTTATTGCAAGAGTCCTGAGATCCCAGGCCTTTCCTTCAGCCGCTTGATACCTGTGTGTACTTGAACCTCACATCCGTGGGGTTTAAGAGTGCGCGTGAGGGGGGGAATTAGTTGTTATCAATGATGGCGGGAGGGGATGCAAGTCATCCTCTCCCGCCATCGTTGTGTCTTTAATTCAATTGAAAAGCCGGGCTGGAGATCGCGGCTTTAGCAATCATGAACGCTACAGGTACGGCGATTACGAACAGTATGCCGAGTGGAATCAGAACTTTCATGGGCGTCGCTTTTACACACTGCTTGGAGAGTCCAAAAGCGATCGCGCAGTAAGCCATTACATGCAACGGCAAGAAAAATCTGGTTTCAATGGCGCCCGGAAGAATGGCGAATACCGGAAGGACGATAAGCGCAAGCCAGCAAGTGCGAGTTGCCCAATGGCTGGAGTGTTGCTGTTTTCTGATAATTAGCAAAAACAGACAGATTAGGCCAAACAAGGCTGTCGCGATACTGGTTGCCGAGCGAGTATCGTTTTCCTTCGAACGGATCTTTGTGTAAGTGTCATAGTCACGCACGTCCAGTCCGTTTACAAAGTGTTTCGTGTATATCTTCAGGAAGGAAACAGGTTCGGAGAGCATTAACTTGAAATACCAGGGCAGCGTCGGAACGGTACCTTTGATTTTTAGTTCATCAGTCAGTCGAACGCCGATGGGATCGAAATAGAAAATGGGAAAGATCGCACCGGATTGAGTGTCGTATCCCGTTTCATAGCGCTGGATAGTAATGCCCCACTTCAACTGGCTGGCAAAGAGCGAAGCGTCGTTAACACTCGCAACAACGAGCGGGGTAGGAGAATCAAGGTGCTTTTGGTTTATCAGGCATTGAGGGATGGCGGTAATCGCTGCGCCTGCGACGAAGAACCCCACCATCAACAATTTCTGACGTAGCGACTGGCTTTTAAAGGCCAGCAGCGGAATGGCTGGAAGCAAGGCAATGAGGGTGAACAAATAGATCGTACGAGTATTGTATGCACCGTAGGCCAGTACACCGGCGAGGAAAATCAGGATGATCGCGATTACGGTGTTCTTTTGCTCGCTGGCTTTCAGAATCAGTGCCAGTGCACCGACAATCAAGCAAAAAGCGGGGAGATCGCTAAGTGTGTAAGCGATAAGAGGGGGGAAGAAAATCGCTACCAGCGCGGGCGCCACAAGGCGACGCATCAGTGTGATCCTGCCTCCCAGCACCTTGCTGAACACGTACGGTAGCGAGATGGTCAATGCAAATGAAAAGGCCGCAGCCTGTATCAGGTGGACTGCCAGATAACCTGTGCCGGGGTAAGCATCAAAGAATATTCTTGCGGGCGAAAGAAGGAGTGGATAGACGTACCCGCGCAATGATTTTGGAAACGAAAAGTCCCAGATTTTTGAACTTAAATCCCAATAATTGTAGGCGTCACCCAGAAAGGTTTGTGGGTTGATATACAGTTGTGCCAAAAACATTAGCAAAGTTGCCAGTATGAGTGCTGCCAGCTTTTCGCTTATCTTGATGGTGTATGTTCGTGACATTTGCGGTAGCGGATCTGTTTCAGCTTTCATTGCATCCATGTTTTTGCTCCGTATTCAGCGTCGAGTATGCAGGTGCGACGTGAAGGTGAAATCTGAAAGGCCCATACCTCTTCAGTCTATAAAGAAGAGGTATGGCGCGCTTGGAGTTATTCAGGAACTATCTTGACCCAATCCATCCGGGCGGAATATCCATAATAATCGGTGTTGGGTATGGTCTCGAACTCAAGAACATTACGTCCGGATTTTAGAAGGGCAGGGTTCACGGCTCCGCTAAACTTTCCGACTTCACTCCAGTCAACCGGAATCTCTGTGCCGTTGATGCGGAACTTCATGTTGCTTCGACTTGCTTCGTTAGGGAATGCATCGAAGAAGCCGCTGAGCGTATACCTTGCGTTTTTCGGTTCAAGATCGAAATACAGGGATGCTTTCGGAGCGTTCATCCATGCGGTAGAAATATGGTTGAACCGGCGAGGTTCCCAGTCCACGTCGCGCCACCCAGAGCCGGCTGTAGGAAGATCAAGGTTCCACCAGTTGCCGAAGCCCCAGAAGTATTCGTCGTTGGCCTGTTGGTCGCGAAATTTGAAGAAGTTAAACCATGGTTTGGTCTCGGTGATCCCGCGATACCTTAGGCTGGCGGGAGCGTTACCTGTTTCCAGTTCCTGCCGATAACTGTCGGGCAAATTGTTTGCTGCTTTCGGGTTTCTCTCTCCAATAGCAACGGTTACCACTTCCGATTTGGAAAGCTTCATGCTCGGAGTGGCGGGTGTCGGTTCCATTCCCGGGCCGCTGACCGGAGAAGGAAAGTTGAATGTCCAGTCATCCTTTCCTTCTTCGCAAGTTCCTTTGCGTTGCACAGAAGGGGTCGGTGCTTGCCATTCGTGGCTAGGCATGTAGCAAACCTGGATATTGTCGACGGGCTTGCCGTATATATAAGTGAGAACGTTTGCCAGGTCGGGGTTCAAAAACATCCAGACATGATTGAGCTGGTTGTTGTAATCGAGGATCAGCAGGGTTTTGTTGACTGCATTGCCATCAAAATTTTGCACGATGTCTCTGAGCGCAAGTTGTTGCTGTTTAGAGATCTCGATGTAATGGTGAAACTGAAACAACTGGAAGCCGAGGCCAATGAAAATGAGGGCTGCGAAGGATGTCGATGCCAGGGCTCTTGACGCCTTGCTAAGCACCCAGAGCAGCGATACCACCAACAGTGCGGCGCCAGGCTCGGCGAACAGGAATGTCCGTTGGCTGATCGCCATATGCGGAGGGGATAGCAAAAACGGAGCATAGCCAATGCAGATGAGTGCTAGGCCGATCAGACCGAGTCGAAAGATGACAGCAATGTCAGCGCTGCTTTCTTTCGATAAAGTGGATTGTTTCGATTTTTTTACGATGAAGTAAATCAGCGCCAACAGTACGGCCGTGGCGAGTGCCAGGTACCAATAGCTGTTGATCTCGATGCGAGTTATGCGCCATGCATCGATCCATCCGCCGAATATGCTGCGGAACAATCCAACTTTGAATAAGTTGGGGTAGTACGTCATCAACGTCGTAAGTGCGCTATTGCCAGCTAGCACGCTTTGATAGCTTTTGACCAATGGCGCGGTATGGATCACATAGGCGATATAGGCTAGCGCTCCGGATATCCAGATCAGGTAGTGAACGCAGTTATTTTTCAGGTGCGCAAATAACGGCTTCAAGCCTGTTTGAGTGAAGGCAACCAGAAATGGAACTGCAACCAGAAGCAAGGAGGCTTCATACATTGCGCTGGCGCAAGCCAAGAGAAAGCCTGCCGCGAGGCTAAGAAGATACGCGCGAACCCTTCTCGGTTGGTCGATGGCCGCAAGTAGCAATACGCTACCGAGTAATACCAGGCTGAGTGCCCAGTTGATATGTATCGCCCTGAACGAAAGCTGCATCGTGTCTGCAGGATAGATAATGATCAGGATGCTGGCGAACATTCCCCATTTGATGGAGCCTGTCACTCGTGTGGTTATGACGCTCAATGAGAAGCCTTTGATCGTCAAGGCAATCATCAGCAATATATGCCAGAAATTGAAGGTGTTCGGATCAAGAAAGTAAGCGACGGCGTGGGGAAATACAGTCAGTGGCCGCAAGGCGTGTGCGGGCAACGGGCTCGATATGTCCGTTACAAAAAACAGGCCCGCTCTGCTGAACAGGCCGATGACCCCCCATTCCTCGATAAGCCCGGTTAGCAGGAAGCCGAACGGTAGCCATATGAACATGACGGTGAACAGAGCTGGAGCCAGGTGGGCGAGCCAGTGCAATGATCGGCCATTGGAATGGGTTGGCATTGCAGGCAATGCCAATTTTGTAGTTGCTGTCATGGGGCGCCTGTTAATCCTTCGCGGGCTTTGTTTTGTGAGTTGCCTTAAGAACGATTTTGTTTAAAAGGTAACTTGAGGGTAGGAGCAGCAAGATGACGAGAATCGGGGCAATCGCCTTGTGCAGGTGCAAGTGCTCGACCAAAAGGTTAAGGAGCAGGGCGCCAAAAATGTATTGCACAAGATAAATGGTCGGATAAATGAGCATGCCAAGCAGCGAATGTTCGACCTTGAATACCACTTTCGAGTTGAAAAAGTAGGCGAAGACGATCCCGGCCACGTAAGCAATTGCATAAGCTATCTGATAGTCGATCAGATAGCTGAGCAATAAATAAAGGCAGTAAGTCAGTCCGGTATTAAGTCCGCCGCCGATCAGAAAGCTGATCCAGCGGCGAACTTGCGGATTGTTTTTCAGTGTATTCACAGTGCGGATTTTTTTGCGGTCAGCTTGGTGAACTCTGAATAGTCACGGATGTAGTCGTCCGCGTCGTAGTAGTCGGAGGTGAACACCAGCAAGACCGCGTCTTCAGAATATTTGTACTGAATGCCCCAGATCAGTGGTGGCAGGTAGATGCCTTTGTTCGGGGCGTCCAGCATGACTTCTGCACGGTTGGTGCCGTCATCCACGACTACGGCGCAACTGCCTTTCACGCAAATCAGAAACTGGTGGCATTTGTGGTGAGCGTGCTCGCCACGGGTTTTCTGGCTTGGTACGTTGAAGACCAGGAAGTAGCGCTTGGGCGTGAAGGGGATTTCCTTGTGGAACTCACCGACGGAGAGATCGCCACGCATGTCCGCAATGTATTTGAAGCGGTGAGTGGTGACATCGCCCACGCCGAGGCGGACAACTGCGTCTTCCTGCTCTTGCGGCTTTTGTGTCGGGGTTTTGCTGGCATCGCTGGAGGCGGAATTTTCCACGTAGCCGGTGATGCGCGCCGGAGAGCCGGTAACGATGGCGTACGGTGGCACGGATTTGGTCACGACCGCACCTGCGCCAACCATGGCGCCGGTACCGATGGTGATGCCAGGCAGAATCACTGCGCCGCCGCCAATCGAGGCGCCGTCCTGGATGACTGTCTGCGAGAACGACTCGGGGTAGACCTTGGAGCGCGGAAACTTGTCGTTGGTGAACGTGGCGTTCGGACCGATGAACACGTCGGAGCCGATGCGCAGGCCGTCCCACACGTACACACCGGATTTGATGGTAGTACGATCGCCGATGACCACATCGTTTTCGATCAAGGAGTGCGAACAAACGTTCACGTCGTCGCCGATCACTGCGTCCGGGAACACCACCACGTACTGCCAGATGCGCGTGTTTTTACCGATGTTCTTGCTTTTTACGTCAGCGCTGGCATGGATGAAAGGCTCAGACACTTGGGTTCTCCTTGTTATCGAGTTTCATGCAAACGATCGCCAGAGGCCGTTGTTTGCTGTTTTCGTAGGCGCGCCAGGCATACGTGCCCACCAGGCCTATCCCGAGCAGATTCAGCGTGCCGAGCAGCAGCACCACCGACATGGTCGCGGCATAACCCGGCACTTCAATGGCACCTGACAGTTTTGCAACGATCACCATCAAGCCGATAAACAGCGAAATCAGCGAGCCCATCGCGCCCATGCGCGTCAGCAGCCGGATCGGGTAGTCGGTGAACGCGAACACGCTGTCCATCATGTATTCGAGTTTTTTCTTGAAGGTCCAGGCCGACTTGCCTTCGAGTCGGGTCTGGCGCTCGTACTCGATAAACTTGCGGCGAAAGCCCAGCCAGAAAATCAGGGCGATCAGCGACGAGCGCGATTCGTTCAGTTGCAGCAGTTGTTCGCGGAAGGCCTTGTTGCAGCCGAAGATGTCGACGCCGCCCTTGGGCATGTCATGGACCACCAGACGGCGGTACAGGCCCCAGAAAATCGACGAGGCCATGCGGCTCGAGAGCGGATCCTGGCGGGCATTGCGGGTGCCGATGGCGACGTCGCACTCATCGTTGGACAGCGATCTGAAAAAGCTGATCAACAGCTCGGGCGGCTCTTGCAGGTCGGCCGCCATCACTCCGAAATAATCGCCTTTGGCGGCCATCAGACCGGTACGAATAGCGGGGAACGAACCGAAGTTTCGCGAATGGGCCAGCAGTTGGGCCGAGAAACGCATGCTGCCCAATGCCTGTTTGAGCAGCAGGAACGAGTCGTCAGGGCTGCCATCCACCACAAACACCACCTCGAGCTGGTTCTCGAGCGCGGTGTTCATGTCCGTCAGGGCCTGGATCAATCGGGGAATCGAATCAGCGTTTTTATAGACGGGAACGATGACGGAATATCTCATGCAGTCCATCCGTTGACTGCGGTGATCACGTTGCTGACTTCCTCGTCGGTCATTTCCGGGTAGCAAGGCAGGGTCAGGATCAGCGAAGCCAGTTGCTCGGTATTGGCCAGGCTGAGTCCGGCGAACTGCTGGCCGAATACCGGTTGCTTGTAGTCCGGGATCGGGTAGTGGACGTCGGAGGCGATCTGCGCCTCGCGCAGGTGCAATTGCAGAGCGTCGCGCTTCGGCGACTTGATCACATACAGGTGGGCAACCGACGCCAGGCCCGCGTCCTGCGCATGACTGATGTCGCTGTGGCGGATTTCGTTGCGATAGCGCGCTGCAATCTCGCGACGGCGGGCATTGCCTGCATCAAGGTGCGGCAGGAATTCGGACAAAATTGCTGCCTGCATTTCATCGAGGCGGCTGTTACGGGCGCCGTCCAGTTCAACGCAATACTTGGAAGACCAGCCGTACTGGCGCAATTGGGCCACGCGCTGAGCGATGGCCGCAGAGTTGGTCACAACGGCACCGCCATCGCCGAGTGCACCAAGGTTTTTGGTCGGGTAGAAGCTGAAGCTGGACGCATCGCCGAACGTGCCGACGCGCTGACCATCGCGTTCGGCGCCATGCGCCTGGGCGCAGTCTTCCAGCAGCGGAATGCTGTGCGTGGCGCAGTAGTCGGCGATCGCTTTGATTTCCGGTACTGCCAGGCCATACAGGTGGGTCACGACCACGGCTTTGGCGCCGGCCTCGATAGCCTGTTTGACGCCGTCCAGGGTGACGACGTGGGTGTGCAGGTCGACATCCATGAACACAGGCGTGGCGCCGATGGCCAGCACCGAGGTGGTGGTGTACATGCCGGCGTTGGCAACAGTGGCCACGGAGTCGCCTTTCTCGATGCCGAGCGCCTTGAGCGCCAGTTCGATGGCGTCGGTGCCGTTGGCGACGCTGACGCAATGACCGGCGTTCAGGTATTGCGCAAAGGCTGCTTCAAAGCGTTTGACTTCCGGCCCCAAAATCACCCAGCCGCTGGCGACCACCCGTTGCACCGAAGAGTTAATTTGCGACTGAAACTTGTCTATCTTCGCTGCAAGGTTGTTGATTTGCTGCATGGGTGCTCTCCATTTCGAAGCAAAAAGCGTCTGATATCTGATTTTTTGGCGGTGTTAGCCGAAATTCTGCATGAAGGGAAACTGAAATCCTAAATCAGGAAAGCGCTCTGATCCCTTTTCCGCACGGATTCTATCTGTACCCTGAGCCCGCTCCAACCAGCAAAGTGCATTTAGAGGAAGTTGGCTGTTTTAGCGATGATGTTGCCGCGCATTTGCAGGCGGTGTGCGAGAAGTGGCTAACCCGGCGTCGATTCAATAAACTGCCTCCCTCAAGCCGTTCTCCCTTTCAATCTTCTGACCTGCGCGGCAGAAACGGGTGATCGCCACTTTACGAAAGGACTGGCTGCAGTCTCTTTGCAGCATTCATTTTTCCCAAGGGACGCCCGTGAGCACCAAGACATTTCTGGTAACTGGTGGCAGTGGTTTTGTGGGGCGGGCACTGATCAAGCAACTGGCGGCGTCAGCGCAGCGATGCGTGGTTGCCCCGGTGCGACATAGGGAGGCATCCCTTGCGCCGGACGTGCGTCAGGTTCCGTGGGCCGGTCTGGGGAGCGGGGAGGACCTGACTGAAGCCTTGCAGGGCGTCGATTGCGTCATTCATGCCGCGGCACGGGTCCACGTCATGAACGAGGCGGTCGCCGATCCGCTGGCAGCGTTTCGTCAGGTCAATGTCGAAGGCACTCTGGAACTGGCGCGTCAGGCCGCAGCGGCGCAGGTCAGGCGTTTCATTTTCATCAGTTCGATCAAGGTCAACGGTGAAGGCACGCCACCCGGCCGTGCGTATACGGCCGACGACGTGCCGGCGCCAGTCGATCCCTACGGGATTTCCAAGTACGAGGCTGAGCAGGCTTTGCTGGCGCTGGCCGGGGCGACCGGGATGGAGGTCGTCATCATCCGTCCGGTGCTGGTCTACGGACCCGGCGTCAAGGCCAACTTTCTCAGCATGATGCGCTGGCTGGAACGCGGGGTGCCGCTGCCATTCGGCGCTGTCGACAACCGGCGCAGCCTGGTGGCCCTCGATAACCTGGTCGACCTGGTGTTGACTTGCACTGAGCATCCGGCTGCGGCAAATCAGGTTTTCCTCGCCAGTGACGGCGAAGACGTGTCAACCACGCGCTTGTTGCGCTCGCTGGGTGTGGCGCTGGGCCGGCACGCCCGCCTGCTGCCGGTGCCGGTCTGGCTGATGCGTGGCGTTGCCCGTTGGCTGGGGCGTGAGGCACTGTCGCAAAGGCTCTTCGGTTCGCTGAAGGTCGATATCAGCAAAAACCGCCAACTATTGAACTGGGTGCCTCCGGTCACCTTCGATCGCGCCTTGAGTCTGACGGCGCAGCATTTTCTGGATAATCGCCAAACATGAAGTACGGATGGTTCATCGCGTTCATCGCGCTTCTCTCCCTGGCGCTGACCTGGGCTCTGCGTCATTACGCACTGTCGCGCAGCCTGATGGATATTCCCAACGCTCGCAGTTCGCACTCAGTGCCAACCCCGCGTGGCGGTGGGGTGGCAATCGTCCTGACGTTCACTCTGGCGCTGGTGTTCCTGTGGTGGCGGGATCTGATCGCGGTCTCGCAATTCTGCGCGATTGCCGGGGCCGGGGCGCTGGTCGCCGTGATCGGTTTCATGGATGACCACGGCCACATCGCCGCGCGCTGGCGGCTGTTGGGCCATTTTGTTGCGGCTGGCTGGTTGCTCGTATGGCTGGGAGGCTTGCCTGCCCTGCGGTTCGCAGGCGTGGTGGTTGATCTGGGCGTGGTCGGCCATGTGCTGGCGGCGTTTTACCTGGTCTGGCTGCTCAACCTTTATAACTTCATGGATGGCATCGACGGCATCGCCAGTGTCGAAGCCATTTGCGTGTGTCTCGGTGCCTGCCTGCTTGGCTGGCTCGGCGGCTGGCCGCAAATGGTCTGGGCACCGCTGTTGCTGGCGGTTTGCGTCGGTGGCTTCCTGTTCTGGAACTTCCCGCCCGCGAGGATTTTCATGGGCGACGCCGGCAGCGGCTTCCTCGGCATCGTGCTGGGAGGTCTGTCGTTACAGGCAGCCACCCAGAGTGCCGAGTTGCTGTGGGGTTGGCTGATTCTGCTGGGCGTCTTCATTGTCGATGCAACATTTACCCTGTTTCGGCGTCTGTTGCGGGGCGACAAGGTGTATGAAGCGCACCGCAGCCATGCCTATCAGTATGCCTCTCGTCGGTTCGGCAGTCATCTGCCCGTCACTATGGCCGTTGGCGTGATCAATATGTTCTGGCTGCTGCCTATTGCTGTCGCGGTCACCCGTTTCGGGCTGGACGGCAGCCTGGGCGTCATTGTCGCCTATGCTCCATTGCTGGGCCTTGCAATCAGGTATCGCGCAGGTGAGCTCGAAAAAAGCTGAACAACAACCCGGTAACAGATTTGTCATTTGGGTTTAAAGTGCATGGCATTCAAGCGGATCGACCACGGGAATACGGCAGTTGAAGGGAGGAGACTGAGTGTTTGAAGAACTGATGGACAAGGTCCGGGAGCGGCTTGTCGCGCTGCCGAGACGACGCAAGCGTCTGATACAGGTGGCGACGGACATTGTTCTGGTCTGGGCCGCCCTCTGGCTGGCGTTCATCGTCCGTCTGGGCATTGATGACATGTATAACCCCTTCAGAGTGCACTTCTGGCTGTTTGTCTGCGCGCCGGTCGTGGCCATTCCCCTGTTTATCCGTTTCGGCATGTATCGGGCGGTGATGCGGTATTTCGGTAACGATGCCCTGATCGCCATTATCAAGGCTGTCAGTCTGTCTTCGCTGATTCTGGCGGTCGTCGTGTACTGGTACAGCAACCACGAAGCCGTGGTTCCTCGCTCGATCATCTTCAATTACTGGTGGCTGAGTATGGTCATCATTGGCGGCCTGCGCCTGTGCATGCGCCAGTATTTCATGGGCGACTGGTTTACGGCGGCTCAGCATGTGCCATTCACCAGTCGCGAAAACGGTTTGACCAAAGTGGCCATTTACGGTGCCGGCGTCGCTGGCAACCAGTTGGTGGCGGCGCTGCGCATGGGCAAGGTCATGCGGCCGGTGGCGTTCATCGACGACGACGCCAGCATTGCCGACCGATCAATCTCGGGGTTGCATGTCTACAAGCCCAAGCACATTCAGGAAATGATCGACGTCACCGGCGCTCAGGAGATCCTGCTGGCCCTGCCTTCCTCCACGCGGGCCCGGCGCCGGGAGATCCTTCATCTGCTCGAAGGCTTTCCGCTACACATCCGCAGCGTGCCGAATTTCACTGACCTGGCCAGTGGCAGGGTCAAGGTCGAGGATATCCAGGAAGTGGATATCGCCGACTTGCTGGGGCGTGACGCGGTGCCCGCACAACCGGACCTGCTGCAACGTTGCATCAAGGGCAAGACGGTCATGGTCACCGGTGCCGGTGGTTCGATCGGTTCGGAGCTTTGCCGACAGATTTTTGCCTTGGGGCCGACCACGCTGCTGCTGTTTGACCACAGTGAATTCAATCTCTACAGCATTTTGTCCGAGCTGGAGCAGCGTGGATGCCGGGAGTCGGTAGCTGTGCATCTGCTGCCGATCCTGGGATCCATCCGTCACCCGCACAAATTGCTCGACGTGATGAAAACCTGGCGTGTCGACACCGTCTATCACGCTGCCGCGTACAAGCATGTGCCAATGGTCGAGCACAACATTGCCGAAGGCGTGCTGAACAATGTGATGGGCACGCTGAATACGGCGCAAGCGGCGCTGCAATCGGGCGTCGCCAATTTTGTGCTGATTTCCACCGACAAGGCTGTCCGCCCGACTAACGTGATGGGCAGTACCAAACGTCTGGCCGAACTGGTCCTGCAGGCATTGAGCCGCGAGATCGCCCCGGTATTGTTCGGTGACAAGGGTAACGTGTCGAGGGTCAATAAAACCCGTTTCACCATGGTGCGCTTTGGCAATGTGCTGGGCTCCTCCGGCTCGGTGATCCCGCTGTTTCACCGGCAGATCAAATCCGGCGGCCCGTTGACCGTCACCCACCCGAAAATCACCCGCTATTTCATGACCATCCCCGAAGCGGCGCAACTGGTCATCCAGGCCGGGTCGATGGGGCAGGGGGGGGATGTGTTCGTACTGGATATGGGTGAGCCGGTGAAGATTGTCGAACTGGCGGAAAAGATGATCCACCTGTCCGGTTTGAGCATCCGCTCCGAGCGTAATCCCCAGGGCGATATCTCTATCGAGTTCACTGGACTGCGCCCAGGCGAGAAACTGTATGAGGAATTGCTGATCGGTGACAACGTGGCGGCGACCCCGCATCCGATGATCATGACCGCCAATGAAGATCACTTGCCCTGGGAAGTCCTGAAGGCGCGGCTGGGTGATTTGCTCGCGGCGGTCGAACTCGATGATTATGCTCGTGTCAGGCAGCTACTGCGCGAAACGGTCAGCGGCTACACCCCCGACGGTGAAATCGTTGACTGGATCTACCAGCAACGTCGTCTCGAACCCTGATTGTTTCACATCCTGTAACCCACGCATTTTTGACATGGGCGCACCATGACCTAAGTTTGGAGAGCAGCTTCGGAAAAGCTGCTTTCTCAAACGATGATGGAGCGTCACAAATGCGTACCGGTTACTTCTACTCTCTGATTTTCGCTTTCCTCACCAGCGCCTCGATTGCCGCAATCGCCGCACCTGTCGCGCCTTCCGATTCACCCAAGGCGCCTCTGGTGATGGAAGTGCCAGCGGCCGCCCAGAGTGCCAGGATTGATCTCAACGACGCCGATGCGGTAACGCTGCAGAAAGAGCTCTCAGGCGTGGGTGAAGCCAAGGCGAAGGCGATTGTTGCATATCGCGAAACAAACGGGCCCTTTGCCTCGGTGGATGAGCTGCTGGAAGTGAAGGGAATCGGCAAGGCAATCCTGGATCGCAATCGCGAGAAGCTGGAAGTCAACTAAGCTGAAGGTTCAACGCCAAGGGGCCGGTCATTGACCGGCCTTTTTCGTTTTGCAGTGCGAACACCTGCGGCAGGCAGGCGAGGTGCTCTCCGGAAAGGTAAAAATTACGACTATCATATTGGCTTGATATTATGCCTATAATAATTCGCCGCCCCTGAGCTGCCCGGCTCGGGGGTTATTTGCCCACTCACAAGTGTTTCAGGAGCAAAGTCATGAATTCTGTGCAGTCTCAAGGTACGGCTCTGATCACTGGCGCCTCGTCCGGTATCGGTGCGATTTACGCCGAGCGTCTGGCGGCGCGTGGTTTTGATCTGTTGCTGGTGGCCCGTGACAAGGCCCGTCTGGACAGCGCCGCCAGCCAATTGCGCGACGCTCACGGTGTGCACGTCGAGGTGTGGAAAGCGGATCTGACCCAAAAGGACGATGTGATCCAACTCGAACAGCGCTTGCGCAGCGATTCGAGCATCAGCCTGCTGGTTAACAATGCCGGCGTGGCCGCCGACGGCCCGCTGGCCAATGCCGACATGGATCAACTGGAACGCCTGATCCAGTTGAACATCACCGCCGTCACGCGTCTGGCGTCGGCCGCCGCTGCCAGTTTCGCCAAGGCAGGTCGCGGCACGATCATCAACATCGCCTCGGTCGTGGCGTTGTTCCCCGAGCGCTTCAATGCGACCTACACCGCCAGCAAGGCCTATGTGTTGAGTCTGACCCAATCGTTGAACGCGGAGCTCGAAGGCTCGGGCGTGCAGATCCAGGCCGTGCTGCCGGGCGTGACCCGCACTGAGATCTGGGAGCGCTCGGGGATCGACGCCAGTGGCATTCCGGCGGAAATGGTCATGGACGCCGGGGAGATGGTGGATGCCGCCCTGGCCGGTCTGGATCAGGGCGAACTGGTCACCATTCCATCGCTGCCCGATGCCGGCGAATGGCAGTCGTTTGTGGCGGCGCGCCATGTCATGGCGCCGAACCTTTCGCGCAGCGCTGCAGCCCAGCGCTACAAATCAGGTCATTGAATCGAACAGGGGTAATTACGGTATGAGTCAGCGTCGAGTAGTCGTCACCGGCATGGGCCTGGTGTCTCCGTTGGGCAGTGGTGTCGAAGCGGTCTGGCAACGTTTGTTGGCGGGACGTTCGGGTTTGCGTGCGCTGCCTGACGCGGTGGTCGCCGATTTGCCGGCACGGGTCGGTGGCAGCGTGCCGACACCGGAAGAAGACGCCGAGGCCGGATTCGATCCGGATCGTGCCACACCGCCCAAAGAACAGAAGAAAATGGATCGCTTCATTCTGTTTGCCATGGAGGCAGCACGCCAGGCGCTGGAGCAGGCCGGATGGCACCCTGCCGAAGCCGCCGAGCAGGAGCGTACGGCGACCATCATTGGCTCCGGTGTCGGTGGCTTTGGTGCCATCGCCGACGCGGTGCGCACCACAGACAGTCGAGGGCCTCGGCGTCTGTCCCCATTCACCATTCCATCTTTCCTGGTCAATCTCGCCGCCGGTCATGTGTCGATCCAGCATGGCCTCAAAGGACCATTGGGGGCGCCGGTGACGGCGTGCGCCGCCGGGGTCCAGGCGATTGGGGATGCTGCGCGGCTGATACGTGCCGGTGAAGCGGATATCGCCGTGTGCGGCGGTGCCGAAGCGGCAATCGACCGAGTCAGCCTCGCCGGTTTTGCTGCTGCCCGGGCGCTTTCCAGTGCTTTCAACGATACTCCCGAGCGCGCTTCACGACCGTTCGATCGCGACCGGGACGGTTTCGTCATGGGCGAGGGCGCCGGTCTGCTGGTGATCGAATCACTGGAGCATGCTTTGGCCCGTGGCGCGCAGCCACTGGCCGAGCTGGTCGGTTATGGCACCACTGCCGATGCCTATCACCTGACTGCCGGGCCGGAAGACGGCAGCGGTGCGCGGCGGGCGATGGCACTGGCGCTGGCGCAGGGTGGAATCACGCCGGCTCAGGTGCAGCATCTCAATGCGCATGCGACTTCGACCCCGGTGGGCGACCTGGGTGAACTGGCAGCGATCAAGGCGCTGTTCGGCACGCAGAATAAAATTGCCGTGACCTCAACCAAATCCGCCACCGGCCACTTGCTCGGTGCTGCCGGGGGGCTTGAAGCGATCTTCACGTTGTTGGCGATTCGCGATCAGGTGGTGCCGCCGACCCTCAACTTCGATAACCCCGACCCTGCCAGCGAAGGGGTGGACATTGTCCATGGCCAGGCGCGGTCGATGCCGATCGAATACGCATTGTCCAACGGCTTCGGTTTTGGCGGAGTCAATGCCAGCGTGCTGTTCAAGCGCTGGCAGGCTTAATCTTCGGTGTGCTTGAGGTGTTCGCGGGTAACGTCGAGGATGCGTTGCGCAAACCCGGCATCCGCGACACTGCGCGACAGCAGCAACGCGCCGACGAGCGTCGACATGATCACAATGGCGCGGTCGGCGCAGTTGTCTCCCTCAAGGTTGTCCTCGATTTGTTCCAGTCGGGCATTGAGGACCTGATCGCTGGTAGGGCTCGGTTGTCCGCGCAGGCCCAGTTCCGAAGAAATGGTCAGCAGCGGGCAACCTTCATCGGGCGATGTCCTGTGCCATTCCGACAAATAGGTATCTATGAACGCCTCGAGCGGGTTGTCTGCGGCAAAGATTTGCGCACAGACCCCGGCGACTTGTTCACCCGCCTCCTGCAAGGCTTTCTCGACCAGTTCGTCCTTGGACTTGAAGTGCGAATAGAAACCGCCGTGGGTCAGCCCCAAGGCTTTCATTAACGGTTGCAGGCCGGTCGCGCCTATGCCGTCCTTGCGAAATCGTGCCGAGGCCTCCTTGATAATGCGCTGATGGGTCTGGGCTTTATGGTCTTGCGAGTAACGCATGTGTAGCTCTCCGCAACAATGCCCCATCTTAACCAAGGAAAATTACATGGTGACTGTACTTCAACTTCTAAAAACAGCGCGGATAAGTCCAACAGGTTACTGAAATGAAAACCCCGCCAGTCAGGCGGGGTTCGGGTTCAGCGGTCTTGGGCTTCTTTGGCGTCCGCTTCGGCGTTGCGCTCGGCCACGCGTTTGCGTTCTTCATCGGTCAGTTCGACTTTGTTGGCGGTGTCGCGCAGCATCATCAATCCACCCACGATCGAGCCGATTGCAACGACCAGAATCAACCAGGCATACCAGGGCATAACGGCTCTCCTTAATGGCAGATCGACGGACGAGAATTTCGCCGTACGAAGCTGCATACCACTTTTGAGCGAAGTGACGTCGCAGTGGTTCCATTCTAGGCCGGTTATGCCGGATGCACCTTAGTTCCTTGCAGGTGCAGCCCGCGCCTGCTTGAGCTTTACAAACCGGTGAGCATTGCGTCGGCCGGTGCGTTGGCGCGCAACTGGCCGGTGAGCAGGAAGTAAGCGAAACCAACGGCCATGAAGCCGAGGAAAATCAGCCCGATCAGCGCGTTGAACCAGGCCATTGCCACCAGGCATACCACCGCCAGTACCAATGCAATCATCGGCACCAGCGGATAGCACGGCGCGCGGAAAGTGCGCTCCAGATTCGGCTCTGATCGACGCAGTTTGAACAGACTGAGCATGCTCATGATGTACATCACGATTGCCCCGAACACCGCCATGGTGATCATCGCGGCAGTGAGCGTCATACCGCCAAGGTTGATCAAGCCGTCGCTATAGATGGCAGCGATGCCAATGATGCCGCCCACGATAATCGCGCGGTGTGGCGTCTGGAAACGCGAGAGTTTTGCCAGCGAGGCCGGCAGGTAACCGGCGCGGGCGAGGGCGAAGAATTGTCGCGAGTAACCGAGGATGATTCCGTGGAAGCTCGCCACCAGGCCGAACAGGCCGATCCACACCAGCATGTGTAACCAGCCGGAGTTGTCGCCGACCACGGTTTTCATCGCCTGCGGCAACGGGTCGTTGATGTTGGCCAGCGTGCGCCAGTCACCGACGCCGCCGGCGAAGAACATCACGCCCATGGCCAGCAGCACCAGGGTCAGAATGCCACTGATATAAGCCTTGGGAATCGTGCGTTTCGGATCCTTGGCCTCTTCGGCGGCCATCGCCGCACCCTCGATGGCCAGGAAAAACCAGATCGCGAATGGAATCGCCGCGAACATTCCGGCAATCGCCGGTGCGCCGAACACGTCCGAACCGGCCCAGCCATTGAGGGCGAAATGGCTGAAGCTGAACGCCGGCGCGACCACCCCCATGAACACCAGCAGTTCGGCGACGGCCAATACGCAGACGATCAGCTCGAAGGTCGCGGCCAGTTTCACGCCGAGAATGTTCAACCCCATAAAGACGATATACGCGCCAACCGCCGCGTGTTTCGGATCCAGCGCGGGGAACTGCACATTCAGATAAGCGCCAATCGCCAGCGCAATCGCCGGTGGCGCGAACACGAATTCGATCAGCGTCGCCAGCCCGGCAACCAATCCGCCTTTTTCACCGAAGGCGCGGCGGCTGTAGGCGAACGGCCCGCCGGCGTGGGGAATGGCGGTGGTCAGTTCGGTGAAGCTGAAGATGAAGCAGGTGTACATGGTCGCGACCATGAATGAGGTCACCAGAAACCCCAGCGTTCCGGCCACGCCCCAGCCGTAACTCCAGCCGAAGTATTCCCCGGAAATCACCAGCCCGACGGCGATGCCCCACAGGTGCAACGTGCCCAGTGTGGGTTTGAGTTGTGTGTTCATGCGCTTGCTCCCTGAACGGTTTGGACAGCTTCGGAGGAGGGCGTGTGCAGTGGGCGTGCCATTGCCGTGAAACAAGTCGTAATGAGTTGAAAGCTGTCGTATCGGGGATGTTCGCGGTGGGATAGCTGCTTTTTGTGCGCCAGTTGAGTGCGATGTTGCTCGTTATGCCGTCTTCGCGAGCAAGCTCGCTGCCACATTTTTGAAATGCGCTCGCCTGAACAACGCCGACACCTTTGGGAGCGAGCCTGCTCGCGAAGAGGCCCGCCCATACGGCGCAAAACCCACCTGTAACGCCGGCATAAACCCACTCTTTACGCTTTCTTTATGCACAGCCAACACCCTCGCTCTCGTTCCTTTACAGCCTCCTTTCCGACAATGCCTCCACACGCGGCAATACGCCGTAACACGGAGATCTTCCATGAGCGTTCTGGACGGGGTGTCACTGCTATTGGCAGTGGGGCTGTTCATTTATCTGTTGGTTGCGCTGTTGCGCGCGGATCGGAACTAGGAGCGGCTATGCACAGTTATGACTATTGGCTGATCCTCGCGTTTTTCGCGGTGGTCTTGCTGCCGGCGCCGTTCCTCGGGCGCTTTTACTACAAAGTGATGGAAGGGCAGCGCACCTGGCTGACGCCGATTCTCGGCCCGGTCGAGCGCGGTTGCTATCGCGTTGCCGGGGTTGATCCGAACGCCGAGCAGAGCTGGCAGAAATACACGCTGGCGCTGCTGGCGTTCAACCTCGCCGGTTTCCTCCTGTTGTTCGCGATCCTGTTGTTTCAGGATCACCTGCCGCTGAACCCGCAAAACCTGCCGGGCCAGGAATGGACCCAGGCGTTCAACACTGCGGTCAGTTTCATGACCAACACCAACTGGCAGTCCTACAGCGGTGAAGCGACCCTCAGCTACCTGAGCCAGATGGTCGGTCTCACCGTGCAGAACTTCGTCAGCGCCGCCACCGGTCTGGCCGTGCTGGTTGCGCTGTGCCGTGGTATCGGCCGCAAGTCGACCAAGACCCTCGGCAACTTCTGGGTCGACATGACCCGCGCCACCCTCTACGGCCTGCTGCCACTGTGCCTGCTGCTGGCGCTGTATCTGGTGTGGCAGGGCGTGCCGCAGACCTTCGCGCAATACGTCAATGCGGTGACCATGCAAGGCGTTGATCAAGTGATCCCGCTCGGCCCGGCGGCCAGCCAGATTGCGATCAAGCAACTGGGCACCAACGGTGGTGGCTTCTTCGGCGTGAACTCGGCGCACCCGTTCGAGAACCCGAGCGCCTGGAGCAACCTGTTCGAGGTGTCTTCGATCATTCTGATCCCGGTGGCACTGGTGTTCACCTTCGGTCACTACGTCAAAGACCTGCGTCAAAGCCGCGCGATCATCGCCTGCATGCTGGCGTTGTTCCTGATCGGTGGCGCGACTTCGCTGTGGGCCGAATATCAGCCTAACCCGGCCCTGAACAACGTCGCCGTCGAACAGACTGCGCCGCTGGAAGGCAAGGAAGCACGCTTCGGCACTACCGCCACCGTGCTGTGGTCGGTGACCACCACCGCCGCATCGAACGGTTCGGTCAATGGCATGCATGACAGCCTCAACCCGCTCAGCGGCATGGTCGCGCTGGTCAACATGATGGTCGGCGAAGTGATTTTCGGCGGCGTCGGTGCCGGGCTCTACGGCATGTTGCTCAACGTGCTGATCGCGGTGTTCCTCGCCGGCCTGATGATCGGCCGCACCCCGGAATACCTCGGCAAGAAACTCCAGGCGCGGGAAGTGCAACTGCTGGTGGTGACCTTGCTGGTGATGCCGATTGGCGTACTGGTACTCGGCGCCATCGCGGCGACCCTGCCAGGCCCGGCGGCGACCATCAGCAACCCCGGCCCGCACGGTTTCAGCCAGTTGCTGTACGCCTACACCTCGGCCAGCGCCAACAACGGTTCGGCGTTCGGTGGTCTGAGCGCGAACACACCGTTCCACAACCTGATGCTGGGCTTGGGCATGTTGATCGGCCGCTTTGGTTACATCCTTCCGGTACTGGCCCTGGCCGGCAGCCTGGCGATGAAGAAAACCGCACCGATCGGCCAGAACAGCTTCCCGACCCACGGCCCGTTGTTCGTGACCCTGTTGACCGTGACCATTTTGCTGGTGGGCGGCTTGACCTTTCTGCCAACCCTGGCGCTCGGTCCAATCGCCGAACACCTAAGTATGGGCTTCTAAGGAATCCATCATGAATATGCATGTTCCTGCAAAACCTGCGGTGCCGGCCAAGTCGGCAGAAGCACCGAAAACCGCGATCTCGGCCCTGTGGCGTCCGGCGCTGGTGCAAGCCTTCGTCAAGCTCGACCCACGTCAGCTGGTGCGTTCGCCCGTGATGCTGGTGGTCGAACTGACGGCGATTTTCACCACCGTGCTGTGCTTCATCCCGGACAACGTCGTGCCGACTTTCGTCGCCGCGCAGATTGCCCTGTGGCTGTGGTTCACCGTGCTGTTCGCCAACTTCGCCGAAGCCTTGGCCGAAGGTCGCGGCAAGGCCCGCGCCGACAGCCTCAAGGCTGGCAGCGAAGGCCTCAGTGCGCGGCGCAAGCAGGCCAATGGCAGCTTCCAGGTGGTGCCCGCCGCCAGCCTGCGCAAAGGGGATGTGGTGCGCGTCGAAGCGGGGGAGATGATCCCTGGTGACGGCGAAGTCATCGAAGGCATCGCCGCGGTCAACGAAGCGGCGATCACCGGTGAATCGGCGCCGGTGATTCGCGAGTCCGGCGGCGACCGTTCCGCCGTCACCGGCAACACCCGGCTGGTGTCCGACTGGTTGCTGGTGAAGATCACCGCCAACCCCGGTGAGTCGACCCTCGACCGCATGATCGCGCTGGTCGAAGGCGCCAAGCGCCAGAAAACCCCGAACGAAGTGGCGCTGGACATCCTGCTGATCGGCCTGACCCTGATCTTCCTGTTGGTGGTGGTGACCCTGCAACCGTTCGCCCACTTCGCCAATGGCAGCCTGCCGCTGGTGTTCCTGGTGGCGCTGCTGGTTACGCTGATTCCGACCACCATCGGCGGCCTGCTGTCCGCCATCGGGATTGCCGGGATGGATCGCCTGGTGCGCCTGAACGTGATCGCCAAGTCCGGTCGCGCCGTGGAAGCGGCCGGTGACGTGCACGTGCTGCTCCTGGACAAGACCGGCACCATCACCTTCGGCAACCGTCGTTGCAGCGCGGTGCATGCCGCCCCCGGTGTGAATGGTCGCGAACTGGCTGAAGGTGCATTGTTCGCCTCGCTGGCGGACGAAACCGCTGAAGGCAAATCCATCGTCGAATACCTGCGCGGTCTGCACCCGCAGTCCGAGCCGGCCCTGGATACCCTGACCGCCGTACCGTTCAGTGCCGAAACCCGTTTGTCCGGTGTCGACTATCAGGGCCGGGTTTATCGCAAAGGTGCGGTGGATTCGCTGCTGAGTTTCATCGGACAAAAACGCGCTGATCTGGCCCCGGCCCTGTCGCGGGAAATCGACAAGATCGCCCAGAGCGGCGGCACCCCGTTGCTGGTCTGCGTCGACGGCAAACTGCTTGGTGTGATCCACCTCAAGGACGTGGTCAAACCAGGCATTCGCGAACGTTTCGCCGAGCTGCGCAAACTGGGAATTCGCACTGTGATGGTCACCGGCGACAACCCGTTGACCGCTGCCGCCATCGCCGCTGAAGCAGGCGTCGATGACGTGCTCGCCGAAGCCACTCCGGAGAAAAAACTGGCGCGCATCCGTCACGAACAGAACGACGGTCGTCTGGTCGCCATGTGCGGCGACGGCGCCAACGACGCCCCGGCGCTGGCCCAGGCTGACGTTGGCATGGCGATGAACGATGGCACCCAGGCGGCGCGCGAAGCGGCGAACATGGTCGACCTCGACAGCGACCCGACCAAGCTGCTGGACGTGGTGCAGATCGGCAAGGAATTGCTGGTGACCCGTGGCGCGCTGACGACCTTTTCCATCGCTAACGACGTAGCCAAGTACTTCGCGATCCTGCCGGCGCTGTTCGCGGCGATCTATCCGCAACTGGGCGTGCTGAACATCATGCACCTGACCAGTCCGCAGAGCGCGATTCTTTCGGCGATCGTGTTCAACGCCTTGATCATTGTCGTGCTGATTCCGTTGGCCCTGCGCGGTGTGCGGGTGCAGGCGGCGAGTGCGGCGGCGTTGTTGCGGCGCAACCTGCTGATCTACGGACTGGGCGGGATTCTGGTGCCGTTCGTGGGGATCAAGGCGATCGACATGCTGCTCACGGCGCTGCATCTGGTGTGAGGCTGATATCGCAGCCCCTCACCCTGACCCTCTCCCAAGGGGAGAGGGGACCGACCGAGGTGATTACGGAAGCTGCATCGACCTGAAATACCGAGCCGAATTCAGGTCTTGAACGATACAGAAATCGGCTCCCTTTCCCCCTCGCCCCCTTGGGGGAGAGGGCTGGGGTGAGGGGGGAAGAAGTCTCCCTGACACTCCACCCAAGTTGCCCAACGAATTCGAGGATTTTGCAATGTCCACAATGATACGTCCGGCCCTGAGCCTGCTGGTGCTGATGACCCTGATCACCGGCGTCGCCTATCCACTGGTGGTCACCGGTGTCGCGCAGGTTGCCTTTCCCGAGCAGGCCAATGGCAGCCTGGTGCATGACGCTGCCGGTAAAGTCCGCGGCTCGTCGCTGATCGCCCAGGATTTCGTCGGTGATGCGTGGTTTCATCCGCGTCCTTCGGCGGGCGCGTTTGCGACCGTTTCCAGCAGTGCCAGCAACCTGGCGCCGAGTAATCCGGCTCTGGCGACACGGGTCATCGACGACGCCAACAAGTTGCAAGTGCCCGGCCAGGGGCCAGTGCCTCTGGCGCTGCTGACCACCTCCGGCAGCGGCCTCGATCCGCACTTGCCACCGGCCGCAATTGCCTATCAACTGGCGCGTGTCGCGGCGGCGCGAAACGTGCCGGTGTCGACTTTGCAGCAACTGCTCGATGCGTATACCGAACAGCCGCTGGTTGGACCGCCAGTGGTGAATGTGCTGGCGCTGAACATGGCACTGGAAAAACTGTAGTTCTGTGATGTTGCCATTCGCGAGCAAGCTCGCTCCCACAGGAGGACGCGTTCCAAATGTGGGAGCGAGCTTGCTCGCGAAGGGGCCATAACGAACACCGAATCAACATCAGCAAGAGAGAACTCCCAGCATGAGCGACTCCGGCCGCGCCGATGCGCTGTTAGCAGACCTGCCCCGCGACGGCCGTGGCCGGCTCAAGGTTTTCCTCGGCGCCGCCCCCGGCGTCGGCAAGACCTACGCCATGCTCCAGGCCGCCCACACCCAACTGCGCCAAGGCGTGAAAGTCATCGCCGGCGTGGTCGAAACCCATGGCCGCGCCGAGACTGAAGCGCTGCTTGGCGGTCTGCCGCAGCAACCGCTGGTGCGCTCGGAATACCGTGGCGTCATGCTTGAAGAAATGGACCTTGACGGTCTGCTCGCGGCGAAGCCGAAACTGGTGCTGGTCGATGAACTGGCCCACAGCAACGCCCCCGGCAGTCGCCACGCCAAGCGCTGGCAGGACATTCAGGAGCTGCTCGCCGCCGGCATCGACGTGTTCACCACCGTCAACGTCCAGCACCTGGAAAGCCTTAATGATCAGGTGCGCGGCATCACCGGTGTGCAGGTACGCGAAACCCTGCCGGACTGGGTGCTGCAGGAAGCCTACGAACTGCTGCTGATCGACCTGCCTCCCCGTGAACTGCTCGAGCGTCTGCGCGAGGGCAAGGTCTACGTGCCGGAACAGGCGCGCGCGGCAATTGATGCGTTTTTCACCCAGACCAACCTCACTGCATTGCGTGAGCTGGCGATGCAAACGGCGGCCGCGCAGGTCGATAACGATCTCGCCCAGGGTTATCGCCAGCTCGGTCAGGCGGCCCCGGCAGTGCGCGGCCGTTTGCTGGTGGGCGTCGATGGCGATGCACAGGCTGAACGTCTGGTGCGTCACGCCAGTCGCGTCGCCCAGCGTCGGCATTTGCCGTGGAGTCTGGTGCATGTCGACAACGGCACGGTGCGCGATGAGCAGTCGCGCCTGCGCCTGCAAAGCGCGCAGCAATTGGCCGAGCGTCTGGGCGGTGAAGTGGTATTGCTGCGTGCCGGTGAAGTGGCGAAGACCCTGATTCAGCATGCCGCCGAACGCCGTGCGAGTCTGGTGTTAGTCGGTCAGTCGCGGCCGAGTCTGCGTCGTCGCCTGTTCGGTGGCGGGCTCGCCGCACGTTTGCTGCGGCAGGCGCATGGCCTGGAAATCAACGTCCTCGATAACGACCGTGAACACCCTCAGCAGCGCCTGCAAGTGACGCCGACGCTGGTCTGGTTCGACTATCTGCTGGCATTGGTTGCCACGGTGCTGGCCTGTGCGCTGGCGTGGGCGGTATCGAGTATTTTGCCGTTGCCGAACATCTCGCTGGTGTTCCTCGCCGCGGTGTTGCTGGTGGCGGTGCGCAGCAGTCTCGGGCCGGCCCTGGCCTGTGCCGCGCTATCGTTTCTGACTTACGATTTTCTGTTCATTCCGCCGAATTTTTCCTTCGCCATCCAGCGTGAAGAAGACGTCCTGACCTTGCTGTTTTTCCTGCTGATGGCGGCGCTCACCGGCAACCTCGCGGCGCGTCAGCGTCGACAACTGCAGGCGCTGCGTGACACCCAGGAAGAGACCACCGAACTGCTCGACCTGTCGCGCAAACTCACTGCCGCGACGGATCGTCAGGCCGTGGTCAGCGCCGCAGCGCAACACCTCAACGGCTGGAGTGATCTGCAACTGTGCCTGCTCAATCGCGACGGCCAGGGCGGCTGGAAAGTCGAGACCGGCGGGCCGCTGGAATTCAGCGAAGCTGAACGCGCCGCCGCCGACTGGGCCTGGCAACACGATCAACCCGCCGGCATGGGCACCGGCACGCTGCCGTTCGGACGTTGGTGGTGGTGGCCGCTGTCGGTCGAGGATGGGCCGCTGGCGCTGCTTGGGGTCTGCGCCAAAGAAGGCCAGACCTTGAGCGGTCAGCGTCGTCGCTTGCTCACCGCGTTGAGTCAGCCGCTGGCGCAGGCGCTGGCCCGGGCACAACTGGCGGATGATCTGGAAGCGGCGCGCCTGCATGGCGAAACCGAGCAGTTGCGCAGCGCGTTGCTGGCCTCGGTGTCCCACGATCTGCGCACGCCGCTGACCGCCATGCGCGGCAGCATCGACAGCCTGCTGGCACTCGGCGAAGCGATCCCGCTGGAGGACCGTCGCGAGTTGCTCGAAGGTACCCGCGATGAGGCCGAGCGCCTCGACCGCTACATCCAGAACCTGCTCGACATGACCCGCCTCGGCCACGGTGCACTGAAACTGGCGCGCGACTGGGTGTCGCCGGCAGACATCGTCGGCAGTTCGCTCAATCGCCTGCGCGCAGTGCTGGCGCCGTTGCAGGTCAGTGCCGATGTGCCCGGCGAGTTGCCGTTGCTGTACGTGCACGCCGCGTTGATCGAACAGGCGCTGGTCAACGTGCTGGAGAACGCAGCACGGTTCTCGCCGCCCCACGGTCGGTTGCAACTCATCGCAGGCGCCAATGACCAAGAGATTTTCTTTTCGGTCAGCGATGAAGGCCCGGGGATTCCCGAGGACGAGCGGGCGAAGATTTTCGACATGTTCTACACCGCCGCACGCGGTGATCGTGGCGGCCAGGGCACCGGCCTGGGGCTGGCGATCTGTCAGGGCATGGTCGGCGCCCACGGCGGGCGCATCAGCGTCGCCGACGGTATCGACGGCCGCGGCACCTGCATCACCTTGCACCTGCCGTTGCAGACGCAGCCGGGGATGGACGATGAAGCCTGATCGCTACTGCGCTACTCTCTTGCCAATCTTTTGTGTTGATGTGAATTCATGAGCCAGACCGCGACCATTTTGGTGATCGACGACGAACCGCAGATTCGCAAGTTTTTGCGCATCAGCCTCGCGTCACAGGGCTACAAAGTGCTGGAGGCCGGCACGGGTGCCGAGGGCCTGGCGCAGGCGGCGCTGAACAAGCCGGACTTGCTGGTGCTCGACCTCGGTCTGCCGGACATGGACGGCCAGCAAGTGCTGCGCGAATTTCGCGAGTGGGCCACGGCGCCGGTGCTGGTGCTGTCGGTGCGCGCCAGTGAAGGGCAGAAGGTGCAGGCGCTGGATGGCGGCGCCAATGACTACGTGACCAAGCCGTTCGGCATTCAGGAGTTTCTCGCACGAATCCGCGCGCTGTTACGTCAGGCGCCGGCAGGAGAAGCGCAACAGGCGGCGTTGAGTTTCGGCCCGCTGACCGTCGACCTCGCCTATCGCCGGGTGCTGCTCGACGGGGTCGAAGTGGCGCTGACCCGTAAGGAATACGCCGTGCTGGCGCAACTGGCACGGCATCCGGGACGGGTGATCACCCAGCAGCAATTGCTCAAGGACATCTGGGGGCCGACCCATACCGAGGACAGTCATTATTTGCGGATTGTGGTGGGGCATTTGCGCCAGAAACTCGCGGATGATCCGACGCAGCCGCGGTTTATCGTGACGGAGGCGGGGGTTGGGTATCGCTTGTTGAGTGAGAACAGTCTGTAGGTTTTGTGTTGGCTGGTCTGGCCTCTTCGCGGGCAAGCCCGCTCCCACAGTGGATGGTGTGCAGCACATATTTCAGTAACACCCGAGAACCCTGTGGGAGCGGGCTTGCCCGCGAAGAGGCCCGGTCAGGCTGCCGGGATTTCAGCCCTGCTCGCTGTCATAGCGATCCAGCGTATCCCGGGCAATCTCCCGTCCCAGCGCGATCAACTCCGGCGCCTTGTAAAACTCGAAAAACCGGCACACCCGTTTCGGCACGTTGATCAGGATATCCGGCGGATACCCGGCAATCTTGTACTGCGCCAGCGAGGTCTGCATTACTTCGAAACTCTGGTTGATCAGGTCGAGCAACGACGCCGGCCCGACGTTGTCGATGATGAACGAACCGGTCGCCGACTTCGGTGCGCCTTCACGCTCGGGGGCGGCCGCCGGTTGCTGGCTCTCCGGCCCGACACCTTCGAGCCACGGGTTGATGTCTGCCGCCTCGGCGCGCAACGCTTCCTGCTCAAGCATCAGTAATTGCTCGGCCTGTTTGCGGCGGAATGGCATCTTCGAACCCAGTGACGCGATCAGACTGTCAAACCGCGAGCGGAACGCGGCGGGGCGCTGGATCACCGGCAATTGGTAATGGCGCTGGTTGGTCGAGTTGAGATTGACCGCGATGATCAGATCACAATGGCTGGACACTACCGGCACGATCGGCAACGGGTTGAGGATGCCGCCGTCGACCAGCATGCGATTGCCTTGCATCACCGGGGTGAACAGGCTGGGAATCGCCGCCGAGGCGCGCATGGCCTGGTGCAGGCAACCTTCCTGAAACCAGATCTCCTGCTGGTTGGTAAGGTCGGCGGCGACAGCGGTGTAGGGGATGCGCAGGTCCTCGATATTGATTTCGCCGACGATCTTGCGGATCTGCCCGAAGACTTTCTCGCCACGAATCGCGCCGAGGCGAAAGCTCACGTCCACCAAGCGCAGCACATCGAGGTAATCCAGGCTTTCGATCCAGTTGCGGTACTCGTCGAGTTTGCCGGCGGCGTAAATTCCGCCCACCACGGCGCCCATCGAACAACCGGCAATACAGGCGATGTCGTAACCGCGTCGTTCGATCTCTTCAATGACCCCGATATGGGCATAACCCCGGGCGCCCCCGGAGCCCAGCACCAGCGCGACACGTTTTTTCATCAAGCTTCCTCCCGACAAGGTCCCACAATGCACCCTTCGACAGACGGGCTCAATCGCCGAGGTCGCTCAGTGCGCCGGTGGCGTCGTTTTTCACAATGGCGTGATGTTTCAGCGCTATCCTTTTCGCCAGCGCAGATTCGAGTCGGGCAAGGCACTTTTTTGCAGCCCGACCGTCTTACCTGCACGTCTGTTGACCTATCGTTGAGGTGTGAGTGATGAAAGCCTGGATCTGTGTGCCGTTGATGGCTCTGGCATTGGCCGGTTGCGCCGGCAAGACCGCGTACCGTGACACCTGCGGCAGCCAGCTCGATGCGGCGTGGCATGAGCTGGACCTGGCCAAGGCCGAAGGGTTTGCCGGTACGGTCAGTTATTCCAAGGCGCTGTCGTTACTGACGGCGGCGAAAACCCAGCAGCAATTCGAAGGTTTCGAAGGGTGCAGCAACAAAGCCGAGAAGGCGCGCTTCTACATTCGCGAATCCCGCGCCGGACGCTAAGCTGCTGACGTGAAGCAAGGATGCTGAGTTCGCAAAACATCAGACTCGTCCCGCAAGCCATTTGAATCAGGAGCAAGTGATGTCTGTGTTGGTTGACCGGTTGGTAGCTCATGTTCTGAGCCTGGAAGTGCGGTTGCTGGCCTGTCAGGCGCGCCTGACTGCGCGCACCGACCCCGAGGCGTTGCACGACTTGCGCACCACCGTGCGACGCTTGCGCAGCCTGTTGCGGCCGTTGCGCGGCTTGCCCGGCGTCGAGCAACTGGAAGACGCCGCGTCAGCGGTTGGCCAGGTGACGACGCCGTGGCGCGACCGTGAAGTGCTGGCGGCGTATCTGCTGCAACACCATCAGCCTGACGCCGCGCAACGGCGCATGGCGCAAATGGCCGAAGCCTACCCGGCGCTGGCGGCGAGCGCGGAGCTCAATGCGTTGCTGATGATTCTCGACGCGTTCCCGCGCTTCCTGCGGGCGTCCCAGCGGCAAGGATTGCTCAAGGACCTGGACAAACGCATTGAAAAACGTCTCGGCAAGCAATGGGAGAAACTCGACGAGGCACTGCACGATCCGGCCCACGATCGTCATCGCCTGCGCTTGCTGATCAAGCGTGTGCGCTATGGCATCGAAGCCTATCCCGAGCTGGATCGCTTGCCGAAGGCGGCGCTGAAACACTTGAAGGCCACGCAAGGGGCACTGGGTGACTGGCACGATTGCTGGCAATGGCTGGCCAAGGCGCAGCAGGAATCCGACCTGCAACCCTGTGTCGCCACCTGGCAGGCCGGGCTGATCGCGGCCGAACTCAAGGCCGACCGCGTGCTCGAAAAATTCAGCGCGACCTGCTTCAAATCCTGAATTCCCCTCAGATCCCCCCGAGGGAGCGGGCTGGCAAATCGGTGTAAGGCCTTTCTGTCAGCCCATTTGACCGGAATAGACGCTGCGGCGCTCTGCCATGCTGGTTAAGATCGCGGCATTCATTTCTTGATTGCCGAGGTTGTCATGCGCTTTTCCGATCTGCTGGAGGCGGTCCGCCGTCAACCGGAACTGACGATTCCCGCCGAGTGGGGTCAGGGCCGCGCCAGTTTTGGTGGCCTGGTGGCGGCGCTGCAATATGAAGCCATGCGCGCGAAGGTGCCGGCAGATCGCCCGGTGCGGTCGCTGGCGATCACCTTTGTCGGCCCGGTCGAGCCGCAAGTGCCAGTGAGTTTCGAAGTCGATGTGTTGCGCGAAGGCAAAGCGGTCAGCCAGGTGCTGGGGCGGGCCATGCAGAACGGGCAGGTAGTGACGATCGTGCAAGGCAGCTTCGGTGCTTCGCGACCTTCGGAAGTGGCCGTTGCGGCCTATCCGGCCGTCGACATGAAGCACTGGGAGGAATGCCAGGAATTGCCCTATATCAAGGGCGTGACCCCGGAGTTCATGCGTCATCTGGCGATGCGCTGGAGTGTCGGCGGCATGCCGTTCACCGGCACTCAATCGCGGCAGATGGGCGGCTGGGTGCGGTTGCGTGGGGACGTCAAGGAAGAGCCGGTCAATGAGGCGCATCTGCTGGCGCTGGTGGATGCATGGCCTCCGGCACTGTTGCCTTATCTGAAGAAACCGGCACCGGGCAGCACGTTGACCTGGACCATTGAATTCGTGCAACCGTTACACGATTTGAGCACGCTGGACTGGTGCAAATACCTCGCCGACATTGAATACGCCGCCGACGGTTACGGCCATGTGGCCGCCAAGCTCTGGAGCGCGCAAGGGCAATTGATTGCCATGAGTCGCCAGACCGTCACGATCTTCGCCTGAATCAATGCCGACGGTGGCGCTCACGCCAGGCGCGCCACCAGCCGCCGCTGAGGAAAAACCGTGGAAAGGTCAGGAATTGTTCGACCAGCAAGCGCGACACGGCATCCTTGCGGTCACTGAACGGCTCGGAGGCTTGCGCCTCCAGGCTGTGGCCGTGGCGCTGCAGACCCAGCGCCGCGATGATGCCGATCACACCGATAGCCACGCTGCCCAGGCTCAGGCTGAACACCCCGGAGACGATCAGCAGAAATGCCACGATGAACAGCGGTACGGCAATCAGGTGCAGCACCAGATTGGTCGGGTGCTGATGATTGTTCGGGTACGCGCGCCATTGCCACGCGGGAAGATTGGGGTGACGTTTGCCCATGTTGACTACTCCTCGATCCATGTTGAACACAAGGTTGAAGAATAGGCCGGGGCGGGTGGGGCGGCGAATCGAGGTTGGCTATGGCGGTGATAGGCACTATGGCTGGATTCGCTGGTGTCTCGGCAGACGCCAGCGCGGGCAAGCTCGCTCCCACAGTGATCTGCAGTGAGCAGCCATTTTGTGAACACCCATGAAACCTGTGGTAGCCGGCTTGCCCGCGATGAGGTCTTCAGAGTTTGAGTTGGCCTATCGCCTTGCTTAACTCCCCAGCCAACGTCGCCAACTCATTACTGGTCGTCGCTGAATCCACGGTCTGCTGCACTGTGTTCTCGGTCACATCCCGAATGCTCACCACCGCCCGATTCATCTCTTCCGCCACCTGACTCTGCTGTTCCGCAGCCACCGCAATCTGCGTGTTGCTCTCGCGCATCTGCGCCACGGCACCGGTGATTTCCGCCAGCGCTTCACCGGCCGCTTGCGCCTGTTGCACACAGTCATCGGCCTTGTACGAACTCTCCTGCATGAAATCCACCGCGTCGCGTGTGCCGGCCTGCAACGCCGAGACCATGGTGGTGATCTCGTCCGTCGAGGTCTGCACCCGTTTCGCCAGGTTGCGCACTTCATCGGCGACCACGGCAAAGCCACGGCCCATCTCGCCGGCACGCGCGGCTTCGATGGCGGCGTTCAGCGCCAACAGGTTGGTCTGTTCGGCGATGCTGTGGATCACGCTGACCACGCCGTTGATCTTCTGGCTGTCTTCGGCCAGACGCTGAATCATCTCGGCGGTCTGCTGCACGCCGCTCGATAACCCGGCGATCGAATGCTGCACCCGGGCCACCACTTGCTGGCCGCTGCCGGCCAGGCCATCGGCGGTCTGCGACAGGTCACGGGTGGCGCCGGCGTGTTGGGCGATGTGGTAAACGGTGGCGGTCATCTCGTTGATGGCGGTGGCGGCCTGATCGGTTTCGCTCTGTTGCCCGAGCATGCCGTGGCGCACTTCGTTCATGCTCGACGCCAGCCGCGCCGCGCCGACATCCAGTTGCCGCGCCGTGTTGGCAACGGTGGTGACCACTCGCTGATAACCGGCCTGCATCGCGTTAAACGCATTGGCCATCTGCCCGACTTCATCTTTGCAGGCCAGCGGCACCCGAGCGGAGAGGTCACCGCTTTTCTCGACATGCAGCATCACGTCTTTCAACGTGTTGAGCTGGCTGAGCAGAAAGCGGATCAGCAACTGCGAAGCGCCGAGCATCGCCAGCATCAGGATAAACACCGCCACCGCGTAGTTGGCGAATCGCTCGCTGAACACCTGGCTCAGGCTCGGGCCATAGGCAATCACGGCGACGTGCTGACCGTCGGCGCGGCTGAACACTTCGGCGCCCATCAGCGGGTTGTCACCGAACAGCGGCATCGGATTGATCTCGTTCCAGCCGTTGCTGTCGGTGACCTCCAGCAGCGGCTGATCATTGAGGCGGGGCGCTTCGCCGCGTTTGAAGGTCAGTACCTGATCGGCCTTGGGCAGGGCTTGCCCGGCCGGCCAGGCCTTGAGCAACTGCGCCTGAGCCTGAGCGGACGCTTGCGCGGCGTGGCTGCGAGCCTGCTGTTCAAGTTGCACGGCGTACAACACCAACAGCAGGGTGGTGACAAAGGCGACCGCGTTAACCGCCCAGAATTTGTATTTCAGCGAGATATTGCTAAGCCAGGCACCCATGGAGGTCTTCTCTGATAGCGGAAACAGCATTGGCAAGGTGCCATTATTGTGCCGCTATGCAGACTGGAAGATTTTGATATGAGTCAACAGACGATCAGGTCCCGCCCGTGTAGGAGTTAGCCTGCATTGAATTTTTAGGGTGTCAGGGAAGTGTGGGTAAACCGTAAAACACGCGGGCACATGCAGTGGTATGCGCCGCCAGATCTTCCTCGGTCTCACCTCGATGCAACGCCACTTCGCGCAACACCTCGGTCAGGTAGGCCGGTTCATTGCGGCCGTTTTTCGGTTTCGGCCGCAGGGTGCGAGGCAGCAAGTACGGCGCGTCGCTTTCCAGCATCAGCCGTCCGCGCTTGATCTCTTTGACCAGCGGGTGCAAATGCGTGCCCCGGCGCTCATCGCAGATCCACCCGGTGATGCCGATGTGCAGGTCCAGATCGAGGTAACTGAACAACGCCTTTTGCTCGCCGGTGAAGCAGTGCACCACGGCGGCCGGCAGTTGATCGCGGAAGTCTTTGAGAATCTCCAGCAGGCGCTGGCTGGCGTCGCGCTCATGCAGAAACACCGGCAACTGCAGTTCAGCGGCCAGCGCCAGCTGTTCTTCGAGGACTTTTTCCTGCTGTGGGCGCGGCGAGAAATCACGGTTGAAATCCAGTCCGCATTCACCCACGGCGACCACGTTGTTCTCTTGCAACAGACTGCGCAAACGGCGGGCGCTGTCGGCGTTCCAGTCGCTGGCCGAATGCGGATGGATGCCGGCGGTGGCGAACAGGCGCTGAGCGCTTTCATCCAGTTGCTGGCACAGTTCCAGGGCCTGTTGGCTACCCTCGACGCTGGTGCCCGTCAGTACCAGTTGGCAGACCCCGGCAGCGTAGGCGCGGTCGAGTACGGCCTGGTGTTTGTCGGCGAAACTTGGGTTGGTCAGGTTGACGCCGATATCGATGAGTTGCATGGTTGCTACCTCGGGCCGAAGGCCGGAAAGCATACCAGAGCTGTAGATTCATAAGAAAAGCCAAGAACTACAACGAGTTATAGCTGTCTTTTGATGCCGCGACGCAGTCCGGGTTGGCAGTAATGCCATCACTGTGCCAGTCTCTCGCACTTTGTCAGCGCTCCAGGCGCTCTGTTTTCGTCGGTGATTTCGACCGTTCAGCGGTGAAATTACCCCGTATTCTTTCCGGAGAGTGGATGGTTCGTCCCTCGATGTTGCTCCTGTTGTGTGGTTCGCTGCTGCTGCCGATGACGGCGGTTGCGCGCCTGCCCGGGCCGCTGCAAGCCGTACCGGCGGCCAAGGTGCGTGACTTGTCCGAGATTCGCAGCAGCCGCGTCTTGCGCGTGCTGGTCAACCAGAGCCGCAACAGCTCCGGTGAAGTTCAAGGGCAGGCCATCGGTGTCGAATACCATCGCCTGCGCGCCTTCGAGCAATACCTCAATGGCCACGCCCGTGACGGCCAGGAAATCACCCTCAAGATCATTCCCAAGGCCAAGGATCAGCTGCTGGGCGCGTTGCAGCGCGGCGAGGGTGATCTGGTCGCACCGGGCGAGTTGCTTGAACTGCAACCGGGCCATGCGGTGGCCAGCAGTGAGCCGATCGCCAGCAACGTGCCACTGGTGCTGGTCGGGATCAAGGGCGAGCGGCGTTACACCAAGGTCGAACAGCTCTCCGGCAAGACCCTGGCGTTGCCGACCGGCAGTGCGGCGGGGGAGGCGGTCAGTCAGCTCAATCAGAAACTGGCGCTGCACAAACTGGCGCCAATCAAGATCGAATGGGTCGACCCGACGCTGGCGGTCGAAGATGTGCTGGAGATGGTGCAGGGCGGCATCTTCCACCTGACCATTGTCGAGCAACCGATTGCCGAGCGTTGGGGCAAAATCTTGCCGAAGCTGCGTTTCGACCGGCAACTGATGATCAGCGAGCCGGGAGAGGAATACTGGTTCGTGCGTCGCGATGCTTCGATGCTACGGGCGAGCGTTGATCGTTTCCTCAGCGGTTACAAAAAACCGTCGAACGAAGATGCGGCGTTTCTGCGTATCTATCGGCGGCTTTACCAGGTTCACTATCCACTGGCCAGGGCTGATCGCCAGCGCCTGGAAAAACTGCGCCCGACCCTGCAAAAACATGCCCAGGCGCAGAACATGGACTGGTTGAACCTTGCCGCGCTGGCGTTCAAGGAATCGGCGCTGCAACCCAGCGCCCGCAGCGGCAGCGGCCCGACCGGGTTGATGCAAATCACGCCGTCCGCCGCCCAGCGTGTGGGTGTCAACAATATCCAGAATCTCGATGCCAACGTGCAGGCCGGCGCCAAGTACCTGGCGATGATCCGTCGCAAGTTCTTCAACAGCCCCAAGCTCAATGAGCGCGAGCGCATGGCCTTCACCCTGGCGGCCTACAACATCGGTCCCGAACGTGTGCAGGGCATGCGCGCTGAAGCCCGGCGGCGTGGGCTGAACCCCAATCAGTGGTTTTTCCAGGTCGAACGCATCGCCATGGAGCAAGTAGGAATGGGGCCTGTCAGCTATGTTAATAGCGTGAACAAGTATTACTTGGCGTTCGACCGGGAGCGGGAGTCGTTGGAGCCCGGGGCGCAAAAAATCGTCTCACGGAAATGATCTAATAAACTGATTGTTATGGCGGAATATTTGCGCTTTTAACATGAAATTTACTGATTAATATAGCGGCCAACCAACACACACAACTTCTCGCAAAAACAAGGAACGCCCCATGAGCTCTCTGATCAACAAAGTTCTGTTCACCCGCGCCGGCTACGGTCTGACCATCCTGCGCATCGCTGTCGGCGTGATCTTCGCGGCTCACGGTTCGCAAAAACTTTTCGGTCTGTTCGGTGGTTACGGTCTGGCGGGCACGGCGCAGTACATGGACAGCATCGGTCTGCACCCGGGTTACCTGATGGCCACACTGGCCGGCGGTACCGAGTTCTTCGCCGGGCTGGCGCTGATCATCGGCCTGCTGGTGCGTCCGGCAGCGCTGGGTCTGACCTTCCTGTCGCTGGTGGCCATCTTCACCGTGCACATCAGCAACGGTCTGTTCATGGCCAACAACGGCTACGAGTTTGCCCTGGCGTTGCTCGGTGGCAGCCTCGCAGTACTGATTGAAGGCGCCGGCAAGCTTTCGGTGGATCGCGCCATCGCCGGTTAAGCGCTCTGGCTCAAGCAACAGGCCCGCATTGTGCGGGCCTTTTTTGTTGCGGCTGATTCTTGACACCCATCGGTCACGTTCTCTAGGATGTTGCTCATGCGCCGATTTAAACAGCTACTTGCGGGGCGCCAGGTGACTCAGACAGTTGCCGTCAGAAGCCGGAACAGGGCTTCGAAATACCGCTAAAGCGCTGGTTCGGTGTTGCCTCTCACCTGCCATGCAGACTTTTGAGGCAGAGACACGACACGATGAATGCACTACGCCCTCCAGCACGTCCAGCGCCGATCACCGCGCATATCACCCAGCGCAACCCGAAAATCCTGCTTGGTGGCAAACATCAGCCGACGCTGTTGCGTTATCTCGATGGCTGGCCACGTCGCAGCGGCGGTCCTGCCGCGTTCCTGATCCAGTTTGTCGAAGACGGCGAGTCACTGGCACGCTTTGCCAGCGACAGTTTCGACCTGGCCGTGATTCAGGCGCCCAGCGCGGCAGATGCTGCGGAAATGATCAAACAGCTGACCCGTGTTGCGCGGCAGGGACTGATCACCCGGGGTTGAAATGCGTTACGGGTAGTCGATCGCCACGACATAGACGAATTGCTCGCCAGTCGGCGTCTGCACCCGCACTTCGGCGTCCAGCGCCTTGCCGATCAAGGCGCGGGCCAGCGGTGAGTCGATGCTTATCAAACCCAGCTTCAGATCCAGTTCATCCGGACCGACGATGCGGTAGCGCGACTGCTTGCCGTCTTCGTCTTCGATGGTGACCCAGGCGCCGAAATAGACCTTGTTCGGATCGCTGGGTTTTTCGCTGACGACCTTCAAGGCTTCCAGGCGCTTGGTGAGAAAACGCACGCGACTGTCGATCTCGCGCAGCATCTTCTTGCCGTAGGTGTACTCGGCGTTTTCCGAGCGATCACCCTGTGCCGCCGCCTCACTGACCGATTGCGTCACCTGCGGGCGGCGCACATGCCACAACTCATGAAATTCGGCGCGCATCCGCGCTTCACCTTCAGGGGTGATCAGCGCGGTGCCGGCGGTGCGGGGAGGGCGATAACGGCTCATGGCAAGTTCTTGTGATGGAGAGTGCTTGAGTCTATCAACCCTCGCGCAACACTGTCAGTGGGCTCGCGTTCAACGCGCGCCGGGTGCCGAACACTCCGGCGCCGCCAATCAAGGCCGCGCCAATCAGTGGCAATAACAGCAACCACGGGTGCGGATGCCACGGCAGATCGAAGGCGTAGCGGTACAGCACCAGGCTCACCACTTCCGAACCGATGGCCGCCAGCAAGCCGCTCACGGCGCCGAGCAAACCGAACTCGATGCGCCGCGCCTTGATCAGCAACCGCCGTTCCGCGCCGAGTGCGCGCAGCAACGCACCTTGGCGGATGCGTTCGTCCAGGGTTGCCTGCAATCCGGAAAACAGCACCGCCATCCCCGCCGCCAGCACGAACAACAACACATACTCCACCGCCAGCGTGACCTGGGCGAGGATGCTGCGCAGCTGTTCGAGCAGCGCTTCGACCTGCAGAATGGTCACTGCCGGGAACGCCCGCGACAGCTCGATGATCTGCTGATCGTGGCCGGGAGCCAGATAGAAACTGGTCAGGTAGGTCGCCGGCAGATCCCTCAAGGTGCCGGGCTGGAAGATCATGAAGAAGTTTGGCTGGAAGTTGTCCCAATTGATTTCACGCAGGCTGGTGACCTTCGCTTCTCGGTTGACCCCGCCAACGCTGAACACCAGGTGATCGCCCAGTTTCAGCTTGAGGCTCTCGGCGACTTTGCCTTCCACGGAAACGCCAGGAATCTCGTCGCCCGGCTGATCCTTCCACCATTCCCCGGCGGTCAGCTTGTTGCCGGCCGGCAGGTCGGCGGCCCACGTCAGACTGAGATCGCGCTGAATGGCGCGGTCGCCGGCCGAATCCTTGCTGACGATCTGCTGCACTGCTTCGTCGTTGATGCTGATCAGGCGTCCTGGCACCACCGGGTACAGGGGCGCTGCTTGCGCGGACACGTTGACCAAATGATCGGTGAAGGCCTGTTTGTCCGCCGGCAGGATGTTCAGGGCAAAGTAGTTCGGGGCGTTTTTCGGCAACTGGTTCTGCCAGGTGTCGAGCAGTTCACCACGCAGCAGGGCGATCAAGGCCATCGACAACAGAATCAAACCGAACGCCAATGCTTGCCCGGCGGCGGCCAGTGGATGACGCAACAACTGGCCAAGGCCCAGGCGCCACGGCAGGGAGGCGCGGGCCAGCAGGCGGCGCAAACTGTTGAGCAGCAACAGTAGCAATCCACCCAGAATGACCGCCGCTACCACACCGCCGCCGAGCAGGGCGAAGGTCAGCAGCAGGTCCAGGCTCAGGCGCCACATGATCAGGCCGAGGGCGCCCAGGGCTGCGCCGTAAACCATCCAGGTGCTCGAAGGAATCGGCAGCATGTCGCGGCGCAGTACGCGCAGCGGCGGTACACGTCCCAACGCGGCGAGCGGTGGCAGGGCGAATCCGGCCAGCGCCACCAGTCCGGTGCCGATCCCGGCAATGGCCGGGAACACTCCGCCCGGTGGCACATCACTTGGCAGCAGGTCATGCAGCAGCGCGAACAGACCCAGTTGCGCCAGCCAGCCGAGCAGCGCGCCGCTGAGGGCGGCAAGCAGCCCGAGCGCCGTCAGCTGCAGGCTGAACAACACCATGGTTTCCCGGCGCGACAGACCCAGGCAGCGCAACAAGGCACTGGCGTCGAAGCGGCGACTGGCAAAGCGATTCGCCGACAACGCCACGGCCACCCCGGCCAGCAGCACCGCCACCAGACTGGCCATGTTCAGATAACGCTCGGCTTTGCCCAGCGCGCCGCCAATCTGCCGATTGCCGTCACGGGCATCCTGAATCCGCTGGTTCGCCGCCAGCCCCGGTTTGATCAATTGCCGATAGGTTTCCAGCGCCTGCGGTTCACCGCGCCAGAGTTCGCGGTAGCTCACGCGACTGCCGGGCTGGACCACGCCAGTGGCGGCGAGATCATCGAGGTTGATCATGACCCGTGGCGTCAGGCTGTAGAAGTTGCCGGCGCGGTCCGGTTCGTAGGTCAGCACGCGCGTCAGCTTCAACGTCTTCATGCCGACGTCGATGCTGTCGCCGATCTTCAGGTCCAGTGCGGTCAGCAGGCGCGCCTCGACCCAGGCCTCACCGGGTTGCGGTTCACCGCCGGACGCTTCGACAGCGAATGGCGCCGGGGCGCTCTTCAGTTCACCGCGCAAGGGATAGGCGCGATCGACCGCTTTGATGCTCGATAGCTGAATGCCGTTGTCGGTAGCAATGACGCTGGAAAACTCCACCACCTGCGCGTGATTCAAGCGCAGCTCGGTGCCGCTGCGGATCTGTTCCTCGCGTGCCGGCGAGCTGCCTTCCAGCACCAGGTCGGCGCCCAGGAACTCGGTGGCGCGCAGCATCATGGCGCCATTGAGGCGGGCACCAAAGTAGCCGATGGCGGTACTGGCCGCCACGGCGACCACCAGTGCGAAGAACAACACGCGCAACTCCCCGGCGCGGGCATCGCGCAGCAGTTGGCGAATGGCGAGGCTGAACAGGCGCAACAGCGGCAGACGTGCCATCAAGGCTCCAGAGGGGCAACCAACAGCCCGGCTTCAAGTCGGATCAGACGCCGGCAGCGATGGGCCAGGCGTTCGTCATGGGTCACCAGCACCAGGGTGGTGCCGCGTTCCTTGTTCAATTCGAACAGCAAGTCGCTGATGCGCTCGCCGGTGTGGCTGTCGAGGTTGCCGGTGGGTTCGTCGGCGAACAGCACATCCGGCTCGGCAGCGAACGCACGGGCAATGGCTACACGTTGCTGTTCGCCACCGGAGAGCTGGCGCGGCGAATGTGTCAGGCGCTGGCCGAGACCCACGCGCTGGAGCAATTCGGTCGCACGTTCACGGGCGTCTTTGCGGCCATCGAGTTCCAGCGGCAGCATGACGTTTTCCAGTGCGTTGAGGCTGTCGAGCAACTGGAACGACTGAAAGACGAAGCCGACGTGCTCGGCACGGATGCGCGCGCGCTGGTCTTCGTCGAGATTGCTCAGGCCCTGGCCGGCGAGAATGACTTCGCCACTGCTCGGCAGGTCGAGGCCGGCGAGCAGGCCGAGCAGGGTGGATTTGCCGGAACCGGACGCGCCGACGATGGCCAGGCTGTCGCCCTTGTTCAGTTCCAGGCTGAGTTCGTGCAGGATAGTCAGTTCACCTTCCGCGCTGGGAACCACTTTGCTGAGGTTCTTCGCGGTGAGAATGCTTGCGCCCATGGAGAATCCGATGCGTGTGTGGTTTTTGAGTGCTGGCCTGGCCCTGACGTGCATGGCCCAGAACGCAGCGGCGGGTACTGTCCTGATCGTTGGCGATAGTATCAGCGCCGGTTTCGGACTGGATACCCGGTTGGGGTGGGTATCGCTGCTCGAGCAACGGCTCAAACAGGAGGGTTTCGACGATAAAGTCGTTAACGCCTCCATCAGCGGCGACACCAGTGCCGGAGGCCAGGCACGGCTGCCGGCGCTGCTTGCAGAGCATAAGCCGGAACTGGTGATCCTCGAGTTAGGCGGCAACGATGGCCTGCGCGGAATGCCGCCAACGCAATTGCAACAAAACCTTGCGGCGATGATCGACAGCTCGCGCCAGAGTGGCGCCAAGGTGCTGTTGCTCGGCATGCAGCTGCCTCCCAACTACGGCAAGCGCTACACCGATGCCTTTGCCGAGGTTTACGGCAAACTCGCCGACGAGAAGAAGATCCCGCTGGTACCGTTTTTCCTCGACGGCGTCGGCGGTCATCCGGACCTGATGCAGGCCGATGGTCTGCACCCGGCAGCCGGGGCTCAGGGCAAGTTGCTGGAAAATGTCTGGCCGACGCTAAAACCGCTGTTATGAGGCTTTTCTAGTGGCAGGCTTTCGGCTAATGTGGCGCCCCCTTATTTGGAGCCCCCAATGCCGCGTTCTGCCTGGTCCCTGTTTGCCTACCAACTGATCGAGCCTGACGAACAGCTGGATCTGTTCGCCTGCCAGGAAGTGCGGGTGCATCTGGTGACCCGTCAGCTGGAACTCGGCGGCTCGGCGGATCGCACCTTGTGCGGCAGTCTGCTGCCGGCGCAACCACGCTGGTCGAGCGTGGATCGCCGGGTGTTCCAGGATCAGCGCCTGTGTTCGTTGTGCCGGGCAATTCTGGAATCGCAGAAGCGCGGCACCTCGCCGATCTGGCCCGAGTTGCGTTTCGAACTCTAAGCTGCCCGGCGAGGCGTCCGGTGCGGGAGCGGGCTTGCTCCCATCCAAAGCACCTTGTCGCTTGCTGCGGGGTGGTCTCCCCGAATTCCCAAGGTGCGGTGTACAATCGCGCACTTATACCCTTGATGATCATGCGAAGGATTTTCCGGATGTTGCCGCGCTTTCCTGCCGTCACCCGCTGCCTGTCACTTGCCGCCCTGTGTGTGGCCGGTCCCGTTGCTGCATTGGAGTTTCCCCTGCCACCCCCCGGTGAAGACATCATCGGTCAGGTCCAGGTGATCAAAGCCAAGTACGAAGACACCTTCGCTGACCTGGGAACCAAATACGATCTGGGTTATTCGGAAATGGTCGCCGCCAACCCGGGCGTCGATGCGTGGTTGCCGGGCGCCGGTACCGAAATCGTCCTGCCGACGCGCTTCATCCTGCCGCCGGGGCCGCGCGAGGGCATCGTGATCAACCTCGCCGAATACCGCCTCTATTACTACCCGAAAGGCCGCAACGTGGTGTACACCTTCCCGTTGGGTATCGGTCGTGAAGGCTGGGGTTCGCCAATCGCGCACACCTCCATCACTGCGAAGACGCCGAACCCGACCTGGACGCCTCCGGCCTCGATCAAGGCCGAGCACGCCGCTGACGGCGATCCGTTGCCGAACGTGGTGCCGGCCGGCCCGGACAACCCGCTGGGGCCGTTCAAGTTCACCCTCGGCACGCCGGGCTACCTGATCCACGGTTCGAACAAGAAGTTCGGTATCGGCATGCGCACCAGTCACGGCTGCTTCCGCATGTTCAACAACAACGTGCTGGAGATGGCCAGCATGGTGCCGGTCGGTACTTCGGTACGCATCCTCAACGATGCCTACAAGTTCGGTCGCAGTGGCGGCAAGGTCTACCTGGAAGCGCACACGCCGATCGACGACAAGGGCAACCCGTCGGTGGTCGACAAGCACACAGCGGTGATCAACGCGATGCTCAAGCGTGACGACATCACCAACAACCTGCGTATGAACTGGGATGTGGTGCGTGATGTGGTCGCGGCTGAAGATGGCTTGCCAACCGAGATCGGCACGCCGAATACCTCGGCGCCGATTGTCTCGAGCGCGCCGATCGACCTGCAGCAGTAAGGTCTGGTCCGAACCCGTCGATGCGTCAGGCGTCGACGGGTTTTTTATTGCCCGGACGAAAGTGCGGGCAATAAAAAAGCCGACCCAAAAAATGGGTCGGCTTGATAACAATCCCGAGGGATTATTACTTGCGGCTAGCTTTGTCCAGCATACGCAGAGCACGCTCGTTAGCTTCGTCAGCAGTCTGTTGTGCTTTTTGAGCAGCAGCCAGAGCTTCATCAGCTTTACGGTATGCTTCGTCTGCACGAGCCTGGGCGCGAGCAGCTGCGTCTTCAGTAGCGGTCAGACGTGCTTCGGTTTCTTTCGATGCGCTGCTGCAACCGGTAGCCAGAACTGCGGCCAGAGCCAGAGCAGAGAATTTCAGAACGTTGTTCATCGTGTTCCCCTTCAAGGACTTTCAAATTAAGTGGCTGTCTCCTCACGATTGAGGAAATAGCCGGCGTACATACTACCCATTACTTGTAGTAAGTAAACTGACGTAGCGCAAGAAGCAAAAAAAATTGTAGGCGTTGATTCTTTTTCGAGCAACTTTTAACAGGTTGTATAAAAAACACCCAGCTGCAAGCCCCGCGCCGAGCGAGTTAATGAGAAAAAGTTCCCTTGGCCGCGTGCTGTTTTCGCAGTCTTGGCTAAAGTCTGACTAGATGACTTCGTCTACACTTTTGTTTCGGTTTTGCGTGCTGCTTCGCTTATCTTTGTCCATGTTGAGGTGACTTTAAAAAAGGCGCTGCGTCTTAAGTCTCAACATCCGGCAATGTTCAGGTGCATCGATCGGGAAGAGGGTCTCCCGCACGATCCCTGCGTCCAACGGAGCAACCCCCCGTCAACCACCCGTGATGACGAGTGCACCTTGAGCATTTTTGCCAATGGTGCCTACTATTTATCAGGTGCTCGGTTGCGCGAGATCGGTGTGGCTCTTCTCGGTGTCCATCAGGCACGGGGTGGCGTAGTTGTTCCTTCGCCGGAAAAACATCGGTAAGGTAGGGGTCAGAATCCAAGACCCGCGAGGAGTAGTGATGAGCGAGGCGTTGTCCATCCACCATGACCAGGCTGGTCATCAGTTCGAGACCAATGTGGACGGTCATCGTGCCTACCTGACATACATGGATCTGGGGAAACAGACCCTGGATATCTATCGCACGTTCGTGCCCAATGCCTTGCGTGGTCGTGGCATTGCCGCAGCGCTGACGGAAAGCGCGCTGCAGTACGCCGAAGAAATGGGCTACACGGTGATTCCGTCGTGCTCCTACGTCGAGCGCTACATGGAACGTCATCAGCGCCGCGCCGCGAAGATCTAATCGAACACACACAAAAACGCCGGGCAATGCCCGGCGTTTTTTTTATGCCTGCGAAACCTGAATCAGCTGCGCTGACGTTTCGGCAACACGTCCTTGAGCTTGGCGTGCATGCTGCGCAGGGTGTTCTCGGTGGCGGACCAGTCGATGCAGGCATCGGTGATCGACACGCCGTATTGCAGGTCGGCGAGGTCTTTTGGAATCGCCTGGCAACCCCAGTTCAGGTGACTTTCGACCATCAGGCCGATGATCGACTGATTGCCTTCCAGGATCTGGTTGGCGACGTTTTCCATCACCAGCGGCTGCAAGGCCGGATCTTTGTTGGAGTTGGCGTGGCTGCAATCGACCATGATGTTCGGCTTGATCTTCGCCTTGTCCAGCGCCTGCTCGCACAGGGCGACGCTGACCGAATCGTAGTTCGGCTTGCCGTTACCACCGCGCAGCACCACGTGACCGTAGGCGTTGCCCTTGGTGGTGACGATCGACACGCCACCTTCCTGGTTGATGCCGAGGAAGCGGTGCGGGCTGGACACCGACTGCAGCGCGTTGATCGCCACGGTCAGGCCGCCATCGGTACCGTTCTTGAAGCCAACGGCCGAAGACAGGCCGGAAGCCATTTCACGGTGGGTCTGGGATTCGGTGGTGCGCGCGCCGATGGCCGACCAGCTGATCAGATCCTGCAGGTACTGCGGGGAGATCGGGTCGAGGGCTTCGGTGGCGGTCGGCAGGCCTTTTTCGGCCAGATCCAGCAACAGCTGGCGACCGATATGCAGACCGTCCTGAATCTTGAACGAGTCGTCCAGGTACGGATCGTTGATCAGACCTTTCCAGCCGACGGTGGTGCGCGGCTTCTCGAAGTACACCCGCATGACCAGATACAGGGTGTCGGAGACTTCCTCCGCCAGCACCTTGAGGCGATCGGCGTATTCGTGGGCGGCCTTGATGTCGTGGATCGAACACGGGCCGATCACTACGAACAGACGGTGATCGGTGCCATCAAGAATGTTGCGAATGACTTCGCGGCCCTTGGTGACGGTGCGCAGGGCAGCGTCGCTCAGAGGAATATCACGCTTGAGCTGATCGGGAGTGATCAGGGTCTCGTTAGAGGCGACGTTTAGGTCGTTGATCGGTAAATCAGCCATCGTTTACTCGTCAGGTCACGGGTGCCGGCCGCCAGCGATCCCCGCGCGGCGGAGCACAGCAGATTTAAGCGCGTCGGGGAGCGGAACCTTAGCGCGTCAGACGCTGCTCGACAATGGGCACGTAACGCTTTAGAAAACTGCGTCAGTCCGGCACAGGCTGGGCGAAAGCCTTGCGCACGCTGTCGTGGGAGAACTCGTCGGCATGCTGTTCGACCCATTGCAGGGCCAGTGCCTGAATATCCTGCAGATCTTCGTGGGCGTCGTTCATGCGGCAGAAACGCTCGATCTGACACACTTGCTCACCCATTCTTGCGCTGAACAGCGTCTGTTCGTCAGTGAAGGCGATCCCCACCAGATAACCTTTTTTGCGCCGCAGACACCACGCCACGTAGCCCGGATAGCAGATATCGGCATTGAGCGTCGGCATGCGCACTTGCAGCGCCGTGCCGTGGCGCCAGGCGCGGTGGTAATTGCAAGCGATGCCGCCGAGGCTGATAGTGTGCAGCTGTTGCCTGGAAATACACTCAGGCTTGAGCAAGGTTAATTCAACCGGCACCTCGTCCGGATGAGGAATGAAACGTCCCATGAGCACAGACTCCCTGTGTCGGCCATTTGACATTGTTTCCCCCAGTATAGTGGTCGAATCCGAGCTGACCGATTTCGACGCCGACCAGCGGCTGCTGGCAATGAGCGGCGTTTCCTTGGTGATTTTCACCAGTGTCGGCTGTGCCAGTTGCCGTTTCGCCCGCGAAGTGTTGCCGGGAATGGCGCTGGCGGTGGATCGCTTGTGCTGGATCGATGCCGGCGCCAACGGCGGGTTGGTCGAGCGTTATCAGGTCTTTCATTTGCCGGCGTTGTTTGTGGTGCGCGACGGCGAGTTCTTTGGAGCATTGCACACGCGCCTGACGGCCGATGCTCTCAACGGGGCATTGGTGCAGGCACTGGGTCGAATTGCAGAGGAGTTGCCATGATGGGGGCAGTGAACAAACCGGTGGTGGGGATTATCGGTACCGGTGCGATTGGCGGTTTCTACGGTGTGATGCTGGCGCGGGCCGGCTTCGATGTGCACTTTCTGTTGCGCAGCGAGTTCTCGGCGGTGGCCGAGAGCGGCTTGCAGGTGAACAGTGCGGTGCATGGTCCGCTGGCGTTGCATCCGGTGCAGGCCTATGCGGCGGCCGAAGACATGCCTCAGTGCGACTGGCTGCTGGTCGGCGCCAAGACCACCAGCAATGCCGGTCTGGCACCGTCGATCATTCAGGCGGCGAAGCCTGACGCGAAGGTGCTGGTGCTGCAAAACGGCCTCGAAGTCGAAGACAGTTTGCGTGAGCTATTGCCCGAGTCCCTGCATCTGCTGGGCGGGCTGTGCCTGATCTGCGTGCATCGCGAGGGGCCGGGGCAGATCACGCATCAGGCCCTGGGCGCGGTCAACGTCGGTTATCACAGCGGTCCGGCGCTGGAGAATGCCGCACGCATGGCGCTGGTCGAGGAGGGCTCCGGCCTGTTCCGTGCGGCGGGCATCGAGTCGCAAGCGATGCCCGATCTGCATCAGGCGCGCTGGCAGAAGCTGGTGTGGAATATTCCCTATAACGGTCTGTCGGTGCTGCTCGGCGCCGGCACCGCACCGCTGATGGCCGATGCCGACAGTCGCGTGCTGATTCAGGCATTGATGGCCGAAGTGGTGCAGGGCGCCAAGGCCTGTGGCCACGACATGCCGCCGGGTTACGCCGACTACCTGTTCACCATGACCGAGAAAATGCCTGACTACTGGCCGAGCATGCACCACGACTTTGTGCACAAACGTCCGCTGGAGCTTGAGGCGATCTACGCCCGGCCACTGGCGGCGGCCAAAGCGGCGGGTCTCGAACTGCCGCGTATCGACGCGCTGTATCGCAGTCTTTGTTTTATCGACCGACGTAACGTTTAGGTCGATTTTTGTGTAAGGGGTGGGGGAAGGCATGGCCAAGAACATCGATGACAAACTGGTGCTGGCGATCTCGTCGCGGGCCCTGTTCGACCTGAGCGAAAGCCACAAGGTTTACCTGTCGAGCGGCGTCGAAGCCTATCGGCAATATCAGATCGAACACGAAGACGAAATCCTCGCGCCGGGCGATGCCTTCCCGCTGGTGGAAAAGCTCCTGAGCCTCAACAGTCGTCTCGGCCGCGCGCGGGTCGAGGTGATTCTGGTGTCGCGCAACAGCGCCGACACCGGCTTGCGGGTGTTCAACTCGATTCACCATTACGGCCTGGCCATTTCCCGCGCAGCCTTCGTCGGCGGGCGTAGCCCTTATCCGTACCTGAAGGCCTTCGGTTGCGACCTGTTTCTCTCCACTCACGCCGAGGACGTGCGCGCAGCGCTGGATGCCGGGTTCGCGGCGGCGACGATTCTGTCCGGCGGCGCCAGCCGTGCGGCGAGCGACGAATTGCGCATCGCATTCGACGGTGACGCAGTGATTTTTTCCGACGAGTCGGAGCGCGTCTATCAGTCTGGTGGGCTGGAAGCGTTTCAGGCCAAGGAGCGTGAGTCGGCGCGTGAGCCTTTGCGCGGCGGACCGTTCAAAGGCTTTCTCGCTGCGCTCAATCTGTTGCAGCGCGAGTTTCCCGACGACGCGTGTCCGATTCGCACGGCGTTGGTCACCGCACGTTCGGCGCCGGCCCATGAGCGCGTCATCCGCACCTTGCGCGAATGGGATATCCGTCTCGATGAATCACTGTTTCTCGGCGGCCTGACCAAATCGGCGTTTCTCGAAGCGTTTGCCGCCGATGTGTTTTTCGACGATCAGACCGGTCACTGCGAACTGGCCCGTGAAGTGGTCGCCACGGGCCACGTGCCCCATGGCATCAGCAACGAACCGCCGGTCTAAAGCCCTGTGGTTCAAGACGTTGCGTCGCCCGTCGTAGTCGCCAAGGCACTGCTAAGCTGAATCAAATCTCCGCCATGTTGGCACGCGAGGAGGTCATATGATTCGTTCGATGCTGTATGCCACTGACCTCGGTCTGTACGCACCGTTAGTGATGCAGCATGCCCTGGCGCTGGCGCGAACGTTCAATGCCGACCTGTATGTGGTGCATGCCGTGGAGCCGATGGGGCTGTTTGCCGAATCGGTGTTGCAGAGTTATCTCGACGAGCAGGCACTGAACGAATTCCACAGTCAGGGTCTGAAAACCGTCATCGCCAGTATCGAGCAGCGCGTGCTGGAAAGTTTTCGCGAAGAACTGGGTGAAGAGGGCGAGCAGGATCTGCAGCGCATTTGTGCCGTGCGTGTGCTGCAGGGCGATCCGTCGCAGGTGATTCTGGACCAGGTGCAGAAACTCTCTGTCGATTTGCTGATCGTAGGAAGTCACAGCCACGGGGTGGGCGCAGAAACGCCATTGGGGCGCACGGCGGCCCGGGTCCTGCAATTGGCCAAGGTGCCGGTGTATCTGGTGCCCTTGGTGGAGCGTCGGCGCCGGGAGGATCGCTGAGCAGGAATAATGGTCTTTTGATAAAAAAGTTCTAGATTTATTCTTCAAACCATTAATATAGTTATATACCAACGCTGATGCCCGTGGCGTCTACCTGCTTTGAGGGATTCATATGAAGCTTCAACAATTGCGCTACATCTGGGAAGTGGCGCACCACGACCTCAACGTTTCCGCTACAGCCCAAAGCCTTTACACCTCGCAACCGGGCATCAGTAAACAAATCCGCTTGCTGGAAGACGAACTCGGCGTCGAAGTGTTTGCCCGCAGCGGCAAACACCTGACTCGCGTCACGCCGGCCGGCGAGCGCATCATCACCACTGCCGGTGAGATTCTGCGCAAGGTCGAAAGCATCAAACAGATTGCCCAGGAATTCTCCAACGAGAAAAAGGGCACCCTGTCGATTGCCACCACGCACACTCAGGCGCGTTATGCGCTGCCGCCGGTGATCAGCAATTTCATCAAGCAATACCCGGACGTGGCGCTGCACATGCACCAGGGTTCGCCGATGCAGATCGCCGAGATGGCCGCTGACGGTACCGTCGATTTCGCTATTGCCACCGAGGCGCTGGAGTTGTTCGGCGATCTGGTAATGATGCCGTGCTACCGCTGGAACCGTTGCGTGGTCGTGCCGCAGGGCCACCCGTTGACCAAACTGCCGAAACTGACGCTTGAAGCGCTGGCCGAATACCCGATCGTGACTTACGTGTTCGGGTTTACCGGCCGTTCGAAACTCGACGAAGCCTTCAGCCATCGTGGCCTGACGCCGAAAGTGGTGTTCACCGCCGCCGACGCCGACGTGATCAAAACCTACGTGCGTCTGGGCCTGGGCGTGGGCATCGTGGCGAAGATGGCGGTCGACACCAAACTCGACAACGACCTGGTAGTGCTGGATGCCAGCGAGCTGTTCGAGTCGAGCATCACCAAGATCGGTTTCCGTCGCGGCACCTTCCTGCGCGGCTTCATGTGCGATTTCATCGAGAAGTTCGCGCCGCACCTGACCCGCGAAGTGATGGCCAAGGCCATTCAGTGTCACAACAAGCAGGAACTGGAAGAGCTGTTCGACGGCGTCGAACTGCCGGTTCACTAAGCGGTTGTCCTACAGCACCTCGGTGACAGCGAACTGTTGCCGGGTGCCCGCCACCAGAATCTCCACCTCATCGCCCTCGAATTTGCCCAGCAGGCTGTTGCCCAGCGGCGAGCGCGGGGTGATGACGGTAATCGGCTGACCCACCACATCGACTTTCAGGCCCGCCGCATCCGGCGCCAGAAACAGCCATTGTTCGCGACCCTTTTCGTCCTCCAGACCGAGCAGGGAGCCGACCTCGATGCCACGGCTTTCGTCGTAGGCACGCAACGTCAGGTTCTGGCACAGCGCCAGTGACTGGCGAATTTCCTCGACCCGTTTCGCCTGACCTGCTGCCAGATACGACGCTTCCAGTCCGAGGGTGTCGTACTTGTTTTCGGCGATGTTTTCCTCGTGGGTCGCGGTTTCGTAAGCGGTTTGCGCGGCGCGCTCGGCGATGTCGAGGTCAACGCGCAGTTTGTCGAGAATCAGTTGGTGGACGATGTGTTTGTTCATGATCAATCGCAGAATTGCAAAACATTGGCGCGGCTCTTTTCGCTCGGCGCGGTCTGGTCCTGTTGCAGCCAGAACTGGCATTTAGGATTTGACTGGTTGCGCGTGTTACCGCGTGCCTGATCCAGTCGCGCCTGTTGTTCGTTTTTGCGCAGGTTCTCTTCGTACTGCTCGAACAGCCGGTTTTGCGGTGGACTCTCCGGTTGGACCTGGACGGCCGGCGGATTGGCCAGTTGCTGTACCGCCTGGGCGACCGGCGCCAATTGTTCCTTGAACAGCACAGGCGCGAGCAGCCAGCAGGTCAGCGCAATGGCCAGGAACCCCAGCCACATGCCCAGGGCAATACTGCCGGTCAGGCGCAGCGCGCTAAGCTGGACAGGCAAGGGGCGACGCGGATTGGGGCGATAGGGCATGGCTGCCTCCTGGCGGATGGTTGCGGGCAAGTGGCGATTGTCGCACGAAGATTAATCGCCGTCGGCTCTTCTGCGCGAGGTCATTTATGCGGACAATCGCGGCTTTTGCCAACGGGAGTCTTGAATGTCGGATCTGAAAACCCGCTGGGATATTTTTTGCACCGTGGTCGACAACTATGGCGACATCGGCGTGACCTGGCGTCTGGCCCGGCAACTGGTGGCCGAGCATTCACTGACGGTGCGCTTGTGGGTCGATGATCTGCGTGCCTTCGAGCGTATGTGCCCCGAGATCAATATCCATGTCGCGCAGCAATGGCAGGAGGGCGTCGAGGTATGCCACTGGCCGAGCGAGTGGACACAGGCGCAAGCCGCAGACGTGGTGATCGCCGCGTTTGCCTGTCAGTTGCCGCCTGCGTACATGGATGCCATGGCCGAGCGCCAACAGCCGCCGCTGTGGATGAACCTCGATTACCTCAGCGCCGAAGACTGGGTCGTCGGTTGTCATGGTTTGCCTTCGGTGAAATACAAATCGGTGCAGAAGTTTTTCTTCTTCCCCGGGTTTCAGCCGGGCACCGGTGGCTTGCTGCGTGAACGCGGTTTGCTTGAGCGGCGTCGGCAATTTCAACAGGACGCCGCTGCACAGCGGCAATTCCTCGACAGTCTGGGGATCGTTCGCGCACCGGGCGCACAATTGATTTCATTGTTCGCCTACGAGAACACCGGTCTCGCCAGCTGGCTGGATGTGCTGGCCGCCGATGACGAACCCACCCATCTGCTGGTGCCGGAAGGGCGAATTCTCGGTGATGTTGCGCACTGGCTCGGGGTCGATTCGCTGGCCGTCGGCGACCTCAACGTGCGTCAGGCGTTGACGGTGCAGGTGCTGCCGTTCGTCCGTCAGGATCAATACGATCACCTGCTCTGGTGCTGCGATTTCAACGCGGTGCGGGGTGAAGACTCGTTCGTGCGGGCGCAGTGGGCGGGGCGGCCGATGCTCTGGCACATCTATCAGCAGGACGAAGACATCCATCTGGACAAGCTCGACGCGTTCCTCGCGCTGTATACGAAAGGGCTTTCACCGGCCGCCGCTGAGGCGATGAACGGTCTGTGGCGGGCGTGGAGTGCCGGTCAGCCGATTGGCGATCACTGGCTCAACGCCCGCAAACATTGGCCAGAACTGCAGAAAAACGCTGAAGTGTGGTGTCTGGAACAAGGCTTGCAGGCCGATCTTGCCGCAGCGCTGGTAAGGTTTTACCTAAATTGGATATGATACGCGGCCTAGATTTTTGTAAATCCCATCCAAATTCGGATATTCGCAATGAAAACTGGTAAAGAACTCAAACCCGGTACCGTGATCCGTATCGACAACGATCCTTGGCTGGTTCAGAAAGCTGAATTCACCAAGTCGGGCCGTAACAGCGCGATCATGAAGACCAAGCTGAAGAACCTGCTGACCGGTTACAAGACCGAAACCGTTTACGGTGCGGACGACAAACTGGACGACGTGATCCTGGATCGCAAAGAAGCCACCCTGTCTTTCATCAGCGGTGACTCCTACACGTTCATGGACACCACCGACTACACCATGTACGAGCTGAACGCTGAAGACATCGAAGCTGTTCTGCCATTCGTGGAAGAAGGCATGACCGACGTTTGCGAAGCCGTGTTCTTCGAAGAGCGTCTGGTTTCCGTAGAACTGCCGACCACCATCGTGCGTCAGGTTGACTACACCGAAGGTTCCGCTCGCGGTGACACTTCCGGCAAGGTGATGAAGCCTGCCAAACTGAAGAACGGTACCGAGCTGTCGGTTGCTGACTTCATCGAAATCGGTGACATGATCGAGATCGATACCCGCGAAGGCGGTTCCTACAAAGGCCGTGCCAAATAAGCATCGCTTTTCGCGGAAAGAAAAAGCCCGACCATTGAGTCGGGCTTTTTTGTGCCTGCGATTTGAGTTTCACGCAATCCCCTGTGGGCGAAGGCCGACATTGGGATTTGCGTATGGCTTCAGACGGTGGTGTGCAGACGCACGTCAACGTTGCCACGGGTAGCGTTGGAGTACGGGCAGACCTGATGCGCCGCTTCGACCAGGCTCTGTGCATCGGCCTGTTCCAGACCCGGCAGGCTGATGTGCAGGTCGATGTCCAGACCGAAACCGCCCGGGATCTGGCCGATACCAACGTGTGCGGTGATCGAGGCGTCGTCAGGGATCTTGCGTTTGGTCTGGCTGGCGACGAATTTCAGTGCGCCGATGAAGCAGGCCGAGTAGCCGGCAGCGAACAGTTGCTCAGGGTTGGTCGCAGCACCGCCGGCACCGCCGAGTTCTTTCGGGGTGGCGAGTTTGACGTCAAGGATGTTGTCGCTGGAGATCGCACGACCATCACGGCCGCCGGTGGAGGTTGCGATTGCGGTGTAGAGCGTTTGCATGGTGTGAGCCTCGTTGAGTGTATTTGTGCGCTAATTGTTTGCGCGCTAACTAAGTGCGAAGTGAATGTAGCTCGCTAATGTTTAGCGCGCAAGATATTTTTTCGAGAAATGTTCGCTTCGACGCTAAAGCGCGCGCCCGGTTATCCTGGAAAGCGCTGTTTAGACGGGTTGGCGGGGAAGTTAGGCGTGAAAAAATATTGTTCAGACAACGAAATCACAGGTAGGAGCGAGCCTGCTCGCGATAGCGGTGTAACAGTCAGTACGATGGCGCTACCGATATCGCGAGCAGGCTCACTCCTACAGTGGAACTAATGGCGGGTCAGATCAGGCTGTCCTGCAGATGGCTACGCAGTGCCTGTAACTCCGCTTGCAGCTTCTGCAGGCGTTCCAGGGTGAAGCCGCTGGCGCCCAGGATGCATTGCGGAATGGTTTGCGCCTTGTCGCGCAGCGCACGGCCCTGTTCCGTCAGTTCGACGATCACCACGCGCTCATCCTCGCGACTGCGTGTGCGGCTGAGCAAGCCTTCGCTTTCCAGGCGCTTGAGCAATGGCGTCAGCGAGCCCGGATCGGTCAGTAGTCGAGCGCTGATTTCTCCGACGGTCAAACCATCCTTCTCCCACAGCACCATCATCGCCAGGTACTGCGGATAGGTCAGGTTCAAGACCTGCAACAGCGGCTTGTAAACCTTGGTCATCATCAGCGAAGTGGAGTGCAGGGCGAAGCAGGCCTGGTTATCCAGCAGCAGGTCCTCGCAGGTATCGCGTTCGGAAGTCATGTCAAAGCCTTGTTCGAGAGTGGTCATGAATCTAGCGCCCGAACCTTTAATGCGCCAGATAATTTTCCCGTCCTAGTGCCGGCCCAGCTCGCGCTGCAGCGCCAGATCCCAGGGCGGCACCGGGCTAAACCGCGTTTTGAGGTATTCCAGCAGCAAACGGCTGCGCGAATGGGTTTGCTGTTCCATGCGTAATGCGTAGATACCGGTGGATTCCGGTTCCGGCAGACCGTGTTCGCAGAACAGCGGCAACAACTCACCGCGCAGCAGGTATTCGCTCGCCAGCCAGGTCGGCAGGTGTGCAACGCCCAATCCGGCCAGAGCGCCACATACCAGCGCTTCGGCATTGTTGGCACTCATGCGGATGCGACCCGGCCGATGCAGTTGCATCTGGCCGTCCTGCTCGAAGCGCCAGGCGAAAGGCGGGGCGAGGCCGTCCCAGTCGAGGCCGTCGTGTTCGGATAACTGCGCCGGAGCACTCGGTAAGCCTCGGCGCTTGAGATAGTCCGGGCTGGCACAGGCGATGCGCACAATACTTGCCAGCGGGGTGGCGACCAGTCGGGTATCAGCCAGTTGCCCGGCGCGCAACACCAGATCGACCTTGCCCAGATTCGATCCGGCCATGTCGACGAAGCTGTCGATCAGGTGCAATTGCACATCCAGCCCCGGGTAGAGGACGAGAAAGTCGGCAATCACTGGCGCCAGATGCCGTCGTCCGAAGGCTGCCGGCGCGTCAATACGGATCAGGCCTTCCGGCGCGCTGCTCAGGGACACGGCCTCGGCCCGGGCCAGTTGCAACTCGGCAATGATGCGCCGCGCCCGTTCGGCGAACGCCAGACCCGCGGGGGTGGCCAGCACGGCGTGGGTGCTGCGGATGAATAATTGGCTGCCGACTGCACTTTCGAGGCTGTCGATACGCCGCGCGACCGCCGATGGTGTCAGCGGATGGCGCCGCGAGGCGGCGGAAAAGCTCCCGCTTTCCAGTACATCGAGAAACAGTCCGAGTTGCTCGGTCAATTGGTTGGGGTTCATGAAAAAGCTACGCCTGTGCGAAATCTGCATAGCCATTGTGCGTCGCTGTGCGTTTCCCCGCCAGCCGTGACTGCGTAGGATGATTCGCCTGACGTAAGAGGAATTCGCCTGTGATGGAGTTTTTGTTGTACCTGTTGTTCGGCGCCGCCCTCGGTACGCTCGGTGGCATCTTCGGCATTGGTGGCGGCTTGATCGCGATCCCGCTGCTGGGCGTGTGGTTCGGCCTTGATCAGCAGATCGCTCAGGGCACCGCATTGGTCATGGTGGTGCCGAATGTGATGCTGGCGTTGTGGCGCTACCATCAGCGCAATCGCATCGAACTGCGTCATGCGATGCCGTTGGCGGTCATGGGCTTTTGCTTTGCCTGGCTCGGCTCGATCTGGGCGGTGGGTATCGACGCGCAAACCATGCGCATCGGTTTTGTCGCATTTCTTGTGGTGCTGTCGGCCTATAACTTGCTGAAGATGTTCGGCAAGCGTCCGGCGGCGACGTCCGAAATGCGTTACTCCTGGCCTTGGCTCGGCGTGCTGGGAGCGGCCTCCGGGACCATGGGCGGTTTGTTCGGTGTCGGCGGGGCAGTGGTGGCGACGCCCGTGCTGACCAGCCTGTTCGGCACCACTCAGGTGGTTGCTCAGGGTTTGTCGCTGGCCCTGGCATTGCCGAGTACCGGGGTCACGCTGGTGACGTACGCGGTGCATCATGAAGTGGACTGGATGATCGGCTTGCCGCTGGCCATCGGGGGGCTGGCCAGCATCAGTTGGGGGGTGAAGGTCGCCCACGCGATGCCGGAAAAGCTCTTGCGCGGGCTGTTTTGCGGTTTTCTGGTGCTGTGTGCGGTGATGCTCGCGTTTAAAGTTTGAAGCCTTCGACGATGTGCTCGGCCAGGCATTCGGTGATCGGCGACGGATTGTTCAGGTTGCGGATCAGCATGATGCTTGCCTCGGGTAACAGTGGCAGATCTTCGTTGGCGCCGAGAATGCGCATGTCCGGAGTGATCAGGCTTTCCAGCTGCGCGGTGATCGCCAGGCCGGCGCTCACCACCGCCATCAGCGCCGACAGGCTGGTGCTGTTATAGGCGATGCGGTATTCGCGGCCCATCGCGTCCAGTGCGTTGCAGGCCCACAAACGGCAAAAACAGTCACTGTTGAACATCGCCAGCGGCAGCGGCGTCTGTTCGTGAGCACTGAAGTTCTGTGCCTCGGCCCAGACAAAACGCTCCTTGCGCAACAACTGGCCAATCTCGTTGCCCGGCTCGCGAGTCACGATCGACAAGTCGAGATCGGTGCGCTGCAGCAGCTGTCGGGTCGATTCGCAATGCACTTCGATCTGGATCAGCGGATAGAACTGCGCAAACCGCGAGAGGATCCCCGGCAGAAAACGCATCACGTAATCATCCGGCGTGCCGATGCGCACCGTGCCGACCATGTGCGGCTCGCGCAATGTGTTGAACACTTCGCTGTGCAACTTGAGGATGCGCCGCGCATACCCGAGCAAGACCTGGCCCTCGGCAGTCAGGCGCACCTGGCGACCATCACGCTCGAACAACTGGCGCTGCAACACGTCCTCTTCCAGACGCTTCATCTGCATGCTCACCGCCGACTGTGTGCGGTTGACCATTTCGCCGGCGCGGGTGAAACCGCCCTGATCGGCAATCGCGACAAAGGTGCGCAGAACATCGGTATCAATACTGGGGTAGGCCGACAATTGATGAATCTCCGTGATGCATGCCATCAGAAACATTCGTTGGATTGATCTTAGCGTCGGCGCGAGACTTGAGCCATCCACAAGGAGGGCAACACGATGAAAGGTCAAAGAGAGTATGTAGACGAAACAAAATTTTCCGGCCACGGCCATATCGTTTCCGACCTGCTGCACAAGTTTAGCCGCTGGTACGAACTTCACCGCGAACGCGAGTTGCTCGCCAGTCTGAGTGATGAAGCGTTGAAAGACATCGGCGTCAGTCGGGCCGACGTCGAGCACGAAGCGGTGCGGCCGTTCTGGGACGATCCGATGCATAAATGATCAGGCACTTACTACACAAACCCCTTTCCGGTGAGGTAGGTTGCGAGCAGACAAGGAGATGTTCATGCCCGCGACGCTGTCCTTTTCCCTCAAACAGGCGCGACGACTGGCGCTGGCTGCCCAAGGGTTCAACGGGCGCCAGCCGTCGACCGTCAAGGCGCCACACCTCAATCGTCTGATCGAACGGCTGGGTCTGCTGCAGATCGACTCCGTCAACGCCGTGGTGCGCTCGCACTACCTGCCTTTGTTTTCCCGTCTCGGTTGCTATTCCTCTGATTTGCTCGACCAGGCTGCCTGGAGTTCGGGTAGACGTCGCACGCTGTTCGAATACTGGGGCCATGAAGCGTCGTTGCTGCCGTTGGCGATGTATCCGCTGATGGGCTGGCGGATGCAGCGCGCCAAACGTGGTGAGGACATCTATCAGCAACTGGCAACGTTCGGACGTGAACAACAGGAGACGATTCGCCGGGTTCTGGCCTCGGTCGAGGAGCGGGGCGCATTGGGCGCCGGCAGTCTGTCGACCCGCGAAGACAAGGCCGGGCCCTGGTGGGACTGGAGTGCGGAAAAGCATGCACTGGAATGGTTGTTCGCCGCCGGCGAGGTCACCGTGGCCGGCCGCCGGGGTTTTGAGCGTTTGTATGATCTGCCGGAGCGGGTCATCCCGTTGTCGATTCTGCAGCAGCCACTGCCGGATGAAGCCGAAGCGCAGCGCGGTTTGCTGCTGCACGCGGCCCAGGCATTGGGCGTGGGGACGGAAAAGGATCTGCGCGATTATTTCCGCTTGAGCCCGGGGGACGCCCGGTCGCGTCTGGCGGAACTGGTCGAGGACGGGCAGTTGCAGACCTGCGAAGTCGCCGGTTGGCGACAGATCGCCTATTGCCTGCCGGAGCCGAAAGTGCCGCGCAAAGTCGTCGCCAGTGCGCTGTTGTCGCCGTTCGATTCATTGATCTGGGAGCGCAGTCGCACCGAGCGGTTGTTCGATTTCCGCTATCGCCTGGAGATCTACACGCCGCAGCACAAACGGGTCTACGGCTATTACGTGCTGCCCTTTTTGCACAACGAGCGCATTGCCGTGCGGGTCGATCTGCGCGCCGAGCGGGCGGCGGGACGCTTGGCGGTGCATGCGCTGCACGAGGAGGCGCCGGGGCTGGAGGATGAGGGGGTGCTGGCGCTGGCTTTGAATTTGCGGAGCATGGCGGTTTGGTTGGGGCTGGAGCGGGTGCAGCTCAATTGTCAGCGTGAGAGTGCAGGGCGTTTGCGGGTGGCATTGGCGCAGATCGGCGGTGACTGAACTGGCCTCTTCGCGAGCAAGCTCGTTCCCACAGTGGATTTGTGAACGACACAGATCCACTGTGGGAGCGAGCTTGCTCGCGAATGCGGCCTCTCAGGCGCGAGATACCTGACTGATTCAGCGCCGGACTTGTTTCAGCGTTTCGGCAATCAAAAACGCCAGTTCCAGCGACTGATCGGCATTCATCCGTGGATCGCAGTGGGTGTGATAACGGTCCGACAACCCATCTTCAGTGATCGGCCGCGCACCACCGATGCACTCGGTCACATTCTGCCCGGTCATCTCGATGTGAATCCCGCCGGCATAACTGCCTTCGGCTTCGTGCACCTGGAAGAACTGCTTCACCTCGCCAAGGATCTGCGCGAAGTCGCGGGTCTTGTAGCCGCTGCTCGCCTTGATCGTGTTGCCGTGCATCGGGTCGGAACTCCACAGCACCTGCTTGCCCTCACGCTGTACGGCGCGAATCAGCGCCGGCAGGTGATCGCCGACCTTCTTCGCGCCCATGCGAGCGATCAGGTTCAGGCGGCCCGGGTCGTTGTCCGGGTTGAGCACGTCGATCAGGCGGATCAGGTCGTCCGGGTTCATGCTCGGGCCGACTTTCACTCCGATCGGGTTGTTCACCCCGCGCAGGAATTCGACATGGGCGCCGTCGAGCTGACGGGTGCGGTCGCCGATCCACAGCATGTGCGCCGAGCAATCGTAGTAATCGTTGGTCAGGCTGTCGCGACGCACGAAGGCTTCTTCGTAGTTCAGCAGCAGCGCCTCGTGGGCGGTGAAAAAACTGGTTTCGCGCAGTTGGGGCGAGCTGTCCATGCCGCAGGCACGCATGAACGCCAGGGTTTCATCAATGCGATCGGCAAGGTGGCTGTACTTTTCGGCGAGTGCCGAGTTGGCGATGAAGTCCAGGTTCCACTTGTGCACCTGATGCAGGTCGGCAAACCCACCCTGGGCGAAGGCGCGCAACAGGTTCAGGGTGGCGGTGGACTGGTGATAGGACTGCAGCAGGCGCTCCGGATCCGGCACGCGGCTCTTTTCGTCGAAGCCGATGCCGTTGACGATGTCGCCGCGGTAGGCCGGCAGGGTCACACCGTCGAGGGTTTCATCGTTGGCCGAGCGCGGCTTGGCGAACTGACCGGCCATGCGCCCGACCTTGACCACCGGGCAACCGGCGGCGAAGGTCATGACGATCGCCATTTGCAACAACACTTTAAAAGTGTCGCGAATCTTCGCCGCAGAGAACTCGGCAAAGCTTTCCGCGCAATCGCCGCCCTGCAGCAGGAACGCCCGGCCCTGGGTTACTTCGGCAAACTGCCGGCGCAGCTCGCGCGCTTCGCCGGCAAACACCAGCGGCGGGTAGCTGGCCAGAGTCTGCTCGACCTGACGCAGATGCGCGGCGTCGGGGTATTGGGGTTGTTGCTGGATCGGCAGGGCACGCCAGCTGTCAGGGCTCCACGGTTGGCTCATCACGGTCTCGAGTTTTCTAAGCACGGAAGGGCATGGTATCAGCAAATTAGTGCGTGACCTGTTCCCGCCCCATCGCCGACAATCGCCGCTTTGCCACGGCACCATAGCGGTGCCATCGCGTCACCGCGCCCGGTGACCATCAGGAGACGAAATGACTGAGGAGCGCGTCGAGCATCTGCTCGCCGAAGTACAGGATGAGTTCGGCGTGATTCGCGTGCTGGAAGTGGCTGATTACCGCTTTCTGGAGTTCGGTGATGCCATCGAGCAAAGCTGCGTGTTTACCGCCGATCCAAGCTGGCTGGAATACGACTACACCCGGGCGATGCTGATTGGCGCGCTGTGCCACGAGCAACCGGAGAGCGCGCTGTTCCTCGGCCTCGGTGCTGGCACGCTGACCCAGGCCTGCCTCAAGTTCCTGCCGCTGGAGGACGTCGAAGCCATCGAACTGCGCCCGGACGTACCGCGTCTGGCGATCGAATACCTCGGGCTGGACGACGATCCGCGGCTGTACATTCGTGTTGGCGATGCGCTGGAGTTGTTGCCGACGGCCGAGCCTGCAGATCTGATTTTCGTCGATCTGTATACCGATGTCGGTCCTGGCGTCGGGCATCTGGCATGGAGTTTCCTCGGTGACTGTCAGAAACGCCTGAATCCGGGCGGCTGGCTGGTGATCAACCAGTGGGCCACCGATGACGGCAAACCGCTGGGCGCCGCGCTGTTGCGCGGGCTCTATCACCGGCATTACTGGGAACTGCCGGTGAAGGAGGGCAATGTGATTCTGATTGTGCCGGCGGACCTCGATCAGGCGCTGGACATGCAGGCGCTGACTGCGCGGGCTGCAGCCCTGGCGCCGAAGTTGGGGTATTCGTTGCAGTCGTTGATCAATGCGATTCGCCCGGCGACCTGAGTTGTCAGTGATGGCCCCTTCGCGAGCAAGCTCGCTCCCACAGGGTTAGCGTCGGTCACAAAATCCGTGAACGACCTGGTCACTGTGGGAGCGAGCTTGCTCGCGAAGGGGCCTCAAGACCACCACAGATTCATATTCCTTTGAAGATGCCGGGTCGCCGCTCCACCAGCGACCGTACTCCCTCTTTGGCATCTTCACTGGCCAGCAACTTCTTCACCAGCGCCGGCAACCCTTGCGCCGCCGCTGTCTCACCTTCATAGCGCGCCTGCCGCGCCGACATCAACGTCGCCTGCACCCCCAGCGGTGCCTGCCGGGCAATCCGTTCGGCCAGTTCAATCGCTCGCGGCAACAAGTCTTCGCTGGCCATCACTTCCTGCACCAATCCCAGGCGCAGGGCATCGTGGGCATCAAACTCATCGCCGGTCAGCAGCCAGCGCATCGCGTTGCCCCAACCGGCGATCTGCTGAAAACGTAAAGTCGCACCACCAAAAGGAAAGATCCCACGCTGCACTTCCATCTGCGCGAAGCGGGTATTGCTCGCACACAGGTTTATATCGGCTGCCAGCATCAGCTCAATGCCGATGGTCAGGCAGTAACCCTGCGCGGCGACAATCACTGGCTTGCTCACCCGTGGCCCGACGAAAACACCCCATGGATCGCAACCGCCGGTCGGAACCTGCCAGCCCTGGGCGAGGGCCGAACTGGCGTTGACCAGATCCAGGCCAGCGGTAAAGTGCTCGCCATGCCCGAACACCACCGCCACCCGCGCTTCGCTGTCGGCCTCGAACTCGCCGTAGGCCAGGCTCAGTTCGTTGAGCAGGTCGAGGTCGAAGGCGTTGCGTTTGGCGGCTCGATCCAGGCCGATCAGGTGGACATGACCACGACGTTCACGGCTGACGCGGCCGGCGCAGGGCTGATTCATGGCTAAATCCTCGGACGGGAAGGGCGGGTGCAGCGACGGTATGTCGCAGCTCGGTGAATCGTTTAAGCGTCATCGCCCGCAGGGCCGGGCCCTTGAAAAATAGACCTTCGCCCGATTATCCGCAAAACCCCGTTACACGGCGGTGACACACGGATTCAGGCAATAAAAAAAGCTCCCTTTTTGGGCAAATTCCGGTATAGTGCGCGCCGGCCTTTAACCGGGCCGCGTTTAGGTAGCGCAATTCCCCGAAGTCAGCTTCGGCTGCACGTCCGCACTGCGGGCTCTTCCTTGACGATTCTTTTTCATTCATACGTTTTCGCAAATCCCCGCCGACAAAGCTGCCAGGGCGACTCTTGAGTCTCAACACGGCATGTGCAGCTTTGGAGCATGGGTCTTTGCGGATGCACTTAGAGGCAGACCCATGACCCAGGAAATCGGCGGCTTCGCCGCTCTTGAACTTCATCCTAATATTGTCGCTGCAGTAGTCGCTACCGGCTATGAAGAGCCTTCGGCCATTCAGCAGCAGTCGATCCCGATCATCCTCGCCGGTCACGATATGATTGGTCAGGCGCAAACCGGTACCGGTAAAACCGCTGCCTTTGCCCTGCCTATCCTGCACCGCATTGATCCGTCCAAGCGCGAGCCGCAAGCTCTGATCCTGGCCCCAACTCGTGAGTTGGCGCTACAAGTTGCAACCGCTTTCGAAACCTACGCCAAGCAAATGCCGGGCGTAACTGTTGTGGCTGTCTACGGCGGCGCGCCGATGGGCCCACAATTGAAAGCAATCCGTAATGGCGCACAGATCGTTGTCGCCACACCGGGCCGTCTGTGCGACCACCTGCGTCGCGACGAAAAAGTCCTCGCTACCGTGAACCACCTGGTTCTGGACGAAGCAGACGAAATGCTCAAACTCGGTTTCATGGACGACCTGGAAGTGATCTTCAAGGCCATGCCGGAAACCCGTCAGACCGTATTGTTCTCGGCGACCCTGCCGCAGTCGATCCGTGCCATCGCCGAGCGTCACCTGCGCGATCCGAAGCACGTGAAGATCCAGAGCAAGACCCAGACCGTTACCGCGATCGAACAGGCTCACCTGTTGGTTCACGCTGACCAGAAGACTTCGGCCGTTCTCAGCTTGCTGGAAGTGGAAGATTTCGACGCTCTGATCATGTTCGTACGCACCAAGCAAGCGACCCTGGATCTGGCCAGCGCCCTCGACGCCAAAGGCTACAAAGCCGCGGCGCTGAACGGTGACATCGCCCAGAACCAGCGTGAGCGCGTCATCGACTCGCTGAAAGATGGCCGTCTGGACATCGTTGTCGCGACCGACGTAGCTGCTCGTGGTCTGGACGTTCCGCGCATCACTCACGTGTTCAACGTTGACATGCCGTACGACCCAGAGTCCTACGTTCACCGTATCGGCCGTACTGGCCGTGCCGGTCGCGAAGGTCGTGCGCTGCTGCTGGTGACTCCACGTGAGCGCCGCATGCTGCAAGTGATCGAGCGTGTCACCGGTCAGAAGGTGGCTGAAGTTCGCCTGCCGGACGCTCAAGCCGTTCTCGATGCACGCATCAAGAAACTGACCAACAGCCTGTCGCCGCTGGTCGCTGATGCCGAATCGACTCACGGTGAGCTGCTGGATCGTCTGACCGCTGACATCGGTTGCACCCCGCGTGCACTGGCTGCAGCCCTGCTGCGCAAGGCTACCAACGGTCAGGCGCTGAACCTGGCAGCGATCGAGAAGGAACGTCCACTGGTGCCGAACAACGCACCGCGTGGCGACCGTCCTGAGCGTTCCGGTGACCGTCCTGATCGTGGTGATCGCGAGCGTCGCGCGCCAATGCCTCTGGGCGAAGGCCGTGCCCGTTGCCGTACCGCGCTGGGTGCGCGTGACGGTATCGCCGCCAAGAACCTGCTGGGCGCCATCCTCAACGAAGGCGGTCTGGCCCGTGAAGCGATCGGTCGCATCCAGGTGCGTGACAGCTTCAGCCTCGTCGAGTTGCCGGAAGATGGTCTGGATAAGCTCCTGACCAAGCTGAAGGACACTCGCGTTGCTGGCAAGCAGTTGAAGCTGCGTCGCTATCGCGAAGATTGATCCGCCCTTGGGCTGATTGATCGAACAAAAAAATCCCCGACTGGTTCGGGGATTTTTTTTGCCTGCTGCCCGGGTTCACACAAAACCCTGTGGGAGCTGGCTTGCCAGCGATGACGTCAGCCGAAGCGATAGATATCCATCCCCAGCGCACCCATCGTGAATCCCTGATGCGCCACACTGAATTCACCCCCCGCGCCCCGGGCGAAATACAACGGCAACAAATGCTCATCACTCGGATGGCTGCGCACCGCATTCGGTGCTTGCTGACGGTAGTCTTGCAGCGCCGCCTCATCATTTGCCGCCAGCTTGTCGATCATCCAGTCGCGAAAATCCCGTGCCCATGGCGCGACGCTCTCCGGACCCGCATGCCAATCCAGTTCCCGCAGATTATGGGTGATGCTCCCGGACCCGATCAGCAAAAGTCCCTGATCACGCAGCCCTGCCAGCGCACGGCCGACCCGGGTTTGCAGTGCCGGACCACCACGAGTCGGTAGTGAAACCTGCACCACCGGGATATCCGCCTGCGGGTACATCAACGACAACGGCACCCACACGCCGTGATCGAACGGCCGTTGCGGGTCGAGGCGTGCAGGCAGATGCGCGGCGTTCAGCAGTTTGGTGACTTCGGTCGCCAGTTGCGGATCGCCCGGTGCCGGGTACTGCACTTCAAACAGCGCCCGAGGAAAGCCGCCGAAGTCGTGCCAGGTTTCGGGCTGTGGATGACTACTGACCAGCAATTCGTCGCTCTCCCAATGGGCAGAGACGATCACGATGGCTTTGGGACGGGGCAGCTCGGCGGCCAGTCGGGCCAGTGCCGGGCCGCTGGCGCCGGGCTCGAGAGCGAGCATGGGCGAACCATGGGAAATAAACAGGCTGGGAAACATGGAGGGATTCCTGAGCGTTAAGATGAGCCATCTTCGGTCAGTACATTGATCTAAATCTAATATAAGTTTTAACGCATTTTGATCGGTTTTTTGGGAGTGATGCATGCAGCCTGAGTTTTGGCACAAAAAGTGGGCGTCGAATCAGATCGGCTTTCATCTGTCGGAGGTGAATCCGTATTTGCAACGGCACTGGCCGGATCTGTCGATCCCGGCAACGGCGCGGGTGCTTGTGCCTCTGTGCGGGAAAAGTCTGGATCTGGCGTGGCTGGCAGGGCGCGGTCATCAGGTGCTCGGGATCGAACTGTCGGAAAAGGCCATTGAGGACTTTTTCAACGAGCACCAGATACAGCCGCAGATCAGCGAGAAGGGCGCATTCAAAGTCTATCGCAGTGATGCCATCGAGTTGTGGTGCGGCGATTTCTTTGCGCTGACGGCGAGCGATGTGGCGGATTGCGTGGCCTTTTACGACCGCGCCGCGCTGATTGCCTTGCCCGCGCCGATGCGTGAGCGCTATGCGGCGCATCTTCAGCAGATCCTGCCGCAGGGTGTGCAAGGGGTGTTGATTACGCTGGATTACGATCAGGCGCAGATACCAGGTCCGCCATTTGCGGTGGGGGATGATGAGGTAAAGCGGTTGCTCGGGGATCTCTGGCAGGTGCAGGCGCTGGAAGAGCGGGATGTGCTGGGTGAGAGCTGGAAGTTTCTGCAGGCAGGCGTGACGCGGCTGGAGGAGCGGGTTTACCGGGTTTCTGGCCGATAGATTTTTTATTGGCAGGGCCGGCCTCATCGCTGGCAAGCCAGCCCCCACAGTGATCCGTGTTGTATCAGAGATCCAGATAACAGCACAAAAGCCTGTGGGCGCTGGCTTGCCAGCGATGGGGTCAGAACAGGCAATCCACTATCCCGAGCACAAAAAAGGCCCGCATCGCTGCGGGCCTTTTCGTTACAGATTGATCAACCGCGACGACGCAACGCGTCGATACGCTCTTCCAGAGGCGGGTGGCTCATGAACATACGGGCAAAGCCCTGTTTGATGCCACCGTTGATGCCAAAGGCGTTCAGGGTGTCCGGCATGTGCACCGGCAGGCCCTGTTCGGCGCGCAGGCGTTGCAGGGCGCCGATCATGGCGTTGGTGCCAGCCAGGCGTGCACCGGCTTCGTCGGCACGGAATTCGCGTTTGCGCGAGAACCACATGACGATCGCGCTGGCGAGAATGCCCAGCACCAGTTCGGCGAAGATGGTCGCCACGTAGTAGGCGATGCCCTGGCCTTCTTCGTTCTTGAAGATCACCTTGTCGACGAAGTTACCGATGATCCGTGCGAAGAACATCACGAAAGTGTTCACCACGCCCTGAATCAGTGCCAGGGTAACCATGTCACCGTTGGCCACGTGACCGATTTCGTGGGCCAGCACCGCTTTCACCTCGTCGGGCGAAAAGCGCTCCAGCAGACCCTGGCTGACCGCGACCAGCGCGTCGTTCTTGTTCCAGCCGGTGGCGAAGGCGTTTGCTTCGTAGGCCGGGAAGATACCGACTTCGGGCATCTTGATCCCGGCTTCGCGGGACAGTTGCTCCACCGTTTGCAGCAGCCATTGCTCATGCCGGGTACGTGGCTGGCTGATGATCTGGGTACCGGTGCTCATTTTCGCCATCCACTTGGAGATGAACAGCGAGAACAGGGAGCCGGCGAAACCAAAGACCGCACAGAAAACCAGCAGCTGACTAAGGTCGAGATCAACCCCGTTGGCCGCCATGAACCCGTTGAAGCCGAACAGGCTCAGGGTGATGCTGGCTATCAGCACGACCGCCAGGTTAGTGGCCAAAAACAGCAGGATGCGCATCATGGTTATAGAAATCTCCTCAAGCTAAAGATGTAGCGTACTGCGGGGTATATAAGGTGCTGCACCGGGCTATTCAACCGAGTGACTATTTCAAACTGTGTCCTACAGCCAATTCCCCGGTATGAAGGACAATTCTCACCGCCAATATCGAAACGGATGACGCGCGGCAGCGACCCGTCGCCATTACGCCAAGTGCGGATGAGCTGTTCGAATCGCAAGTGTAGAAGGGCTGTGGAAGTGCGGTTCACAGAAGTGTTGCTGAATCAGACAGTGCGCAACGTTCGGGCCGTTGCGCACTGCTGGCCAGTTACTGGCGGTACGACTTGAGGAAGTTGCCGATGCGGCCGATGGCCATTTCCAGGTCATCGACGCGGGGCAGGGTGACGACACGGAAGTGATCCGGCCACGGCCAGTTGAACGCCGTGCCTTGCACCACCAGCAGCTTTTCCGAGAGCAGCAGGTCGAGGACGAATTTTTCGTCGTTGTGGATCGGGCAGACCTTCGGGTCGATTTTCGGGAACGCGTACAGCGCGCCCATCGGCTTGACGCAGCTCACGCCCGGAATGTCGTTGAGCAACTCCCAGGTGCGATTGCGTTGTTCCAGCAGGCGACCCTGCGGCAACACCAGGTCGTTGATGCTCTGGTAGCCGCCCAAGGCGGTCTGGATGGCGTGCTGGCTCGGTACGTTGGCGCACAGGCGCATGTTGGCGAGCATGTCGATGCCTTCGATGTAGCTCTGGGCGTTGTGCTTCGGTCCGGAAATGGCGATCCAGCCGGAGCGGAAACCGGCCACGCGATAGGACTTGGACAGGCCGTTGAAGGTCAGGCACAGCAGGTCGGGCGCCAGCGAAGCGGTGCAGATGTGCACGGCGTCGTCGTACAGGATCTTGTCGTAGATTTCGTCGGAGAACACCACCAGGTTGTGCGCCCGGGCAATTTCCAGCATGCCTAGCAGGACTTCCTTCGAATACACCGCACCGGTCGGGTTGTTCGGGTTGATGATCACCATCGCTTTGGTGTTCGGGGTGATCTTGGCCTTGATGTCGGCCAGGTCCGGGAACCAGCCGGCGCCTTCGTCGCACAGGTAATGCACGGCGTTGCCACCGGCAAGGCTCACGGCAGCGGTCCACAGCGGATAGTCCGGGGCCGGCACCAGCACTTCGTCACCGTTGTTGAGCAATGCCTGCAACGACATCACGATCAGCTCGGAAACACCGTTGCCCAGGTAGATGTCTTCGATGCCGACACCTTCGACCTGCTTCTGCTGGTAGTACTGCATCACGGCCTTGCGCGCGCTGAACAGGCCTTTGGAGTCACTGTAGCCTTGCGCGGTCGGCAGGTTGCGGATCACATCCTGAAGGATTTCGTCCGGCGCTTCGAAACCAAATGGCGCCGGGTTGCCGATGTTCAGCTTGAGGATGCGCTGGCCTTCCTCCTCCAGTCGTTTGGCGTGCTTGAGCACCGGGCCGCGAATGTCGTAGCAGACGTTGGCGAGCTTGTTCGATTTGCTGAACTGCATGGCGATGTGATCCCGAAAATGAACGATCCAGACGGCGAATGGCCAACCGTACTGGGATTCCTGCGTCTTCGCACAGGCGGAGTCTTGCGCCGTGGCGCCGAGAATCCGTTTGAATGCGCCCGGTCTGACTGCCAGACTGGCGTGTGACGAGGCGCAATCATACGTGCCACCCGATCCGTGGAAAAGGTACAGATCGGGCTTTTTCAGCCGCTGAGGTGTGATGATGGAAAAGTTGGAAAAAACCCTGGAAGAATGGCGTGCGATGCTCGACCCCGAGCAATACAACGTGTGCCGTCTGAGTGCCACCGAACGACCGTTCTCCGGCAAATACAACGCCACCAAAACCGACGGTGTTTATCACTGTGTCTGCTGTAACGAGCCGCTGTTCGATTCCACGACCAAATTCGATTCCGGCTGCGGCTGGCCGAGCTTCTACGCGCCGATCGGCGCAAGCGCCATGACCGAAATCCGTGACACCAGCCACGGCATGATTCGCACCGAAGTGAAATGCGCCCGTTGCGATGCGCACCTGGGGCACGTATTCCCGGACGGCCCGCCGCCGACCGGTTTGCGTTATTGCATCAATTCGGTGTGCCTGAACCTTGAACCGCGCGAATGAACTTCACGTTTGAACGGTTGGATTGAACCTCGGCAGGAGCTGCCGAGGGCTGCGATCTTTTGATCTTCAAGACAAATCGAAAGATCGTCCGAATGCGGCCCGAGCCTTTGGCGGTTCCTGCGGGGAGTGATTTCAAATATTAAATTGCACACAATTTAATTGCTCGCTATGTTTGGCCTTCGTCGATAATCCGAGGACCTTGTGCCATGAGCGACAACCTGCTGAATATTCCGTGCACCACCATCAAGGGTGAGCAAAAGACCCTGGCTGATTTCGCTGGCAAAGCGGTGCTGGTGGTCAATACCGCCAGCAAATGCGGTTTCACTCCACAATACAAAGGCCTTGAGCAACTGTGGCAGACCTACAAGGACCAGGGCCTGGTCGTGCTGGGTTTCCCGTGTAATCAATTTGGCAAGCAAGAGCCGGGCAATGAAGGCGCGATCAGCGAGTTCTGCGAGCTTAACTACGGCGTCAGTTTCCCGTTGTTCAAGAAGATCGACGTCAACGGTGCCGAGGCCCATCCGCTGTTCGTGCAGTTGAAAAAACGTGCCCCGGGTGTGCTCGGCTCCCAGGGCATCAAGTGGAACTTCACCAAGTTCCTGATCGGCAAGGACGGCCAGTTGGTCAAGCGTTTCTCCCCGGCCACCAAGCCGCAGGACCTGACTGGCGAGATCGAAGCCCTGCTCAAATGAACCGCCTGCCCGTCGATTCGCTGAAGCTCGACAGCCAGTTGTGCTTCAAGTTGTATGCCGCGTCCCGGGCGGTGATTCGTGCTTACAAGCCGATGCTCGATGAGCTTGGCCTGACCTATCCGCAATACCTGGCGATGCTGGTGTTGTGGGAGTGGCAGGATTGCGCGCCGGAGCAACCGACGGTCAAGGCGCTGGGTGAGCGCCTGGCCCTGGATTCCGGGACGCTGACGCCCTTGCTCAAGCGGCTGGAGCAGTTGCAACTGGTGCAGCGTCGACGTTCGGCGCGCGATGAACGTGAAGTGCACTTGAGCCTGACCCCGGCAGGTCAGGCGCTGCGTGAGCAGGTCGGGCCGCTCAAGGCGCGCCTGCTATGCGACAGCGGGGTCGATCTGGATCGCCTCAACGACTTGCGCCACGGTCTCGATCATCTGCTGGGGCAGATCAAGGCGCTGTCGTAGCCGGAATCCATTGATCGAGCAGGGCTGCCAGTTCTTCCCGGCGGAACGGCTTGGCCAGATAGTCGCTCATGCCCGCTGCCCGGCAGCGTTCGCGCTCCTCGGACATGGCGTTGGCGGTCAGGGCGATGATCGGCAGGTCCGGCCAGCGTCCGCTCTGGCGGATCTGCCGGCTGGCTTCGTAGCCGTCCATCACCGGCATGTTGCAGTCCATCAGCACCAGATCGAACGAGTGATACTCCAGTTGATCCAGCGCCTCGGCACCGTGGGCAGCCACCACGACGTCGCAGCCCAGTTTGCCGAGCATGCCCTTGGCCACCAGTTGGTTGACCGGATTGTCCTCGACCAGCAGCACCAGCCCGCGCCGCACGTTGGGGGTTGTTTCCAGGCGAGTATCGTGGATGGCCGCGGTGTCGGGTTGCAGGGTGCGGCGCAGATTCTGATAGAGCGCATTGCGTGCCAGCGGACGCGCCTGTTGCTGCAGTGGCGCAAGGGCCGCCGCTTCTTCGCTGGGCAGGAAACTGCCGTAAGCGGTCACCAGCAGGATCGGGGCGGTGAGGGTCGGACGCAGCCCGAACAGGCATTCCGGGCAATCGGTGATCAAAACGTCAGGCGTCAGACCGAGCAGTGAATCCTCGATGGTGCGCTGCTCGTATTCAAGGCCCCAGGCCGGCAGCAGGCTTTTCAGCAATTCGGCCAGGCCACTGCTGGCGGCGGTGATGGCCAGTACCTTGCCGTGCAATGGCGCGGGTGGCAGAGCCCGGGTGTGGCAGGGCAACGGCAGTTCGGCACAGAACTGGCTGCCGAAACCGGTCTCGGAGCTGATGGTCAGGCGCCCTTGCATCGCTTCGCACAGGTTGTACGTCAGCGCCAGTCCGAGCCCGGTACCACCGTACTGGCGCGTAATGCCGGCACCGGCCTGGGTGAACGGCTGGAAGATCCTGACCTGCGCTTCCTGGGCAATGCCGATACCGGTGTCGCAGACTTCGATGCGCACGCCGTCGTTATAGGTCGACAGGCGCACATCCACGCGACCGAAACGGGTGAATTTCAGCGCGTTGGACAACAGGTTGCTGACGATCTGCCGCACGCGGGTCGGGTCTCCCAGCACCAGCGCCGGGAAGTACGGATCGATCAGGCAGGTCAGTTCAACGCTCGGTGCGGCGTTCTGCGACAACAGGTTGGCCGTGTCCTCGATCAGCGAACCCAGATCGAACGGGATGTGCTCGAGCTCCAGTTGCCCGGCATCGAATTTCGACAGGTCGAGAATATCGTTGAGCAGTTCCACCAGCACCTTGCCCGAGTCGTGGGCGATCGAAAGCTGTTGCTGTTGCTCGGCATTCAACGGCCCGTCGAGGGACAGTGCGATCATCCCCAGCAGACCGTTGAGCGGCGTGCGGATTTCATGGCTCATGTTGGCGAGGAACGCCGATCGCGCTTCGGCCATTTCCAGTGCGGTGCGGCGGGCGACTTCGAGCTCCTCGTTGGACTGACTGAGCCGGGCATTGATTGCCTTGAGCTCGGCGGTGCGCGCCGAGACAATGTGTTCCAGTTGACCGAGGTAGTCGGTCAGACGGTTTTCGGCGTTGCGCCGCTGCTGGATCTCGGTGGCGATATTTTCGAATTGTTGATTGGCCACTTTGACCAGCACACCGATTTCGTCATTGGCGTGTCCGCCCGGACAGATCAGTGAGGTCGGTTCTGCGCTGCGTGGATCGCGCCCGCTGAGTTCGCGAATCACCCGCACCAGCGGTTTGGTCAGCATCACGTAGAACAACGCCAGCAACAGGCCGGTGAGGATCAGGCTGCGGGCGAAACCGTTGAACAGGGTAATCTCGGCGCGGCGCAGAAAGCGGCTGCCGAATGCGTAGGTATCGACTTCAAGGCTCAACACCCCCAACGATTCGTTGGGCAGATGATCCAGGTACAGGCGATCCTCGAACTGGCGCTTGGCGCCGAACAGAAAATCGCTGATCACCCGGTAGCCGCTTTGCAGTTCCGGACGTTTGACGCTGGCCAGCACGTTACTGTTGTTGTCGGTCAGCTGCGCGGAGATGATCGCCGGTGAGCGCAACAGGCCCAGGGTGAGTTCCTGCGCGAGTTCGGCGTCGATGTTGTAGGCGATGCGTGATGCCGGATTGTGGCTGATTTCCAGCAAGGACAGGATTTCACGGTTGATGGAGGCGTCTTCGCTGGCATAATCGATGCCTATTTGCAGCAGACTGAGCAGCGTGCCCAGAATAAACCCGACCAGCACAGTCAGCCTGGCTTGCTTGTATGACAGCCGGTGGGTGAATTTGATATCCATGGGGTGTTGAACCACTTCCGTTTCCCTTCGCTGCTCAAGCATAGTCGATCATGTCTCGAAACCGAGGTTCCCGAATCGCCTTGTAACAAGGCGCGGCGCGGGATTATTGATCTGATTGTCGTCGCTGGATCACCATCATCACTGTGAACGTGCCCGAGGAGAAGACGTGGATTCCCGATTGAATGCTTTTCTTGAGCGCGCCGAGTCGGTTCTGGCGCGGATCGAGCCGCTGTTGCCGGCACCGCGTCCCGTCATTGACTGGAGCACCTGCCTGGCGGCGCGCTGGCAGCGCGACGGGCGCAGCGGGTATCTGCTGCCGCTGGAAGTCAGTCTCGACATGCGCCTGAGCGACCTGATCGGTGTTGATCGGCAGCTTGAGCAACTGGGTCGCAACACACAGCAATTCCTTGACGGCATGCCGGCCAACCATGCCTTGCTCTGGGGCTCGCGCGGTACCGGCAAATCGTCGCTGGTGCGGGCGCTGCTCGCCGAACACGCCGGGGCGGGTCTGCGCCTGATCGAAATCGAGCGTGACCATCTGGCCGACCTGCCGCGTGTGGTCGAGCAGATCGCCAAGTTGCCGCAACGGTTCGTGCTGTTCTGTGATGACTTGTCGTTCGAGTCCGGTGAAGGCGATTACCGCGTGCTCAAAAGTGTGCTCGACGGCTCGCTGGAGCAGGCGCCGGATAACGTCTTGCTGTACGCCACTTCCAACCGCCGCCATCTGGTGCCGGAGAAGGAAAGTGACAACGAAAACTGGAAACGCGTCGATGGTGAGCTGCACCCCAGCGAGGCCGTGGAAGACAAGATCGCGCTGTCGGACCGTTTCGGTCTATGGCTGTCGTTTTACCCGTTTACCCAGGAACATTTCCTCAACGTCGTCGAGCACTGGATCGGTCAGTTGGCCGCCAAGGCCGGTTTGAGCTGGCAGCGCGACGAAGCACTGGACATCCTCGCCGTGCGTTGGGCCACCGGCCGCGGTAACCGCAACGGACGTTGCGCGTACCAATTCGCCCGTTACTGGGTGGGACTGAAATTGTTGGAGCACAAGGCATGATTGATTTGCAACAAAGCGGCCAGGGCCTCGAAGGCTATGGCATGTTGGCCGCGCAACTGGAATCGCTGCTGGCGGACGAGCGCGATTTCATCGCCAACGCCGCGCAGTTTTCGGCGTTTCTGTTCAACCAGCTCGAGGACCTGAACTGGGCCGGTTTCTACCTCAACCGCAACGAAGAGCTGGTGCTCGGCCCGTTTCAGGGCCAGATCGCCTGCGTGCGCATTCCGTTTGGACGAGGTGTGTGCGGCGCGGCAGCTGCCAGTCGGCAAACCCAGCGGGTGGAAGACGTGCATGCGTTTCCCGGCCATATCGCCTGCGACAGCGCCTCGAACAGTGAGCTGGTGGTGCCGTTGGTCAAGGATGGCCGTTTGATCGGCGTGCTCGATCTGGATAGCCCGAAGCTGGCGCGCTTCGGCGTCGACGATCAGGCCGGCATCGAGCAACTGGCGGCGATTTTCCTGCGCCTGACCGACTGCTGATCAAGCGCTGAGGCCAGCCTTGCGCAACAGGCTGGCGGCATCCACGGCATCAATCTGCTGTGGATCGAGAAAGCGCGTGGCGTACTGCAGGTAGACGCCATCGCTGATGAACAGGCCGAACAGCGGCGCGTCAATGTGCGCTTCGCGACACATGGTGGCCATGATCCCCAGCGCTTCGCTGAGGGTCTTGGCCTTCTTGTAGGGGCGATCGGCCGCCGTTAACGCTTCGAAAATATCGGCGATCGCCATCATCCGCGCCGGCAGGCTCATGTCTTCGCGCTTCAGGCGTTTCGGGTATCCGGTACCGTCCATTTTTTCGTGATGACCGCCGGCGATTTCGGCGATGCTGTCCAGATGGCCGGGGAAGGGCAGGTGGCTGAGCATCATGATCGTCTGCACCATGTGATGATTGATGATGTAGCGCTCCTCACGGGTCAGTGTGCCGCGGGTGATGCTCAGGTTGTACAGTTCGCCGCGATTGTATTTATAACGTGGCACGTCCAGCTTGAACCCCCATGGATTGTCGTCGGGAATCAACTCGTTCTTGTCTCGTTCGAACAAATGTTCGGGCTTGTCCGCCAATAACTTTTCGCGAACCGGCAGGGTCGATGCCGGTGTTTGTGCCTGACGTCTGTTTTCTGCCCACGACACCCCCAGACGGTCATCCAGAGTGCGCATCCAGGTGCGTTGGGCAAGGTCGTTGAGGCGTTCGAGATCCGCTTCGGCCATCGCCTCACTGCCAAGATTGCAGCGCGCGACGAAGGCAAAATCGTCGTCCAGCGCGCTCAGCGTGGCGTCTCGCTCTTGCGCCAGTGTTGTCGCGTCAGCACCGAGCGCCAGTGCCTGCCAGTAGTTGATCCACGCATCGCGCTTGAGCACCTCGAAGCGGGTGCGGATCTCGTGGATGCGGTCGTTGATGGTTTCCAGTTTGGTGGCTTTATCGACGACGTATTCCGGCGTCGTGACCTTGCCGCAATCGTGCAGCCAGGCAGCGATGTGCAGGGCTTCCCATTCATCCTCGGTCGGCCGATAGGCGCTGAACGCCGGGGCCTGACTGGCCGCGGCGGCCTGGGCCAGCATCAGGGTCAGCTCCGGCACGCGTTGGCAATGGCCGCCGGTGTAGGGGCTCTTGGCATCAATGGCGCCGGCGAGCAGTTGAATGAACGCATCCAGCAACTGTTTCTGTCTGGCTTGCAGACGCTGGCTTTCGATACTCACGGCGGCGGCACCGGACACCGCTTGCAGGAACGCGATGCGATCAGGCTGCAGTTTTTCCAGATCCGCCGCCGTGCCGCTGTCGTTGACCAGCAGAATCAGCAGACCGATGGTTTCATCGTGGCGGTTGTGCAGGCGGATGCCGATCATATGAACGCGCGGCGCTTGCATGGCCAGCAGGACTTGCTGCAGATCCGCCGCCTGATCGAAACCCAGATCGCTGACCAGGCTGTTCGCACCGATCAGTTGCCTGAACCACATCGGGCCGTGGTCCTGTTGCAGGTCATGCGCCTGAATGTCGAAGTTCTCCAGGGGCTGCGGCGTGCCATTGATCACCAGCCCGTAAGGCACCATGCGCGTGTCGTCATTGTCGCGCAGATAAATCAGGCCGGCCTGGGCCTGGGCGATTCCCACGGTTTCGAACAGCACCCTGTGCAGCAACGGTGCGAAACGGGTTTCCGCGCACAGGCTGTCGGTGATGCGGAAGAAGCTCGCCAGCGTGTCTTTCATCTGCGCCATCGACACGCTCAACTGATCGACTTCCAGCACGGGTGAGCGTCGGCTCAGGGGAAAGTTGAAGTCGAAGCTGCGGATTGCGTCGGCTTCCTTGACCAGCGCATGCAAGGGTTTGACCAGAATCCGCGAGATCAGCCAGCCCAGCGGCAGACACAGCAACAACGTGGCCAGGGTCACCAGTGCGCCTTGCCAGCGCATGCGATAGGCATCGACCAACAGTTCGTCTTCGGGCACCAGCAGCGCCAGTTGCAGGCCCTTCGGCCCACCTTCCTGCATGCTGCTGCGGGCGACGATCCATTGCCGGCCATCGGCCTGCAGGCGCTTGCCAGGGTTGTCTGTCGTCAGCAACACGTGCAGCCCGGGGCTCAGATCAGCCACTCTGGCCTGGCGTGCGTTGCGATCATCGACAATCAAGCGGTCGCTGTCGGGGTAAGCCACGACGTTGCCATCAGCATCGAACAGGGCAATCTCGGTCGATGGGGTGACCCGGTGCTTGATCAGGGTGGCCGACAGTGTGGCCAGGGTCAGATCGGCACCGATCACGGCGTTCTCTCCACTGCGCCGGGCCAGCGTGGTGCCGATATTGTGGGTGGAGAAAAACACGTAGGGTTCAGTGGTGATCTGACCGGGTTGCCGGCGTGCATCGGTAAACCAGGCACGACTGCGCGGATCGTAGGCGTCGTCGCGGTTCTCCAGGCGGCTGACCGGCTGCAAGGCCTGATCGAAGAACAGCGATTGCGAGTGCGGCGTGCCCTGCGCGTCATGCTCGATGCTCCAGACTTGATAGCTTGCAGCATCCGGAGCCTTGAACCGTGTTTTCAGGGCGGCGTCGCGCAGCGGCCGGACCATGAAAAAATCGCCGTTGCTGTAACCCAGGTACAAGGAGGCGAGGTTGGGGTTGTCCGTCAGTGACTGGGCGAAGGGTTTGAGCAACGGCAAGCGTTCTTCAAGGCGCTGGGCCTGAGTGGCCGGGTTGTCCGCCAACAGACTGAGCACGTGGCGGATCGGCTGATAGGTTGCACGCAGGTCCAGGCGTACATCCTGTTCGATACGGTTGAACAGTTGTTCGCTGCTCGACAGGATGATTTTCGTGGTCTGGTGATAATTGAACAGGCCCAGCACGATGCCAGTGAGCAACAGGAGAAACGTGAACATGACGCTGATGTGCACGTGCAGCGGGAACCGGCGTTGCTCCGGGCGCAGTGGGCTGGGCATTTCAGGCTCTCCATGATGGTTAACTCACTGCTCAGCGTTCAAGCATAGTTAAGGCAGGCTCATCGTGCTTCGATCCGCGAGGGCAAGTTGTTGCCGTAACGCCTGTTCGAGTTCGAGCATGGCCCGGTCAGTCGCCGCGCAATGGCGGGCGATGTCTTCGCTCGACAATGCCTGCGCGCAGGCCTGTTCGAGTGCATCGCAACAGACGATCACCCGCGCTGCCTGGGCGATGCGGGCAGCGCCCTTGATTTTGTGGGCGACGATCGCCAGTGCGCCGAGATCGGAGGCGGACGACAGCGCGAGCAGTTCCTCCCGGTCAAGACGACTGCTCTTGAGCAGTTCAACCAGCAGGCGCCGAGCCTGCGTCGGGTCGCCACCGCACAGCAGATTCAGACTTTGCAGGTTGAAGGCCGGCGGTTGTGCCTTCGGGGTCATGCCATCGACCCATTGGCCGAGCACGCTTAGACTCAAGGGTTTGAACAGGCAGTCGTCCATGCCGGCCTGTTTGCAGCGCTGAACTTCCTCGGGCTGCGCATTGGCCGTGAAACCCAGCACGGTGCAGGGCGAGCAGCGCGTGAGCAGCTCATGCTGACGAATGGCGCGAGTCAGTTCATAGCCGTTCATCAAGGGCATGTTGCAGTCAACGATGACCAGGTCGAACTGGCCAGCCTTCCATTGCTCAAGGCCAATGCTGCCGTTCTCGGCAATGCTGAAACGATGCCCGAGAAACTCCAGTTGCTGACACATCAACAGGCGATTGGCGGGGTGATCGTCCACCACGAGGACGTTCAGCGGCGTCGGCGCAGTCTTGATAGATGGCACCTGTTGAGGGGGGCTCGCCTGGGCCGGCAGGGTTTGCAGGGGCAGAGAAACGCAGACCTGCGTGCCGATGCCTGGCTGGCTGCTCAATTGCAGATGGCCTCCCATCATTTCGCAGAGGTTGCGACTGATCACCAGACCGAGGCCGGCGCCACTTCTGGCCTGCTGACTGCTGTTTGGCGCCTGGGCAAAGGGTTCGAACAAGCGCTGCTGATCCTCGGCACTGATGCCGACGCCGCTGTCCTGCACGGTCAGTTGCATCAGCGCATGGGCAGGGGCCTCGGTTTGCATGAGGTCGAGGGTGATTCTGATCTGGCCTTGCTCGGTGAATTTGATGGCGTTGCTGATCAGATTCGACAGGACCTGCTTGAAACGCAGGGGATCCAGTTGCACGTCGACCGCGAGGTCCGGCGGATTGAAGTACGTGTGCAGGGCCAGGCTCTTCTGGCGTGCAAGACCGTCGAAGATTCGGGTGACGGACGCCACGGTTTCGACCAGGTTGACCCGCTCCGGGCACAGGCTCAGGCGTCCGGATTCGATCCGGGCAATGTCGAGAATGTCGCCGATCAGACCGAGCAGGTCTTTGGCCGAGTGGTAGGCGGTATCGATGGATGTTCGGTCCGGGTGCTGTTGATCCATGCGTCGGAGTGTCAGTTCGAGCATGCCGATCACCGCATTCATCGGTGTGCGGATCTCGTGGCTCATGGTGGCCAGGAACGTGCTTTTCGCCCGGTTGGCTTCATCGGCGCGTTCTTTGGCCGCGCGCAGTTCCTCGAAGAGCTGGCGGCGCTCACTGATGTCGATCCAGCCACCGATGACGCCTTTGACGGCTCCACTGGAATCACGATACGGGAGAATCCAGTGATAGATGGTCAGGCGGCGGTTGCCGATGTGCAGGGGACGGTCAAGTATCAACGGCGTGCCTTCGGCTACGACGCGGCGGTAATCGGCCTCAAAGGCCTGGGCTTCGAACGCGTTGCTCAGGGAGCCCTCAATCACGCTTTTGCCGATGACGTCTTCGCGCCTGGCGTTGAATGCTTCGAGGTAGCTGTCATTGCAGCTTTGCAGCAGGCCTTCGCGATCGCGAACGTAAATGGGGTGCGGTGTGCCGTTGACCAGCGAGCGCATGAACTCGAACTGATCGTTCAGGGCGCGCTCGGCTGCCTGGCGTTGCTTGATCTGGTGACGCATGTAGGCGTTCCACGCCAGTAACAGCAGGAGAACCAGCCCGGCGGCGCCGATCACTTGATAAAACAGGCGCTGATAATTGCGCCAGATATTCTGCGAGGTGGAGTAGCCGCGCCAGCGACCGTTGATCACCCCCAGTTCCTCGGGGGCGATGCTCAGCAACGCCTTGTTGATGATCGAGACCAGTTCGGTGTTGTCCCGCGCTGTTGCCAATGAGAACGCGGCCTGGCTGGTGCCGATGGTGGTGGTGATTTGCAGCGCCTGATCAAAGATCCGCGAAGAGATGAAATAGTTGGCGATCACCAGTGAGTTCACCGCGCCATCGACATGCTTTTCGGCGAGCAGCGAGACCGCGCTGAAGGTGTCCGGCGTCTCGATCAACTGGATGAGAGGAAACTCCCGGCGCAAGTACTCGACCATTGGATTGCCTTGGGCAATCGCCAGTTGTTTGCCCTTGAGCTGGCTCAGGTTTGTCGGACCATCGGCGCTCTTGCGGGTCAACAGGACATAGGAATTTTCCAGGTACGGGCGACTGAAGTTCAGGGTTTGCTCGCGTTCGGCGGACGGCAACAACGCGGCAATCAGATCGGCCTGGTGACTGTCTATTTGCCGGATCATTTCCGCGTCGTTGCGACTGCGCCGGATGTCGAAGCGCAGGCCTGTGCGCAAACGGATCAGTTCGAGCAGGTCGGCGCTGATACCGCGTAAATTGCCGCCGCTGTCGAAGAACGTCAGCGGTGCCAGCGCTTCATTCACCACCACACTCACCACGGGGTGCTGTTTGATCCAGGTTTCTTCACGCTGGGTCAGTTGCAGTTTCTGGTCGGTCAGCAACAGGTCACTGCCGGCACTCCAGCGCTTGGCGATGTTATCGCGTTCGCTCCTGGGTACGGCATTGAGTACGGTGTCGATGATCGACAGCAACTGCGGATTGTTGCGCCGTACGGCAAAGCTGAATCCCCGGGTTTCCTGCTTGCCGAAATTGGCCATGCGCACGTTATTCAGGTAGCCCTTGTTGACCATGTATTGGGTGGAAACGATGTCGCCGAGAAACACGTCGGCCTGATCGAAGGCAACCGCATTGATGGCATTCTGGTAGGAGGGATAACAAGTGATGAGCGCTTTGGGGTACAGCGCCTTGACCTCGTGCAACGGCAGATAGTGATAGACCATGCTCAGGCGCAGTCCGGCCAGGCCTTGGGCCAGGGAGCGGGTTTCGTCTTCACGGGTGACCAGCGCCGGCTGATCCCTCGCGTAGGGCACCGTCAGCGCGAGGTTCGCGTTGCCCGCCTCGAAAGCGTTCGCGGTGCCGAGCAGATCGATCTGGCCATCGACCAGGGCGCGTATCGCTGCGTCCCGGGAGGCAAAGCGCATGACACGGATCGGCAAGCCGGTGGCCTGACTGAGGAGTCCGGCGTAGTCGGCCGTCAGACCTTCGTAGTCCTTGCCGCTGACAGTCATGTCAAAAGGCGGATAGTCGGGTGCAGAGGTGCCCAGTATCAATTCTTTACGAGCACTCAGCCACACGCGTTGGGACTGTTCGAAGATGACCGGCACCGCCTCGCCTGAAGACCGGCTGAGCAGGGCATAGTCCGGTGCCGCGTTGGGCATGGCAAGGGCGTAGGTACTCAAAAAAAGAGCAACGCTCAACGCAACTAAATAGTCCTTTAAACGACTGGGCATGCGGGGTCTCACACGAGTGCGTTTCGTTTGGCCATCTCGATAAGTTCGACAAGGGATCTGGCTTTGAGCTTTTGCATCAACCGCTTCTTGTAAGTGCTGACGGTCTTGTTGCTCAAGAACATGCCCTTGGCGATTTCCTTATTGGTGCGGCCTTGTGCAAAGAGTTGAAGCACCATCAATTCGCGATCGTTGACGGACTTGAATAATTCCAGTTCGGCATAACGAATATCGTCGCTGCGAACCGGGTTCAATGCCTGACTGGGGAAATAGTTGTAGCCGGAAAGTACGGCTTTGATTGCACTGACCAGTTCGCTCAAGTCCTCTTGTTTACACACATAACCTGATGCGCCGGATTGCATGCAGCGAACGCCGAACAGCGTTGGACATTGAGCAGTGAGTACCAGGGTTTTCAATGGCGAACTCATGGCGTTGAATCGGGCCAATACCTCAAGGCCGTCGAGCTTGGGAATGCTGATGTCGAGAATGATCAGGTCTGGCATGCACTCGCGCACCATCTGCATGGCATCGACCCCGTTATCGGTTTCACCGACGACCTTGTAACCCTCATGCTCCAGCAGCATTCGAACGGCGAGACGGATGACCGGGTGGTCGTCGACAATAAAAACGGAGTTCATAATCAAATCCCATACAAGCACGAATAAAGGGCGCACCTTAGCTCAGATGAATGAGCACTCGCATGAACTGTCATGAACTCACTTGCGTTATCAGATAATTCCTACAACTAATGAGGAAAGGGACTACGACTAATCCGGGTTTGGCGTAAGGATGCTCAATTTTTTAATTGGCTTATAGTTGGCAATGGATGTTTTGCAAATGCGGCGGATTAATGGTTTTAGAGGGGCGGTTGGTGTTGTGTCAGTTGTTTATTATTTGTTTGTGTAAATGTCTGGGCGGTGAATAAAAATACCGCAGCCTTGGGGAAACAGCGTTGACCACATTAACGCTGTACATGAAACAGCCCGTATTCAACCGGCCAAGAGCGCCGGCTGAATACGTCAGGATCAATGACTGGAGCGCCCGGTCATTTCCATGGCCATGTCGCTGGCGTAGCTGTCGGTCATACCGGCGATAAAATCGATCATGCGCAGAAACGAGGTGTGCAACGAACCGTGTGGGTCCGGCGCATTGTTGCCCAGCAAGTCGAGGATGCGCCGGCTCTTGAAGGAAGGCGTACGGCCATTGTGTTGCTCCAGGGCAGCCCCGCAGAAGGCATTCAGCAGGATTTCCAGCGTCGTATAGGCGCCGATTTCGTGCAGGGTCTTGCGTTTGTCCTGGAAGATCTTCTTGCGGGCGATGTCCTTGGCGTTCAACACGCAGCGCTTGGCCGGTCCGTGCATGTGCTCAACCAGATCGCCGTGCAGCGTGCCGTCGAGCAGGGCATCCTGCTGCTCGACGAAGGCCCGGGCCGCAGCATTGGTCAAATGTTCGATGGCCTTGCCGCGCAGAATCGCCAGTTTGCGTCGGCGCGAATCCTGCGGACCGAGTTGCCGGTAGGTTTCCGGCAGGTCGTCACCGACCAGCCCCAGCAGCAGCGATTCGACTTCGCTGTAATCGAGCAGGTCCATCTCCAGACCATCTTCGAGGTCAATCAGCGCGTAGCAGATATCGTCGGCGGCTTCCATCAGGTACACCAATGGATGCCGCGCCCAGCGCTGGTCTTCCAGTTGAGGCAGGCCGAGCTTGTGGGCAATCTGCTCGAGTAACGGCAACTCGCTCTGATAGCAGCCGAACTTGTGCTTCTTGTAGCCGAGGGAGTCGGCGTGACGCGCGGTCCACGGGTACTTCAAATACGTGCCGAGGGTGGCGTAGGTCAGTCGCGTACCGCCGTCAAACTGATGGTACTCAAGCTGCGTGAGCACCCGGAAGCCTTGGGCATTGCCTTCGAAATTGAGGAAGTCAGCACGTTCTGCCTCGTTCATGCCATCGAGCCAGCCGCGCCCGGCGGCCTGCTGGAACCAGTGGCGAATGGCATCTTCCCCGGAGTGGCCGAAGGGCGGATTGCCAATGTCGTGGGCCAGGCAGGCCGATTGCACGACCATTCCCAGATCGCTGGGATCGCACCATTCGGGCAGGGCATTGCGCAGGGTTTCGCCAACGCGCATGCCCAGCGAACGGCCCACGCAACTGACTTCCAGTGAATGGGTCAGGCGTGTGTGGATATGGTCGTTGCTCGACACAGGGTGCACTTGGGTCTTGCGCCCGAGGCGGCGAAAGGCACCGGAGAAAATGATGCGGTCATGGTCTTTGTGAAAAGGGCTGCGGCCCAGTTCTTGCGGGCTGTGCAGCGGTTTTCCGAGGCGTTCGCGGTTGAGCAGGGTTTGCCAATCCAAGGCTGGTTCTCTCCGTTAAAGTGACTGTTGCCCTAGCTTCCCGGTTCATGCTGCCACCTGCAAGCGGAACTACAGCCCCACCGCATCAATATCGATCAACAGCAGCCGCTCGCCGTTATCGAAAAACTGCCCGGCCGTCAGGCAGTACTGATTGCTGGTGGCATCGCGGTAGGTGCTGGACAGGGTCAGGCGACGTTCCTCCCAGCCCTCGGCCAGCAAATGATAGAAGTAGGGTCGCCATGACCAGTTATGCCCCAGGTACCGGTTGTCGGCGACCCAGCCATGGTGCCGCCACTCCAGGTTCGGAGTCAGCTGCGTACCGTGCCGGTCGCATTGGTAAAACCGCAGCAGCCAGGGAAACGCCTCCAGATGGGGCAGGGCGCTGAGAGGTGCATGGGCCTGCGCCCAGCCCTGCAGGATCGCCATCAATTCCGCCAGTTGCTGGCGCATCCGCATCAAGCGCCCGCGCTCAGCGAGTTTCTGTTGGACATAACGCTGGCGCAACTCGGCGAAGCGCGGCACAAACGCGTCGGTAGCAAAAAAGGCTTCCTGCGCCCGCGCGAACAGAAAACCCTGCACATAACGTGAGCCGCACTCGAGGGCGAAATTCAGTTGGGCTTCAGTCTCGACGCCTTCGGCGATGATCCAGCAACCCGTCTTCTCGGCCATCTGTGCCAGCGCCTTGACCACGTCACTGCTCGGCCCGCCTCGTGCGGCGGCCTGGAACAGGCGCATGTCGAGTTTGAGGATGTCCGGCTGTAGCGCGAGCACGCGATCGAGTTGCGAGTAGCCGGCACCAAAGTCATCAATGGCGATTCTCGCCCCGGCCTCGCGGTAGCGGGCGACCACTTCGGCCAAACGCTGACTGTTGCCACCCAACTCGGTGATCTCGAACACAATGCGCTGCGCATCGACACCGTGACGCGCCAGTTGCTTGAGGCTGGGCAAGGCTTGATCGGGGCGCAGGCGACTGATCCAGCGCGGCGACATGTTCAGGCTGAGAAACCAGTCCGCCGGTGCTTGGTGCAAACGGCTCAGAGCGTTGTCGCGGATTTGCCGGTCGAGACGCCGCAGGGCGACTGCCGGCGTACGCGGATCGGCGAACAGCGGCCCGACCGAGGTCAGTTGACCGTCATTCTGGCGCAGACGACCCAGTGCTTCGACGCCTGCTATACGGCCGGTGGCGGTGTCGATGAAAGGCTGAAAGCAGGCGAGCGGTTGCCCGTCGATCACGGGGCCTCCTTAGTCGTTCTTGTTCTGATTGAACCCTGTCGACCGGGTAGGCGTGCAGGGATCGAACCTCTCGATAAAAGAGGTTCATCCCGGTGATATTGCAAGAATGCAGCCAGATGTGTCGGTTTAACGCTTGGCCGAGCTTTGCATGACCAGTTTGATCAGTGGTCCGAGGCTGGTCCCGAGTCGGATCAACCGCGTCAGGCCGCTGATACCACCGCTTTTCGCGCCTTTGCCGGTAATGAAGCCCAGCAGAGTGACAGCGGCTACGCCCCATAACGGCGCGTGTTTGATGCCGAAGCCGTCGTGCAGGTTTTGCGTCATGCCGCGCACGCGCTGCAACGGTTGCAGGACCTGTCCGGCTTCGTGGCGGATTTCCTGGCGATGCATTTCCATGCGCAGGCGAATCAGCGCCTTGCGCATTTCCCGGCGCGAGCTGTTGTGAGGCAGTTCAGGCAGGCTCATGGCAAGAGGCGCTCCCGGTCGTTGGCCAGCTCTTCCAGCGTACCGTGGAAGGGTGAGGATTCATCGAAGATCGCTGCCTTGAGGCGCAGCCCGCAGAAGATTGCCGCCAGGGTGTAGAACACGCACAGGCCGATAATCCCGGCCAGCCGGTAGGTGTCCCAGAGCAGGATCAACACCAGGGCTGACAGGCCGACCAGCAACAGCAGCGCAAACACCAGCGCCAGACCCGCAAACAACAGCAGGCTGACGGTACGGGATTTCTGCTCCTGCAGCTCGATGCCGAACAATTCGACATGGCTGTGCAGCAAACCAAGGACAGCGGCGCCCAGACGCCGCGTGGAGGAGGCGGTGCCCGCAGTCGGGCCGGATTCACCGATCGACATGATCAGCGCCGAGTGGCCAGCAGGCCAATCAGGAAGCCGACGCCAGCGGCGATACCGACCGACTGCCACGGATTGGCCGACACGTAATCCTCAGTGGCGTTGACCGCTGCCTGACCGCGATCACGCAACGTCTCTTCAGTCAGTTTCAGGGTCTCGCGGGCACGCAGCAGGCTGTCGTGAATCTGCTCACGCAACTCATCCGCCTGATCACCGGCCAAGGTCGCGGTGTGCTCGAGCAACCGTTCGGTGTCGGCAACCAACGTCTGGAAGTCGTTCATCAGGATTTCTTGAGCAGTCTTTGCCTTGATGCTGGCCATGGGTGGATCTCCGTAAGTGGCGTCTGAAGCGTTCGAGTATGAGCCTTGCGCGAAGGTTCATTACAAATGACTGGTACAACTTTTGCTGTGTGCTGGTGCGTCGTCCGGCAGTCGTGCGCTGTTGCCGGGCGTGCATGCCGGAAAACCTTAACTCAAATAATCCCGGTTCGTGTCAGGACATCGACCTCGTGCGCCAAAACGGTACAGCGAATCTGCGGATCCCTGACCGGGCGGTCGCAACTTGGTGCATGAAATGCCCGCATGAACCGCTTTGGTGCTCTTTTTTCCTTCAGGTCTGCCTCTCCATGGAAAATCTGCAAAGTGCTGTGGACACACTGGTGCACAGCTCCAATACATTGTTCATTCTGATCGGTGCGGTGATGGTGCTGGCGATGCACGCCGGTTTCGCTTTTCTGGAGGTCGGTACGGTTCGCCAGAAAAACCAGGTCAACGCGTTGTCGAAAATCCTCAGTGATTTTGCCGTCTCGACCCTGGCCTATTTCTTTATAGGCTATTGGATCTCCTACGGTGTGACGTTCATGCAGCCAGCGGCCGTTTTGAGCGCTGATCATGGGTATGGGCTGGTGAAGTTTTTCTTCCTGCTGACTTTCGCCGCAGCGATCCCGGCGATCATTTCCGGCGGCATCGCCGAGCGTGCCCGGTTTGTTCCCCAGTTGTGTGCCACGGCGTTGATTGTGGCGTTCATCTATCCGTTTTTCGAGGGGATGATCTGGAACGGCAACTACGGCCTGCAAGCCTGGTTGACCGCGCAGTTTGGCGCAGCCTTCCATGATTTCGCCGGTTCCGTGGTGGTGCATGCCATGGGGGGATGGCTGGCGCTGGCAGCGGTGCTGCTGCTCGGCCCGCGCAACGGCCGTTACCGCGATGGAAAACTGGTGGCGTTCGCGCCGTCGAGCATTCCGTTTCTGGCGCTGGGCTCGTGGATTCTGATTGTCGGCTGGTTCGGCTTTAACGTGATGAGTGCGCAGACCCTGCAGGGCGTCAGTGGCCTGGTGGCGGTCAACTCGTTGATGGCAATGGTCGGCGGCACGGTGGCGGCGTTGATCGTCGGACGCAATGACCCGGGTTTCCTGCACAACGGCCCGCTGGCCGGACTGGTGGCGGTTTGCGCGGGCTCCGATCTGATGCATCCGGTCGGCGCGCTGCTGACTGGGGCGATTGCCGGGGCGCTGTTTGTCTGGTGCTTTACCGCCGCGCAGGTGAAATGGCGCATCGACGACGTGCTGGGCGTGTGGCCATTGCACGGTTTGTGCGGGGTGTGGGGCGGCATTGCCTGTGGCATCTTCGGTCAGGCGACGCTTGGCGGTCTGGGCGGTGTCAGCCTGATCAGCCAGTTGATCGGCAGCGCCCTCGGTGTGGCGGTGGCACTGATCGGCGGCTTCGCCGTTTACGGCGTGATCAAGGCGCTGCACGGATTGCGCCTGAGTCAGGAGCAAGAGTATTACGGCGCCGATCTGTCGCTGCACAAAATCGGCGCGGTGAGTCAGGATTAGGTTTCCACATCGTCGGCACCGGGATAAAAACCGTGCAACAGACGGTAGCGACCGATGCGCACCTGATCGACTTTCTCCTGCACCTGATGCGCCGGCAGACCCAGCATGATCAAGGCATGTGAGGCGAGCATCAGGCTCGACTCCAACAGCTCCGGCACCACCTCGGTGGCGCCGGCGGCTTTCAGTTCCGCCCATTGGCTGTCGTCGCGTGTGCGCACCAGAATCGGTACATGGGCGTTGAGCCGGCGTGCTTGCGTGAGGATGCGCAGCGCGACGTCACTCTGGTCCACGGCGATCACCAGCAACCTGGCACGCAGCAGGCCGACGGCGGTGAGTAGATCGCCGCGTGTCGAATCGCCGTAGTGCACGTCGCTGTCCCCGCTTGCGGCTTCCTGAACGCGCACCGGATCGTTGTCCAGCGCAATGTAAGGCTGTTGCGCGTTACGCATGAATCGGCCGATCGACTGGCCGACCCGTCCGTAGCCGCAGATCACCACATGCTTGTCGAGGTCGGCATTGAGCGCACTGATTTCTTCGATCTGCGCTTCCTGATTGGGCTTGCGGTGCAAGGTCGCGGCAATGCGCGGGGCTGCGCGCAGTAACAGCGGCGTCAGTACCATCGAGCAAAAGGTGGTTGCCAGCAGCAGGGCGCCCAACCTGTCGGGCAGCAGGCTGTTTTGTTGCATTTGCGCCATCAGCGCGAAACAGAACTCGCCACCCTGGGCGAGGGCCAGACCACTGCGCCAGGCCGTTTCGCTGTCGCTGCCGCGCCACTTCACCAAAAGGGCCACGACGAGGCCCTTGATCACCATCAAGCCCAAGGTGAGACCGAGGATCAGCAAGCTGTGACTGACGAACAGTTGCAGGTCGATCAGCATGCCGATGCTGACAAAAAACACCCCGAGCAAAATGTCGCGGAAAGGCCGGATGTCCGCCTCGATCTGATGGCGATAATGGCTTTCGCCCAGCAACATGCCGGCGAGAAATGCGCCGAGGGCCGGCGACAGCCCCAGCAGGTGAGTCAGCCAAGCGGTCAGCAGCACGATCACCAGCGCCAGCAGCACGAACAATTCTGCCGAGCGTGACGCCGCCACTTCATGGAAAAGACGCGGCAACAACCAGCGGCTGGCCAGCAGCAGGCCGACAAACAGCAGCACGGTTTTCAACAACGTCAGTGGCAAGGCCCAGTACCACGCCTGAGTGCTGCTGCCAGCGAACACCGGCACCAACGTCAACAGCAGCACCGCGACCACGTCCTGAAACAGCAAGACACCCACGGCGTTCTGCCCGTGGCTGCTGAACACTTCACCGAGGCTGCCAAGTTCCTTGGTGACGATCGCCGTGGAAGACAACGAAAGCCCGGCGCCGAGCAGCAGCGCGGGCGTCGCGGACATGCCCAGCAGCATCAGCAACAGACCGAGCAGCGCCGTACTGATCAGCACCTGCTGACTGCCGAGACGGAATACCACCTGACGCAGGGCAATCATTTTCGACAGAGAGAATTCCAGGCCCAGCGAAAACAGCAGGAACACCACGCCCAGCTCCGCCACATCCGGCAGGTGTTCGCTCTGGTTGACCCAATCGAATGCGCTGGGCCCGACCAGCAAACCCACGCACAGGTAACCCAGCACGGGTGGTAGCCGCAGCCGACGAAACAGGGCAATCACCACGAGGGACGAGGCGAGGATAATCAACAGATTGGCAAACACTGGGCACTCCGATGTCAGGTTTTGACCTCTCAAGCGTAGAGGCAAAAAGTCCGGGAGCATCGTGTAATTGGCTTCTGGGCGAACTGATTTGCGTCAGGGTTTTGCGCGCCAACCCCCTGCAGGAGGGTTGCAGCCTTTGAGCGGCGTTGGCTCGACGGGTTTTCAGGCGCGGCCTAGAATAAGCCCACGAATTTTTGGTTGAGCGATCATGCTTCCTGAATGTCAGTTGTTCGGCACCCTGGGGTGTCATCTGTGCGAAGTCGCGGAATCCATGCTGATGGAGTTCGTCGAGCGCGGTCTGCTGGTGGAACTGGTGGATATCGCTGACGACGAGTCATGGTTTGAGGCCTACAGCCTGCGGATTCCGGTACTGCGCCGGGTCGATACCGGCGCAGAGCTGGGCTGGCCGTTCAGCGCGGATGAAGTCGTGGCCTTCTTGCGTTAATCCTTCACCCCGCTGGTCGCAACGCTTATCCATCCCTTGGCACCTCGCGGCTTATTCGGTTACTGTATGTTCATACAGTAATTGAGTCAGAGGGACGAACCGTGGTCAATGTCGAACAGTTGAAGAACAGCGTGAACCGGATGTCGGTTGACGTGGTGCGCGAGGCCGTCCTCGAGTTGCGCCTTGACGGGCTGGTCACGGAAGGCAAGACGCCGTTCAACAAACTGCATTTCAACACCTGCTTTGCCGAGATCGAAGCCTTGTTTCAGCGGGCCGGGTACCACAAGCAGCTGGATGTGGTCGGCTATCAGGGCTTGCTGTACGCCTTGTATGATCCGGGGCGCTGGGAGGCTGTCGACGTGCTGCGCTGGCTCAAGGAGTTCACGGAGGCGGCTGCGCTCAAAACGATTCCGGCCTGAGGAATCTGCGCTAGGTTCGTGGCCTCTCGTGCTGGATAATGCCGGCCTGCATTGAGGGTTCGAATTTCCGTATGTCCACATCTCCATTTTCCGCTGCGCAGAATCAGGCCAGCACGCTTTATCTGCCGCCTGGTCACTGGCTGACCGTACTCGACTGCCTGTGCGATCACTTCAGCGCCATCGGCCGCGAGCAATGGCTGGACCGGATCGCCCGGGGCCGCGTGCTGGATGGTCAGGGACAGCCGATTGCAGTGGATCTGCCCTACAAGGAAGGCCTGCGGATTCATTACTTTCGCGAAGTGCCGGACGAAAAACCGATTCCGGTGATCGAGTCGATTCTGTATGCCGATAACCATCTGGTGGTCGCCGACAAACCGCATTTCCTGCCGGTGACGCCGGCCGGCGAGTATGTGGAGCAGACATTACTGCGCCGGTTGATCCGACGCCTCGACAATCCCCATCTGGTGCCGCTGCACCGGATCGACCGGCATACGGCGGGACTGGTGATCTTTTCCGCCAATCCGCAGTCCCGTTCTGCTTACCAGTCACTGTTCCCGACGCGGCAGATCGACAAACGCTATGAAGCCATTGCGCCGGCGCTGCCCGGACTGGAATTTCCCCTGATCCATAAAAGTCGCCTGGTCGATGGCGAACCGTTTTTCCGCATGCAGGAAGGGCCGGGCGTCAGCAACACCGAAACAGCGGTTGAGGTGCGTGAGAAAAACGGCGATCTATGGCGTTATGGCCTGTATCCGGTCACTGGCAAGAAGCATCAACTGCGGGTACACATGACCGCGTTGGGGGCGAGTATCTGCAACGATCCGTTTTACCCGGATGTATTGAAAGATGTTGAGGATGACTACGCCAATCCGTTGAAGCTGCTGGCGCAAGGGCTGCGGTTTGTCGACCCGGTGACCGGTGAGCTGCGCGAGTTCGAGAGTCGAATCACCCTGCAGTGGTGATATCACCGGACTTTCCGAGCGCCCATGAAAAAGCCCGCATCGAATGCGGGCTTTTCTGTATCGGGTGTCGACCCGGAGCTTACAGCTCCTTAACGGTACGAACCTGATCCTTGTTGATGCGAGTTTCTTTGCCGTCCAGCTGTTTGAACTCGTAGAAGCCCGAATCATCATCGTATTTCGGGGTGTCGACGGCCTGGATTTCGCGACCGTCATTCAAGGTGATCACTGTTGGCGACGAGCAACCTGCGAGGGTAGCCAGGCCCAGTGCGAGCATGAAAGTGGCGAGGGTCCGTTGAGTCATGAGTGTGTCTCCGAATGGGAATTCTTTTGGTTACTGAGCTTGAGACGTATACAAGGCGTGAGAGTTCCTTGAATGGTGTCAGTCTGACACAGTGTTGTGCGAACTTAACAGTTCAGGGGTGTTGAGGTTGGCCAGCCGCGGGTCATTGTCCGGGCATTGCAACGCGGTGGCACCGAGACCGCGCATCACCCGGCCGGGGCTGCGTTCACCGGCGTTCCAGGCGGTTTCGAAGGCCGGCAGAAGCGCAACCGGAATCACGCAGAGCAAAGGTTCCCAATGTTCATCGTGGCGCAACATTAAAGGTTTTTCAGGTTGCAATTGAGCGGCTTCGCGCATGCTTTGCACGAGTGCCGCGTCGATTCGCGGCACATCGCACGGCAATACCAGCAAATGCGAATGGTGCGCGACTTTCAGGCCGGCACGAATGCCGGCCAGGGGGCCCGGAAAATCGCCTTCGTCATCCACCACCAATTGATCGGCGAACGGTGCGTACCGCTCGCGATTGCGATTGCAGGAAATGATCAAGTCATCGGTCAGATCACGCACCTTGCGCTGCAAATGGGCGATCAAAGGCTCGCCCAGCCACTCGACCAACCCTTTGTCCTGGCCACCCATGCGTTGGCCGCGTCCACCTGCCAGGAGCAGGATGGAGCAGGGCGGCAATTGGGTATTCAGCGTCATGGCAGCTCTCCGGTAGGGCGGCGGGAAATGGGGGCGCTGTGATATAACACCGGGCTGTTTCCCCTACAACTGGACGAGCCTATGAAAGCCAAGGCTGATGTACCTTTCGTGCCGCTCAATATAGCGGTGTTGACGGTCAGCGATACCCGAACTCTGGAAACCGACACTTCAGGCCAGGTCTTCGTCGACCGCTTGACGGCCGCCGGCCATCTTTTGGCCGAACGGGTTCTGCTCAAAGATGATCTCTACAAAATTCGCGCGCAAGTTGCCAACTGGATTGCCGACGACGTTGTGCAGGTGGTGTTGATCACCGGCGGTACCGGTTTTACCGGGCGTGACAGCACGCCGGAAGCCGTTGCCTGTCTGCTCGACAAGCAGGTCGACGGGTTCGGTGAGTTGTTCCGGCAGATTTCGGTGGCGGATATCGGCACCTCGACCGTGCAATCGCGGGCGTTGGCCGGTCTGGCCAATGGCACGCTGGTGTGCTGCCTGCCGGGTTCGACCAACGCGGTGCGTACCGGCTGGGACGGGATTCTGGGTGAGCAACTGGACGCTCGTCACCGTCCGTGCAATTTCGTCACCCACCTGAAGCAGGCGGCGCCTTGTGAATCCCGTGGGTAAGCCGGGCAAGACCGGTAGCTTGCTGCCTGTCGAGGTGGCGTTGGCGCGGTTGCTGGAAATGGCCGAAGCCACGCCCATCACAGAGCATGAGTATTTGCCTCTGGCGCAGGTCGAGGGGCGGGTGCTGGCTGAAGATCTGGTGTCGACCCTCGATTTGCCACCTTGGCCCAACAGTGCGATGGATGGTTATGCCCTCAACCTGGCGGACTGGACGGGGGAAGCCATGCCGGTCAGTCAAAAGGTGTTCGCCGGGCAGGCTCCGCAGCCATTGACCCCGGGGACCTGTGCGCGAATCTTCACGGGCGCACCAGTGCCACCGGGCGCCGATTGCGTGGAAATGCAGGAAAACGCCGAGGTTGGGGCGGATGGTCGCGTACGTTTCATCGAGACAATGGCGGTCGGGCAGAACATTCGTCCGCAAGGCCAGGAAACCACCGTCGGCGAGCTGATCCTGACGGCGGGGACTCGACTCGGCCCGATCGAGCAAGGTCTGTGCGCGTCGCTGGGGCGCGCCGGACTGAACGTCGTGCGCAAGGTACGCGTGGCGGTGATCTCCACCGGCGATGAGTTGGTCGAACCGGGTCAGGCGCTGGGGCCGGGGCAGATTTACAACAGCAATCGGGTGGTGCTCTGCAGTTGGCTGCAGCGCTTGGGCTGTGAGGTGGTCGATGCCGGTATTCTTCCGGATGACCTGGCCGCGACCCGCGCCCGCCTGGGTGAGCTGCAGGATGTCGATCTGATTCTTTCCACCGGCGGCGTATCGGTGGGTGAAGCGGATTTTCTGGGTATCGCCTTGCGCGAAGAGGGTGAACTGGCGCTGTGGAAACTGGCGATCAAGCCCGGCAAGCCCCTGACGTTCGGTCATTTCCGCAACGTGCCGGTCATTGGTCTGCCGGGTAATCCGGCCTCGACGCTGGTGACCTTTGCGTTGTTGACCCGGCCTTATCTGTTGCGACGCCAGGGTGTGCAGGATGTCGAGCCACTCAAGTTCACGGTGCCAGCAGGTTTTGTCTGGCCGATGGCGGGCAGTCGGCGTGAATACCTGCGGGGCCGGCTCGAACAGGGACGGGCGATTATTTATCGCAACCAGAGCTCCGGTGTGCTTCGCAGTGCCGCGTGGGCAGACGGCTTGGTGGAAGTGCTGGAGGGCCGAACGTTGCTTGAAGGCGATGCGGTGGTCTTCATTCCGCTGAGCGACCTTTTGGGGTGACTCCCGCCTTGCAAAGGCAGGCTTCGATGAATATCAGCGAAGCCTGCCACGATTGGCCCGCTCAATGGCTGATCAAGGTTACGAGCTGGTCGAACCGGCTATTGGCTACCCAGCCCAGCAGCGCCAGCACAACAGCGGTTGCTCCCGCCGAGTAGGCCAATCGGTGCTTGATCGTTTTGACGTCACCGCGAACCTCGTCCATGTCCCGCCGAATGTATTTCAGGTGGGTTTCCAGCTCGGTCACACGAGGTTCCATATTCACTTCTCCAGTGGTTCTGGTGTTTTGCCCAAAACCGGATTTGATGTTCGCGTGTTGTTCTTCCAGGCCGGGCACCGAACACACCGGTATTCTCGCCTCAAGGCTTCCCATGGGAAAAACCACCGGCAGTTTCAACGGTACGCTTGCTGACGCTTCCGGCGCTCGAACGCCAGGAGGTATTGGGGGTGTATCCACTCATTAAATGCACATCCGTGTGGTGTTGAATTGAAAATTGATACCGCCTGCGCACGTTGAAGCATTGGTCGAGGTGGGTCAATTAAGCCGATTCCGTATGTTTTGTACGAAAAAATACCGCTGTGTAGGACGCGGTGCTCCGATGGGCGAATTAATTGCGGTGCCTGTGGCTTTTTTGCGTGTCTGAGTGGTCAAGATGTTTCAACCGATTCATTTCAGGGAGTGACGCTATGAGTGAGCGCCGGGCGCTGTTGATTCTGCATGGCAAGCAAGCGTTGAACGAGGCGGTCCGTACCGCCGTCGAGCAAAAGCGCCAACAAGGCTGGGAACTGGCGGTACGTCTGACCTGGGAAGCGGGCGACGCCCAGCGATGGGTCGAGCAGGCGCTGGCGGACGGCTACAGGACGATTATTGCCGGTGGCGGCGACGGCACTTTGCGCGACATCGCCGAGGCCTTGGCGGCGCATCCGGGCAAAGCCAGCCTGGTTCTGCTGCCGCTGGGCACTGCCAACGACTTTTCACGGGCAGCGGGTATTCCGCTGGAGCCGGCCGAGGCGCTTGAACTGCTGGATGTGCCGCCCAGGGATATTGATCTGGGTGAAGTAGGCGGGCAGATTTTTCTCAATATGGCCACCGGCGGTTTCGGCAGCCAGGTGACGGCCAATACCTCGGAGGATCTGAAAAAGGTGCTGGGCGGCGCGGCTTATCTGTTTACCGGTCTGTCGCGTTTCAGTGAGTTGCATGCCGCGTACGGCGAATTGCAGGGCCCCGACTTTCACTGGAGTGGCGAGTTGCTGGCCCTGGGGATCGGCAATGGTCGCCAGGCGGGTGGCGGGCACGTGTTGTGTCCCCAGGCGCTGGTCGACGACGGCTTGCTGGACATCAGCATCCTGCCGGCGCCGCAGGAACTGGTGGGCACCTTGAAAAACCTGCTCAGCGACGGTTTCGGGATCGACAATATGTTTGTCCGCACCCGTTTGCCGTGGGTCGAAATCAAAGTGGCCGAAGGGCTGTACATCAATCTCGATGGCGAGCCGCTGGAGGGCGACAGCATGCGGTTCGAGGCGCGACCGGCAGCGTTGCGCGTGCATTTGCCGGAGCACTCGCCGCTGTTGGGCGGCGTGCCTGCGGTCAGTCGTCCAGACTGATGATCTGTTCACGTACGGCGAACAGCACCAGGCCCGCCACGTCGTAGATCTGCAGGCGCTTCATGATCTGCGAGCGGTGGGTTTCTACCGTTTTGATGCTCAAACCCAGGCCGTTGGCGATTTCCCGCGTGGATTTTCCACGCACGATCAGGCGCAATATTTCCAGCTGTCTGGCGGTCAGGTTGTGCGAGTCGCTGGTTTCCGGCGCCTGCTTCTGATTGCGGGTCAGTGCCTGGTTGATCACCGTGTGGGCGATGGCCGGACTCAGGTAGCGTTCGTTGTTGCGCAACGCTTCCAGCGCGTGTTCGAGTTCGGTGGCCGTGGTGTCCTTGAGCAGGTAGCCGTGGGCGCCGGACTCCAGCGCCTGCATGATCAGGGCGGGGTCGGTGTGCATCGACAGGATCAGCACTTTGCTCTGCGGGCGCACGCGTTTGAGCCGTTGCAGGGCTTCCAGGCCACCGGTTTCTTTCATGGATATATCCAGCAACACGATATCGGGATTCAGTTGCTCGACCATTTCGAGCAACTGCGAGCCGTCATTGGCTTCGCCAATCACCGCGTAACCGGGAATATCCAGCACCAGAGCGCGCACGCCGGCCCTGATCAGCGAGTGGTCATCCACCAGAAGTAAGTTGCAAGTCAACGCATAACCTTATTCGTACTGGCCCGCTCGAGTGCCCGCGGCGCCCAGGGGAAGAGTGCTTCGATTCGAGTGCCTTTGCCAGGCTCACTGCTGACGCTCAGGGTGCCACCCAGTTGCTCGATCCGTTCGGCCATCCCGGCCATGCCGCGTTGTCCTTCTCGCCCGGGATCGACAGCCGGGGCGAACCCCTGACCGTCATCGCTGATCAGCAACGTCAGGCCTTGCGGCAACCGTTGTACACGAATCAGCAGATTTTTCGCCTGGGCGTGACGCAGAATATTGGTGACCGCTTCCTGGGTGATTCGAAAGGCGGCGACCGCCATTTCTTCCGGAATGCCATTGAGCCGCTGCTGGCAATCAAGGCTCCAGTGCACGTTGGTGTTGGCCATGGTCTTGAGCAAGTGCGCACGCAGGCTGGCTTCAAGACCGAGACTGGTCAACTGTCGTGGATTGAGAATGGCCGAAACATCGCGCACTTTGTTCAGCGTTTCTTCCAGGGTGTCGCACAGGGTTGTGCAGTGTTCCTGCAGATCTTCCGGTATTCGCCTTTTCAGCCACTCACTCTGCAGCTTGGCGGCCGTCAGCAATTGACCGATATCGTCGTGCAGTTCGCGACTGAGTCGGTGACGCTCGTTTTCCTGAACTTCCAGCAAGCGGTCGGCGAGTTCCTGTGGCTGGAACTTGATCGATTTGCGCGACAGCCGATATTGCACCCAGACACACGCGGTCGCGGCGAAGTTGAGCAGCAGCAGCCCGACGTGAACGGGCGCGGAAAAACCATAGGTCAGCAGACTGCCAAGCGCTGCCGCGATACACAGTATGAGTGTGAACCGGCGGGCGTTTTCCCGGGAAGGTGGCCATGTGATGATTGACTTGAGGCTGGCGTACATAACGGATGGAGCCAATGGATGTTCGCTGCGGGTAGATCGACCGGTCGCGGGCGGATCTCTGTCTGGAAATACTGTCAATAATGTTATTGGTTTCAACGCGGATCAGTAAGCGAAAGTTGACGGCAAACTTTGCATGATTGTCGATCACTGAAGTCACTGTGCCATTAATTGAAAGCAACTAATGGGCGGCATAATACCACTTAAGATACCGTTGGTCGCGTTTGCTATATATGTCCAATGAGTCAGGAAATACGCCGTGTTGGACGCGAGTTCCATTATGGAAACCCCGTTTAATTGTCTTGCGTGGATATCGCCGGCAGCGCAAGTTGATGGCTTTAGCTGCACACAGGAAAACCCTGAGGTCGCCGGAAAAGATCCGTCTCGGTCAGGCGCAATTATTTAATTCGTTATGTCGCTGGCAGGTATGAACTATTCATTTGCGACATGTGGCATGGCAGTCTCACTGAGCAGCTCAGTGTCTACTCGCGCCGGTCAGGCCTGTCGCTCCGACCAGGAAAGGGGCGCCAAACGTTTGCCCGTCATGGCTGGCTGGAACCGGGTCTGGCCGACCTGGAAGGCAAATGCCTCGATCAGCGAAGCCTGTTCGCTTTCATCGAGGCTCAGCTGGCCGGTGCTCGGATCGACCAGCTCAAGCTGCCAGGCCATCAAGGTCAGGCAGTCCTGCAAGGCTTGCAGCGCCTGTTCGTGCAGGTCGATCTGATCCTGGGCCTGAATGAGCAGATCGTGGATATTCAGGGAAAACTCGGACACCGCCTCAAGCGCCAGGGCCTGGGCCCGGCTCGCGAGTTTGAGCAGCGTGCTGAGCATGCAGTCGATGGCGTCCTTGTCATTGCTGATCAGTTGCAGGTGACTGAGGCATTCTTCGGACTTGGCCAGGAGCGTTTCGGCCTCGACAAGAAATTCGGGGAACCGCTGGGTCCACTCTTTACGGTCGATAGGCATGCTTATCTCCACAACGTCATGTCTGATGAGGGAATGCCGTGTGTGCCGACGATCATGCACCGTCGCGAGATCGCGCCCCACTGCGCAGGTGCACAGATCCGGGGTTTCGAGAGGATGTGTTTCCACTGACCTGCGATCGCACACAATAGCCTGACTCCGTTCATGCAATGAGAATGGCGTCACATTAATGGCTATTGGATATTGCGAACATCAGGTTGGGCCTGATTGTGACTAGGGGAATCCCTTAGGCGCGGGAACCTAACGTGCGAACCGAGGTCGCGCCGTCAGGACTGTAGCAGATGAAATCACGAGAGCCAGTAAAGCATGATGTTAATGTGACATCAATGCCCGGCTGTGGCATTTTGATGGCGAATTTTGCGGGAATCAAGATTCGTTATTTACCGCCGATAACCCTTCTTAGTGAATTCAACAGAACAAGCCCAGGAGTCATTGATGGCCGGCATTCTCGACACGGTAGACCAACGCACGCAACTGGTGGGTGAGAATCGCCTGGAAATTCTCATGTTTCGACTGGCCGGACGCCAATTGTTCGCAATCAACGTGTTCAAGGTGCAGGAAGTCCTGCAACTGCCGAAACTGACCTTGATGCCACAACGTCACCCGTTCGTGTGCGGTGTGGTCAATCTGCGCGGGCAGACCTTGCCGGTGATCGACCTGTCCCAGGCGATCGGCATGCGTCCGTTGGTGCCCGGTCCGAACAGCACGATCATCGTGACCGAGTACAACCGTTCGGTGCAGGCGTTCCTGGTCGGTGGCGTGGACCGCATCGTCAACATGAACTGGGAAGCCATCCTGCCACCGCCGACCAGCGCTGGCCGCCAGCATTACCTGACGGCCATCAGCAAGGTCGACGATCAACTGGTGGAAATCATCGACGTCGAGAAAGTGCTCGCCGAAATCGTCCCGTACAACGCCAAGGTGTCCCGCGACAAACTCGATGATCCGGTGCTGGAGCGCGCCCGTGGCCGTGAAGTGCTGCTGGTGGACGACTCCAACGTGGCGCTCTCGCAATTGCGCGACACCCTCGGCCAGCTCGGGGTGAAAATGCACATTGCCAGCGACGGTCTGAAGGCGCTGAACATGCTCAAGGCCTGGGCTGACACCGGCGTGAACATGACCGACAAATTGCTGATGGTCTTCACCGACGCGGAAATGCCGGAAATGGACGGCTATCGCCTGACCACCGAAATCCGTAACGACCCGCGCCTGCGTGGGCTGTACGTGGTGTTGCACACGTCGCTGTCGGGCAGTTTCAACGACTCGATGGTGAAGAAGGTCGGCTGTGACAACTTCCTCTCCAAATTCCAGCCGGACAAACTGGTCGATGTAGTGCGTCAGCGTCTGATGCTGGATGAAGTGCCGGCCTGATCACACCACCCCACGGCATCCGTAGGCGCTGTCGAGTGAAGCGACGCTGCGCCTGCGTTGTCGTGCAGTGCCCGATCTCAGGCTTTGATTCGCAGATAAAGCTCGTATAGGGTGGCTTTCTTTAGCCACCAGGGAGCTGGCCATGCTGCGTCTGAGCGCGCTTTATCGTTACCCGTTGAAATCCGGCAAGCCCGAGATTCTGCAATCGATTGGCCTGGACAAACTGGGCCTTGAAGGTGACCGCCGCTGGATGCTGGTGGACGAGGCCAGCGGACGGTTCCTGACCCAGCGCGCCGAAGCGAAAATGAGCCAGCTGGCGGCGCTGTGGAATGCGCAGGGCGGGTTGACCCTGAGCGCTCCCGGGCACGCAGCGCTGGAGGTGCCATTGCCTGAGGCTGATTCCGACCTGCGCGGCGTGACCATCTGGCGCGATACCTTGCGCGTTCCGGATGCCGGCGACGAAGCGGCCCGCTGGGTCAGCGAGTTCATTGGCAAACCCACGCGGCTGGTGCAGGTGCCACTGAGTCGCGCTCGCATGACTCAATCCGGTTATGGCCATGAGGACGACCAGGTTGCGTTTGCCGACGGCTTCCCGTTGTTGCTGATCGGTGAGGCGTCGTTGCAGGACCTGGTACAAAAGGTTGGGCGGCCGCTGGAGATGCTGCGTTTCCGACCGAATCTGGTGATCGAGGGCAGCGAGGCGTTCGCCGAGGATGGCTGGAAGCGGATCCGTATCGGTGATGTTGAGTTCCGGGTCGTGAAGCCGTGCTCGCGGTGCATTCTGACCACCATCGATCCGCAGACCGGCGAGCGCAGTGCCGATCGCGAACCGCTGGCGACCTTGCAGAAATACCGTGCCCAGGCCGACGGCGCAATGTTCGGGCAGAATCTGGTCAACGACAGCAACGGTCAGCTGCAAGTCGGAATGCCGGTGGAGATCCTCGAGTAACCGGCCCTGAAATGAAAATGCCCGTGTCCTTGGACACGGGCATTTTTTTGCGCCGGGAAAAACCGCGGTGTCAGCCGCGGTATTCGCACAGGTAAGCGGTGTCGACGGCGACTTTCAGCTGGAACTTGCTGTTGGCCGGAACGTTGAACTGGCTGCCGGCGGCGAAGGTTTCCCAGTCGTTGCTGTCCGGCAGTTTGACCGTCAGAGCGCCGGAAACGACGTGCATGATTTCGCGCTGGCTGGTGCCGAATTCGTATTCGCCCGGGGCCATGACGCCGATGGTCGCCGGACCTTCAGCAGTGCCAAAGGCGATCGACTTGACGGTGCCGTCGAAGTACTCGTTGACTTTAAACATGGGCGATTCCTCGAAAAAGGGCTAAAAAATGGAGGCGGCCAGTATGCACAAGGCTTCTGGCGCCGTCACCTGCCTGGCGACTGTCCAGTGAGTTCTCGAATTGACCCTAGAGTGGCAAGACCAGCGGCAGCAACCGCGCAGTGTTGCGCGCATCTTCCAGGGCGCGATGCTGTTGGCCACTGAACTGCAAGCCGGCCAGTTGCAATGCACCGTTGAGGCCCAGCGGTCGCTCCAGGCGTCGCGCCTTGGCAAAGCGCTGCTTGAGGTTCATGTGCGGCACCCGGCCCAAACCGCTGTCGAGTTGCAGGCGCTGCCACTCTTGCAGCAATTGCTTTCGGTCGTAATCGCCCCAACTGGCCCAGCCTTCGAGCCGCGCCTGATGCTGGGCGAGCCAGCGCTCGAACGCCGGCCAGACTTCGCTTAACGGCTGCGCAGCGTCGATATTGGCCTGGGTGATGTGCGTCAGTTCACGGCAAAACGGCGTCAGCAAGGGCCGCCGAGTCGGTTTGACGAAGCGCTGAAAGTGATCCTGCTCGCGTCCGGCGCGATCGACGAGTGTTGCGCCGATCTCGATAATTTCCATCTCGGTGACTGGCCAGCCCCCCTCATCGGTGGTGGCTTCCAGATCTATGACCAGCCAGTGTGGCATCGCAGGGTTCCTGATTTCCGCGTCCTGATTCATCAGAGCGTAGTCAAACCCGGCGTTTGTGTCTGGGCGACTACTCGACCTGCAACAGAACCTGACGATTTTTTACCTGATCGCCAACCTTGACCTGCACCCGCTTGAGCACGCCGTCGATGCCGGCCTTGAGCGGATGCTCCATTTTCATTGCTTCCAGCACCACCAGCAGCTGACCTTTGCTGACCGCGCTGCCTTCGCTGACCAGGACGTCGACGATGGCGCCGTCCATCGGTGCCTTGAGGGTGCCGGAACTGACGCTGATCTGACTGCTGATGATGGCGTGAGTTCGATCCTCCAGATGCAGACTGCCGGGATGGACGAACAGCCACAGTTGATCGGCCGCCTGGCGAAAAGCATGGCGTTGCTGCAGGCCATCGATTTCCAGGGTCACTGAACGTGCATTGCAGTTGATGAGTTTCAGTTCGAATGTGCGCTCAAGCACCTGTACCTGAAAACAGCCATCGCGCCCGGCATGCAGTTGCAGCGTCCAGTCCTGGTCGTCGAGGCCGAGGCGATAATGCAGCGGCACACTGGCGTTGTTGCGCCAGCCTTTCAATGAGGTGCGATGCCCTTGGGCGGCGGCCTGGTAAAACAGGACGGCGGCCATTGCCAGTTGCTCGGCACTCGGCACGTAGCGATGCAGGCTGGGGTGATCGCTGAAGTACTCAGGGATGAACGCCGTGCTGAATTCGCCACGGATGAACTGCGGGTGCTGCAGCAGGCTGGCCAGCAACCGTTGATTGCTTTGCACACCCAGCAACACGCTGTCCTGTACCGCCCGCAACAGTTTGCGCCGGGCTTCGTCGCGGGTCGCGCCGTGGGCGATCAGTTTGCCGAGCATCGGGTCGTAGAACGGGCTGATCGACTGGCCTTCGTACAGGCCATGATCGATGCGGGTGCCGGGTTGCAGCGCCGGTTCCCACGCGGTGACGCGACCGGTCTGCGGCAGGAAATCCTGCGCCGGATCTTCGGCATAGAGGCGCACCTCCATGGCATGGCCGTCGAGCACGACCTGGTCCTGCGTCAGCGGCAGTGGTTGCCCTTCGGCGACCAATAGCTGCCAGGCGACCAGGTCCAGCCCGGTGATCAGTTCGGTCACCGGATGCTCCACCTGCAGCCGGGTATTCATCTCCAGAAAGTAAAACTGCCCACGTGCGTCGAGCAGAAATTCCACGGTGCCGGCGCCGACATAGTTGACAGCGCGTCCGCCCTTGAGCGCCGCTTCCCCCATGGCCTGACGCAGCTCGGCGGTCATCACCGGGCACGGTGCTTCTTCGATGACTTTCTGATGGCGGCGCTGGACGGAGCAGTCACGTTCGCCGAGGTAGATGAGCTGGCCATGTTGATCGCCGAACACTTGCACTTCGACGTGCCGGGGTTCGATCAGCGCCTGTTCGAGGATCAACTCGTCGCTGCCGAACGCGCTCATTGCTTCCGAGCGGGCGGTGCGCAGTTGCGCCGGCAAATCGGTTGCGCTGTGCACCAGGCGCATGCCGCGACCACCACCGCCGGCACTGGCCTTGATCATCAGTGGATAGCCGATGTGTTCGGCTTCGCGCAGCAAGGTGGCATCGTCCTGCGCGGCGCCCTGGTAACCGGCGATGCACGGCACGCCGGCGTCGAGCATGGCGATTTTCGACAGGCGCTTGCTGCCCATCAGCTCGATGGCCTCGGCACTCGGGCCGATAAAGGTCAGGCCAGCCTCTGCGCAGGCCCGGGCGAACCCGGCATTTTCCGAGAGGAAGCCGTAGCCGGGATGGATCGCGTCGGCGCCGCTACGGCGCGCGGCGTCGAGGATCGCCGGGATGTTCAGGTAGGACTGCTGCACCGGTGCCGGGCCGATGTTCACTGCCTGGTCGGCCATCTGCACGTGCAGAGCATCGGCGTCGGCGTCGCTGAACACGGCGACCGTGCGATAGCCCAGAGCCTGGGCGGTGCGCTGGATGCGGCAGGCGATTTCACCGCGGTTGGCGATCAGGATTTTGTGGATGGCGGGCATAGTCTTGTTCCTGAAATTGTGGCGGTGAATGTGTTGGCCTCATCGCGTGCAGGCTCACTGCTACAGATAGTGTGAGTGACGCAAATCCCCTTGTAGGAGTGAGCTTGCTTACGATGCTTTTAAAGGGCCCACCCGGGTTTACGCTTTTGCACAAAGGCCATGGTGCCCTCGATCCCTTCGGCCCCGGTTACCGCCTCGCTGAACCACTGCGCCGCCTCATCCAGCAATTCACTCGACGGTTGCCCGGCGCTGGCCAGCAGTAACTTCTTGGTCATGGCGTTCGCCTCTGGTGCGCAACACAACACATGCTGCAGAACCTCATCGAGGCGCTCGGCCAGCGCCTGCGGGTCCTGCTCGACAAAGTGCACCAGCCCCAGGCGTCGTGCCTGATGGCCGTCGAAGCGCGCCGCGGTCAGTGCCAGTCGGCGGGTTTCGGTGAGGCCGATGCGCTGCACCACGAACGGGGCAATCTGCGCCGGCAGCAGGCCGAGGCTGGTTTCCGGCAGACCGAACTGCGCCTGGTGATCGGCGATGGCGATGTCACTGACGCAGGCCAGGCCGAACCCGCCGCCCAGCACTGCGCCCTGTAGCACGGAGATCAGCACTTGCGGCGCGTGCTGAGCTTCCTCCAGCAGAGCGCCGAAAGCGCGGTTCAACTCGCGATAGGCTGCCGCCCCCTGGGCGCGGGCATTGGCCATGTCCTTGATGTCGCCACCGGCACAGAAATGGCCGCCGGCGCCACTGAGCACCAGAGCGCGAACACGGCGGTCATCCCGCACAGCCGCCAACACCGCACGCAGTTCCGCAACCATCTGCAGGCTCATCGCATTGCGGCTGTCCGGGCGATTGAGGGTGATGTGCAACACGCCGCCATGCTCTTCGAGCAGTAGCGTCTGGCAAGTGGGCAGGGGGCTCATTTGTTTTTCCCCGGCAGGATGCCCATCAGTTTGCAGATGATCCCGAGCATGATTTCGTCGGCGCCGCCGCCAATCGACACCAGCCGCACATCGCGATAGGCGCGTGCTACCGGGTTGTCCCACATGAAGCCCATGCCGCCCCAATATTGCAGGCAGCTGTCGCTGACTTCGCGGCCGAGGCGTCCGGCCTTGAGCTTGGCCATCGACGCCAGACGCGTGACGTCCTGGCCCCTCACATACTGCTCGGTAGCCTGATAGACCAGCGCGCGCAGGCATTCGATTTCAGTCTGCAACTCGGCAAGGCGGAAGTGGATCACCTGATTGTCGATCAGTGCGTTGCCGAAGGTCTTGCGCTCCTTGCAGTACTCGATGGTGCTGTCGACGCAATATTCCAGGCCCTTGATCATGTTCGCCGCACCGAACAGGCGTTCTTCCTGAAACTGCAGCATCTGCATCATGAAGCCGGCGCCTTCGTGGCCGATGCGGTTGCGTTGCGGCACGCGAACGTTATCGAAAAACACCTGGGCGGTTTCCGAACTGCGCATCCCGAGTTTGTCCAGGTGCGAACTGAGGCTGATCCCCGGGGTGTTCATCGGCACCATGATCAGTGACTTGTTGATGTGCGGCTTGTCGTCCGAGGTGTTGGCCAGCAGGCAGATGAAATCGGCGCTCGGCGAGTTGGTGATCCACATCTTGCTGCCGTTGATCACGTAGTCGTCGCCGTCCTTGCGCGCGCTGGTTTTCAGCCCGGCGACATCGGAGCCGGCGCCGACTTCCGAGACGCCGATGCAGCCGACCTGCTCGCCGGTAATCGCCGGCCGCAGGAACTCTTCACGCAATTCATCAGAGCCGAAGCGGGCCAGCGCCGGGGTGCACATGTCGGTCTGCACGCCGATCGACATCGGTATGCCGCCGCAATGAATGGTGCCGAACTCTTCGGCGGCGACAATCGAGTAGCTGTAATCCAGGCCCATGCCGCCGAACTTTTCCGGTTTGGAAATCCCCAGCAGACCGAGGTCGCCCGCCTTGCGAAAAATCTCGTGGATCGGAAAGCGTCCGGCCTTTTCCCACTCGTCGACGTGCGGATTGATCTCGTGTTCGACGAACTGGCGAACGGTGCGGCGCAGGGCTTCGTGTTCCGGGGTGAAGATCATTTTTATTGTTCTCCTTGGGGTCCGTGGCAGTCAGAAGCGGCTGACGCCGAAGCTGTTGGGTTGCAGCGTGCGAATGTCGGCCTCGTGGCAGATGTCCAGCAGGTAGCCGAGCAGGGTGCGGGTGTCGCGCGGATCGATCAGGCCGTCGTCCCACAGGTTGGCGCTGCCGTAGAGTGCGGTGGACTGGCTGTCGAGTTTCTGCGCAGTGACCTGCTCGAGCATGTCGAGCATCTTCGGGTCCGGCGTCAGGCCATCCTTGAGCTGTTTGGCTTCAGTGACGATGCGCAGGACTTTACCGGCCTGCGCGCCGCCCATCACCGCCGTGCGGCTGTTCGGCCAGGCGAAGATGAAGCGTGGATCGAGACCGCGCCCGCACATCGCATAGTTGCCCGCGCCGTAGGAGCCGCCGACGACAATCGTCAGTTTAGGCACCCGCGCATTGGCCACTGCCTGAATCAGTTTCGAACCGTGCTTGATCACGCCTTGCTGTTCGGATTCGGTGCCGACCATGAACCCGGTGGTGTTGTGGAAAAACAGCAGCGGCGTCTGGCTCTGGTCGCACAACTGAATGAACTGTGCGGCCTTGCTCGCGCCGTTGGGCGTGATCGGGCCGTTGTTGCCGATGAAGCCGCAGGCGCGGCCCTGGATCTTCAACTGGCCGCAAAGGGTTTGCTGGTCGTACTCGCCCTTGAATTCGAGGAAGTCCGACTCGTCGGCGATCCGCGCAATGATTTCGCGCACGTCATACGGCTTTTTCGCATCGTCCGGAATCAGTCCGAGCAACTCCTCGATGGGGTACAGCGGTTCCTTGTATTGCGGCTCCGGCAGCCACGGCAGTTGCTCGTTCCACGGCAACATACGGAGGATTTCACGCACCTGACGCACGCCGTCGGCGTCGTTCTCGGCCAAGTATTCGGCAGTGCCGGCAATTTGTGCGTGCATCTCCGCGCCGCCCAGTTCCTCATCGGTGGCCACTTCTCCGGTCGCGGCTTTGAGCAGCGGTGGCCCGGCGAGAAACAGCTTGGCCTTGCCGCGCACCACCACGACGTAATCCGACAGACCCGGCTGATAGGCACCACCCGCCGTGGCCGAACCGTGCACCACGGTAATCTGCGGCAAACCCATTGCCGACATGCGCGCCTGATTGGCGAAGCTGCGTGCGCCTTCGACGAAAATTTCTGCGGCGTAATTAAGGTTGGCGCCGCCGCTTTCGGCAAGGGTGATCAAAGGCAGTTTGTTTTCCTGGGCGATCTGCTGCAGGCGCAGGGACTTTTTCAGGCCGCTCGGCGAAATGGTGCCGCCCTTGATCGCACTGTTGTTCGCCACCACCATCGCGCGCACGCCGCAGACGTAGCCGATACCGGCAATCAAGCCGCCACCGGCGGCGCTGCCGTCCTTGTCGTCGTGCAGTTTGTAGCCGGCCAGGCTCGCCAGTTCGAGGAACGGTGCGCCGGGGTCGAGCAACAGGTTCAGGCGTTCGCGGGGTAGCAATTGCCCGCGCTTGTCGAATTTCGCCTTGGCTTCGGCGGCTTTGTTCAACAGGTTCTGTTCGAGTTGCTGGACGTGCTCGATGGCCGCGAGCATCGCCGCGCGGTTGCGGGCGAAGTCTTCGCTGTGCGGATCGAGTCGTGACTGGATCTGCGCCATGGTTTATTCCTTATCCTTGAGCACGTCGGGCAAGTACGCCCGGTGGAACCCGTTGAATGATTCGCTGTGGGTCGCCTTGTGCAACGGCCACGCACGGCTGCCGAGGCTGGCGGCACCGTCGATTTTCAAGGTGCTGCCACTGATGAACGCCGCCGCCGGGCTGAGCAGGAACACAATCGCCGCACTGACTTCCGATTCCGTGCCGATGCGCTTGAGCGGCACGTGTTCGCGCAAGGTCGGGATCACCGCTTTGAAGGCGCCTTCGTAGGTGTCCATGCCGCTGGAGGCGATCCAGCCCGGTGCTACTGCGTTGACCCTGACCCCGGCGTAACCCCACTCGACGGCGGCAGTCTTGGTGAAGTTGTCCATGCCCGAACGCGCCGCGCCGGAGTGGCCCATGCCGGGCATGCCACCCCACATGTCGGCGAGCATGTTGACGATGTTGCCACCGTGCTTGCTCATCGACTGGTTGAACACTTCCCGGGCCATCAGGAAGCCGCCGACCAGATTGGTGCGCAGTACGGTTTCAAAACCTTTCTGATTGATCGAGGCCAGGGGGGAGGGGTACTGGCCGCCGGCATTGTTGACCAGTCCATGAATCGGCCCGTGTTCGGCGATCAGTTCGCGGACCCGTTGTTTCACCGCTTCTTCGTCACGGATGTCGCAGGCTTTCCAGTGCACACGGCCGCCGTCCTCGGCGATTTCGGCGGCGACTTTTTCGAGCTTTTCCGGTTTGCGCCCGACCAGCAGCACATTGGCGCCGAGCGCCGCCAGTTCATGCGCGGTACAACGCCCGATGCCGCTGCCACCACCGGTGACGATGAGGGTCTGGCCGCTGAACAGATCGTTTCTGAAAACCGACGCGTAAGCCATGCACACCATCCTCTAGTCGAACTGTTCGGCGATGCTCTGCGGCACCGGTATCTGGATTTCCAGCAGTTGCTGGGCGAAGGCTTTGCCTTGGGGGTCGATGCGCAGGCTGGCCACGCCGCCGCCGCCAAGGGCGTTTTCCAGGAGGAAATTCAGGCTGTGGGTGCCGGGCAGGTACCAGCGCTCGACGCGGCCATGGATCGGATCGAGCACGTGGCTCATCCAGTCGACGATGACGGCCGGGGTCAGCGCCTCGGCGATCCACGGCAGGTAGTCGGGTTTACGCGGCATGACGCCGATGTTGCTGTGGTTGCCCTTGTCACCGGAGCGCGCCACGGCCAGTTTCACCAGCGGCACACTGGCGTCGGCCCGGCCTTGAGGCCTGGGTGGCTGATCGGGCGCTGGCAGCGCCTGGCTGTCGAGTGGCATGGGCGCCGGCAGGGCGCAGGGGTGCCGTTTGCCTGCGATATCGACTTCGAGGTTGCAGACACTTTTATCGATCAGGAACGAGAACAGGCGGATCACCGGGTATACCGTCGGCCGGCCGCCGACAATACCGGTCAGTCCCGGCGCCATGCCGGTGGCCGCTTGGGCGATTTCCCGGGAGAACAGGACCAAGGCATGTTTGTCCGCATGGCGCACGGCGATCTTGATCACCACTTCGCGGCTGTCGCGGCGCCGCCCGTGGGGGCCATAGGTGGCTTCGCTGCCGAGCAGTTCGATATCGGTTTCGCTGTAGGGCCCCCAGCCGCGCTGGCTGAACATCCCGGATGTCTTGTCGATGATCGCCTGACTGACGCGCCTGGCCTTCTCCACCGCGTCGATACCGGCGATCAGGCAGCTGGCGGTGCAGCGAAAACCGTCCGGGTAGGTGGCGCTGACCTTGTACTTGTCGCTTGGTGGCAGGCCTTTGGCACCGTGCACATGCACGGCGTTTTTGCCTTGTTGCTGGAGTTTGACCTGTGTGAAGTCACAGACCACATCGGGCAACAGATACGCCTGCGGGTCGCCGATTTCATAAAGCATCTGCTCGCCAACGGTGAGCGGCGTGACCAGTCCACCGGAACCTTCGGGTTTGCTGACGATGAACTGGCCGTCGCTACTCACCTCGACGATCGGGAAACCGATGTGTTCGTAATCCGGCACGTCGCGCCAGTCGGTGAAGTTACCGCCGGTGCATTGTGCGCCGCATTCGATGATGTGCCCGGCCAGAGCGGCCTGGGCAAGTTTGTCGTAGTCATGCCACGACCAGCCGAACTCATGCACGAGGGCCGCGCTGACCACCGCACTGTCGACCACTCGCCCGGTGATGACGATGTCGGCACCCAGTCGCAGCGCTTCGACAATCCCCGGTGCGCCGAGGTAGGCGTTGGTCGATACGCACATCGGCGGCAACGGCGCACCACTGAACATTTCACTGACGCCGCCGAGTTGTTTGAACTGCGGTTGCAGGTCATCGCCAAGTAATACGGCGATTTTCAGCGCGACCCCGGCCTTGTCGCAGGCGGCTTGCAGAGCGGCGGCGCAGGCTTGCGGGTTGATGCCGCCGGCATTGCTGATCACGCGGATTTTCTGCTTCGCCAGTTGTGACAGCAGTGGCGTGAGGACTTCGATGAAGTCACCGGCAAAACCCGCTTGCGGATCCTTCATGCGAGCGCCCGCCATGATCGACATCGTGATCTCGGCGAGGTAATCAAACACCAGATAATCCAGGCGTCCACCGCCTACAAGCTGCGCGGCGGCGGTGGAGGTGTCTCCCCAGAATGCGCTGGCGCATCCGATGCGGACGGTGGTGGGCATTTTTATCTCCGACTCAGAAACCTGCGACAGAAGTGTCTGGAGGCTACCAAGCAAGCGCTTGGTTTGTAAACAGCTGAAATATCTTCTGCCCAAGCGCTTGCTTGGTCGTCGTCGGCGGCTTAAATTGCGCGCAACCCTGTGGTTTCAGGGGGCAACAGACTGATCGACTGTAGGAGAGAACGGGTGGACGAGCAAAAAGCCCTGAGGGTCATGCGCGAATTGGTCGATCAAGGCCAGTTGACCGACCCGGACAGCGCCCGCGGCAAATTGCTGCAAGTGGCGGCTCACCTGTTTCGCAACAAAGGCTATGAGCGCACCACAGTGCGCGATCTGGCCGGCGCGGTCGGTATCCAGTCGGGCAGCATTTTTCATCACTTCAAGAGCAAGGACGAAATCCTCCGTGCGGTGATGGAAGAAACCATTCGCTACAACACGGCGTTGATGCGAGCGGCGCTCGCCGAAGCGAGCAATGTGCGTGAACGCGTGTTGGCGCTGATTCGCTGCGAATTGCAATCGATCATGGGCGGCAGCGGTGAAGCCATGGCGGTGCTGGTGTACGAATGGCGTTCGTTGTCCGAGGACGGCCAGGCCAAAGTCCTCGCGTTGCGCGATATTTACGAAGCGATCTGGTTAGAGGTGCTGGGTGAGGCCAAGGACGTCGGGTTTATTCGCGGCGATGTATTTATTACCCGACGTTTCCTCACTGGCGCGTTGTCCTGGACCACCACCTGGTTCCGTGCCGGCGGCAGTTTGAGCCTCGATCAACTGGCTGACGAGGCATTGATTCTGGTGCTCGAAGAGCGTTGAGCCACTTTCTATCGGGCCGGGAAACTGGCTAACTGGGCGAAACCGCCTAGCTTGAATGCATTGATCGGTATTTTTTCGGGGAGTGGGGTGTTTTGAAGTCTTCGCCAGTTCGGACGGCCGCTGGGCTGATGCTCGCAGCGCTGGCTGCATTATGGGTTTTGCCCGCGCAGGCAGCGCAATTGGTTCGGGTGGGTGCAGCGCATTTTCCGCCTTACACCATTCGCCCGGAAAACGGGGCCGACACCGGCCTGTTGCCGCAACTGGTCGAGGCGTTGAATCGGTTGCAGAGCGACTATCAGTTTGTCCTCGTGCCGACCTCGATTCCCCGACGGTTCGGTGATTTCAAACAAGGCCGGATTGACATGGCGATCTTCGAGAACCCGGAGTGGGGCTGGAAGGACATTCCCCACTCGGACGTCGACATGGGCCTTGAGGACGCGGAGATTTTCGTCGCGCAACGGGAGGACGGTCGCCAGCAAAACTATTTCGCCGATCTGTCGGGCAAGCGTCTGGCGCTGTTCAGCGGTTATCACTATGAATTCGCCAACTTCAATGCCGACCCGAAGTATCTCGCCCAGAACTACAACGCCACACTGACCTATTCCCACGACAGCAACCTGTTGATGGTTCTGCGCGGCCGCGCCGATATCGCACTGGTGACCCGTTCCTATCTGTTCGATTACCTGCTGCGCAATGAAAAGGTGCGCGAGGCGTTGCTGGTCTCGCAGCGTATCGATCAGGTCTACCACCACTACGCCATTCTTCGCCCGACCGCACCGATCACCGGTGAAGCGTTCGGCAAGTTGCTCAAAGGCCTGCGCGACAATGGCGAAATGCTGAAAATTTTCGAGCCGTACAAGATCGCGGTAGTGCCGGTGCCGAAGTAACGGCGTGTCATGCCCTGCCGTTGGTCGGATACTCGGGCGACCCTGTCAGATCTGACAGTAGACGCCGTATTGGCTTCAGGTTTTGATTCCTTTTCACACCCGCTCGTTGCGAGCGGCTTGAGAAAAAGGAATTTGCCATGTCCAATCCGTCCCCGATTTCATTGCGCTGTGTGCCTGCTCCATTCGTAGAGCAAGCCAGCGAGAATGTCCTCACCTTGAACAAACCCGATGGCTCGACCGGCATTACAGTCGAAGTGTCGAGGTGGCCTTTTATGGCGCTCAGACAACCGACGACATTGCATGCCTGTGGTCAGACGAGCGATGGTTCGCCAATCATGTTGCGCGTCGCCGATGCAGAGCCATTGACGCAGCAGGAGTTCGAGGAAGGCTGGCGCAGGACGATTGCGTGGGATGACTTGCAGGATCTGAAACACAACAGTCAACTGGTGTTGGTCTTTCAGGCGGCCCTGAATGATGCGGGTTGTGATTGCCCACTGCTGTTTCCACCGCTCAGCCTCAAAGTGCGGGTTCCCTTCGAGGATCTGACGACCTTCTCCGAGGCTGAAGAAGCGCCCTGGAACGGCTGGAAAAAAGGCCCGGCTGCACTGGATCCCAGAGATCTGCTTGTGACCAAGTACGGCGACATCTACGTTCTCGACAACCACACGTACACCAACGCATCGGCTGGCATCATTCTGGAAAAAAACTTCGTGAACCTTGAAGCCGGCACGCGTTATGAATTCGGTCTAGAGGTTCGTCGAACCAACACCAGCTCCAGTGTGCCGAGTCTGTCGCTTGCAGCAGGCACCCAGCACGTCACTGAAGCCAAGGGTTTTCCAGCCATGACCTGGGAATCACTGGAGGGCACGTTTACCGCGGATTCTTCGCAGTGCACGTTGGCAATCATCAGTCATACGGCGAGTGGCAGCGGAAACGATTACGCCATCAGCAAGATCTGGGTCAAGTCTGTTTAGTGCGAGAGCGGTGAGTTTGTCAGCCTCATGGAGCCCCGCCAGCAAACAGCATCGCTGGATTGTTGGTGGGGATCTCTAAATTTTCCGGGCGCGATCACGTTCCAGCATTTAACTGTCGACGAATATCGTGAGCCCGACCCATGCCCAATCTGAATGACCTGACTGCCCTGGCGTTGCCTTCGGGCCGTCACCTCGCAGCCGATGCCACTGAAAGCCGTTTGAGCCTGAGCCTGGACGGACAGCCGCTGATTCGTCTGCGCCTCGAACGTGATGGCAAGGGACCGATCCAGCTCGATGAGCGTTATGCGCTGCCTGTGGGGCAAGCGCTGTGGGCAGCCTGTTACTGGTTGTTCGCCCGCGATCCCGCATGTCAGCAATTGACCTGGCAACTGGATCAACCGCCGACCGACGCCTTGCGCAGCGGTTTGCTGGTGAGCACCGAGGTCGCTGGCGAGTACCGCTGCCAGCGCACGCTGTTCTGGCAACTGCCGCAACCGTGGCTGGGCACTTCACTGGCTGGCAGCTATCCGCAGCACATGGTCATCAGCCAGGGCAGGCGCCATCCGCTGCGTCCGGTGAAGCCGCGCGGTGAAGTCTATCGGCGTTTCGATGCGCGTCTTGGCGCGTGGATTTCCCTGCGTTCGCTGGAAATCGAAGAGGATTTGCCACGCTTCCATCGCTGGCAGAACAGCCCGCGGGTCGCCCGTTTCTGGCAGGAAGAGGGCAGCATCGAGCAGCACCGCGAGTACCTGAGCAAACTCGAAACCGATCCACACACCCTGACGCTGATCGGTTGTTTCGACGATCAGCCGTTTGCCTATTTCGAGGCGTATTGGGCGAAAGAGGATCGCATCGCGCCGTTCTACGACGCCGATAATTACGACCGCGGCATTCATATGCTGGTGGGGGAGGAGGAGCATCGCGGGCCGCACAAGGTGGCGAGTTGGCTATCGGCGCTGGTGCATTACCTGTTTCTCGATGATCCGCGCACGCAACGCGTGGTGGCCGAGCCGCGTGCCGACAACGCGAAGATGATCGGGCATATGCAGAACCAGTGCTTCCACTGCGAGAAGGAATTCGACTTTCCGCACAAACGCGCGGCGCTGATGCTGCTGGGGCGCGAGCGGTTTTTTGATCGGTGCACGTTGGCGTAAAAGCAAAAGATCGCAGCCTTCGGCAGTTCCTGCATGAAACGTATTCCTCTGCAGGAGCTGTCGAAGGCTGCGATCTTTCTTGGCCGCGAGCCGGGCTTAGCGACGACCCAACGATGCCGCATCCCCACGACTGCCCGACACCTTGCGGCAGTGCACCAGGGCATCACGAATCATGAAGTTGACCAGGGTCGGCGAGACGCCGAGTTCCTTGGCGATGTCCTTTTGCGGCACGCCGTGCAGGCGGTACATCTCGAACGCATAACGGGTGCGGCTGGGCAGCTCGGTCAGCGCGTCGGCAATGTGTTCCAGGGTCGAGAAGTTGATGTGTGAGGTTTCTGGCGAAGCGCCCTGAATGACCACATTCAACCCTTCCTCTTCGGGGCCCGAATACTTCTGCTCCAGCGCTTGTTTGCGGTAGTGATCAATGGCGAGGTTGCGCACGATCTGGAACAGATAACTCAGTTGAGCCTTGATCGAGGACGTGATCGGTGGCGCCGATTGCAGTCGGAAAAACGCATCCTGCACCACGTCTTCGGCACGCGACCGGCACCCGGTAATGCGGGCGGCGATTTTGACCAGAATCAGTCGATTGTCGACAAAGGCCTGAAGTAGCGGTGAATCGCACCTGCTTGTGGATACTTGTTCCGTCATGGAAATCACCTTGCTGCCAATAGGTTAGTGGGACGGCTGGGGGAGGGGCCGTCCTACACATCGAGCGACAAATTATGTTGAATGATAATGATTGTCAATTGAGAAGGAGAAGTAATGCGCCACAAAGGTGCGTTCTGAGAACTGCGACACGCCGCCACACCCCAGCCCTGTTGGCGCTCCCGCCCGCTGACTAATTATTTCCAGACGTCATCCGTTCTCATTGGTGAATGGCTCCGGCTGCATAGCCCCGGCCAGCCAGCATTCCCAAGCCTTGCGTGGTCGGCACAGACCGCGCCCTGCATGCCCTTGAAGGGGCGTGACGCAGCAACCCGATTCCACTAGCAAGCCGACTTCAGGCAGGAAACCTCATGACCGACGCGTTCGAACTCCCCAGCACCCTGGTCCAAGCCCTCCAGCGCCGCGCGGCCCTGACGCCGGATCAACTGGCCTTGCGTTTTCTCGCTGAAAACCCAGAGCAGGCTGTGGTACTCAGCTATCGCGAACTCGATCAGCGCGCCCGCAGCATCGCGGCCGCGCTCCAGGCTGAAGCCGAATTCGGCGATCGCGCGGTGCTGCTGTTCCCCAGCGGCCCGGACTACGTTGCGGCGTTCTTTGGTTGCCTGTACGCCGGAGTGATTGCGGTCCCGGCCTATCCGCCGGAGTCGACGCGTCGCCACCATCAAGAGCGTCTGCTGTCGATCATTGCCGACGCCGAGCCGCGTTTGCTGCTGACCAGCGCCGACCTGCGCGATGCCTTGCAGCAGATCGACGGCGCGCCGCCGCTGTTGTGCGTCGACACCCTCGACAGCGCACTGGCCGAGCGTTGGGTTGAACCGACGCTGCCGCCAGAGCACATCGCTTTCCTGCAGTACACCTCCGGTTCCACCGCGCTGCCCAAAGGCGTGCAGGTCAGCCACGGCAATCTGGTTGCCAACGAATTGCTGATTCGCCACGGCTTCGGCATCGACGTGAACCCCGACGATGTGATCGTCAGCTGGTTGCCGCTGTACCACGATATGGGCCTGATCGGCGGTCTGCTCCAGCCGATTTTCAGCGGTGTGCCGTGCATTCTGATGTCGCCGGCGTACTTCCTCGGCCGACCATTGCGCTGGCTCGAAGCGATCAGCCAATACGGCGGCACCATCAGCGGCGGACCGGATTTCGCTTACCGCTTGTGCAGCGAACGGGTCAGCGAATCGGCACTGGAGCGGCTCGACCTGAGCCGCTGGCGCGTGGCCTATTCCGGCTCGGAACCGATCCGTCTCGACACCCTTGAACGCTTCGCCGAGAAGTTCACCGCGTGTGGCTTCAGCGAAGACAGTTTCATGGCTTCTTACGGTTTGGCCGAAGCGACGCTGTTCGTGGCCGGTACTGCGCGTGGCACCGGCATTCCGGCGCTGCGCGTGGACGATCAGGCATTGGCGCAAAACCGCGCCGAGCCGGGCGACGGCAGCCCGATCATGAGTTGCGGCATCAGTCAGCCAGAGCACGCGGTGCTGATCGCCGACCCGGTCACGCTACAGGAGCTGGCTGACAACGCCGTCGGCGAAGTCTGGGCTGCGGGCCCGAGCATCGCCCGCGGTTACTGGCGCAACCCCGAAGCCAGCGCCAGGACTTTCGTCCAGCACGCCGGCCAGACCTGGCTGCGCACCGGCGATCTGGGCTTCGTTCGCGATGGTGAACTGTTCATCACCGGGCGTCTGAAAGACATGCTCATCGTGCGCGGTCACAACCTGTATCCGCAGGACATCGAGCAAACCATCGAGCGCGAAGTCGAGGTGGTGCGCAAGGGCCGGGTCGCGGCATTTGCGGTTTCTCAGGACGGCGAGGAAGGCATCGGCATCGCCGCGGAAATCAGCCGCAGCGTGCAGAAAATTCTCCCGCCCGAAGCGCTGATCAAAGCCATTCGCCAAGCGGTGGCCGAGGCTTATCAGGAAGCGCCGAGCGTGGTGGTGCTGCTCAATCCGGGCGCCTTGCCGAAGACCTCCAGCGGCAAGCTGCAACGTTCCGCCTGCCGCAATCGTCTGGCCGACGGCAGCCTCGACAGCTATGCGCTGTTCCCGTCCGCGCACGCCTCCAGCGTCGAATCAGCCGTGCAAACCAACGAACTCGAAGCCCTGATCGGCAGGATCTGGGCCGAGCAGCTCAACGTGCAACAGGTCAACGCCGACGACCACTTTTTCCTGCTCGGCGGTAATTCCATCGCCGCCACGCAAGTGATTGCCCGGGTGCGTGAAGCGCTGTCGCTGGAGCTGAATCTGCGCTTGCTGTTCGAGGCGCCGACCCTGTGCGCATTTGCCGCCGCCGTGGCGCAACAGCAACAGGACGGCGGCAGCGCTCAAGGGCAAATCAACACGCTCTCGCGCAGCGAGCCAATCGCGCAATCCCTGGCACAAAACCGTCTGTGGATCACTTGGCAGCTCGACCCGCACAGCAGCGCCTACAACATTCCCGGTGCCCTGCGTCTGCGCGGCGAACTGGACCAGGACGCCGTGCGCGCCAGCTTCCAGCAACTGATCGAACGCCACGAATCGCTGCGCACGCGCTTTTTCGAACGCGACGGCGTGGCCCTGCAACAGGTCGAGGCGGCGACTGAATTCAATCTGCAATTGATCGACATCAGCGACCTGCCAGCCCACGAGCGTGAAGCCCGCGCGCAACAGATCCGTGAAGACGCAGCGCGCACCCGGTTCGACCTGGAAAAAGGCCCGCTGCTGTGGGTGACGCTGGTGCGGCTCGGCGACGAAGATCATCAACTGCTGGTGACGCTGCACCACATCATCGCCGACGGCTGGTCGCTGAACCTGCTGATCGACGAGTTCTCGCGCCTGTACGCTGCTGCCACCCAAGGCCAGCGCGCCGACCTTGCGCCGCTGCCGACCCAATACGCCGACTACGGCAACTGGCAGCGCCAATGGCTGGCGCAAGGCGAGGGCGAGCGACAACTGGCGTACTGGAAAGCACAACTGGGCGACGAACAACCGGTGCTGGAACTGGCCACCGATCATCCTCGCTCGGCCAGACAATTGCACAGCGCCGCCCGCCACAGCGTGCGCCTCGGCGTCAGCCTCAGCGATGCGATCAAACAGACCGCCCAGGCCCACCAATCGACGCCGTTCATGCTGTTGCTCGCGGCCTTGCAGAGCCTGCTGCACCGCTACAGCGGTCAGCGCGACATTCGCATCGGCGTGCCCAATGCCAACCGTCCGCGCCTGGAAACCCAAGGCCTGATCGGCTTCTTCATCAACACCCAGGTGCTGCGTGCCGAGGTCGATTCGCACCTGTCGTTTGTCGAGTTACTGACGCAGACCCGCGAGGCCACGCTCGGCGCTCAAGCCCATCAGGACTTGCCGTTCGAACAACTGCTCGAAGCCTTCCCGCAGGCTCGCGAACACGGCCTGTTCCAGGTGATGTTCAACCACCAGCAACGCGATCTCGGCGCGCTGAAACGCTTGCCGGGGCTGCTCGCCGAAGAATTGCCGTGGCACAGCCGCGAGGCCAAGTTCGACCTGCAACTGCACAGCGAAGAGGATCGCAACGGGCGCCTGACTTTGTCCTTCGACTACGCCGACGAGTTGTTCGAAGCGGCGACCATCGAGCGTCTGGCCGAACACTTCAGCAACCTGCTGCGCGCCGTCTGCGAGCAGCCGCAACAGGCGATCGGCGACCTGCAATTGCTCACGCCGTGCGAGCACGAACAGCAACAGGCATGGAGCGTCGCGCCATGCTCCCCGGCGCCACAATGGCTGCCGGAGCGGCTCAACGATCAGGCGCGGCAGACCCCGGAACGCACTGCGCTGGTGTGGGACGGCGGCAGTCTCGATTTCGCCGAATTGCACGCCCAGGCCAACCGCCTCGCGCATTACCTGCGCGACAAAGGGGTCGGCCCGGACGTATGTGTGGCGATTGCTGCCGAGCGTTCACCGCAACTGCTGATCGGCCTGCTGGCGATTCTCAAGGCCGGCGGTGCCTATGTCCCGCTGGACCCGGATTACCCGGCCGAGCGTCTGGCCTACATGCTCAGCGACAGCGGTGTCGAACTGCTGCTGACCCAGACCGCATTGCTCGACCGTCTGCCGGCCCGCGACGGCGTCAGTGTGATCGCGATGGACGCGCTGCACCTGGAAAACTGGCCGAGTCAGGCGCCGGGTCTGCACCTGCACGGCGACAACCTCGCCTACGTGATTTATACCTCGGGTTCCACCGGCCAACCGAAGGGCGTCGGCAACACTCACGCCGCCTTGGCCGAACGTCTGCAATGGATGCAAAGCACCTACGGCCTCGATGAAACCGACGTGCTGATGCAAAAGGCCCCGATCAGTTTCGACGTGTCGGTGTGGGAGTGCTTCTGGCCGCTGATCACCGGCGCGCGGCTGTTGATTGCCGCGCCGGGCGAGCACCGCGATCCGCATCGCATCGCCCAACTGGTTCAGCAATATGGCGTGACGACGTTGCACTTCGTGCCGCCGCTGCTTTCGCTGTTCATCGACGAACCGCTCAGCGCCGAATGCACCAGCCTGCGTCGGCTGTTCTCCGGTGGTGAAGCGCTGCCGCCAGAACTGCGCAACCGCGTGTTGGCGCAACTGCCGGCGGTGCAATTGCACAACCGTTATGGCCCGACCGAAACCGCGATCAATGTCACCCACTGGCACTGCACAGCGGCTGATGGCGAGCGTTCGCCGATCGGCCGGCCGTTGGGCAACGTGATCTGCCGCGTACTCGACGCCGATCTCAATCCGGTGCCGGCCGGGGTGCCGGGTGAACTGTGCATCAGCGGCATCGGTCTCGCTCGCGGTTACCTTGGTCGCCCGGCGCTGACTGCCGAGCGTTTCGTGGTCGATCCGCTGGGTGAGCAGGGCGCGCGTTTGTACCGCACCGGTGACCGCGCACGGTGGACCTCGGACGGTGTGATCGAATACCTCGGTCGTCTCGATCAGCAGGTCAAACTGCGTGGCTTCCGTGTCGAGCCGGAAGAAATCGAAGCGCGCCTGCTGGCTCAGGAAGGCGTTGCCCAAGCCGTGGTGCTGGTGCGTGAAACCGCTGCCGGCGCGCAACTGATCGGCTATTTCACTGCCGCCGATGGCAGCGAAGATCAGGACGCACTGATCGCCCGTCTGAACACCGCATTGGCCGCCGAGCTGCCGGAATACATGGTTCCGGCGCAACTGATGCGTCTCGAACAAATGCCCCTGAGCCCCAGCGGCAAACTCGACCGTCGCGCCTTGCCCGAGCCGCAGTGGCAAGTCCGCGAGCATGTCGAGCCGGTCACTGAGCTGGAACAACAGATCGCCGCGATCTGGCGCGAAGTACTGGGGCTGGCGCAAGTCGGTCTGCGCGACGACTTTTTCGCCCTCGGCGGGCACTCGCTGCTGGCCACGCAAATCATCTCGCGCAGCCGTCAGGCCTGTGACGTCGAGTTGCCGCTGCGCGCCTTGTTCGAACACAGCGAACTTGGCGATTTTGCCGAGCAGATCCGCCTGATCCAGGCCAGCGGCAAGACCAACCAGCAGCCACCGATTGCAAAAGTCGACCGCAGCCAACCGGTGCCGCTGTCCTATTCGCAACAGCGCATGTGGTTCCTCTGGCAGATGGAACCGGACAGCCCGGCGTACAACGTTGGCGGCATGGCGCGCCTGCGTGGCGTGTTGCATGTCGAGCGTTTCGAGGCGGCGTTGCAGGCATTGATCCTGCGCCACGAAACCCTGCGCACCACCTTCCCGAGCATCGACGGCGTGGCCCGGCAGCAGGTGCATGCCGAGACGGGCGTACGCATGGGCTGGAAGGATTTTTCGAAACTGCCGGCTGACCAGCGTGAGCAGAAGGTGCAGCAACTGGCCGATGCCGAAGCGCACCTGCCGTTCGATCTGGAAACCGGGCCGCTGTTGCGCGCCTGTCTGGTGAAGACCGCCGAACATGAGCACTACTTTGTCCTGACCCTGCACCACATCGTCACCGAAGGCTGGGCGATGGACATCTTCGCCCGCGAACTCAGCGCGTTGTATGAAGCGTTCGTCGATGACCGCGACTCGCCGCTGGAGCCGTTGCCGGTGCAGTACCTTGATTACAGCGTCTGGCAGCGCAACTGGCTGGAGTCCGGTGAACGTCAGCGCCAACTCGACTACTGGACCGCGCAACTCGGACGCGAACATCCGCTGCTGGAGCTGCCCGGCGACCGTCCGCGTCCGCCGGTGCAAAGCCACCAGGGCGAACTGTTCCGTTTCGACCTCAGTGATGATCTCGCTGCCCGTGTCCGTGCCTTCAATGCGCAAAACGGTCTGACCCTGTTCATGACCATGACCGCCGCGCTCGCCACCTTGCTCTACCGCTACAGTGGCCAGACCGACCTGCGCATCGGTGCGCCGGTGGCCAACCGTATCCGCCCGGAAAGCGAAGGGCTGATCGGCGCGTTCCTCAACACCCAGGTGCTGCGTTGCCAGCTCGACGGCCAGATGTCGGTGGGTGAGTTGTTCGAGCAGGTGCGCCATACCGTGATCGAGGGCCAGTCGCACCAGGACCTGCCGTTCGATCATCTGGTCGAAGCCCAGCAGCCACCGCGCAGCGCCGCGTACAACCCGCTGTTCCAGGTCATGTGCAATGTGCAGCGCTGGGAGTTCCAGCAAAGCCGCCTGCTCGCCGGGATGACCGTCGAGTACCTGGCCAACGATGCGCGGGCGACCAAGTTCGACCTCAACCTTGAAGTCACCGACCTCGACCATCGCCTCGGTTGCTGCCTGACCTACAGCACTGATCTGTTCGATGAACCGACCATTGCACGCATGGCCTGCCATTGGCGCAATCTGCTCGAAGCGCTGATCAGCGATCCGCACCAACGCCTCAGCGAGTTGCCGCTGCTGGCGGCGCCAGAACAACAGCAACTGATCGACAGCCTCGGTGCGGAGCCGGGCGAACATCGCCTCGATCAGTGCATCCATCACCTGTTCGCCGAGCAGGCGCTGGCCCGTAAAGACGCGCCGGCCCTGACGTTCGCCGGGCAGACCCTGAGCTACGCCGAACTCGACGCCCGCGCCAATCGCCTGGCCTGGGCCCTGCGTGAACGCGGCGTCGGTCCGCAAGTGCGGGTCGGTCTGGCGCTGGAGCGCTCGCTGGAAATGGTTGTCGGCCTGCTGGCGATTCTCAAGGCCGGCGGCGCGTACGTGCCGCTGGACCCGGAATATCCGCTCGACCGTTTGCACTACATGATCGAAGACAGCCGCATTGGTCTGCTGCTCAGCGATCGGGCAATGTTCAATGCTCTTGGTGATCTGCCGCCGAGCGTGGCGCGCTGGAGCCTGGAAGAAGACAGTCCGGCACTGGCCGGCTACCCGGCCACCGAGCTGCCGTTGATCAGCTTGCCGCAGCATCAGGCGTACCTGATTTACACCTCCGGTTCGACCGGTAAACCGAAGGGTGTGGTGGTTTCTCACGGCGAAATCGCCATGCACTGCCAGGCCGTGATCACGCGTTTCGGCATGCGCCCGGACGACTGCGAACTGCACTTCTATTCGATCAACTTCGACGCCGCCACCGAGCGGCTGCTGGTGCCGCTGCTCAGCGGCGCGCAAGTGGTGCTGCGGGCGCAAGGGCAGTGGGATGCCGAAGAAATCTGCGGTTTGATCCGCCGCCACAAGATCAACGTACTCGGTTTCACCCCGAGCTACGGCAGCCAGTTGGCGCAGTTCCTCGCCACGCAAAATCAAACGCTGCCGGTGCGGATGATCATCACCGGCGGCGAAGCGCTGACCGGTGAACACCTGCAGCGGATTCGCGCTGCGTTCAAACCGAGCCTGTTTTTCAACGCCTACGGCCCGACCGAAACCGTGGTCATGCCACTCGCCAGTCTGGCCCCGGAAGTGCTGGAAGAAGGCGCCGGCAGCGTGCCGATCGGCAGCGTGATCGGCGACCGCCTGGCGTACATCCTCGACGCCGATCTGGCGCTGGTGCCGCAAGGCGCGACCGGTGAGTTGTTCGTCGGCGGCGCCGGTCTGGCGCAGGGTTATCACGACCGCCCGGGCATCACGGCCGAGCGTTTTGTCGCCGACCCGTTTGCCGCGAATGGCGGGCGCATGTACCGCACCGGCGACCTGGTGCGCCAGCGTGCCGATGGCTTGGTGGAGTATCTGGGGCGGATCGACCATCAGGTGAAAATTCGTGGTTTCCGCATCGAACTGGGCGAGATCGAAACCCGCCTGCTTGATCACGCTTCGATCCGTGAAGCGGTGGTGCTGGCGCTGGATGCGCCGAGCGGCAAACAACTGGTTGCCTATCTGGTCAGCGAAGTCGCCGAGCAAGGTGAAGTACAACAGGCCGAACTGCGCGACGCATTGAAGGCGCACCTCAAAGCGCAACTGCCGGACTACATGGTGCCGACGCACCTGATCCTGCTGGCGCGCATGCCACTCACCGCCAACGGCAAACTCGACCGCCGCGCCTTGCCGGCGCCGGACCCTGAGCTCAATCGTCAGGACTACGTCGCCCCGAGCAACGAGCTGGAACAGGCCCTGGCGCAGATCTGGTGCGAAGTGCTCAACGTCAAGCAGGTCGGCCTCAACGACAACTTCTTCGAACTCGGTGGCGACTCGATTCTGTCGATTCAAGTGGTCAGTCGGGCGCGGCAGCAAGGCATCCATTTCAGCCCGCGGGACCTGTTCCAGCATCAGACCGTGCAGACCCTCGCCGGGGTCGCCAGCCGCAGCGAGCAAGTGACTGCCGAACAGGGGCTGGTCAGCGGTGACTCGGCGCTGACGCCGATCCAGCACTGGTTCTTCGACACTGAAATCCCGGAGCGTCAGCACTGGAACCAGGCCTTGCTGCTGGAGCCGAGCGTGGCGCTGGAACCGCAGCGTCTGGAGCAGGCGCTGCTGGCGGTGATCGAGCAGCACGACGCCTTGCGTCTGCGCTTCACCCAGGCCAACGATCAGTGGCAGGCCACGCATCAACCGGTGTCCGATGCCAATGTGTTGTGGCAGGTGCGGGTGCCCGCGATGGAGCAGTGCCAAGCGTTGTACGCCGATGCCCAGCGCAGCCTCGAACTGCAACACGGCCCGCTGTTGCGCGCGTTGCTGGTCGATGGACCCGAAGGTCAGCAACGGCTGTTCATCGCGATCCATCACTTGGTGGTCGACGGTGTCTCGTGGCGCGTGCTGCTCGACGATCTGCAAACCGTGTATCGCCAACTCGACGCCGAACAAGCGGTGAAGCTGCCGGCGAAAACCAGTGCCTTCAAGGACTGGACGGCACGCTTGCAGGCCTACGCCGGCAGCGAATCCCTGCGCGAAGAACTGAACTGGTGGCAGACGCAACTGGCCGGGCCGAGCGCCGACCTGCCATGCGAAAACCCGCAGGGTGGACGGCAGAACCGGCATGCGCAAACCGTCAGCGTGCACCTCGATGCCGAGCGTACTCAACAATTGCTGCAACAGGCGCCGCGTGCCTATCGCACGCAGGTCAACGACCTGTTGCTGACTGCGCTGGCCCGCGTCTTGTGCCGCTGGAGCGGGCAGCCGTCGGCGCTGATTCAGCTCGAAGGCCACGGCCGCGAAACCCTGTTCGACGAGATCGACCTGACCCGCACCGTCGGCTGGTTCACCAGCGCCTATCCATTACGCCTGACCCCGCACAACATTGAAGAAGCGGCCGGGCAGGGCGCTTCGATCAAGGCGATCAAGGAGCAACTGCGCGCGGTGCCGCACAAAGGCCTGGGCTATGGCGTCCTGCGTTATCTGGCCGATGACCTCAGTCAGCGCAGCATGGCGGCGTTGCCCAACGCACCGGTCACCTTCAACTACCTCGGCCAGTTCGACCAGAGTTTTGGCAGCGATGCGCTGTTCCGTCCTCTCGATGAACCGGTCGGCGCCGCCCACGATCCGCAGGCGCCGCTGCCCAACGAGTTGAGCATCGACAGTCAGGTGTATGGCGGTGAACTGCTGCTGCGCTGGACCTTCAGCGCCGAGCGATATGACGCGCAGACCATCGTTGATCTGGCCGACGCCTACCTCGGCGAACTGCAAAGCCTGATCGCCCATTGCCTGCAAGACACGGCCGGCGGGTTGACGCCGTCGGACTTCCCGCTGGCGAAACTGACTCAGGCGCAACTCGATGCGTTGCCGGTGCCGGCGGCGCACATCGAAGACGTCTATCCGCTGACGCCGATGCAGGAAGGCATGCTCCTGCACACCTTGCTCGAACCGGGCACGGGCCTGTACTACATGCAGGATCGCTACCGCATCAACAGCGAACTCGATCCCGAGCGTTTTGCCCAGGCCTGGCAAGCGGTGGTCGCCCGTCACGAAGCGCTGCGTGCGTCGTTCTGCTGGAACGTCGGCGAAGACATGCTGCAAGTGATTCACTCCCCGGGGCGCACGCCGATTGAGTACCTGGACTGGAGCACCGTTGCCGAGGACGAGCAAGAACCGAAGCTGCAGGCGTTGCTCAAAAGCGAGCGCGAGACCGGTTTCGATCTGCTCAATCAGGCACCGTTCCACCTGCGCCTGATCAAGGTCGGCGCGGCGCGTTACTGGTTCATGATGAGCAACCACCACATCCTGATTGATGCCTGGTGCCGCTCGTTGCTGATGAACGATTTTTTCGAGATCTACACCGCCCTCGGTGAAGGTCGCGAAGCGCAATTGTCGGTGCCGCCGCGCTACCGCGATTACATCGGCTGGCTGCAACGCCAGAGCCTGGCCGAGGCGCGCCAGTGGTGGCAGCAGAACCTGCAAGGGTTCGAGCGCACCACGCCGATCCCGAGCGACCGGCCGTTCCTGCGTGAACATGCCGGCGAAAGCGGCGGCATGATCGTCGGCGACTGCTACACCCGCCTCAAGGTCGAGGACGGTGCACGTCTGCGTGAACTGGCCCAGGCCCATCAACTGACAGTGAACACCTTCGCTCAAGCGGCGTGGGCCTTGGTGCTGCGCCGCCTGAGCGGTGATCGTGACGTGCTGTTTGGTGTGACCGTGGCCGGGCGTCCGGTGGACATGCCGGAGATGCAACGCACCGTCGGCCTGTTTATCAACAGCATTGCCCTGCGGGTGAAAATGCCCGAGGACGATCAGCGCAGCAGCGTGCGCCAGTGGCTGAGCGCGCTGCTCGACAGCAACATGCAACTGCGCGAGTACGAATACCTGCCGCTGGTGAACATTCAGGAACAGAGCGAACTGCCGAAAGGCCAGCCGCTGTTCGACAGCCTGTTCGTGTTTGAAAACGCGCCGGTGGAAGTCTCGGTACTGGACCGTGCGCAGAGCCTCAACGCGACCTCGGATTCTGGCCGCACCCACACCAACTTCCCGTTGACGGCGGTGTGTTATCCGGGCGATGACCTTGGGTTGCATCTGTCGTATGACCAGCGCTACTTCGACGAGTCGACCATCGAGCGCATGCTCGGCGAGTTCAAGCGTCTGTTGCTGGCGCTGGTCGATGGCTTCCATGGCGACATGGCCGAACTGCCGTTGCTGGGCCGTGAGGAGCAGGACTTCCTGCTGCACGGTTGCAACCAGAGCGCACACGATTATCCACTGGAGCAGAGCTACGTGGCGCTGTTCGAAGCGCAGGTGGCGGCGCACCCGCAACGCATCGCTGCCACATGCCTGGATCAGCAACTGAGCTATGCCGAGCTGAACCATAACGCCAACCGCCTCGGCCATGCCCTGGTCGCAGCCGGGCTGCAGATGGATCAACCGGTGGCGTTGCTGGCCGAGCGTAACCTCGATCTGCTCGGGATGATCATCGGCAGCTTCAAGGCCGGTGGCGGTTACCTGCCGCTGGATCCCGGCCTGCCGGGCCAGCGCCTGCAACGCATCCTTGAGCTGAGCCGGGCGCCGGTGCTGGTGTGCAGTGCCGCCTGCCAGGCACAGGCGCAGGCCTTGCTGGATGAATTCAGCTGCGCCAACCGTCCGCGTCTGTTGGTCTGGGAAACGCTGCAAGCGCAGACGACATCGGTGGAAAACCCGGGTATTCACAGCGGCCCGGACAACCTCGCCTATGTGATCTACACCTCGGGCTCGACCGGCCTGCCGAAAGGCGTGATGGTCGAGCAGCGCGGCATGCTCAACAACCAGTTGAGCAAGCGTCCGTACCTCGATCTGAGCGACGCCGATGTGATCGCACAGACCGCTTCGCAAAGCTTCGACATTTCGGTCTGGCAGTTCCTCGCCGCGCCGCTGTTCGGCGCTCGGGTGGACATTGTGCCGAACACCATCGCCCACGATCCGCAGGGTTTGCTGGTGCACGTGCAGGCGCAGGGCATCACCGTGCTGGAGAGCGTGCCGTCGCTGATACAAGGCATGCTTGCCTCGGAGCGCCTGAGCCTCGACGGCCTGCGCTGGATGCTGCCGACTGGCGAAGCGATGCCGCCGGAACTGGCGCATCAGTGGCTGTTGCGTTATCCGCAGATCGGGCTGGTCAATGCTTACGGTCCGGCAGAATGTTCCGATGACGTGGCGTTTTTCCGCGTCGATCTGGCCTCGACCCGCGGCAGCTACTTGCCGATTGGTACGCCGACCGACAACAACCTGCTCTATCTGGTCGATGGCGCGCTGGAATTGGTGCCGTTGGGTGCGGTGGGGGAGTTGTGCGTGGCCGGTACTGGCGTCGGTCGCGGTTACGTCAGCGATCCGCTGCGCACCGCGCCGGTGTTCGTACCGAACCCGTTCGGCGCGCCGGGCGAGCGTCTGTACCGTACCGGTGACCTGGCGCGGCGCCGCAGTGACGGTGTGCTGGAATACGTCGGTCGGGTCGACCATCAGGTGAAGATTCGCGGTTACCGCATCGAACTGGGTGAAATCGAGGCGCGTCTGCACGAGCAACCGGAAGTCCGTGATGCGGCGGTCGGGGTGCAGGAAGGGGTCAACGGCAAGCACCTGGTCGGCTATCTGGTCGCGGCGGATTCGGCGCTCAATCCGAGCGAACGCCTGGAACGGATCAAGCAACGCCTGCGCAGCGAACTGCCGGAATACATGGTGCCGCTGCACTGGTTGTGGCTGGATCAGCTGCCGCATAACGCCAACGGCAAACTCGACCGCAAGGCCCTGCCGGCGCTGGAGATCGGCCAGTTGCAGAGCGCGGATTACCTGGCCCCGCGCAACGAGCTGGAGCAGACCTTGGCCGATATCTGGGCCGAGGTGCTGAAGGTCGACAAGGTCGGCGTGCGCGACAACTTCTTCGAGTTGGGCGGGCATTCGTTGCTGGCTACGCAGATCGCTTCGCGGGTGCAGAAAACCCTGCAACGCGATGTGCCGCTGCGGGCGATGTTCGAGTGCAGCACGGTGCAGGAACTGGCCGAGTACATCGAAGGCCTGGCGGCCAGTGACATCACCGAGGACAAGGTGGATCGGTTGAATGACCTGATGGCGGAGCTGGAAGGGTTGTAATCTGCGGCCCCATTGCTGGCAAGCCAGCGCCCACACTGATCGAACGTGTTCACAACATTTGTGTGCAGCGTAGAACCTGTGGGAGCTGGCTTGCCAGCGATGGCGTCAGTGAATTCAACACAAATAAACCGGCACATTCACGTACATTTCCCAGGTTGACGACAAACTACCGGCAGCTCAGGCTGCCGGTTCTCTTTTTCTACCGCGGGGGTGGTCGATGGCTTTTTTCACGGTTGACGGACAAGCGCTGCACTACATTGATCAAGGCACCGGCCCGGCCGTGTTGCTGGCGGGCAGTTATCTGTGGGACACCGCCATGTGGGCGCCGCAGATTGCTGCACTGTCGCCGCACTATCGGGTGATCGCCCTGGATCTTTGGGGCCACGGTGAGTCCGGCGCGTTGCCGCAAGGCACCACTTCGCTGGACGACATCGCCCGTCAGGTGCAGGCGTTGCTCGATCACCTGGAGATCGACCAGGTCACTCTGGTCGGGTTGTCGGTCGGAGGCATGTGGGGCGTACGCCTGGCATTGTCGGCGCCGCAACGGGTCAACGGCCTGGTGCTGATGGACACTTACGTCGGCGTCGAGCCAGAGCCTACCCGCCAGTACTATTTTTCGCTGTTCAAGCAGATCGAAGAGTCCGGCGAAATCTCTGACCTCTTGCTCGACATCGTCGTGCCGATCTTCTTCCGTCCGGGCATTGATCCGCAGTCGGCGCTTTACCAGGATTTCCGCGCGAAACTGGCGGCGTATTCGTCTGACCGTCTGCGCGACAGCATCGTGCCAATGGGGCGTATCACCTTCAGTCGGGATGATCTGTTGCCACGCCTGGGCGAGTTGAATGCGCAGGCCACGCTGGTGCTGTGCGGCGATCAGGACAAACCACGGCCACCGGCGGAAACGCAGGAAATGGCTGAGTTGATTGGTTGCCCGTGGGTGTTGGTGCCGGAGGCAGGGCATATCTCCAGTCTGGAGAATCCGGCGTTTGTGAACGAGGTGCTGTTCAGCTTCTTGAGCGAGCGCAACCGCCACACCGCGTAAACGTTCTTCGCGAGCAAGCCCGCTGCCACAGAGGATTTCAGTCCAGGGTGGCAGCGGGCTTGCTCGTGAAAGGGCCGCCAGGTTTCGAAAGGTCCGGAGCTATTTCGGGCCGAGAATCTTCGCCAGCTTGTCCGGCGAAGGCGCCCCTTGCTGTTGTTGCAGCTCACCCTTGTCGTCCATGTAGAAAATCGCCGGGGTCGCCTGCAAGTCCAGGTCCTCCATCAACTGCATGTTGGCCGCCAGTTTGGTCTGCACCGCCGCCGGAATGTCCTTCAAGGCCTTGAGCGAACTGGCTTTGCCAGCCTTCTCGTGATCCTCCAGCGCCTTGGCCGGATCCTTGGCTGCCAGCAGCGCGGCGGACTTGCCCGGGCTGTCTTCGCGAATGATCCCGACCATGATGTGCCGCAACTGCACTTTGCCGGCCTTGACCCAAGGGCGTGCCTGTTCCCAGAACATGTTGCAGTACGGGCAGTTCGGGTCGCTGAACAGGTACACCGTGCGCGGTGCATCCTTGTTGCCGTCCTGAATCCAGTTGCTAGCCTCGAACTTGGCCCAGACTTCCTTGGCCATCGGCGCATACACCAGTTTCTGCAACGGTTCGCTGCTCAGGTCTTTGCCGTCGGCGTCGTACAGGTTGCCGAGCAGCACGTGCTTGCCATCCGGGGTGAGGTAGAGCGCCATGCCACGGTTCTGGTATTGCGCCGCGTAACCACGCAAACCATCAGGCGCATCGAACTGGCCGACGATTTTTGCGCCTTTGGCCTCGATCTGCTTGATCGCGGCAGGCAGTTCTTCAGCAGCCTGCAGCGACGGCAAATGCAACAGGGCAGCGCCCATTGTCAGCGTCAGCAGGTGGCGGAGGCGGGGCATGGCAGTTTCCTTGCAGAGGTGGCCGGAGCAATGGCCGGGTTCGATTGGGAGTGTGGTGCATCGAAATTTTCCAGTGCGCGAGCCAGACTGGCATTGGACAACTCACCCAGGTGGCTGCTCAGCAGGCGACCGTCGGGGCTATAGAACAGGGTAGTCGGCAATGCCATGGAGCCCACGGCTTGGCCCACTTGGCCGCTGCGGTCGAACAACACATTGGTCAGGCTCAGGCCCTGGGTTTCGAGAAATGTCGCCACGCTTTGCATGCTCTCGCCCTGATTGACAAACAGGAAGGTCAGGTCAGGCCGTTGCAGTTGAGCATTTTCCAGGACCGGCATCTCGCGCCGGCACGGTGGACACCAGGTCGCCCACAGGTTGATCACCAGCGGACCGCCCTGATAATCGCTGAGCTTGATGGTTTCACCGGCTGCGTTACGCAGGGCGATGTCCGGCAGACGGGTGCCTTGTTCGTAAATGTTCAGTGACAGGGTCGCCAACAGCCAGAACAGCACACCACTGGCCACGCCAAAACCCAGCGGGCGCCGCAACCCCGGGCGCCGCCAGCCGCGATACAGCGCAACGAGCAGCAACACGATCACCCCCGGCCAGGCGAGGAAGCCGCCATCGCGCAGGTCGACGATCTGCCACGGGTCATTGCGATAATGCGACCAGTACACCGCCACGAACGCGATACGCGCCGCCAGCATGCCTAGCAGGAACAGACTGAACAGCGCCGACTCGGGGTTCTCGCCACCGCGTTTGGCCACCCGCCAGCCGACAAAGGTCGCCAGCGCCAAGGCACTGATCAGCAGCAGATGGTTCAGCGCGATGGCAAAGGTGCCGAGGGTGAAAGTCAGCATTAATGAGCGTCTCGGGTGGTGGTCCAGCGTTGCAGGAACGTCTCGGCATCGACTTCGCCGGTGATGCGCTGGCTGCGGCGCTCTTCACCGTCGGCGCCGATCCAGACGAAACTCGGTGGGCCCGGAACCTTGTAACGGCCAAGCAGTTCGCGGCTGGCCGCATTGTCAGCGGTGACATCCAGCCTGAGCAGACGCACGTCGCTCAGCGCCTGCATCACCTTGGCCTGGCCAAACACCTGCTTCTCCATGACTTTGCACGACACGCACCAGTCGGCGTAATAATCGAGCAGCACCCACTGGCCCTGGGCCGTGGCGGCATCCAGTTCGCGTTGCAGTGCTGCGGGGTCCTTGATCGTGGTGAACGCTTCATGACCGCTCGGTGCCGCGCTGGCCACACGGCCGGCGCTGTATACCTGCAAGGGTTGATACGGATCGTCGCCGCCGCCCGCCGCGCCGATCATCAGCAGGCTGCCCCACAGTCCCAACAACAACGAGATGGCGCCGAACACCTGCGCGACCCGGCCATACCCTTCCGATTGCTTCCAGGCGCAGAACGCGGCGATCAGCAGCAGCGCGCCGCACAGGCCCAGCCACAACGACGAATCCAGTACCGGGCGCAACATCAGCAACGCGGTGGCGAGGAACAGGAAACCGAAGATGCCCTTGAGCAGATTCATCCAGGCGCCGGGTTTGGGCAGGAAGCGATTGCCGACGGTCACCAGCAACAACAACGGCACACCGATGCCGATGCCCAGCGCAAACAGAATCAAGCCGCCGTGCAGCGCGTTACCGCTCTGGGCGATATACAACAGGGCTCCGGCCAGTGGTGCGGTCATGCATGGGCCGACCAGCAGACCGGACAAGGCGCCCAGCACACCGGCACCGATCAGGCTGCCACCGCTGCGGCTGCGCGAGGCGTGTTCGAGGCGATCGCGCAACGCCACCGGCAATTGCAGTTCAAAGAAGCCGAACATCGGCAGTGCCAGCACCACAAATACCGCAGCGAACGCCCCCAGCAGCCACGGGTTCTGCAACCAGGCCTGAAGGTTGGCGCCCAGCAGCGCGGCAATCACGCCCATGGCGGCGTACACCAGTGCCATGCAGATCACGTAACTGCTGGCGAGCGCAAAACCACGACGGGGTGTCGCGCCACTGCCGACGATCATGCCCGCCAGAATCGGCAACATCGGCAACGAGCACGGGGTAAACGCCAGCAACAGGCCAAGGCCGAAAAACACCAGCAGACTCCAGCCCAGCGCCCGCTGTTGCAGACTGCTGGCCAGGGCTTGATCCGGTGCTTCGTCGCTCGCCGTGGTGGCGGATGCCTTGCCGCCCAGATCAATGACCCGGGTTTGCGGCGGATAACACAGTCCGGCATCGGCACAGCCCTGGTAACTGACCTTGATCTGCCCGCTGGCCGTCGCCGGGATTTTCACTTCCAGGCCTTGGCGATACACCGGTTGTTCACCGAAAAACTCGTCGCTGTGGGACTCGCCCTCAGGCAGCGCTGGTTGTTGCGCCGCCGCCAGACCGTCGAATTTCAGGCGTTTCTGGTACAGGTAATAGCCGTCGGTGATCTGCCAGAACAACTGGGTTTCCCCAGACTCCAGACGTTCGGAGGTGAGCACGAAAGCCTTGTCGACCGGCAGAAACTCCGGTTTTGTATCAAATGGATTGTTTCCAGCCTGGGCCAGGCTGGACATCAGCAGAGCAAACAAAAGAAAAAAATGACGCATGGAGGAGCCTTGTCCCTGTGCAAGTGAGGTGCACAATGGGCGGTGGCGATTAACCGATGATTAACCGGCCGAGGCGCCCGGTTCAAGGCAGGCCGCAGAGCAAACCGGGCCAGCTGTCTTCATCCACATCGATAGGGCCGTATTCCACCCGATTGCGCTGCATGTTGTAGCAAATGTATTGGTTGTTGTTCAGGAAAATGTAGAAGTAACTGGCCGCGAACGTACGATCATTCTGCACCGCCGTGATGATCCTGTCCCGGTAAGGCTCAAGGCCCGGCCAGGATTCGGCGTTGATGCTCTCGTGCTGGATATCGCTGTTGGACAGGTTGATTGCGACGGTATGGCCGTCATTCATGAGAAACCGGAACACCTGGCTACTGGAACCGGTCATTTGCCACCAGGTACCGGCAACGATGCGCTCAAAGTAAGGGCGAAGTCGTGCCCAGACGGTATTTTCCAGAGGCTCCATGCTGCGGACCTTATCCAGGTCCTGATCGTATTTACACACCATCGGTCGGCCATTGTCGCTATAAAAAAGCCACAAGACATCGTCGTCGAAGCCACTTTGTGCGTCAGGAATGATTCCCGTGGTGGTGAATCCAAAACGCAGATTGCGTACGTGTCGATGAAATTCGCCCCAGTTATCGGCGTTGACTTCGGCGGGATATTCGGCGGGCACCCGGTTGGTGCCGATGTTGAAGCGTGAATAGGTATTGGAGTCCTTGAAAAAAAAGTAGATCCGGTCAGGCCCCGAGCGCCAATCCACGGCGACGACATTTTTTAAATGAGGCATTGTTCTTAAATCCGTTTAAGGGTTGTAGTAGCAGTCAGTTTCGACCGCAGGCTAAACCAGCACCAAACGGATAGACAGGCGCAAACTGTTTCAGTGTTGGTAATCAAACCGATGGCAAGTCTGACCTGGTCGAATTCCAGGTCACACAGCGAGCGGGTTACCGTGCGGCGCGCTTTCCGTCAGCCGACGCGGCGGCCATAATTGCCACTTAATCCTCGCCTGTTTGACTCGCCTTTTTATTCATGGAGCGCCCATGCACGTATTGGTTTGCGAAGACGACGAGTTGATCGCCAGCGGGATCGTTGCCGGTCTGACCGCTCAGGGCCTGACGGTCGAACACGTCAACACCGCGTCCAAGGCGCGGGCGATGCTCAAGGTCGCCGAATTTGACGTGATGGTGCTCGATCTCGGCCTGCCCGACGAAGATGGCCTCAAGTTATTGCAACAACTGCGTCAGAGTGGCCTGGAGATTCCGGTGCTGATTCTGACCGCGCGCGACTCGGTCACTGACCGGGTCGACGGTTTGCAGGCGGGGGCCGACGATTACCTGCTCAAGCCATTCGATCTGCGCGAACTGTTCGCGCGCCTGCAAACCCTGCTGCGGCGGGTGGCCGGGCGCAGTGTCAACCTGATCGAACACGGTGCGCTGACCTACGACCCGAGCAGTCGCGAGACCACTCTGGCCGGGCAACCGGTGGACTTGTCGCGGCGCGAGCAATCGCTGCTTCAAGCGTTGCTGCACAACCGTGGCCGGGTGCTGTCCACCGAGCAGTTGAAGGACAGCGTCTACGGCTTCAACGATGAACTGGAGAGCAATGCGCTGAACGTGCATATCCATCACCTGCGCAGCAAACTCGGCAAGGGCATCGTCGAAACGGTGCGCGGCCTCGGCTATCGCCTGGGCCCGGCCGACGGTGGAGATCAAGGCAAGTGATGAGTCTGCGACTGCGCCTGAGCCTGACCCTCGGCGCCGCGTTTGCGCTGATCTGGGCGCTGGCGGCGGCCTGGATGCTCAGCGATCTGCGCAATCAGATGATGTTTTCCCTCGATCAGCGGCTGGTGGCCTCCGCACGCATGGTCGCCGGGCTGCTGGAGCAATTGCCGGCCTTGCCGAGCAAGGGCGAGGGCACGCATTTCAGTGCCGAACAGTTGAACATTCCCGGCGGTATGGCGTGCCAGGTCAGTTCGTTGCGCGGGGAAATTCTCGCCCGCAGTCACAGCAGTCCCGAGCAGGCTCTGGAAGCCGAGAAAATGGGCTTTCACGATCAGATGATCGACGGTGCGCCGTGGCGCAGCTTTACCCTTGCCCGAGGCGATGTCCGCATCACCACAGCCGATCGGCAAATCGAACGCGAAGCGTTGAACATGTCGATTCTGCTGGCCGCTTCGGTGCCGGTGGGTGTGGCATTGCTCGGTTGTCTGTGCCTGCTGTGGCTGGGGATCAGACAGGGCCTGGCGCCGCTCAACCGACTGCGCGAAGCCTTGATGCGGCGTAATGCCGATTCGCTTGAACCGCTGCAATTGCAATCGTTTCCCAGTGAATTGAAACCGTTGCTCGACACCCAGAATCAACTGTTCCAGCGCATTGGCAAAACCATCGAGCGTGAACGCCGCCTCACCGGTGACGCCGCCCACGAACTACGCAGCCCGCTGACCGCAATCAAGACTCACCTGCAAGTGGCGCGCATGACCGAGGGCAGCGCCCGTGATCAGTCGCTGGCGCGGGCCGAGGAGGGCGCCGACCGCCTGCACCGCACCCTTGAGCAATTGCTGTTGCTGGCGCGGGTCGAGGGCAGTCTGTCGTTCGATGACGGCTCGCAGTGCAGCGCCGAGCAAGTCGCCAGGCTGGCGATTGCCGACGCCACCGGCGGTGAGCGCCTGCGGATCCAGTTGAAACTGCCGGCCGATCTGTCGACCGCTGCGCTGCAGATGCCGGCGGTGCTGTCGATTGCGGCGCTGCGCAACCTGCTCGACAACGCCCTGCGTCATACGCCGCAGGACTGTGCAGTCGAACTGAGCCTGGAAACCATCGGCAACCGCGTGCGCTTTGTCGTGCGCGACCATGGCCCGGGCATCCCCCCGGACGATTTGCAGCATTTGACCCAGCGCTTCTGGCGCAATGGTCAGAGCACCGGTTGCGGCCTCGGTCTGGCGATCGTTCAGGCAATCGTTCAGCGTTGCGACTGTGCGCTGCACTTCGACAGCCGCCCGGACGGTTTGCGCGTGGAGTTGACCATGCCGTTGCAAGCCGTCTGAGTTCACCCCGTCAGCTCTGTGTATTGGCACATCAAATGTAACTTCTCTCCATTAGTCATCCGGCCGCTGCGGGGTTAAGGTCGCTGCAGCTTTGACTCAATGGATTGAGGGGATCGCGCCATGGAAGCACCCATCTGTATTCGTCCGGCCACCCTGGCCGACACCGGCATTATCAGCCGCATCATCGAGCGTTCGATCCGCATCGGTTGTGCACTCGACCACCGCAACAATCCCCGGCAAGTCGATGCCTGGGTCCGCCAGCAGTCCGCCGGACACCTCTGTACGTGGCTCGCCGATGCACGTTTCTACCTCAACCTCGCCCTGTTGCAGGACAAACCGGTGGGAGTCGGCATGGCCCTGGCCAGTGGCGATATCACCCTGTGCTACGTGCAGCCGGAGTGCTTCCGCCGTGGCGTCGGGCGGGCGCTGATGGATGATCTTCAAGGCTGGTTGCGCCTGCGCGGGGTGCAGCGGGTCAGTCTCAATAGCACCCGTACCGGCGAGGCGTTCTATCGACACCTGGGCTATCGCCAAGCGGCGCCGCCCTTGACCCATGAAGGTTTGCAGACTCTGCCCATGGTCCGGTCGTTTCCCGCCTGCGCCTGACAAACGATCAAGTGCCTAAATCCTCGGGACGCTTAAGCGTTTCCAGAACAGGAAAACCTGCATGTGCGCTCCGCGACCGGAACGCGCACCTGTCCAGTGTGCTGTTTTGGTCACTATCCATAGCGTATTGAGGGGTCGAGAGATGTCAGTCGCCACCAGCCTTATCGAACATTCATCGGCCCGGGTCGCCTCGGTGCCGGCCGAAACGTTGTACCAGTTCCATGAATCACCGTTGCTCGCTCGCCAAAGCCAGCAGGAATCCAATGCGCGCAGTTATCCACGGCGCATTCCCCTGGCGCTCAAGCGTGCCAAGGGCCTGTACGTCGAAGATGTCGAAGGACGCAGCTTCATTGACTGCCTGGCCGGTGCCGGCACGTTGGCACTGGGGCATAACCACCCGGTGGTGATCGAGGCGATCCAGCAAGTGCTGGCCGATGAGTTGCCGCTGCACACCCTCGACCTGACCACGCCGGTCAAGGATCAGTTCGTGCAGGATTTGTTCGGTCTGCTGCCGCCGGCGCTGGCAGCGCAGGCGAAAATCCAGTTCTGCGGCCCGACCGGCACCGATGCCGTGGAAGCCGCGCTGAAACTGGTGCGCACCGCGACCGGGCGCAGCACCGTGCTGTCGTTCTCTGGCGGTTACCACGGCATGAGCCAGGGAGCGTTGAGCCTGATGGGCAGCCTGGGGCCGAAAAAACCGTTGGGCGCCTTGCTCAGTAACGGCGTGCAATTCATGCCGTTCCCTTACGACTACCGCTGCCCGTTCGGCCTCGGTGGCGCGGCTGGTGTCAACGCCAACCTGAGCTATCTGGAAAACCTGCTCAACGATCCGGAGGCCGGCGTGCAGTTGCCGGCGGCGGTGATTGTCGAAGCGGTGCAGGGCGAGGGCGGTGTGATTCCGGCGGACATTGAGTGGCTGCGCGGTTTGCGCCGTATCACCGAGAAGGCCGGCGTGGCGTTGATCGTCGACGAGATCCAGAGCGGGTTTGCTCGCACCGGCAAGATGTTCGCCTTTGAACATGCCGGCATCACCCCAGACGTAGTGGTGCTGTCCAAAGCCATCGGTGGCAGCCTGCCGCTGGCGGTGGTGGTCTACCGCGACTGGCTCGATACCTGGCAGCCGGGCGCCCACGCCGGCACGTTCCGTGGCAACCAGATGGCGATGGCCGCCGGTTCTGCGGTGATGCGTTATCTGGTCGAACACAAGGTGTGCGAGCACGCCGAAGCCATGGGCGCACGTCTCAGCGAGCATCTGCGCATTCTGCAGCGTGACTTCCCGCAACTGGGCGATATCCGTGGGCGGGGCCTGATGCTCGGGGTTGAACTGGTCGATCCGAGTGGCCCGGTGGACGCGCTCGGTCATCCACCGGCCTTCGCTCGCCTGGCGCCGCTGGTGCAGCGCGAGTGCCTCAAGCGCGGCCTGATCCTCGAACTGGGCGGTCGTCACGGCGCGGTGGTGCGTTTCCTGCCGCCGCTGGTGATCACTGCCACCGAAATTGATCACGTCGCCGAGATCTTCGGTCGCGCGTTAGCCGCTGCCACCGCTGCGCTGTAAATTTTTTGCCGCGCCGCACGTTCTTTCTACATACCCGGCTGCACCTGTGGTGCAGCCCACCTTACAACGATGGAGAACCAGCATGACGTCAGTATTCGACCGCGAGGACATCCTCTTTCAGGTCGTGGTCAACCACGAAGAGCAGTATTCGATCTGGCCGGACTACAAAGCCGTGCCGCAAGGCTGGCGCACCGTGGGCAAGAGCGGCCTGAAAAAGGAATGCCTGGCCTACATCGAAGAGGTCTGGACCGATATGCGCCCACTGAGCCTGCGGCAGAAAATGGAAGCGCAGGTTGCCGCGCAATAAGCTGCCGGGCAAAAAGAAACCCGCTGAACCGGAGACGGTCAGCGGGTTTTTTCATGCCCCGGATTTGTGTTGGCTGGGCAGGCCCTATCGCTAGCAGGGTAGCGATGAACGGTAACGCGGTTTCGGCTGAAACTAAGCCCCGCTCAGACCTTTGAGCAGCAAATCCACATTACCCTCAAGCTCCGCCACCGGATCCGCCGCATCGGTGCTCAACACCACCAGACGACTACCCGATTCGGCAATCGCCGCTTTCACTGGCTCCGAAGGCTGGCGATGATGCAGTACCACCGCGACATCGTTGTCCTTGAGCGTTGTCGTGAGTTTCTTCAGATCCTCTGCCGTCCACTCCGCATCCGGTCGAGGATCCTGGCCGATCAGTTCCAGGTTCATGCTGCCGATCAGATAACCAAAGTGATCGCTCAAACTCATCACGCTCAGATTGTCAGCGCTGGCCAGACGCGCCTCACTGTCGGCACTGAGTTTCAGCAGACGCTGTTTCAATGCCGCCAGATTCGCCTCAATGGCAGGCTTGGCGCTAGGGGCCAGGCGCACCAGGTCCGCCGCCATCACGTCGGCCATGCGCCCCATGTTATTGCTCGCCAGCCAGGGCTGACTGTTCAGGCCATCAACCTTCAGGCCCGGTTGCACGGCAATGCCGGGCAGGGCGCCGTCCACCGGGCGCGCGGCGTCGACTTCAACGATGCGGATATTGCTGCGCCGGGCGATCGGGTACAGCGGATCATCGGCCCACAGCGAACGCACGCCGATCACGGCATCGGCATCGGTCGCCAGTTTGCTCAGCGCCGGAGCACCACGACCGGTGAAGTACGCGGTCTGACGACTGCCCGGCAGGTTTGCCGGTGCCGCACGTTCAAGGTTGACGTCAGTGCCTTTGAGCAGCACTTCGCTCAAGCCGTAAGTGATCGGCAACGAGGCCAGCACGCGCAGGGGCTTGGCGTTTTCGGCCGCCAGCAACGGTGTGCCGACCACACCGCACAGCGTGATGGCCAGGGTCAGGTGTTTCAGTGAAAACATCATTTATCCAAGATTCCCTTTCAGACTCGGGACAACCCCGCGCGCGATGGCGGCGAGGGCGAAGGCAATGCCGGCGACCAGAATGATCGCGGCGCCGGACGGAATCGGCAGATCGAACACGATCGGCGCCAGAATCCCGCACAAGGTGCTGACCGTGGCGATCACTACCGAGCACCCGAAAAAGCCTTTCAGCGACTGGCTGAGCAACCGCGCAGCGGCGGCGGGAATCACCAGCAGGGCGCCGACCAGAATCGCACCGATCACTTTCACTGCGGCGACGGTGATCAGCGTCACCAGAATCACGAACAGATAATCCAGGGTCTTCACGGCCACGCCACGTACCGCCGCCAGTTGCGGGTTGAAACTGGCGAGCATGATGCGGTTGTACAGCGGCAGCGCCAGGGCCATGACCAGCGAACCGACGATGGCCAGCACCGCCAGATCATTGCCATTGACCGTCAGTACCGAGCCGAACAGCACGTTTTCCAGAATGTGCACGTTGATCTTGCCCGCCAGAATCAGCAGCAGGCTCGCCCCCAGGGCCAGCGATACCGAGAGGAACACGCCGATCAAGGTGTCCGGCGCCAGACCCGTGCGGTTGCGCAGGTAATTAAGCAGAATGCCGAACAACAGGCAGTAACCGAACAGGCTGCCGTACGGCCCGGTGTAGGGTTCGCCAAGCAGAATGCCGATGGCCACGCCGGTCAGCGCCGCGTGGCCGACCGCTTCAGAGAAAAACGCAAAGCGCTTGACCACCACCAGCGTGCCCAGGCCGCCGAGTACCGGACCGATCAACAGCCCGGCAAGCAGCGCATTGACGACAAAACCGTAGGCCAATGCTTCCGGCAGATAACCGGACGAGGCCCAACCCTGGACCATCAAACGGAAGGCTTCGTAACTCATCAGGCACCACTCCGTGGATGGGTCGAGAACAAGGTCAGCAGGCGTTCCGGGGTCAGTGCCTGTTGCGGCGTGGCGTCGAACAGCACGCGACGGTTGAGACCGGTGACGCGATTGGCCAGACGGCCAACGGCTTCCAGGTCATGCTCGATCCACAACACGGTAATGCCTGCGGCACGCCAGTCTGCGAGCAGGCGTTCGAACACCTGAATCCCTGCTTCATCGAGGGCCGACATCGGCTCATCGAGGACCAGCAATTGCGGCGCCGGGATCAAACCCTGGGCGAGAAGCACGCGCTGCCGTTCGCCGCCGGACAAGGCGCCCATGCGGCGTTTGCGTTTGTCCTGCATGCCGACGCGTTCCAGCGCTTCACCGATGGCGCCGGCGTAGTGCTTGCTCAAACCGAGAAACGCCGGGCGACGCTGGCACATGGCGGCCATGAAATCGTCGACCGTCATTGGCAAGCCGCGATCGAACTCCAATGCTTGTGGCACGTAACCGATGGTGCCGGGCGCGCCGGGCCATTGCAGGCTGAGCTGGCCCTGATGCGGCATCTGCCCGAGCAAGGTCTTGATCAGCGAACTCTTGCCGCCGCCGTTGGGGCCAACCAGTGCGTGCACGCTGCCGGGCTGCACCTGAAAGCTGACGTTGTCGAGAATGGTTGTGCGGCCGAGCGTCAGACTGACCTGCGCAAATTCCAGCGTCGGCCCCGAAACCTGTGGGAGCGACGGTGCAACGATTCGACTTGCTCGCGAATGCGGTGTGTCATTCAACAATGATGTCGGCAGGTCCGGCGCCTTCGCGAGCAAGCTCGTTCCCACCGGGGTTTCGGTGTTGTCGGCGATCAGGTTTTCTTTGGAAGTCATGCGCCAGACTCCTGAATCGCCCGCACCACGGTGTTGAGGTTGCCGGTCATTTCCTTTTCGTATTTGTCGGCGGTGTATTCGCCATAGGAAATGTGCGACAGCGGGTACAGCTTGACGCCGGACTCACGCTGGATGGTTTCGACGTACGTCGACGGGAAGTCCATCTCCGAGAAGATCACTTTCACGTCGAGTTCGCGCAGTTGATCGATGGTCTTTTTCAATTGGCTCGGACTCGGCTCGATGCCGTGAGCCGGTTCGACCACGGCGGTCACTTCCAGACCAAACTCGCGCAGCAGGTAGTCGTAAGCCGCGTGCACCGTGGCCACGCGCAGTTCGGCGTTCGGCGCCTGGGTCAGTTTGGCCAGTGCGTCGGCGCGCATCTGCCGCAGGCGTTTACCGTAGGCGCGGGCGTTCTGGGTGTAAGTCTTGGCGTTGTCCGGGTCGAGCTTGCCCAGTTCGCGGGCGATGTTGTTGACCTGGGCAATGGACGCGCTGATCGACAGGAACGTGTGCGGATTCACCACTTTGCCGGCCCCGCGCGCGGCGGTACCGGTGGCGGCCAGCAGCGGCACGTTTTCGTTGGCTTCGATGGTCTTGATGTTCGGCGTTTCACTGGCGGCGATCATGCGGTCGGCGAAGTCGTCATGGCCGACCCCGTTGAGCACGATCACGTCCAGTCCGCTGATGCGTTTGATGTCTTCGGCCCGGGGCTCGTAGGCGTGCGGGTTGAAGCCGGCGGGAATCAGCGGCACCACGTCGGCCTTGTCGCCGACGATGTTCGCCACGTAGCTGTAATAAGGGTGCAGGGTGATGCCGATGCGCAGGCGCTTGGCCGGATCGGCGCTGACCAGCGGGCTCAGCAGGCAGACGCAAAGGCCAGCCAGAAACAGACGCAACAACGGACGGCGAGGGGATGAAATAGACATGGGCAAACGGTCTTCTCTCGAATGCGGGCGAAGGATCAATGGCGATGTTCGCGGGTAACCCCGGCATCGAATTGCGCGACGATCTGTTTCCAGCCGGCAGCGGACAGGGCGGCGGCGTCCAGCTGTTTCGGGGTTTGCACGGCCACGTCACGGTTGAGCCAGATGTCCGGCGCGGCCTGCGCGTCGGCGCCGGGCAGCATCACGAACGAACCGGCGACGGCAGGCGTCTGGCTATGGCCGAAATAGGCGCTGTCCGCCAGCAATTGCCAGGCGTGGCCGCCGCGACTGACCGAACTGGCATCCTGGGCAAACGGCGCGAATCCTTCATCGGCAAGATTTTGCGGAGTCGGCAGGGTGTGCTGTTCTTCGCGCAGCAGGCGAATTTCGTCCAGCGTCACCCGCAGGTCGGCATAGATGCCTTGCTCGGCGGCGCTGAGATCGCGGCGGGCGTCCAGCTGGTTGCTGGCGACCGGCTCCGGCTCATGGTCCACCCCGCGCCACGCCACCACCGAACCGGCAATCGCCAGAATCAGCAGGCACAACAGCAGCACATTGAGGGTTTCATGCCCGGCGCCGGCCGGGCGCACGATGTGTATGGTTGGCTTCGTCATGGGGCCTCGATATCGGCTTGGTCGATCTCGACCACGTGGCCGGGGCCCGCGTCGAACAGCACGTAGAATTCGCCACCGGGCTTCTTGAAGGTCAGGGTCGAATCGGCACCCAGTTTGCCCGGTACCAGAATGGTCTCGTCATAACCGATCACATCGAGGGTCACCCCTGGCGCACCGCTGCCGTCGGAAAAACCGCCGGTGCATCTGATCTGCTCAGCGTCGATGGCTTTGCACTCGCACATCGGGTTATGCGCCAGGGCGCCGGTACTGAAACCGGCGCCGAGCACCAGCAGGGCGGCACTCAACCGCAGGCGCAGAGAGCGTTGAGAGCGGGTCATGGTTTGGCTCCTTGTTTGTTCAGCCAGGCCAGCGTGGCGGGGGAGGCCTGGCTCAATGGGATCGAGGCCTGATGCATGCTGCCGTCCCAGCCTTCCATGGTGATCCACAGTTCGGCGTCGGGACGGGTCTTTTCCGGGATCGGCATTTGCGTGCCCATGCGGTAGGGGGTGCCGAAGAAAATGGTGCCGGCGGCGCGCAGGCTGCGTGGCTTGCCGATGCGCAGGTAGGTGGCCTTGACCTGCTCGATGCAGGTGTCGCAGAGCGCAGCGCTGAAGTTCTTCATGTAGCCGGCCGGGCCAGTGAGTACCGGCGCTTCGTTGCGCAGTTCGGCCAGGCGCAGGCTCCACGGACCGACCTGGATGTCGCCGATTTCCCGTTGCCCGAGACCGCTGTCGCCGCGAAACAGCGAGGCGTCGGCGAAGTACTTGGGCATGAAGCCCAGCGGGATCAACAACAGCAGGACATTGATGTGGAAACGCCATTTGCGCCACAAGCGTGACAGGGGCGAAGGTGGCGTGGTCGCCTTGGACTTGCTCACAGGCTGGCCTCCGAAGGTTCACGGCTCATGACCGGTTGCGCCTTGATGCGGTTTTTCTTGTCCTCGCGCTTGAGCGCGTTGGCCGTGGCCAGGGCGGTGCGCTTGGTCCAGATCAGCAGGCCGCTGAGTACCATCAGGCTCAGCAGCAGGCCGAAGAAGAACCAGATCAGCTTGATCCAGATACCGCCGAAGTCACCGGTGTGCAGCGGGCGCATCGACTCGGTGACGAACTCCAGCGAGGAACGATCGGAGAGCAACCGTGAAGCGGCCATGTCGCCGTTGTACGGGTTGAGCGTGGCGGTCTGGAACATCAGCGGATACCAGCCGCGTCCACCGACGCTCATGTGGCTGTAGGCATTGCCCGGCAGGCTGACGAAACTGGCTTCCAGCCCGGGAATCTTCTGCTGGGCGATTTCGACGGCCCGGTCCAGGCTGATCCGTGGTGGCGGTGTGCCGGCCGCGGAAATCGGCACGCTCTCACGGGACATTGCCGGAATGATCGGCTCGCTGGAGATGGAAATCTGGTTGTCGAACAGAATCGCGCGAATCAGGAACCAGATGCCGGTGATGGAGATCACCGCGATGAACCAGATCGACCAGATGCCGCACAACCGATGGAAGTCGCCCCAGAAGATCCGGGCGCCATGGCGCACTCGCAGGGTCGGGCGCAGGAAGCCTTTCCAGAATTTTTTGTAGACCACCAGGCCGGTGATCAACGACACCAGCATCGGCACGCCGAGGAATGACACCAGGTACCAGCCCCAGCTGTAGCCGTTGGTGAACGGCACCAGCCACCAGCCATGCAGGGCGCGGGTGAAGGCTTTGAAATCGAAGCTGGGCGCGGTGCCCTGGATCACCCCGGTGTACGGATTGACGTAGACCGTCAGCGAGCGCCCGTCGGGGTAGCTGACTTCAACGTCCAGGGCAAAGTGCGACTCGTCCGGCCGGCTGATGCTTTGCACCAGGGTTTGCGGTTCGGCGGTTTTGATCGCCGCCAGAACCTCGTCGTAGCTGAGCCGTGGGGCGTCGTCCGACGGCGGGCTGGCGCGCATTTGCGGGTTGGCCAGCCAGACGATTTCCTGACTGACCACCGCCAATGTGCCGGTGACACAGACGATCAACACAAAAAACCAGATCGGTAACGCCAGCCAGCTATGCACCAGGAACCACAGTTTGGAGCGGGATTTCTTCGACATGATTGCGCGTCTTGATAGCGGTGAAAGGGCGCGTGGCTACGGGCTTCGCAGCACGGCATTCCCCGAAAGACCGGTCGTGGCTTTTGCCTACGCGAACGGTCTGCATCTCTATAGGACGGATGAGCAAGGCAAATCCCGATAAAGGATATGAAAGTAAATGTTTCGCAGTTCGCTCGATGCCCTCCCACAGGGGGCGTTCGAGGCCGGGATTGAACACGATTCATGATCTGCGCCATCACTGTCCGCCGATTGATGGCCAGCCCCCGCTCCCTATGATGGAAACCACACGGTTTCCTTGAGTGAGCGCTTTGATGACCCCCAGAACCCTCTACGACAAACATATCGACTCGCACACGGTGTGCCGCCTCGACGATCAGGGCCACGTGCTGCTCTATATCGACCGGCAGGTGATCAACGAATACACCAGTCCGCAGGCCTTCAGCGGTTTGCGGGCTGCCGGCCGCACGGTCTGGCGGCCGGGCACGGCGCTGGCGGTGGTCGATCACGTCAACCCGACGGCGCCGCTGCGGGTCGCCGCAATGCCCGATGCCGGTGGGGCGCGGCAGGTGTCGTATCTGGCGGAAAACTGCCGTGACTTCGGGATCGAACTGCTCGACATCCTCGACAAGCGCCAAGGGATCGAACATGTGATCGCCCCGGAGCAGGGTTTCATCCTGCCGGGCATGGTCATTGCCGCTGGCGACAGCCACACCACGACCTACGGCGCGCTGGGTGCATTCGGTTTCGGCATCGGCACCTCCGAGATCGAGCACCTGCTGGCCTCGCAGACCCTGGTCTATAAACGCCTGAAAAGCCTGCGAGTGACCGTCGATGGCGAACTGGCGCCGGGCCTGACGTCGAAAGACCTGATCATGGCGCTGATCGGCCGGATCGGCGCGTCCGGGGCCACCGGTTACGCCATCGAATTCTGCGGGGCGACCATTGATGCCCTGAGCGTCGAAGCCCGCATGACCATCTGCAACATGGCGGTCGAGGCCGGCGCCCGCGGCGCTTTCATGGCCCCGGATGAGAAAGTGTTCGCTTATCTCAAAGGCAAACCACGTGCGCCGCAAGGTGAGCTGTGGGAACAAGGCCTGAAGACTTGGCGCGAATTGCGCAGTGATCCCGGGGCGCTGTTTGACCGGGAAATCCACCTCGATGCCCGTGAACTGGAACCGATGGTCACTTGGGGCACCAGTCCGGACCAGGTTGCCCCGATGGGCGCGCGAGTGCCCGATCCGCAAACCGTCAGCGATCCGATCCTGCGTCAGGACATGCGCCGCGCCCTCAACTATATGGGCCTGGAACCGGGCATGGCGCTGAGCGATATCGTCATCAGCCACGCTTTCATTGGCTCGTGCACCAACGCCCGGATCGAAGACCTGCGCGATGCCGCCAGTGTTGTGCGTGGTCAGCAAGTGGCCGGGCATGTGCGGGCGATGATCGTGCCCGGCTCCAGTGAGGTGCGTGCCCAGGCCGAAGCTGAAGGCCTGGCGCATATCTTTATCGACGCCGGGTTCGAATGGCGTCAGTCCGGTTGTTCGATGTGCCTGGCGATGAACGATGACGTGCTCGCCCCCGGCGACCGCTGTGCTTCCAGCACCAACCGCAATTTCGAAGGCCGCCAGGGTGCCGGTGCGCGTACCCACCTGATGAGCCCGGCGATGGTCGCCGCCGCCGCGATCCGCGGTCGTCTCACCGACATCCGCCACTTTGGAGAACGCCCATGAGCCTGCAACCCTTCACCCACGTCAGCGGCCAGGCCGCGCCATTGCTGGCGGCCAACGTCGACACCGACGTGATCATGCCCAAGCAGTTTCTCAAAGGCATCGACCGTCAGGGGCTGGATCGCGGATTGTTTTTCGACCTGCGATTCCGGGCGGATGGCACGCCCGATCCTGCATTCGTGCTGAACCAGCCTGCGTGGCAGGGTGCGAGTTTTCTGGTGGTCGGTCCTAACTTCGGCTGTGGTTCCAGCCGTGAACACGCGGTGTGGGGCTTGCAGCAAATGGGCATTCGCGCGCTGATCGGCAGCAGTTTTGCCGGGATCTTTTTTGATAACTGCCAGCGCAACGGGGTGTTGTTGATTACCCTGGACGGCGCGCAGGTACAGCGGATCGGAGCGCTTGTCGGGCAGCCTGAAACGGCGCGGATCAGCATTGATCTGGAGGCGCAACACATTGCCCTGGCGGATGGCAGCGTAATCGGGTTCCAGATCGACACTTTGCGCAAAACCGCGCTGCTGCTGGGGCTGGACGCCATCGGCAGCACCTTGCAACGCCGCGAACAGATCAAAGATTTCGAACGCCAGCACCTGGCCAACAACCCTTGGCTTTCCTGATATCCCTGTGTAGGCGTGAGCCTGCTTGCGATGGCGGTGTGTCAGGTACAACGGTCCTGACTGAACCATCGCTATCGCGAGCAGGCTCACTCCTACAGGGGGGGCGGGGCTACAGCGATAACCCTTTGAAATGTTCCTGCAAGAACTCTACGCACGCGCGCAATTTTCCCGAATGTGCCAGCCGCGTCGGGTACACCGCCCAGACGTTCGCGCTCTGGCTGTAGTCCTCCAGCACCTGCACCAGCCGCCCTTGCGCCAGCAGCGGTTTCACATCCCACAGTGAGCGCAGTAACACCCCGCGTCCGTCCAGCGCCCATTGCAAGACAATCTCGCCGTTGTTTGACGACAATGGCCCACTGACCCGCACGCTCTCTTGCCCGCCATCGCGATCCAGATTCCAGATGCCGAAGGCGTTGTCGCGCTCCTTGATCACCAGGCAATCGTGCTGTTGCAGTTCATCCAGGGTCTGCGGTGTGCCGCGACGTTGCAGATAACCGGGGGCGGCGCACAGCACCCGCCGGTTACTGGCCAGACGCCGGCCGAGGTGCTGGCCGGGAATGTCATCGCCAACGCGGATCTCCAGGTCAAAGCCTTCGTTGATGATGTCCACCACCCGGTCGAACAGGTCGAGGCGAATTTCCAGGTGCGGATAACGTTCCGCCAGCAACGACACCGCGGGTGCCACGTGATTGCGCCCGAAACCGAAACTGCTGCAGATGTGCAAACGCCCACGTGGGCTGTCGTGCGCGTCGGACAGCTCGTCGTGCAGTTGCTGAAAGTCATCGAGAATGCGCAACGCCCAGCGCTGCACCCGTTCGCCGTCCTCGGTCAGCGAGACACGACGACTGGTGCGGTGCAGCAGACGAGTGCCGAGGGTGGTTTCGAGAATCTGGATGCGTTTGCTGACGTAGGCCGGTGACAGGCCCAACTCATCGGCCGCGGCGGCGAAGCCGTTCTGGCGGATCACGGTGAGCAGCACACGCAGGTCTTCGGGCAGGGGCACGGTGTCTTTCTTCTGGGACATGTCAAAAACGAACACTGGCGGCACAAGCCGCCAGAATAGCATTGCCGTTGGCGGCGATTACTCGGTGGCAACTCTGGCTTTGGCGGCACGGGCATGACGGCCGGACTTGAGGGCGATGGGCGCGAGTTTGTCGCGATCCAGTTCACCCTCCCACGCGGCGATGACCAATGCAGCAACCGCGTTGCCAATGATGTTGGTCAGTGAACGGCATTCGGCCATGAAACGGTCGACGCCGAGGATCAGCACCATCGCCGCCACCGGCACGGTCGGCACCACGGCCAGGCTCGCCGCCAGCGCGACAAATCCGGCACCGACCACGGCGCCTGCACCTTTGGAGGTGAGCATGGCCACCGCCAACAAGGTCAGCTGTTGTTCCAGCGACAAGTCGATATTGGTCGCCTGGGCAAGGAACAACACCGCCAGGGTCATATAGATGTTGGTGCCATCCAGGTTGAAGGTGTACCCGGTCGGCACCACGATGCCGACCACGCCTTTCGAAGCGCCCAGGCTTTCCAGTTTCTGGATCAGTTGTGGCAACGCTGATTCGGAGGAGCTGGTGCCGAGCACGATCAGCAGTTCAGCCTTTATATAGCCGAGCAGTTTGAAAATGCTGAATCCGGCGTACCGCGCGATCGCGCCGAGCACGCAGGCCACGAAGATAAACGCGGTCAGGTAGAACGTGCCGATCAGCTTCAACAACGGCAGCAGCGAGCCGACCCCATACTTGCCAATGGTGAAGGCAATCGCGCCGAACGCGCCAATCGGTGCCACCCGGGCAATCATGCCGACAATGCGGAAGAACACTTCACTGGCCTGATTGATGATGCCCACCAGCGGCCGGCCCTTTTCACCGACCATCACCAGCGCCACGCCAAACAGCACCGAAACGAACAGCACCGGGAGAATTTCTCCCTTGGAGAATGCGTCGAAAAACGTCGTCGGGATCACATGCAGGAGAAACCCGGTGATGCCTTCGCCGTGCTCGGCCTGACCGACAAAACCGGCAATCGCCGAGGAGTCGAGGGTCTTCACGTCAATGTTGAAAGCGGCGCCGGGATGCAGCAGATGCGCGGCAAGGATGCCGATCACCAGGGCGAGGCTCGATACCACTTCGAAGTACAGCAACGCTTTGCCGCCGACCCGGCCGACCTGTTTCACGTCGTGCATGCTGGTGATGCCGGAGACCACCGTGCAGAAGATGATCGGGCCGATGATCATCTTGATCAGTTTGATGAAACCGTCACCCAGCGGCTTGAGTTCGACTCCGGCCTGCGGCCAGTAATGGCCGATCAGCACGCCGAGGGCGATGGCGACGAGCACCTGTACATAAAGGGTTCCCAGTAGTTTTCGAATAGTCATTGTTATTATCTCGAGACGGATTTCGGGCATGACGATCCCGCACGGGCCAGTCGAGGCCCGTGGCAGGAAACGGTTCAGGTCAGGGCGAAGCGGCGGTCAGCGCAAAAAGGCCAGCGCTTCGGCGAGCAACAGTTCCGGGACTTCTTCGGCGAGGTAGTGGCCGGCGGGCAATGCCTGGCCACTGACGTCGGCTGCCACCTGCTGCCATTCCTTGAGCGGATCGAAGCAACGCCCGACGGTGCCTTCGGCGCCCCACAACACGCGCAGCGGCAACTTCAGGTGGTGTCCGGCGGCGATGTCGGCGCGGTCGTGCTGCAAGTCGATGTCGGCGCTGGCGCGATAGTCTTCGCAGATGCCGCGGGCACTGCCTGGTCGTTGCAGACAGCGTCGATATTCCGCGAAAGCCTCGTCGGTGAACGGCTTGAGCCCGGCACTGCGGCTGCCCATCACGCTGCGCAGATAAGCCTCGGGATCGGCTTCGATCAGGGTTTCCGGCAATGGCGCCGGGCGGATCAGGAAGAACCAGTGCCAGTAGGCGCGGGCAAATGCTTCGTTGGTCTGCGTGTACATCGACAGGGTCGGCGCGATATCGAGCAGCATCATGCGCTGCACGGCATCCGGGTGATCAAGGGCCAGGCGGTGGGCGACCCGCGCGCCCCGGTCGTGGGCGAGTATCGAAAACCGCTCGAAGCCCAGCGCTTGCATCAACTCGACATTGTCGCGGGCCATTTCGCGTTTCGAGTAATTGCGGTGCAGCTCATCGGCGGCGGGGCGAGCGCTGTCGCCATACCCGCGCAGATCGGCGGCGACCACGGTGAAGTGTTCGGCCAGTTGCTCGGCAATCTTGTGCCAGATCACGTGGGTTTGCGGGTGACCGTGCAGCAGCAACAGGCCCGGTCCGCTGCCGCCGACGCGGCAGGCAATGTCGACGCCGTTGACGTGGCGCTGGTCCTTGAGAAATCCGGCAAACATCGGGCTGATCCTTTTTCAGGGTTCTTGTTGGATGCATCCTGAAAGGGTGTGGCGCTGGGGGCAATACGGGAAGCGTGGTGTGGCTGTTCATGAAGTGTGTTGCGTGTTGCGTGTTGCGTGTGCCGGCCTCTTCGCGGGCAAGCCCGCTCCCACATTTGGAATGCGTTCCCTTGTGTACAAGCGGGCTTGCCCGCGAAGAGGCCATTGCTGGCGCCGAACAAACTCAGCCTTGCTGAAACATCTCCAGCGCCCGCTGCCGAATCTGCGCTTCGGTCAGATCTTCCTTGCGCGAAGCGAGAAACCACAGGTGCCCATAGGGATCCTTCAACGTCCCGCTGCGATCCCCGTAAAACTGATCCTTGACCTCGGACACCGTCGTCGCCCCGGCGTCGAGTGCCCGTTGAAATGATTTGTCGACATCGGTGACATACAGATGCAAACCGACCGACACCGCGTTGTCCGGGCCGCTCAACGGCCCCTGATCGCAAGGCGTACCGAGCATGATCGCGCTGTCGCCGATGCGCAGCTCCGCATGGCCGATTCGGCCGTCGGGCATGTCCAGACGCATGACTTCGGTGGCACCGAAGGCTTTCTTGTAGAAGTCGATGGCTTCGGTGGCCTTATGGATGCCGAGATACGGGGTAATGCTGTGATACCCCTCGGGAATGGGTTTGACGCTCATGACGTTCTCCCTGATTGTTGTTCTATAAATTGGGCTTCACCGGTTTTCCGGAAGAATCACTATAGAACTGTCCTGACGGCCAGGATTTTCAACCGACGAGCAGCACCCGCAAGGCCACGCTCACGTTGACCTTGTGGCAAGCTCCCTCGCCACAACGAACGATTAAGGCTCGACGGGAAAATGCGCCCCCGGCCCCTGTTCCCCCAGCACATCGCCCTGATTGCGCAGCGGACACGCCTCCATCGACAGACACCCACAGCCGATGCAACCGGTGAGCCGGTCGCGCAGCAGGGTCAGTTGGTTGATCCGCTCATCCAGTTCCTGTCGCCATTGCTCGGACAAAACCTTCCAGTCCGCCGCCGTCGGGGCGCGATCCTCCGGGAGCCGCTTCAGCGCCTCGCCAATCTCCGCCAGGGGGATGCCCAGACGCTGGGCGACTTTGATCAATGCCACCCGCCGCAACACCGCCCGTGGATACCGCCGCTGATTGCCGGCATTGCGCTGGCTCTTGATCAGTCCCTTCGATTCATAAAAGTGCAGGGCCGTGACCGCGACGCCGCTGCGGGCCGCGACTTCGCCGACGGTGAGCGGCTTGTGTACGTTTTCCTTGGTGATCATTGCAAAATGCTCTTGACCTTGACTTAACTAGAGGTTTTACCCTGCAGGCCTTCGAGTCGCAAGATTCGTCTAACGCCGAGTGGGGGCTTTCCATGAAAAACCGCAGCTTTACCCAATTGATCGAATTTGAAATCGAACCCCGTCAGCAACCGGCTCTGGTCAGCGCGCTGTCGGTGCAGACCGAACGCCTGGCCCAGCGTTACGACGGTTTCGTCAGCGCCAGTGTGCAGGCCAGCGACGATGGCCGGCGTGTGCTGAGCTTTCTGCAATGGCAGAGTCGTGAGGCGGGAGAGGCCGCGTTTCGCAGTTTCGAAAGCGGCGAGCAAGACTTCTGGCAACTGATCCACGCCCATCACGCGCGGACCATCACGTTCAACTCCTTCCAGGTGCTGAGCAGCATTGCCCGCAGTCACGACGATGCGCTGCACTGCAACCTGGTTGGCTAGATCGACAACTGGATCAAACGCTCACCTTGCAGGTTCTCGCTATGTCGCCGCTTGTTCACCGCCAGTTCACCGATCTTGATCAGGCGCGTGCGCGTGACGTTGCGGCTCAGACCGAGCAGCGCCGCCGTATGCACCTGGTTGTAATGGCAGAAGCGATAAGCGGCGCGCAGCAAGGCGTCTTCGACTTTTTCGTGCAACGCACCGGCCTGTTGCGCGAAGAGTTTTTCAAAGGCTTGTTCCAGCAAGGCTTCCGGTGAATCGTCGGCACTGCTGTGGTGATCGTCCGGTCGCTCGATGCGCAGGTTTGACAGGCGCAGATCATCACGCTCGATCACGCCGTTGCGGCAGATCAACAAGGTGTGATGGATGACGTTTTCCAGCTCGCGGATGTTGCCCGGCCAGCCGTAGGCGCGCAGTTTGTGCTCGGCGCCGGGGCTGATACTGACGCGGCCGTAACCCAGACGCTGGCTGTAGGCCTCGATGAAATGCCGGGTCAGCGGCAGGATATCGCCGGGCCGTTCGCGCAACGGACTCAGTTCCAGATTGACCACATTGAGCCGGTAATACAGATCTTCGCGAAAGTTGCCGGCATTAATGGCCTTCTCCAGTTGCACGTTGGTGGCCGCCAGCACCCGCACGTCGATGGGAATGCTCTTGCGCGAACCGAGGCGCACCACCTCGCGCTCCTGCAACACGCGCAACAACTTCACCTGAATCGCCATCGGCAGATCGCCGATTTCGTCAAGGAACAAGGTGCCGCCATCAGCTTCCTCGAACCACCCGGCCTTGGCGCTCAGGGCGCCGGTGAACGCGCCTTTTTCGTGACCGAACAATTCGGCTTCCACCAGCGATTCGGAAAACGCTCCGCAATTGACGGCGATGAATGGACGATGACGGCGATGGCTCAGGTTATGAATATGCCGCGCCACCAGTTCCTTGCCGGTGCCGGTCTCGCCGATGATCAGCACGCTGGCCTCGCTCGGCGCGACCTGTTGCAGGTGCGCGAGCAATGCCTGGGATTTCGGGTCTTCGAACACCTGCGCGGTAGCGCGAATCGACGTCGCCAGGGCGGGTGAGGGCGGTAGGGTCAGCAGTTGCATGGGCGCGTCCTTATAGAGGCAGGATCAGGAATAGAACGTCGGCACTGGCAGGGACTGGTTCAGCGCCCAGTCGCCCAACTCGTGGAGTTTGTAATCCAGCGGGTCGTGCAGGGTTTGCGTACGCAGGTTGCGCCAGTGGCGGTCGAGGCGCAGCGAGGCATGGGTGGACCGCGCGCCGGTCACCTCGAACAGACGGCTGCAGATCTCCAGGCTCTGGCGGCTGGCCGCGACTTTGGCCGTGGCAATCGCGGTGGCGACATGGCCGCGCTCTTCAGCGCTGAGGCTCGTACCCTTGGCCCACGCGGCATCGAGCAATGCCGCGGCGCGCTCGACCAGCAGGCGGATGCCTTCCAGGGCGACCCAGAATTCGCCGTAATGGGCGAGCACGTAAGGATCTTCGCGCACATCGCGGGCCGACGATTTGTGCCACAGCCGGGTTTCCTTGAGGGTGTAGTGCCGCGCTTCCTCGAAAGCGCCTTCGGCGATGCCGAGAAACATGTGGGTGAAGGTCAGTTGCGCGATCAACGGCCGCAGGCAGGCGAACGGTGTGCTCAGCGGGCCGGGATCGAGGAGCAATTCCGACTCCTCGACCCGCACCCGTTCGAACGTGGCGCTGCCGCTGTCGGTCTGGCGCTGGCCGATGTTGTTCCAGTCATCGTGCAGGGTGATGCCACTGCGCCCGCTGGGGATCGCTGCGATCAGCAACTTGCCGCCGGCGTTTTCATCCACCGCCGAGGCGATCAGCATCTGCGAGTCGCTGGCGCCGGAGCAGAAGCTTTTCTTCCCGGAAAACTCGCGCCAGCCGCCGAGATCCTTGACCACGGTGCGGGTGTCGAGGGGATTGAGCGCATTGCCCCAGAACCAGTTCTGCCGCGCCGTCTGTTCGAACCAGGGTTGCCATTGTTCCGGGCGGGAAAACAGGCGCACGGTGGCGAGCATCAAGTGATGAAAACCGAAGACGTGGGCGATGGAGCTGTCGACCTTGGCGAACTCGCGCACGATCTGCAGGGTTTCGCTCCAGCTCGCGCCGAGGCCGCCGTAGCGAACGGGAATGCTCAGGGCCAGCAGGCCACTGTCGCGCAGGGCATCGCGCTCAGCCTTCGGCGTGCCTCCACGTTCGTCGCGCTCGACGGCTGTCAGGGCAAATTCGGCGGCCAGTTGGCGGGCGGTCTGAAGTGGGGAAAGCAGGGTACTTTGCGGTTTGGCAGTCACACGGTGTTCCTCGAAATCGATTGCAGTCCCTCTGTGGGCGCGGGTCAGGACTTGGTGGGCAGCACATCATTGGCGATCATTTCGCCAAACGGCCCGGTGAGGTTGGTCACGCCGCGCCCGGCCAGGCTCGCGTAAGGTTCCGGCAACAGTGGGAACACCAGTTCGGCAAAACGGTAAGCCTCTTCCAGGTGCGGATAACCGGAAAAGATAAAACTCTCGATGCCCAGGTCCGCGTATTCCTTGATCCGCGTCGCCACTTGTTGCGGATCGCCGACCAGCGCGGTACCGGCACCGCCGCGCACCAGACCGACACCGGCCCACAGGTTTGGCGCGATTTCGAGGTTGTCGCGACGGCCATCGTGCAAAGCCGCCATGCGCCGCTGACCCTCGGAGTCGAAACGCGAGAAGGATTTCTGCGCGGCTTCAATGGTTTCGTCACTGATGTGTTCAATCAGCTTGTCCGCGGCTTTCCACGCCTCTTCGGCGGTCTCGCGCACGATCACATGCAGGCGAATGCCGAACTTGACCTTGCGTCCGTGCCGCGCGGCGCGCTCGCGCACATCAGCCAGTTTTTCCGCGACGGCGGCGGGTGGTTCACCCCAGGTCAGGTAGACATCGACCTGTTCGGCGGCCAGGTCATGGGCCGCGTCGGACGAACCGCCGAAGTACAGCGGCGGGTAAGGTTTCTGCACCGGTGGGTACAGCGCTTTGGCGTTCTGCACTTTCAGGTGCTTGCCCTCGAAATCCACCGCCTCACCTCGCAACACCCGGCGCCAGATTTGCAGGAATTCGTCAGTGACTTCATAGCGTTCGCTGTGACTGAGGAAACTGCCGTCACCACGGTTCTCATCCGGGTCGCCACCGGTCACGACGTTGATCAACAGGCGGCCGTTGGACAGTCGGTCCAGCGTTGCCGCCATGCGCGCCGAGACAGTGGGTGAAATGATCCCCGGTCGGATCGCCACCAGATAGCGCAGGCGTTCGGTCAAAGGCACCAGCGCCGACGCGATCACCCACGAGTCTTCGCAGGAGCGCCCGGTGGGAATCAACACGCCGTGATAGCCGAGGCTGTCAGCGGCCTGGGCCACTTGTTTCAGATAATTGAGGGTGACCGGGCGGGCGCCTTGTGTCGTGCCCAGATAATGGCCGTCACCGTGGGTCGGCAGGAACCAGAAAACATCCATGAACAGCTCCTTAAGCGATCTTCAGCAACGGTTTGATTTGTGTGGCGAACAGCGGCGCGGCGCGTTCGGCGGCGAGACGGATACGCGCCTTCAGCGGTTCGCTGGTGATCTGGTAATCGACAAAATCGGCCTCGGTGGCATAAACGCCGATCGGCAGGGTGACTGCCTGGAAGAAGCTGAACAGCGGGCGCAACTGGTGATCGAGCACCAGCGCATGGCGTTCGCTGCCACCGGTGGCGGCTAACAGGACGGGGGTGTCGATCAGTGCGTTGAGGTCGATCAGGTCGAACAGATGCTTGAGCAGACCCGGGTAGGACCCGCGATAAACCGGCGCAGCAACAATCAACAGGTCGGCCTGTTCGATGGCGCGCAGTTCGGCCTCGATTTCGGCGCTCAACTCCTGACGCGAAAGGGCGCCGCCGAGCGGACGGGCGATGTCGCCGAGTTCGATCAGATGACTCTCGATCGACAAATGCCCGGCCAGTTCGGCGAGCAGCGCCTGGGTCAGCACCAGGGTACGGGACGGACGCCAGGTGCCGCCGGAGAGGGCGACGACTTTCAGGGGACGCGACATGTTCAGTTCCTTTTTCAACAGTTGCTCAACGAGCAGTGAGTAAGTCACCGGACTTGAGCAAACGCTGTACCAATTCCTGGAGAGCCCGGTTTAAGGGGCGTTGAGCGTTATCGTGATGATCTGCTGTGTGAGTTTCAGGTGGCTTTGTTGAATGACTGTTGGCTAGGCAACAGTTGCTGGAGCAACAGTCGCCAAGGCATGCAGGGATTTATAAAGGCTGTTTGTTATTCCGCAAAAGAACCTTAATTGATATTTATAGAGCTTTCGGAGATATGCGACGCCTCTGTGGATTTTCTGATAGCCACTATTGAGCGTGTTGATTTTTGCGCGAGCGGGGGCGGGCGTAGCCTTTGTCCATCGACTCCGATTGTTCGCCAGGACGCTCCCCATGAATCGCTTACTGACTGTTTCCCTGTTGCTCGCTGTCTCCGTACTCGCCGGTTGTGCCAGCCATGTATCCCCGGAACTGCGCCCCTACACCGCAGAAGAATCCCGAGAACTGGCGATGGAGGCGCTCAATCGCAGCGGCCTGTCCTTCGACGAATACCACGCGAAAAAAGCGCAATTAGTCGGTCAGCCACAGAAGACGCTCGGTTTCGACCAGAAGGGTGAGATGAGCGCCGGGCGTGCCGTACAGTTGCACGGCCGTCCAAGCTGAAAAAAAATTGTACTGCTCGAAATTTTCGCTAACTGTCCGTGGGTTTGCCGCGTCGCGTGGGATAGGGTCAACACCTGAATGACCCTGCCGGATTGCTGCCATGACCCTCTCGCTTGATCTTTTGTTGGGCTTTGCCCTGTTTGCCCTTGTCACCTCGATTACCCCGGGGCCGAATAACACGATGTTGCTGGCATCAGGCGTTAACTTCGGGTTCAACCGCACCATCCCTCATATGCTCGGCATCACCTGTGGATTCTTCGTGCTGGTGCTCGCGGTGGGCTTTGGCCTGGGCGCGGTGTTTCAGACATATCCACTGCTCTACAGCGTTCTGCGTTACGTCGGCGCAGCGTATCTGCTGTACCTGGCCTGGAAAATTGCCCATTCGGGGCCGGTCGCAGACAACGCTGACGGCGAGGCAAAACCGATCAGCTACCTCGGCGCAGCAGCCTTCCAGTGGGTCAATCCCAAGGCATGGATCATGGCCATTGGTGCCATCAGCACTTACACGCCGATGCAGGGTTACTTCACCAATGTCGTGGTCATTGCAGCGGTGTTCGCCATCATCAACCTGCCGAGTGTCGGCCTCTGGGCGGCGTGCGGCACGCTGTTGCGCAATGTGCTGAAGGAGGCGCGCTGGTTGCGCGTGTTCAACTGGGGCATGGCGGCGTTGTTAGTGATCTCGTTGTATCCGTTACTTCTCGAAAGCTTTAGCTGACGCATTGCTTCAACCGCCGGCCCGATGCCTGTTAAGCTCGGCTTCAGGAGCGTTCCTACGCACTTTTAAATGAAGTTGTTCTTCTTTAACGGCATCCGATCAGGTATTGATGACGCTCTCGAACCGACGCGCAGCTCACAAGGCTGCGCTTTGCCGTTTGCAGACACGAGCCTCCTGATCCCGGAACACGCTCTGCGAGTCTTTTATGAACATACGTCCGTTGTATTTCGATTACGCCGCCACCACCCCGGTGGACGAGCGGGTCATCCAGGTGATGATCGAGTGTCTGGGCTTTCACGGTAACTTTGGCAACCCGGCCTCCAGCTCCCACGCCTTCGGCCAGCAGGCCCGGCACACGGTCGAGCAGGCGCGGCGGCAAGTCGCCGAACTGGTCGGCGCCGAGGCCCGGCAGATTGTCTGGACTTCCGGTGCCACTGAATCCAACAACCTCGCCCTCAAGGGTGTCGCCCAGGCTCGCGGCGTGTCCGGCGGTCACCTCATCACCAGTCAGATTGAACACAAGGCCATCCTCGATACCGCCCGCCAGTTGCAGGACGCCGGCATCGCCGTGACTTATCTGGTGCCGGACGCCGATGGCCTGATCACCCCGCAAGCGGTCAGCGAAGCGATGCGCGATGACACCTTTCTGGTGTCGCTGATGCTGGTCAACAATGAACTCGGCACGGTCAACGATGTGCAGGCCATTGGCGAAGTCGTGCGCGGCCGCGAGGCGTTGTTCCATGTCGATGCGGCGCAGGGTGCGGGCAAAGTGAAGATCGACCTGGCGCGCTGGCCGGTCGATTTGATGTCCTTTTCGGCACACAAACTCTATGGCCCCAAGGGCATTGGTGCGTTGTACGTCGGCCCGCGGGCGCAGCAGCGTTTGCAGGCACAGATTCACGGCGGCGGTCACGAGGGCGGCTTGCGCTCCGGCACCCTTGCGACCCATCAGATTGCCGGCATGGGCGCTGCATTCGCCCTGGCTGCAGAAGCATTCGATGAAGAAAAACAGTCCATCGTTGCCCTGCGCGAGCGTCTGCTTGAGCAATTGCTGAGCCTGCCGGGCGTGCGCCTCAATGGCAGCGCCAGCCAACGCATTCCGCATACCTTGAGCCTGACGTTCAGCGAAGGCGAGTTCAACAGCGCGGCGCTGAGTCATTCGATTGCATTCTCTGCGACCTCTGCCTGCAACTCCGCGAGCAACGCACCTTCCCACGTGTTGTTGGCGCTGGGGCATGACGCGCAACTGGCCGCGCGTACCCTTCGCTTGAGCCTCGGCCGTTTCACCACGGCCGAAGATATCGACAAGGCTGTCGAACTGATCAAGACCGCCTGCGCCAGTGCTCCGGCATTCTGGGCGACCGGGCTTTAACCAGCCGCCTGACGGCGACGAACAATAACGATGAAGTGATTAGCAGGAGACATGATGAGTACCCAGACCTCGACCGAAGGATCGGTGCCCCAGCGCCTGGCGCACACCCGTGAACTGATGCGTCGCGAAGGCATACACGCGCTGCTGGTGCCGTCCGCCGACCCGCATTTGTCGGAATATCTGCCGGGTTACTGGCAGGGCCGCCAATGGCTTTCGGGTTTCCACGGATCGGTTGGCACCTTGATTGTCACTCCTGATTTCGCCGGTATCTGGGCCGACAGTCGTTACTGGGAGCAGGCGACCAAGGAACTCACAGGCAGCGGTATCGAGCTGGTCAAATTGCAACCGGGTCAACCGAGCCCGCTGGACTGGCTGGCCGAGCAGACCCCGGAAGGGGGCGTGGTCGCGGTCGACGGTGCGGTCATGGCTGTGGCCTCGGCGCGCACCTTGAGCAGCAAACTCGAGGCGCGTGGCGCCCGTCTGCGTACCGATATCGACCTGTTGAATGACGTCTGGAGCGATCGCCCGAGCCTGCCAAACGCACCGATCTATCAACATCTGCCGCCGCAGGCGACCGTCAGCCGTGGCGAAAAACTCGCCAGGTTGCGCGAAACCTTGGAGGAACGCGGGGCTGACTGGCATTTCATCGCCACCCTCGACGACATCGCCTGGCTGTTCAACCTGCGCGGCGGCGACGTGTCGTTCAACCCGGTTTTTGTTTCGTTTGCGTTGATCAATCAACAGCACGCCACGCTGTTCGTTGCACTGAGCAAAGTCGATGCTGATTTGCGCTCGGTGCTGGAGAAGGATGGCGTGACGCTGCGCGATTACAGCGAAGTCGCCGATGCGATGCGCGCTGTGCCGAGTGGCGCAAGCCTGCTGGTGGACCCGGCGCGAGTCACCTGCGGTTTGCTGGATAACCTCGACAGCGGTGTGAAACTTGTTGAAGGCCTCAACCCGACGACACTGGCCAAGTCGCAAAAGAATGAAGCCGACGCGCAGCACATCCGCAAAGCGATGGAGCAGGACGGTGCCGCGTTGTGTGAGTTCTTCGCCTGGCTGGAATCGGCGTGGGGCCGCGAGCGCATCACCGAACTGACCATCGACGAAAAACTCACCGCAGCCCGTGAACGTCGTCCGGATTATGTATCGCTGAGTTTCAATACCATTGCCGCCTTCAACGCCAATGGCGCGATGCCGCACTATCACGCCACCGCAGAAGAGCACGCGGTGATCGAGGGGGATGGGCTGTTGCTGATCGACTCCGGGGGGCAATACCTGGGCGGCACCACCGATATCACGCGGATGGTGCCGGTCGGTACGCCGACCGAAGAGCAGAAACGCGATTGCACCCGTGTGTTGAAAGGCGTCATCGCATTGTCGCGGGCACATTTTCCGAAAGGCATTCTGTCGCCGCTGCTGGACGCCATCGCCCGTGCACCGATCTGGGCAGAAAGTGTGGATTACGGTCATGGCACCGGTCACGGTGTCGGCTATTTCCTCAATGTTCACGAAGGCCCGCAGGTGATTGCCTATCAGGCGGCGCCCGCTCCGCAGACGGCAATGCAGCCGGGGATGATCACTTCCATCGAGCCCGGCACTTATCGTCCAGGTCGTTGGGGCGTGCGCATCGAAAACCTGGCGATGAACCGCGAGGCCGGGAGTAGCGAGTTCGGCGAGTTCCTCAAGTTTGAAACCTTGACGCTGTGCCCGATCGACACGCGTTGCCTGTTGCCGTCACTGCTGACTCAGGAAGAAAAGCAGTGGTTTAACGCTTACCACGCCGAAGTTCGCGAGCGTTTGAGCCCGCTGCTCGAGGGCCCTGCGCTCGAGTGGCTGAACACCCGCACCGCTGCCATCTGACCGGCTGAAGCTCAGGCGCTGACACCAGCGCCTGAGTCACAGGCTTGGGCTAAAGCTGGCGCAATGCCTGCTCGACAAAGTCCAGACGATCCTGGCCAAAAAACATCTGGTTGCCGATAAACATGGTCGGCGCTCCGAAAACCCCGCGTTTAACGGCGGTTTCGGTATTTTCCTTGAGCGCAGCCTTTACCGTTTCGTCATTGGTCAACGCCAGGACTTCGGCGGGATCGAAGCCGTGCTCGCTCAACAGCGCCGCGACGGTCGCCGGCTCATCGAGAGGACGGCCCTCGACCCACAACGCGTTGAACAGGCAATCGATAAACGCGTGAAAGCGTTCAGGCTGGCGCAACTGGATGCCGGTGACGGCGCGCATCAACATAAGCGTGTTGATCGGAAAGTGCGGATTGAATGTCAACGGCACGCCGTAGCGTTTGGCGTAGCGATCCAGATCCTGAAACATGTAACGGCCTTTGGCCGGAATCATCGCCGGAGAGGCGTTGCCGGTCGCTTTGAACACACCTCCCAGCAACATCGGGATGTAAATCAACTTGCTGTCGGTTTCGGCACACAGTTTCGGTAACTGGGTATAAGCCAGATAAGTGGCCGGGCTCCCTAGGTCGAAATAGAACTCAACGGTTTTACGCATCGTCGCTTCTCTCTATTTATTGTTATGAAGTGGGGCTTACCAGCGCTCGTTCCATGGGCGCAGATCCAGCTCGAATGTCCACGCGTCCCGTGGCTGGTTGTGCAGATACCAGTAATTCTCGGCAATGTGTTCGGGATTGAGTATGCCGTCCTGATCCTTGGTGGCGTATTTTTCGGGGAAGCTGTTGCGGATGAAGTCGGTGTCGATGGCGCCGTCCACCACCACGTGAGCAACGTGGATGTTCATCGGCCCCAACTCCCGCGCCATGCTTTGCGCCAGAGCGCGAATGCCATGCTTGGCACCGGCGAAGGCGGCAAACCCGGAAGCGCCGCGCAGCCCGGCGGTCGCACCGGTGAACAGAATCGTGCCGCGTTGGCGGGTGACCATGCGTTTGGCCACTTCACGGGCATTGAGGAAACCTGAGAAACAGGCCATTTCCCAGATCTTGAAATACTTGCGTGCGGTTTCTTCGAGAATGCTGCAAGGCACATTGGCGCCGATGTTGAAGACGAACGCTTCGATTGGGCCCAAGCGGGTTTCGATGTCTTCAATCAGTGCGATGACGTCTTCTTCCTTGCGCGCATCGCAGGCAAATCCGTGGGCTTCGCCACCTTCGGCATTAATCGCCTCTACCAGTGGCTGCAATTTGTCGGCGCTGCGTCGGGTCAGACAGGCGACGTAACCTTCCCTGGCGAAACGCCTGGCAATGGCGCCGCCCGTCGCATCGCCTGCACCGACCACCAATACGACCTTGTTGTTATTCATGGGGATTCCCTTTAGTAAACGATCGTTAAGTGAACGAACGTTATGCTAGGATCCGGGCAACGTCAAGACGAGCAATTCGGGGCACATTCATGCGTTACTCTGCCAGTCACAAACAGGAAACCCGGGACAAGCTATTGCACAGCAGTGCGCTCTCGGCGAAGCGTTCCGGGTTTTCCACGGTAGGCGTCGATGGCTTGATGAAGGCGATTGGACTGAGTGGCGCGGCGTTCTACAGTCATTTCTCTTCGAAGGATGCGTTGTTTACGGCCATCGTTGAGCGCGAACTGGGTCAAAGCCTGGAGCGCCTGGGCGGGCAGGGCACGCAGGACCGGACGCGACTGGAGCGCTGTCTCAAACACTATTTGAGCATGTCTCATGTTGAGCAGCCCGAGGCCGGCTGCGCGTTGCCGGCGCTGGGCGCGGAAATCGCCCGTTCCGAATTGCAGGTGCGCGAGCAGGCCGAGTTGTGGATCTGTCGGCTGCAGAAAAGCTGGGCGCAAATACTGGAAAGCGACAGCCTCGCGTGGTCGATTCTGTCGCAGTGTGTCGGGGCATTGGTGGTGGCGCGGATGCTGGCCACGCCGGACATTCAGCGCGAAGTGCTGAAGTCCAGCCATGAAGAAATCGGTCGCCAGCTCGCCGGGGAGGGCTGAACTATTTGCAAATGACGATCATGCTGCGGCTGGTATAACCGGCAGGGTTGAGGCCAAACGGATAATCACCCGGCTCTTCTACGGTGTCTCCGGACTTGGCGATGACTTTGTAGCCTTTTGGAGCGCAGGAGTTGGCTGCGCTGGTGTAGCACTTGTCCCAAGAGGACGACAGTCCAGAACAATTGATATGCAGCCCTTTTTTGCCGTGTTTTACCTGGGTCTTCGACGTCGCCGCACAGCCCGCAATCGCGAGTACAGCGATAAGTATCAAAATTCGTTTCATTACCGTCCTTATAGCGGCCGCGAGTCTGACGCTCGGGTCTGCCTGTCTTCGCTTGCGCTCTGAGCGCTTTCAAATCCCTGCTCGAAAAATCCATGTATGGCATCAAGTTAAGGCCTAAACATGGCCTAAATGAGCGCCAATTGCCAGACCTTCGTGAAATCCCGCTTCAATCTGCCGCAATGGCAGGTTTGGCGGCGCTGCCCATGGTCAGGGTGGCGCCGACGGAAGCCAGAATAATGCAGAGGATGGCCATCCATTGTGACAGTGAGAGGTATTCCTGCAGGAATAACAGGCCAGACAAGGCGCCGAATGCAGGCTCGATGCTCATCAACGTACCGAAAGTACGGGCGGGCATGCGCGTGAGTGCAACCATTTCCAGGGTGTAGGGCAGGGCGGTGGACAAGATGGCGACGCCAATGGCGACAGGTATCAGTGACGGTGTCAGCAGCGCAGTGCCGGCATGCACGATACCGATCGGCGCAACAAACAGTGCAGCGATCATTACACCTAGAGCCGCGGTGGTGACGCCGTTGTCAGCCCCAGCCTTTTGACCGAACAGAATATAGAGCGCCCAGCAGACGCCGGCCCCTAACGCATAACCGGCACCCAGCAGATCAATCCCGCTGGAGGTTGCGCCCGTCGGAATCAAGAGCAGCAATCCGATGGCGGCGAGGCCGATCCATAGAAAGTCGATGGCTCGACGCGATGCATAGATGGCAACCGCCAATGGACCGGTGAATTCAAGCGCAACCGCGATTCCCAGCGGCACGGTGCGCAGGGACATATAGAAGAGGAAGTTCATGCCACCCAATGCCATGCCGTAGACGATCACGGTGCGCAATGATCTGGAGGTCAGCCTGGCACGCCATGGGCGCAGCAGTAGCAACATGATTACACTGGCGAAGACTAATCGCAGCGTGGTGGTGCCTTGGGCGCCTACCACCGGGAACATGCTCTTGGCCAAAGACGCGCCGGACTGGATTGACCCCATGGCTATTAACAGCAGGCCAACCGGGAACAGCATTGAGGCAAGAGAGCGAGGTTGGTCATTCATTGCGCGGCATCGTCCAAGGTAAGAGCAGGGTATTGTTGTAGATATTGGGCAATATACTGCGCATTCACTGCGGTGGCGTCTATATATAGGTCGTTTTTTCTTGGAACGATAGAAAAACAGAATTAAGTGTTGACGGCAGATTCTGGAAGTCTATAATTCGCCCCACTTCCGGCGCAGTCGAAACGGAAAACTCCTTGAGATTCAATGAGTTACGCAGTTTTCGACGGTGGCTTGCTTCAGTTCATCGAAGCCTGGAAGGAGTTGGAGATGCCGGTTGATCTGGTGCTTTCAACGGTTCGATCTTCTCGGTCGAAAGCGGAGAAAAAGAGGTGTTGACAACAGCGAGTAACGCTGTAGAATTCGCCTCCCGCTAACGAGAGATCGGAAGCGCAAGTGGTTGAAGTTGTTGAAGAAATCTTCGAAAACTTCTGAAAATAATCACTTGACAGCAAATGAGGCTGCTGTAGAATGCGCGCCTCGGTTGAGACGAAAGATCTTAACCAACCGCTCTTTAACAACTGAATCAAGCAATTCGTGTGGGTGCTTGTGGGGTCAGACTGATAGTCAACAAGA